>DATMRF010000045.1:0-67509 GCA_035566435.1 Candidatus Acidiferrum sp.
AAAATATCAGCTACTAACAGCTACTACCGCGTAATACCACTTCCCGCATTTTAGCACGAACTGATACTCGGCCTCTCCACGCTTTTCCGTCGGTTTTATCCTTTATGCTTTCGCTGGGCCTGTCTTACCCGTCCGCAGCTCTCGATAGCTCCCGCTCCTGCTCCCGATAGCTCCCGATAGCTCTTCCAGGCAATTCAAAAGGCCGTGAACTATCGGGACCTATCGGGACCTGTCGAGACCCATCGGGCCCAAAATCGAGCTTACTGAAATTGCGACCCGGCAGCGAACCCAACTGCCTCGCGACCGCCAGACCTCCCCCCGGGGTGTTCCTTGCCGGCACAAACCAATCCGAAGCAATCCGAACGCCAAAATATTTTTTGTCACGCATTACGTTTCATTCCTCCTATCGACAGCCATCTGTAGCCATCTGCAGCCATCTGCAGGTGTCTGCACCCTCTTTCCCCGACGGCACCATCGCGCGCCCCCCTGCGGACCGTAGACCATGGACTGTGTCCTCCTGCCTGCACTCGGTTACGCTTAATTTCACCTACGAACGCCCAATCACGGAAAAATATTCCAGCCCTGAACTGCAACTCCATCCTGCTGCGGTTTCCATCGCCTAAGCTGGCCAAGTGGGTCAACAAGCTCGTGCCGCTCGCCAACCAGTATCCATGGTGCTCAGCCGCGTGGTTCGAGCGCTCCGCCACACCCGCCCAGGTAAAAACCATCTACGGCGTCAAGACCAACAAACTCCAAATCTATGATGAGTACGACGCGGCTCCAGAGTGGTAACGGGCACCATGGAGTGCGGTGGCAAGCGAAGCGCGACACCACTTTGGCTTTGCGCGGAGCGCTTTCGATGCAACTCTGAACACTCATCCAGACGAGGCTGCACGCGAGAGTGGGCCGGCTCCGCCGGAAGCCAAAGCGCCGTCGCCGCTGCCCTCTGCCGGCGCACTCCATAAGACCCCGTGGCCGGGCTCGGCTGCCAAACCGCATCGACGAACACCAGCCGATCGCTGGTGGCAATTGCGGCTTTGCCGGGCTGTGTTGGTCGGTGCTTTCAATTGCATCCATGCGTAGCGTAAGAGGTCCGAGCGACAGAGAGCCGGAATTTGTTATTAATTAGTTTTTAATAATGACCAAGGTGTTCAAATTGCTACACCAAAGTGCATTCCGACTGATTTAGGCTTTATCCTGGCGAACTAGCAAAGCACAGGGATTTCAGCCAATATTAACATGTCGTTAACTTTTCAGGAAGGGTGGCATCTGCCGTGCTTAGGAGCCCCATCGATGGCATGGCACCTGTCCCGAGTTACCCGAGCGAGCCACGGCCGAATGGCCGGACTGACAACACTCGCTACCCCGCGCTTCGGAAATGCCGGCCAGACGACCGGGTGCAGCCCGGCAGGAAATGAAAGAAGGCGTGAAACGACGCTCCGATGCTTCGTTCGCGCGAACAGCACAATCGTTCCATGAATGACAAACCAACAGTTCCATGAATGACATACCAACAATTCGGAGAAAGCTTATGACCAGCAGACTCGTCTCTTCGTTCGCGGCGTTGCTGCTCCTCACGGCCGGCCTGGCCCGTGCGGAGGACACCAACACCGCAACCGCCGGCACTAACGCCATGGCCATGGCGGCTGGGACCAACGCCCCGGCGGCGGCTGCCCCTGCCGACACAGGACCCACGCCCGACCCCAGCGGCACTAAAACGGGGGCCTCCTCAGACGCCGCTGCGGCGGATGGAACCACGTTCGTTCCCGCCGCCCCGGCCGCACTGAGCGCCGATGACCAAAAGGACCCGGCAAAGGTCAAGGACTACACCGACAAGAAAAAAGCCTACGATGATTACGTGGCACAATCCAAGATCGAGCCCTTGGCCGTCAGGTTGTCCGACTCGGTGGGCCACAACCGGGTGGCGATCAACTTCATGTGGACGCTGATCACGGGCTTCCTGGTCATGTTCATGCAAGCCGGTTTTGCCCTGGTGGAAACCGGGTTGTGCCGGGCGAAAAACGCCGGCCATACGATGTCCATGAACTTCATGATCTATCCCATGGGCATGCTTGGCTTCTACGTGTGCGGCTTTGCCTTCATGTTCGGTGGGCTCGGCGCCATCAGCACGATGGGTGGCTATCCGGGGTTAAATCACGAGCTGACCATTAATCTTTTCGGCAAACCCTTCGGGCTGCTCGGCCTCAAAGGCTTTATGCTCCAGGGGGCCGGCTACGATACCGCTGCTTTTGCGCTGTTCCTCTTCCAGATGGTCTTCATGGACACGACTGCCACCATCCCGACCGGCGCTGCGGCTGAGCGGTGGAAATTCTCCGCCTTCATGATCTATGGGTGCTGCATCGGCACTATGATGTATCCGCTGTTCGGCAATTGGGTTTGGGGTGGCGGTTGGCTCTCCCAACTGGGCGTGAACTTCGGCCTTGGCCACGGCCACGTCGATTTCGCCGGCTCCTCGGTCGTGCACATGCAAGGCGGCGTCATCGCGCTCATCTTCGCCTGGTTGATTGGACCTCGCTATGGCAAATACGACAAGAACGGAAAAATCGTCCATCCTATCGTGCCGCACAATATCCCGCTCGTGATGCTTGGCACCTTCATCCTGGCTTTCGGCTGGTTTGGCTTTAACCCCGGTTCAAGCCTCGCCGGCACCGACCTGCGTATCGCGGTTGTTGCGGTCAATACCATGCTCGCCTCCGCTTGGGGCGCCCTGGGCGCCACCTTGTGGATGTGGTGGTTCCGGACCAAGAAACCCGACCCCTCCATGATGTGCAACGGCATGCTCGCGGGCCTGGTGGCGATTACCTGTCCGTGCGCCTTTGTGAGCGCGGGTGGCGCGTCTATCCTTGGTCTCGTCGCGGGCATTCTGGTTGTCGAGTCGGTGTTTTTCTTCGACAAACTCGGCATTGATGATTGCGTCGGCGCCATTTCGGTCCATGGCGTCAACGGTTGCTGGGGCTGTCTCTCGCTCGGACTGTTCGCCGACGGGACTTATGGCGACGGTTATAACGGCGTTTCCGGTGGTGTCAAAGGCTTGTTCTACGGCGGAGGTCTGAGCCAATTCATAGCCGAGTTCATCGGCGTCACCACTTGCTTCATCACATTGTCGGTGCTTTCCCTTATTGTTTATTACATCGCCGAGAAACTCGTCAGTGGCAATCGTGTCAGCCTCGATGTCGAAATCGAGGGCCTCGACGTTCCTGAAATGGGCGTCCCCGGCTACTCCGGCGTGGTCATGGATAAACAGTCCGAAACCCCCATGCCGAAGGGTGAGCCGCACCCGGTTCTTCGCTCCGGGGTGGGCCCGATGGCCAAAACCGCCTGAGCCCCGCGAGAATTAGACGGCGCGAGGGCTTCTGCCATCGCGCCACCCCAACCCAAACAAAATAAACCTGCCACGTGCTAACAGAAATCATGAAACTGATTTGGGAACTGAGCAGCCTCGCCGCCGGCGGACTGATCGGGCTTTCCTTCGGACTGCTGCAGGGCGCGGCTGCCCGGCGCCACCAAAAGCTTGAGGAGACCGGCAAACTCAAGACCGGCTGGGCGATCATGCCCGGCTCGTTCCGCCGGGTCGCCTATCTGATGGTCGCGCTGGTGCTCGTCCAGGTCTGCTGTCCGCTGCTCTTCAGCGACGGCTGCCAGTGGTGGGTCTCCGGGGGCGTGGTCGCCGGATACGGCTGTGTGCTCTATTTCGAACTCCGCCGGCGGTTGTCCCATAATAACGAATAACTTCTATGAAAAAAATCGACGCTATTATCAAACCGTTCAAGTTGGATGAAGTCAAAGATGCCCTCGCCGAGATTGGCGTGGAAGGCATGACGGTGACCGAAGTGAAAGGCTTCGGACGCCAGAAGGGCCACACAGAAATCTACCGTGGCAGCGAATACACGGTGGATTTCCTTCCGAAGATTAAGGTTGAAGTGGTCCTGGCGGACAACCTGGTTGAGCCGGCGATCGAGGCGATCATCAGGGCCGCGAAAACCGACAAAATCGGCGACGGCAAGATCTTTGTGACGCCCGTGGAACAGGCCGTTCGCATTCGGACCCAGGAGAAAGGAGCGAACGCGGTTTGAGGGCGCCCCAGGTGTCACGGCCTGATTGCCTCCCATCGAACACAGTTGAGCCGAGCGGCGTGAAGCGTCCTACGACGATTCACGCCGCTGACTTTTCGCACGAGGCGAGTTGATTGAGGATTGAGCATGGGTGCAACCTCCGAACTCACGCCGGTCCATCCCGCGATGATGCTGCCATTCGGGCTGCTGCTGGCGATGATTGCGCTGGCACCGTTTTTCTTCGCGGATTGGTGGGGCAAACATTACCTCAAAGTTGCTTTCGGGTTGGGGGCACTCGTGGTGGCCTATTACCTGGTTGGCCTGCACGCCGGCGCAAGCGTTGGACGGACGGCGCGGGATTATCTGAGTTTTATCGCGTTGATCGGGTCGCTTTTCGTGGTCTCGGGCGGCATCCACATCAACGTTAAGGGCGAAGCGACTCCCGGAATCAATGTAGTATTCCTGTTGATCGGCGCCATTACGGCCAACTTGTTGGGCACGACCGGCGCCTCGATGCTGCTGATTCGCCCCTGGCTGCGGATGAACAAGTATCGGCTGACCGGGCATCACGTGGTTTTCTTCATCTTTATAGTCTCGAACGTCGGCGGCTGCCTGACGCCGATAGGCGATCCGCCGTTGTTCCTGGGCTACCTGATGGGCGTGCCTTTCTACTGGGTTGTCCAGCGTTGCCTGCCGATGTGGGTGGCCGGCGTGGGAATGCTGTTGGTGTTTTTTTATCTGTTGGATCGCTGGAATTACCAGCGCGCACCACGCGAGGTGCGCGTCGAGCAAACCGCTCATGAACAATGGCGCTTCGACGGCCTGGGCAATCTGGTTTTCCTGGCGATTATTCTGGCGTCGGTCTTCATCCGCCGGCCGCCGTTTCTGCGCGAGAGCCTGATGCTCGCCGCTGCCGTTGGATCGTATTTCACCACGGGCAAGCGGGTGCACGAGGCCAACCATTTTACCCTTCACCCTATCCGGGAGGTGGCGGTGTTGTTCATTGGGATTTTCGCCACCATGATGCCGGCGCTGGACTGGCTCCAACTCAATGCGGCCAGGTTCGATCTGGCGTCGCCCGGTTTCTTTTACTGGGGCTCGGGCACGCTCTCGAGCGTGCTGGACAACGCCCCGACGTATCTTTGCTTTCTCAAAGCGTCTTTCGGCCGCTTCCTGACCCCGGACATCATCAACCAGGTGGCGCACCTCGTCCACACCCAGGGCGCGGACCTGGCTAGTGTGACCGGCGCGCATGCGGAAGAGATCAAACAGACCTTCGCGGCACTGCAAAAGTATCATCCCGGGGACCTGGCACAGGGTTGCATCAGTGCGGACCAGATTCAGGTTGCTTATTTGCTCGGGAACCCGAGATTCAATTCCTACATCACCGCCATCAGTGTTGGAGCGGTGTTCTTCGGTGCCAACACTTATATTGGCAATGGACCAAACTTCATGGTTAAGGCCATCGCCGAACATCAGAAGGTGCACACACCGACGTTCCTGGGTTATATCGTCAAGTACACCCTGCCTTTTATGTTGGTGATGCTCCTGGTGGTTTGGCTAACGTTTTTTCATTGAGAGCAGTTGTTGATGTTGCGTGAGTTGACCGGAGGAGTCCTGCAGCCAGGTCGCTGCTCTTAAGCGGACGGAAGACAAGAGGCTACTAACGTCGTTTCCTGCGATGCAATTGCGATGTGGCGTGAACAGGGCTGAGGATATAAGTTGGCCGCCAGCGATGGCCGAGTCGATTCTCCATGAACCCCTGCGCGACAGAGGCCCCGGGAACGAAAAGACGCCCGGGCTTTGGCGGTGGCTGTGGACCGTGCCCGCCGCACAATCCGAACAGCCGGCCCTGATGCGGTCCGGCTGGCGGCAATATGTGATTGCGGTCGGCGCGTTCGCGCTGACCTCGCTGCTCAACTGGTGGCTGCAGCCCGGGATCGGCGAGCACGCCGCAGCCCTGGTGTATTTGCTCTCGGTGGTTTTGCTGGCGCTGATGGTGGGCCGAGGCCCCATCCTGCTCGGCACCGCCCTCACCGCCCTCGGCTGGAGTTTCCTGTTCGCGCCGCCGGCCTACTCGTTCCACATCGCCGGGTTTTATGACAAGATGATGTTTGCCACGTATTTTCTCGTGGCGCTGATCATTTCGCAATTGACCGCGCGGTTGCGTGCCGAGCGCCTGGCCGAACAGCAGCGTGAGAAGCACGCGACCGCTCTCTATCTACTGACGCGCGAGCTGGCGTCCGCCACGGATTTGGCGGATACGCTTGGGAAGATTGTGCGGCAGGTGGGCCAGACGTTCAGCGCTGAGGTAGCGCTCTGGTTGCCAGATGCTGCCAAGCCCGGAGAGTTGGTGGCCTACGCTGCGTCAACCTGGCATCCGTCGGAACCGGACCAAAAACTGGCAGTCCGCGCTTTCGCCGCCAGCGAACCGACCGGGCCGAGCAAGAGTGGTGCGTCCGCCTTGGAAGGTTTATACTGGTCGCTTAGCACCGGCGGGTCCCCCGCGGGCGTCCTGGGATTAAGGCTCCAGCCAGGCCTCAAATTGAGCGGGCAGCAAATGGAGCTGGCGGACCATTTCGCGCGTCAAATCGCGATCGCCTTGGATCGTCAGCGGCTGCGCGACGCGGAGGTAAATTCGAAACTGCTCTCGGAGTCGGAGCGGCTGGGGCGGACGCTGTTGAATTCGGTTTCGCACGAATTGCGCACGCCGCTCTCCGCCATCACCAGCGCGGTCAGTTCGTTGCGCACGCTCGGCCCGCTGTCGCCGGCGCAGAGTAATCTGACCCGCGAGATTGAATCCGCCTCCGCGCGTTTAAACCGCGTCGTGCAGGGTCTGTTAAGCGCAGCGCGGCTTCAGTCCGGGCAAATCCGGCCGAATCTTGATTGGTGCGACGTTGCCGAACTCGTTTACGCGACGCTTCGCAACCTGGGGAAAATGCTGGATGGCCATCCGGTCGAGCGGCGGCTCGCGGCGGGGCTGCCGCTGGTGAAGGCGGATTCCGTCCTGTTGGAGCAGGCCCTGGGCAACCTGCTCGCCAACGCCGCGGTGCACACGCGAGCAGGCACGCCGATCGAGATTGGAGCGCGGCTTGAAGGCAAAGAGGTCGTCCTGGAGGTGGCCGACCGCGGCCGAGGGCTGCCGCCGGAACAGGTGGCGCGGATTTTCGACTTGTTCCAACGCACGCCAACAGCTAAACCGGGCGGCATGGGCCTGGGGCTGGCAATCGTGAAGGGTTTTGTCGAGACGCAAGGCGGCCAGGTGCGGGCCGCGAACCGTCCCGACGGAGGCGCCCTGTTCGAGATCCGGCTGCCGGCCGGTGAAACGCCGCTGGCGCCTGATGAGAGCCCGTGAAAGCTCCCTCGCCGCAAAAGCCGGTCTCCGTGCTCATCATTGACGATGAGCCGCAGATTCAACGCTTGTTGACCATTGCGCTCGAAGCGCAAGGCTATGCCGTCAACAGCGCGGGCACCGGGCAGGCCGGCATGGCGATGGCGGCCCAACAGTCGCGGGACCTCATCATTTTGGATTTGGGGTTGCCCGACACCAACGGGCTGCTCGTGCTGCGGCAATTGCGGGAGTGGACCCAGTCCCCGATCGTGGTGCTGACCGTGCTGGATGGCACGGCGGAGAAGATCGAGGCGCTCGACAGCGGAGCCGATGATTACGTCACTAAACCCTTTCACACGGAGGAACTGCTCGCCCGCATGCGCGCGGCCTTGCGGCGCTCGGACAAGGGGCCCGCAGCCGAACCGGTTTTCCACTTCGGCAAGCTCGAAGTGGACCTGGCGCACCGCCGAGTCACGCGCGAGGGGGAGCCGGTAAAGTTGACCGCCAAGGAGTATGCCTTGCTGCGGCTGTTCGTTCAGCATCGCGGGAAGGTGCTCACGCATCGGCAAATCCTGCGGGAAATCTGGGGGCCGAACCACGAACACGATATGCGCTCGCTGCGGGTGTACATTTTGCGCTTGCGGGAAAAGCTCGAAACCGACCCGTTGGCGTCGCCCCTGTTCCAAACCGAAGTGGGGGTGGGTTACCGGCTGGCTGAATCCTGACGCGGGAACTTCAACGCAAAGACGCAAAGAAGCAAAGGCGTAATCGAACGACTTCAACCACGGATTGCACGGATAGCCAAAAAGAAATCGGTGTTATCTGTTAAGGAAGAGGACGAGAATGAGGACGAGGAAGATTCCGCAAGAGATGGGGACGCTGGGGACAGCGTCCCTACCAGTTAAGTTACACTTAGCGTTTGCGGAAATAGACCAGCAGCAGCACGAACAGCACAACCTGCAGCAGCACAAATCCTGCAATCATCGGCACCATACGGAACCGCGATTTCCAAATCTGCGGGGCCTGCAACCGGCTGGCACGGTCGGTCATGACGACTTTTTCATAATCATCCAGTTCGACCTTCATTTGCGCCGCGGATTGGAAACGGTGCCGGGGGTCCCGTTCCATCGCGTGGAGGATGATTTCCTCGATCACCGGCGTCAGCTTGGGATTTAATTTCCGGGGCGCCTGGGGGTCGCCAGTGACCCGGGCGTTCATGATGACATAAGCGCTGTCGCCGGCGAAGGGAGGCTCGCCGGTGACCATTTCGTAAAGAATCGCGCCGAGGCTATACATATCGGTGCGTTGGTCGCCGCGGCTGCCGCGGACCTGCTCGGGCGCCATGTAATCCGGAGTGCCCATGGCCGGAGTAAAACCCACAAAGGTCAGCCGGCGCCCCGCCTGGGAACGGGCGATGCCGAAATCCATAATCCGTATCGTGCCGTCATTGCACAGCATGATGTTCTGGGGCTTGAGGTCCCGATGCACCACCCCTTTCTGGTGCATATAATCCAGCGCTTCGCAAATGCGGCTGGCAATTTTGACCGCGTCGGGTTCCGGCAGCGGGTGGACGCTCTTGAGCAACTCGCTGAGCGTTTGGCCAGAAAGGTATTCCATGACGATGTACGGCCGGCTTTTATTCTCCACCGGGATGATTTTGAGGATATTGGGATGGTTCAGTTGCAGCCCGATCTCTTCCTCGCGCCGGAAGCGGTCGAACCCGGCGATGTCGCTCTCAATCTGCAGGTACGGGACCTTGATGGCGACCTCCGCTCCGGTGGTCCGGTCGATGGCCTTGAAGAGTGAAGCCATTCCGCTCTTGGCGATCACATCGGTAATCTCGAAGCGGCCATCGAGCACGTCACCCACTGCGAGTTCGCGTCCGCCGGTCCGAGCGGCCTGGGCTGGAGCCGGGCTTGTGCTCGGCGAGTGATCGACTTCCCACACCTGCACGATTTGAACCGAAACGTTGTCGCCGGCCTGCCGTTTCTCGGCCAACGCGATCAAGCGTTTGCAGGCCTCGCCGGGGTGGTATTTGACGACGGATTCCAGAATCTCCTCATCCAACAAGTAGCCGTAGAGTCCGTCAGAACATTGCAAAATGACGTCTCCTTTTTGGAGCGGGAGGGTTGTGATATCGTAATGGCACATCGGTTCGTAGCCGATGCTGCGGGTCAGGGTGGAGCGGTGCTCGCTGGTCATCGCCTTGCGCTCGAGGAGAAGGCCGAGCTTTACCTGAAGAGAGGTGTACGAATGATCGGTCGTCAGGCGTTTGATTTTTCCCGCCCGGACGAGATAAGCCCGCGAATCCCCGACATGAGCGACGGTGACCTTGTCATGGCGGAAGAGAGAGGCCAGGAGGGTCGTTGCCATCCGGCCTTTTTCCTGCGCCGCCTCGAAGACTTTGGCGGCGGCCGAATCAAACATGCCTCGGATCAGATCGTTCACCGAGGTCTCCGGCTTTGCCTCCCGGAGCGCGGCGAGGGCGGTCTCGGCCGCCAGCCGGCTGGCGACAGCTCCGTTCGCCTCACCGCCGACACCATCGGCGAGGATGGCTATGCTCCCCTTCGCCTGGCACTCGGCAAAATCGCTCGGTTCCCAAAACTCGATAAAGTCTTCGTTTTGATCGCGAACGGCTCCGGGGCTGGAGAGCTGGTGGCATTTGACTTTCATTGATGGCTGAGACTGTAACTGCAAAGTTCACCGACGGGAATAAAGTAATCGGGCGGATTCAGTCGTGCAGGGAGCGGGCGCGCCAGGGCGGCCTGCTACCCGCCCGAGGACGCGTGGTCTCGAAAGCAAAGCCCGGCCACCATGAGGCGGCCGGGTTCGCTCCTGCTGCTTAAGGTGCGAAGGTATCTTTACAGAAGCAAAGCGTTCCACGCTTGCCGTTCTGGGGGACGCGTTCGACCGGCGAGGGATGGACGAGCCTCAAACATCGTAATAGAGGAAGAATTCGTACGGGTGCGGGCGCAGCCTGAGGGCATCGTGCTCCTTGCGTTTGGTGCTAATCCACATGTCCAAAAAGTCCGACGTGAACACGTCGCCTTTGAGCAGCCAAGAGTGATCCTTCTCCAGGCACTCCAGTGCTTCACTCAAACTGCCCGCCACGTTTGGAACTTTTTTCAACTCCTCCGGCGACAGTTCGTAAATATTTTTGTCCAGCGGTTCGCCTGGACTGATCTTGTTCTGAATACCATCCAAGCCCGCCAGGAGCAGAGCGGCGAAAGCCAGGTACGGATTGGCCGCCGGGTCAGGCGGGCGGTACTCGATGCGTTTGGCCTTGGGATTTTCGCTGTAGGTGGGGATGCGGACGGCTGCGGAACGATTGCGCGCGGAATAAGCGAGATTGACGGGAGCTTCGTAGCCGGGCACCAGGCGCTTGTATGAGTTGGTCGTTGGGTTGCAAATGGCGCACAGCGCCCGCGCATGCTTAAGCAATCCGCCCACGTAATAAAGCGCCAGTTCACTCAGTCCGCCATATTCCTTGCCCGCGAAAAGTGGCTTGCCCTTCTTCCACAAACTCTGGTGCGTGTGCATCCCGCTGCCGTTATCGCCGAAAAGCGGCTTGGGCATGAAGCAGGCCGTTTTCCCGTGCTTTTTGGCGGTGTTCTTGACGACGTGCTTATAGACCATCATCGCATCCGCCGACTTCACAAGAGTCTCGAACCGATAGTCGATTTCCGCCTGGCCGCCGGTGGCGACTTCGTGGTGTTGGCGCTCGATCTTTACGCCAAGCTGCTCCATCGTCAGCACCATTTCGGTGCGGATGTCCTGTTGCGTGTCAGCCGGCGGCACGGGAAAGTAACCTTCCTTGTGACGTATCTTGTAACCCAAGTTAGGCGTGCCGCAACACGCCTGGCCCGTATTCCAAATGGCCTCCTCGGAGTCCACGGAATAAAAAGTGCCGTTGCTTTTGGTGTCGAACTGCACGTTGTCGAAAACGAAGAATTCCGCTTCCGGGCCAAAGAAGGCCTGGTCGGCAATGCCGGTTCCGATGAGGTATTGCTCGGCGCGTTGCGCGATGCCTCGCGGATCGCGGTCGTAGGCCTCACGCGTGATGGTGTCGGCAATCGTACAAGTCAGGCTCAACGTCGGCACGGCGCAAAACGGATCAATGAACGCGGTGTCGGGATCAGGCATCGCCAGCATGTCGCTGGCTTCGATGCTCTTCCAGCCGCGGATCGAGGAGCCATCAAATCCAAGCCCGTCGCTGAAGGATTCCTCGGTGAGTTCGCTGATCGGCATGCTGAAGTGCTGCCACGTTCCGAAGGTGTCCACGAACTTGATGTCCACCATCTTCGCGCCTTCTTTCTTCGCCAGCTCCAATGTGCTTTTGGGTGTGTTCACAATTGTTGTGGTTTAGTCTTCGTCGTCGTGTTTTAGTTTGCCCTTTCGGCCACCGGTCGCGCCGAGCGTTCATTGCTCGGCGCGACCCCCTGCAATCTCATGTTCGTCGAAGCGCCAGGACCAATCGCGCTTCAGGCTGGTTTCTGCGTTAGCATCATTTCCTTGCCGGTCTCGGCGCTACGTTTCTTGAAATAGAAGAACCCATATATGCCCCACACGGCAGCCACGCCCAGCGCGATAAAGGGTTCCTTCTTGCTCATCCCGCTAACCATGAACGGGCCGATCAAGTAGAACAGCATGCAAGCGAGGTTTGCCAGCAAGCCGAACAGGGGGACAAAGAAGTGTTTGAACCCGTTGAAGGAGTGGTGCTCTTTGAATGCGACCATCGCGATCACGCAGGTGGTCATGTAAAGCAGGAAGGTGCCGAAGTTGCTGATCAGCGTGATGATGACCAGTGTGTTCGGCCAGGCGGCGTAGGTTTCCGGCTTAAAGATGCCAAGGCTGTACCAGAAGTTGTGCTTGTCGAGCGCGGCGGGAGTAGTGCCGCCCAGATAGACGCTGACCGTGATGATTCCGATAACCACTGAGATGACAACCAGGGTCCAGATGGCGCGATGGGGCGAGAGGGTGCGGCCGTGGACCAGGCCAAAGTGCGAGGGCACTTCCTCGTCGCGTCCCATGGCGTAGGTCACGCGGGCGCCTGTATTGATGCAGGACAAGGTCGTCCCGATCAGCGCGAGGAAGACCGTGGAGGCCTGAACCAGCATGAACGCTTTGCCCGCAGCGGGACTCCCAAACAACCAGGTGCCGGCAATGAGCATCATGTCCCCCAGCGGCGCGCTCGAAGCCCCGGCGTTCGAGATGGTATAGCCGTTGTTCAGCATATAGTTCGCGGCGAAATACTCGAACAGGTAACAAAAGGCCCCCTGGATCACCAGGGAGAGCAGCACTGCGCGCGGCACGTCGCGTTTGGCGTTCTTGGCCTCTTCGCCCATGGCGGTGACGGATTCGAAGCCCACCAGGATGAGAATCGCAATGCAGGCCTGGATGAACATGAAACTAAACCCGTGGGGCGCCACAACCGACCCGGGGTTCGGGTGAAAGTTGAACGTTAGCGGGTCCTTCGCGTCGCCCGGCTTGCCGGTGTATGCTTCCTCAGGTTTGTAACTAATCGTGAAGGGGTCGGCGATCGCATGGCTGTCCTTGTCGAGCTTGAGCTTGCCGGCATCGTCCTTCTGCCAGGCCGGATAGGGGTCGCCTTCACCAAGGCCCATCGCGGTCAGCGCACCGAGCACCGCGGCGTCCTTGTTCTTATCCTTGTCCAAGTCGTCTTTGCTCACGGTCCGGTCCTGGGTTTTAAAGACGGGCTGCCCTTTATCATCGGTCTTGGGGCTGCTGTCCGCCCAGGTGTCCTGCACCGGCTTGCCCTTGTCGTCGGTGACGGGGACCGAGTCCACATTGTAATTAATCGCCGTGCCATTCGACAGGTGAATGGCCGGGGCGCCCTGGGGATGGCTCGCGCGGTAACCAAGAGCGATAATCGAGAATACGATCAGTGCGCTAATCTGAATGATGTTGATGGCGACGTTGACGCCCGTCGAGCCGTTGACCCCACGGAAGGCGATGTAACCGACGCCGAAGGCGAACACGATGCAGAAGAGGAACATCAGGAGCGGGCTGTTGTAGGTGCCACTGAATGTGTTCGGCCAAAACTGGCTGGCCAGATAGCCAACGAGAATCGCCGTCACACCGACCATGCAGCCGGGATAAACCCAGTAATACAAGTGGCTGGCCCAGCCGGTGAAGAACTTGGCCACGCGGGCGAACTTGAAGGCACTGGTTTTCGAAAGAAAGGCCTGCTCCGCATAAAGGTAGGACGAACCGGCTCCCGGAAAGAGCTTGGAAAGCTCGGCGTAGCTGATCGCCGTGGCAAAACACAGCATCAGCGCTCCCAAAATGCCGAACCACATGGCGCAGCCGGCCATGGGCGCCCCGTAGAGTGCCTGGATTTGAAACGTGAGCCACAGAAAGGCGCCCGGCGCAATGAGCGCCATGGCGTTGACCGTCAGCCCGGTAAGGCCGAGCGTTGCCTTGGTAGTTGGTGGTTTGCTGCTTGATGATTCTGCTTGTGCCATATGCTTTTTTTGGCCCGCGGTGGGGCCGGTTTTGTTTTGACTTAAGCGCCGGATCGATCCGCCGCTCTTTCGAACGCCTCGCCTTTTCGCCACGTTAATTGTGGTGCGTGAATCCGTTCGGATCCATCACGTCACTGCACCGCTGAGGCTCGGAAACACCACTAAGCACCCTTGGTGCCACAGGGTTCAGACACATGGTTAAGCGTTTGCACTACATAAACTTAGAATTTAGCATACTAATGCTGTTAATGAATATTTAATGGTGGATTGAAATTTATTAATGCATCGTTAATGTGTCACCTGCGCGATTTTATCCAGCTCGGCTAATTCCGTTCATGAAGGCGATTTGAGGAGTACCAGTCGGCGATGGGTCCGAAAAAACGAACCACACGAAAGGATTGCTCTTCCATGTGGTTCGTACTGCTTTTGCGCGGCCGACGCAAACTTCGTAGCGAAGATTTCTAATCCAATGCAACTAGCTTTTGGTGGTCTTCATCCCGGAGGGATGATTGGAAACAGCCCAACGCTTCAGCGTTGGGGGGAGGCCCGGTCGGCCAACGAGTCCCGAAGGGACGGCCGAATCCTCCCCAGCACCTCAGCCGTCCCTTCGGGACTCAGTCGGAGATGGCACCCGGACCCAACGCTGAAGCGTTGGGCTATTCTCGGATGTCCCTCCGGGACAAAGACGGGCGCGCCAAAAAGATCCGCAAAAGTTAGTGGCATTCGATTTCTAATCCCTGGCCGCCCGCAATTTCGAACGGCTTGCCGAATAAAAATCGGCGATACAGTCCCGCCAAGGCGGGATAATTCTGCGCTATTTCCATTGCGGTTCTGCGGCGCTGGGCTCTTCATGGTTCTTACATCCGGAGGAGCGCTGGACAAAGCAGGCTTCAGGGCGGACATTGGCCGCGCTTGAAGCAGACGACGATGAATTCCACCCGGCTATCGGCGGTTGCCTGGCCGCTCAGGCGTTCGTTAACAAGCCATCACCCTTTGGGAGGAGGCCACTATGTCACTTCGACCCATTAAACGACTCATCCGCTCGAAGCCGACGCTGGAGGGCGCGGGGGTGCATCTGCGCCGCGCGTTCGGGTTCGGCAACACCTCCGAGTTCGACCCGTTCCTGCTGCTGGACGATTTCCGCAACGACATCCCGGCGGATTACCTGGCGGGATTCCCGTGGCACCCGCACCGCGGCATCGAGACGATCACTTATGTGCTGGCGGGCACCGTGGAGCACGCAGACAGCCTGGGCAACCGCGGCGCCATCGGCGCCGGGGAGATCCAGTGGATGACGGCGGGCCGGGGAATCATTCACCAGGAAATGCCGAAGGGGGACCAGGCCGGCCAAATGCACGGCTTCCAGTTGTGGGCGAACCTGCCGTCGTCGCTGAAGATGACGGCCCCGCGTTACCAGGAGGTCAAGGCGGTCGAAATCCCCGAGGTTGCCGAGGACGACGGCACGCGCGCTCGGGTGGTTTGCGGCAGCTTCTGGGGTAAGCGAGGTCCGGTGGAGGGGATTGCGGCGGACCCGATCTACATCGACGTCACGGTACCTCCGGGCAAGCGCAAGACGCTTCCCGTCGAGACGACCCGGCATGCGTTCGCGTACGTTTTCGCGGGGAGCGGGAAATTCTGCAACGCGTCCCAACCCTTGGCGGTGCCGACCGAAGGGGTGAAATGGCTCGAGACGGAACCGCCGACGGAGGCGGACAACCGTTCGCTGGTGCTGTTTGACAGCGGCGATGAGGTGGCCGTGCAAGCGGGAGACGATGGCATTCGATTCCTTCTGGTTTCAGGCGAGCCCCTGAAGGAGCCCGTGGCGTGGTACGGTCCGATTGTGATGAACACTCAGGAACAGCTTCAACGGGCGTACGAGGAACTCCGGGAAGGGACGTTCCTGAAGGCGAAAGCCTGAGCGAGAATCAAAAGGGCCGAAACCTTGCGGTTTCGGCCCTTGCGAAAAGGAGAACGGTTTAGAAGGTCTTGGAGACCTCGAAATAGACGAACCGGCCAAGGATGTCGTAGGTGCCCTTGTCGGTGTTATCCTCGATGGCGCTGGCAATCAGCGGAGGATCTACATCGGTGATATTGTTGCAGCCGATGGCCAGCCGGGTGCCGTTCAGGTAACGGCCGAATTTCGGCCCGAACTTATAGGCAATCTGCATGTCGAGGGTGTAGTAATCCGGCACGTGCCAGGCCTGGCCGTTCAACGTCTCCCCATGGAAGGGCTGGCCTGTCTCCGGATGAAGGAAGCCCAGGTCTGTCACCGCGGGGATATAATGAGCCATGACATTGTACGTGAAGTCCATGTACTCCCAGGTCAGCCCGACATTGATCCGGTAATCGGGTATGAGACCCTGGGCGGTGCCGAAGTTGGCGGTCCACTGGCCCTGGTAACTGTAATAGTTCCGGCCGGGAGCGCTGCGGAGTTGCAAGGAGCGGGTCCAGTTGGCGTTGCCCAGGAACGTGAATTTGCCGACGTTATCCGTGGGCAATTCATAAGCGGCAGAGAGGTCCAACCCGTCCGTGCGCTCCGACGCGACGGCCGTATTGGTGATGAGCACGTTGCCCCAGTTACCAACGGTGACCTGGCCGGGGGCCGGGGTGGTGAGGCGCGAGCCATCCGCAAACGTGAAGCCCGGGGCAAATGGGGAGGCAGAACCCAGCGCGTTCAGGCTGGCAGCGGCCGCGAACGGATCCGAAACGACCACGTGATCCTGGCTGATGTTGTAATAATCAACGCTCACCGTCAGGCCCTTGATTTGCTTGGGCGAATAGACGATGCCCGCGTTCCAGTTCTGCGACTCCGACGAAGGCAGGGCGGGGTTCGAGCGGTTCTGGGTTTGGATCTGGCCAGAGCCGCCGCCGTTCGGGATGGTGATGAACGGGTTGCTGAAGAAATCCGGGCCGAACAGGTTAAAGATGGACGGAGCCAGGAAAGACTGGCCATAGCCGCCGCGAAGCGTGAGCTGCTTATCAATCGGCTGCCAGCGGGCCTGAATTTTCGGCACGCCATCATCACCGCCCGGGAAGAGCCGCTCGTAGCGGCCCTGGACATCAAGGTCCAGTGAATAAGCGCCGGGGACGTTAAATTTTTCCGAAAAAATCGGAATATGGATTTCTGCGAACACTGCCTCGCGGTCGCGCACGCCGCCACCAAACGGGAATTGCTGGTTCAGGCCAGGTACCAGGCCCAACTGGCTGAGGCCATCGACGGCGATATTCAATGCCTCATACGTGTATGAGATACCGGCGACCGCGTCGAACGGGCCGGCGGGGAGATCGAACGGGCTGGCATGCACGTGGGCATCCACACTCCAAAGCTGCGACACCGCGGAGTTGAAGAGCGTCGTCCGGAGGGCGTTGACGGTCTGAGGCGAGTTCTGGCCTGGCACGCCGAAGAAGATATTATAATCCGGGATTGGGTTGCCACTAGGGTCGGTAAGAGTTCCAGCCAGGGATTCATTCAGGGCCCCCCCGCTGATAGCATTACGAGTGAAGTAAGTTTGGTCGGCGCGGTTGTAGTTATAGGCGGCTTGCCAATCGAGCTTGCCCGGGACGACTTCCCCCTTGAGACCGCCGACGATGTGGTAGGTGTCGCTCTGAGCATCGAAGAGGCGGTTGCCGCTATCGACAAAGCGGGAGCGCACCCGCGGAGTGCCGGCGCCACCAGCCCCCAGATCCACTCCAAATGGGTTAAAAGGGTTGTTGGCTGGCACAAAAATGCCCGACCCGCCCAGGCTGGGCACGGGTGACGGAGCCAGTTCGCCCCTGGACAGATCGTTCGCGTAGAGAAACTGGCCGAAAAACTGCAGATTCTTGTCGAAGAGATCATGCTCGACGTTCGCAAAGAAGTTCCGGCGGTCCTGGGATTGGATAGTATGTACCCCAAACGAGGTGGTATTGAGCAGGGGGTAGGCGCCGCGGATTCCTAGCGAGCCATCCGGGTCGAGTGCGTCGATTTGTGCGCCGAGGGGCGTGCTGCCCAGAGGAAGGTACGGGCCGAGGCCGTGGCCGGTTGGGTCAACGTAGCCGTGAGCGATTGCGTAAGCGTTGTAATTGGCAACGCCGTTAGCGCCGCCGAAGGCCTGGCCCGCAAATACCGGCGGCGTTTTCAACGCGGGATTGTAACCAGGCCCGCCGACCGCGAAAGGCGAACCCGCGAGGATATAAGAACCGGTGCCATCTTGAACCCGGCCGGGGTAGGAAGGGCTCATGTAGGCCACCAAGGGGCTGATCCCGGCTTTGATCAGGTCGGCAATACCCAGCGATGCGATTGAGCGGTCTTTTGCCAGCAGGGGGTCCATCGCATAATACTGCGCGCCTGCGAAAAACGAGTAATCATCGGCCGTCGCACCGGCGATGACTGAGGCGCGGCGCTCGAGGATACTGTTGCTGTCGGGCCGGGTTGGGAAGCCGACGCGGCCGGAGATTTCGGTTCCACTCCAGTTCTTCTTCGTGATGACGTTGACAACCCCGCCGACGGCGTCGGAGCCGTAAAGGGCGGAGGCACCGTCCTTCAATATCTCGACCTTCTCCACGATGGAAATCGGAATGGTATTAAGGTCAACCAATTGCCCGCCGCTAAGACCCGAGTTGGGCAAGCGAAACCCATCCATCAACACCAAAGTTGGCAGGTTGCGGATGGCGACGTTGGCTTCACCGGCAGGAAGGGCGCCGTTGATGCTGAAGTTGTTGGCGACCTGGCCGATATTGCCACTGCCGGAGAAGGCCGGGTCCAGTTTCGTCAGCGCCGACAGGATATCCTGCTGGCCAGAAGCGTTGATCTGGGCGGCTGAAACGACCGCAACCGGCGCGGCGCCGACTGTTTCGGCGGTGGGAATGTATGAACCGGTAACGACGACCGGTTTCATGACTTGCGGCGCGTTCGTATCTTGCGCCTGGCTCGACGAAACCAACGCCATGGCACAAGCCAGGCCGGCCAGGATGTTGCTACGGGGAACCTGTTCTATGAGTTTTTTGATCATAACAGTTGTTGTGCTGTAAGGTGTTACGGAATGACTTGACCGCCTTATACCTCATTATCAAGCAAGGATGCAAGAGAAATTTCACGAAAAAATAACATTCCTCCCAGTAAGGGATTGCGCCCCCTCAAAATTTGCCCAATATTAATTGGTGAAAAACCTGCGAACGGCGGGGAATTGAGCGGCGCGTGGAAATGGAAAAAGAGTTTATGGTGAACAAGGCCTCGCAGGCGTGCAGGAGCGGCATTTCCGGGGGCAGTCAGCACGAATGAGCGAGTCTTCTATTCCAGCACAGGCACCCCTCACGGGGGCAGCACAATTCGGGTCGGCCAATCGTGATTACCGGCTTTCCGACGACCTGGCGAGGCTCTGCCTGCCCCAGGAATACAAGGATTCTTACCGCCGCCTGGCCTGGGTGGACTCGATCTGTTTTCTGTTTTTAATCATTGGGCTGGTGGGGCTTAAACCGCCCCAGATCCATGTCCGCCCCGTGAGCGCACCGCAGGATGTAGTCCCGGTGGTCTTTACCCCGCCGGAAGAGCCGAAGGTCGAGCCCGAAGTGAAGCCGGATGAGCCGGATCAGCCACGAGACACCCAGGAGGAGACACCGCAGGTCGTCCAAGTAGTTGCTGCCATCAATTCGCCTTCCGTCGCGTTTGCCGTCCCGGTTCAGGGCGCGGTCGCGATTGCCTCGGAGGCACGACTGGCCACGCCGCCGCCGCCGACCCCGCAAGCACCCCCAAAACCGGTATACTTTAATCCGGACGCGGCCGGCGGAGGCAGTTTTCCGAAACCTGAGTATCCGCCCGTGGCTTGGCGAAACCACTGGCATGGGACAGCCGTTGTGGAGATCAAAGTGGATCCAACGGGGAAAACCACCGAAGTGAAATTGCAGAAGAGTTCCGGGTATACAATCTTGGACGACGCTGCGCTGGAAATCGTTACGAACCGGTGGCATTTCCCGCCGACCGGGAAGCCGGAGTGGTATTATTATCCGTTCCAGTTCCAACTCCAATGAAGCCTGCTTTTGTCGTGGACAGGTCCGGGGCGTGTTCGGCAGAATTTGCGGCACTAAACAGAACATCAAAAAGAACAACGATGACGTATGTTAGCTAACATCCTGGTAAAGTACTTTGAGGCGGGCGGCCCGGTGATGTGGCCCATCTTGATCACGGCCATCGTCGCCGTGGCAGTGGTGGGTGAACGCAGTTTCTGGTGGTTCCGCGAAAGCCGCCGGCGCGACCCGGAGACACTCGAAAAGCTTTTTGCCGCGCTGGAGAATGGCGATTTCCGCGAGGCCTCCCAGCTCTCGAAGGGCTCGAACGATCCGGTGATCCGGATGATCTGGCACGGGATGAACCATTTCCATTCGTCGCTGCAAGGGGCGCTCCAGGTGGCCGCCGGCGTCGAACTCCAAAAGGCCGGGCGGTTTTTGACAGTGATGGACACGCTGGTGACGCTGGCGCCGCTGCTCGGGCTCCTGGGGACGGTGTCCGGGATCTTCCGCACTTTTCTCTCGATCGGCAGCGCGACGGTCGAAGGCGCCACCGGCGCGATCACGGGCGGCATCGGCGAAGCGCTCATCGCGACGATGTGCGGCCTGGCCATCGCCATTTTCGCCCTCATTCCTTTCAATTACTTCGGACGCAAACTGGCCCAGCTCCAGTTCGAACTCGAATCCGCAGCGACGAACGTCGAGATCATGGTCCTGGCGGCGAAACAAAAGGGCTTTGACACGATGGAGTTCCGCCGCGAACAAACCGGGACCAGGGCGTGATCGGGGAAGGGCTAAAGGTTAAATGAAAATCGGTTCTCCATTTCCGCATAAGAAGGCGCGGATTGAGATCATCCCGCTGATCGATATCATGTTCTTCCTGCTGGCGTCGTTCATGCTGGCCAGCTTGAGCATGATGCGGCTCCAATCGATCAAGATGGACTTGCCCACCGCCACCGTCGCCAAGCGCGATTTCAAGCCGGACATCGTCAATGTCGGTGTCAGAAAGGACGGGCAGCTTTTCCTGGATAAGAAAGAGGTCAGCATGCTGGACCTTCAGAACTTTCTGTCGAATCGCTACCGCATCAATACGAATGTCCCGGTGTATATCAGCGGCGACAAGGACGCGACGCACGGGATGGTGATTTCGGTGCTGGACCTCGTTCGGCGACAAGGGATTCAGAAAGTGTCGTTTGCGATTGCGCCGGCGAAGCAACAGTAGGGAAAGTATAAATTATAAAGGATAAAGGATAAAGCCGACGGCGAGGAACAAATCGGCGTGGAGCGCTGAAATCCTCTTGACTGATTAGAGGCTGATGTTCAGTCTTTCGCGATGAGCGAGCGACCTCAGGAGTTGAAACCGAGAACTAAGGCGTTTGCACTCCGAGTGATTCGGATGTACTGCAAGCTGCCGGAGCACAAGGTCGTGGCACAAGTGCTCGGGAAACAGGTCCTCCGTTCGGGAACATCGGTCGGCGCCAACTATCGCGAGGCGTATCGGGGGCGCTCCAAAGCCGAGTTCATTTCCAAGGTTGGGGACAGCCTAAAGGAGGTCGAGGAAACGGAGTACTGGCTCGAACTCCTCGTGGACAGCGGTTTCGTTTCACCAGCCAAAATGGCCAACCTCCTCGACGAGAGCCGCCAACTCAACGCCATCTTTACAACCATTGTTAGAAAAGCCAAGGGCTCCAACTCTGACTAAACTTTGAATAACCAGTCTGCGTTCGCCTGAACGCCGGCACTTTCTGCCTCGGCTCCTCTTTTATCCTTTATCCTTCATCCTTTATCCTTACTTTTTCGGCGGCGCGTTGGTCGCGGATTTCATCAGTTCCTGCTGCTGAGTGTTCCACTTGTTCGCCAGGTCGTTGTAATCCGTCGTGATCTTATTGAACTTCTTGACGATCTCGTTCCGCTCGTCAGCCACTTTCGCCAGCTCGGCTTTTTGCGCCTCGATATTCGCGTTGGCAGCTTTGACGTTCTCATTCGCTTTTTCGAACGCATCTTTATAGTTCGCTGCCAGTTTTTCGGCGCGGTCGAGGCTGTTCGTTGCTTTGGTCAACTCCTTGTTCAGGCTCGCGATTTGCGCCTCGTTGGTCTTGACGGTCTGGGTCAACTGAGTCTTCAGCCCATCGAGACGCTGAATTTCCAGGTCGTCCCGCTTGACGCTGGCCTGCAGGTTTTGGATGGCTTCTGTCTTATCCTGGACGGTATCGGTCAGCTTTTGCAGGTCCCGGCGCAAGTCGGTTTCCCTGACCCACTGAAAGGCGATCAAACCGCACAAGCAGAGCGCGAAGAAGATCAGCAGGTTCTGTAAAAATGTTCTCATGTTCCGTCAGTTCACGTTACTCCCTAATCTCCCAAAAGTGCCGTCCGGTGTCAAAATATCTTACCGGGGATCGCGCGGATGGCGCGGATTCGCGGCGGTTTGAGGACAAACCGCCCTACCCTGCGGCGGAGATTTGTTGCGGGGGACCGATTAATTCGGGAATCTGCCAACATGAGCAAATTGAGCGATGTGCTGCAGTTGCGCGTGCGCTACAGCGAGACCGACCAGATGGGGACATTTTACAACTCGCGAGCGCTCGAGTGGTTCGAATGCGGGCGGACTGAGCTCATGCGCCGGAGGATGGGAAAGTCTTACGTCACGCTCGAAGCCGAAGGGGTGTTCCTGCCGCTGGTCGAGGCGCATCTCGAATTCGAGGGCGGCGCCCGGTATGACGATTTGCTAAATGTGGCCTCGACGGTCGAGTTCTCCGGCCGCGCCCGGTTGCGCTTCGAGGTCCAGGTCAGCCAGGCGGACAGCCAACGACCGGTGGTCCGCGGTTACACGGTGCACGCATTCACCAATCGCGAGGGGAAACCCATTCGCCCGCCGGTGTGGTTCGTGGAGCTGATGGCCAAGGCGGCGGAGCAGACAGAATCCGAAACCCGAAACTCTCCCGCAACGCGGGACGAAACGAATCCAAAGGCCTGAGAATCGTACGATAATCGACTTCGTCGAGACAACTCACAGACCGGCTACCAAAGCGGCAGAGGACTGCCGCACTCCAAAACCTTCGGACAAACGCCGCGCCCGCGATGACGCTTGCGTCTTGGAGTGCGGCAGTCCTCTGCCGCTTTGCCTCTTCGACTCCATGCGCACGCAACACGTCCAAACTCCGCACCCGCGAGTCGAGGGTTGTCTGTGGCCCAACAGATCGGTTAAAAACAGGTGGTCGCCAGCGTCTCAATGCTTATTCATTCTGGAACGACCAACTTTGGAAACTTCTTGTGCGGCTCCTTCTGGTACCAGTAGCCGACGGAGGCGACGTTGTCCTCGAGCGGAAGGTATCTTCCGCCTGATTGCCAGCCCAACGCCTGGATCGTCACCTTCAGGTCTTTGTCGAACCGGACCGGGTCCTGGATATGCCAGCGATACAGCCCGAACTTTTGGCCGACCTCGTAAATCTGGTCCGGCGGCAACACCTGCGCCAGCCCGCTGTAAGGCGTTGAAAACGTCTGGTACCGTTTAGTGTCGCGATTCTCGAAGTTGTAGGAGCCGCAGAAATAATCCTCCGTGCCCGTGCCACAGATGGTCGGGAACTGCTGGTCGCCGTCCAGGAAGAACTTGATTTCGCCCTCGCCCCACCAACCGGGGCTGTGGACCTCCCAGGCAAGGTAAGTGCCGACGTACTGGCCCTGGCCGGTAACGTCATCAAGGATGGTGTAGAGCCCTTTCTGTTTGAGCGGCGTCTGACTTCGGAATTGAGCGTGGAAGCAGCCCGCGTCGCGCGGCACCTCAGAGAGCGTGTAATTGACCTGGTAGTACAGGACCATGTCCTTTTCATCGGTATTCTGCATTGTGATCCGGGCGCTCTTGTGGAAAGGCATCGGCCAATAGCAACTGAAGGCGCTGCCCGGGTTGACGCAGATGGCGAGCGAGCTGATCTGGCAATATTTTCCCCAGCCACAAGCGAAGAAGTCGCCGACCGGACATTCCACCGAAGGCTCGGCTTCACCGTCCCAGTAGAAGCGGACGATCGAGCGGCGCCAGTTGCCGGTGGGGGTCATCCATATCTGCTGGATGCAGCCCGGCCCCTGGATCGTGCCGAGCGTGAACGTGGTCTTGGCCTTGATCGCAACGGAGGGCGAAACCTTCCAGCCCTGGCCCAGGTCCCGCGAGGCGTTCTTTCCCGTGCCCTGCTCGGCCATTCCCGCCTTGCCTTTTTCGCCCGTGAAATTCTCGGGGCTAATCGACCGCGATTTGGCGCTCGAAGTCCGATAGAGGTTTCCCAGGTTGAGCCCGAGCGGCGTGACGTCGGCGGCCGGGCAGACCGTCTGGGCGCACCAGGTGAAAAGCGAAAGGAACGTCAGGAGTGGGAGAGGTCTCTTCATAATGTGGCAAGGTTAAACGTACACATTGACCGGCATGTCGCGCGAGCACGGGGCTACGCGAGCGGAACGAATTCGGATTTTATGAAGCCTCCGGCCGCACGCAAGCTCCGAGTGCAGAGTGTCGTCCAGACTCTCCGGAAGCTCCCAGCATATTTCCCCCCTTTGCGTTTTTGACCGCGGATTTGACCGATTTCTCGGATAGCCGAAAAGTCATCCGCGAAATCCGCGGTTGAATCGCGCGTTTTGCTGCCTCAATCCCAAATCCGGTACGGCAGCGCGTTCTTTTCCATGTACAGACCACACCGCGGGCACTTGTCAGGTTCCGTCCAGCTCTGGATACGGTGAACGGTGGAGACCGGGCATTGGAGCGGAAACTGGACCCACCTGAGCTGGGTCAGCCCGACGTAGGTCAACCGGTTCAGGGCGGCCTGAAAACTGGGCGCGCGTTTGGGAGCGCGTGGCCGAGCCAAAGGTTTGAGCCGCAGCAATCCGGTTCCATGGCGCTGCAGCGCGTCGCGGGGATCATCGGGCAGGCGGAGCTTTGTCACGGCGTCGAACAATTCCTTGCAATCCCGGCACATCACGGTTTGCACGAATACATTCAAACCCCGGTCCGATCCGCCGGAGACTTTGGCCCGGTAACCACATCGGACGCATTCAAACCAATACGAGCGGCCCATGGCGATTTCTCGATTCGATTCCGATTTGCGCTCACCTTCTCACCTTCACGTGGCGGCCTCAAGCTTGAACCCCACGTGTCCTCCCAGCTCAGAGTTCAGCGTTCAGCGTTCAGTTTCTCGCCCCGTCTTAGCGCTTTCACCTTTTTGATGTCTTAACGATGCAACGGTGATCGCTGCCACTATCGAGCAGGATTCCCCTTCCGCGTATTCCAGGTATTTCGCGGTTTGAGCGTTCGGAGTGACGGGGAAAACCCTTGCACCCATAACCTCAGTCGATTAATTTGCGCGGCGCTTTCAGTTCGGCCCCGCCCGTGGGTTGGTAGCTCAGTCGGTAGAGCAGCCCCAAAAGCCTTCCGGGTTGGTCCTGGGTCCGGGGCCGGATGATTCTTGTAAAGTTCTATGTGGGTTGGTAGCTCAGTCGGTAGAGCAGCCCCGAAAGCCTTCGGGGTTGGTCGTAGGTCCGGGGCCGGGTGATTTTTGTAAAGTTCTATGTGGGTTGGTAGCTCAGTCGGTAGAGCAGCGGCCTTTTAAGCCGTTGGTCGCGGGTTCGAGTCCCGCCCAACCCACCACTTGTTTCCAATCCTCAATGGCCTGGGTTTACATACTCCGCAGCGATTCCGGGCGCTATTACATCGGGTCCACCACGGATTTAGACCGGCGTTTAAATGAGCATCGTCGCGGCCATACCCACACTACGAAACGGCTGGGCGGTGGACTCGAAGTTGCGGCTGCGCTGGAGCTGCCTCACCTCGACGACGCCCGCGCTTTAGAGCGTGAGCTGAAAGGAAAAAAGAACCCTCGCCTGGCGCTCCACCTCCTGCGTCAGCGGGCCGACTCAGCCAGCCGGTAGAGCAGCCCCGAAAGCTTTCGGGGTTGGTCGCGGGTTCGAGTCCCGCCCAACCCACCACTCGTTTCCAATCCTCAATGGCCTGGGTTTACATACTCCGCAGCGATTCCGGGCGCTATTACATCGGGTCTACCACGGATTTAGACCGGCGTTTAAATGAGCATCGTCGCGGCCATACCCACACTACGAAACGGCTGGGCGGTGGACTGGAAGTTGCGGCTGCGCTGGAGCTGCCCCAACTCGCCGACGCCCGCGCTTTAGAGCGTGAGCTGAAAGGCAAAAAGAACCCTCGCCTGGCGCTCCACCTCCTGCGTCAGCGGGCCGACTCAGCCAGCCGGTAGAGCAGCCCCGAAAGCTTTCGGGGTTGGTCGCGGGTTCGAGTCCCGCCCAACCCACCACTTGTTTCCAATCCTCAATGGCCTGGGTTTACATACTCCGCAGCGATTCCGGGCGCTATTACATCGGGTCCACCACGGATTTAGGCCGGCGTTTAAATGAGCATCGTCGCGGCCATACCCACGGCAAAATTTCCCGCCTGAATCCCTCCATATAACTTAATTTTGGCAAGACTTATGCTGCTTTTCATGCCATGAAGTAAAACTGAAAGGAGGCTCGAAGCCAAAAAAACAACCGAGTCGTCACCCATACCTCCACAGTTGGAGCCGCCAGGCGCTCAGGCATCCGTGGGTCCGCCGCTCCGTGCCCCAGTGCGTCCTAACCCACGCACTCAGGCCAAGGGCGTCCCTCACCATTCTGCCCATCCGCCGCGCTCCACTCGCCCTCGGGCTATTGCCCATCGGCGATTGGCGATTTGGGTCAACTCACTATCCACCAATCCACCAATCCACCAATCCAGCGCCCCATCACTCCATCACTCCACGAGTTCATCCGAGTTCATCCGAGTTCATCCGAGTTAAAAAACCAAAAACCGCCAAGTTAAGCAGTTCACTCATCTTTAAACCGCTCCTGACTCACGTGCTTTTCGCCACGTCTCGAGTGAGGCGTAGCGCCGTTCTTTGACAATTTAATCCAACAAGGCCTGCCCAGCTCGCACCCCGAGGAGGGGCCGGAGCACCCGCTCCGGCCCCCCTTGGCTGGCAACTCCTTTTCCAGGCCCATCTCAGTCCGACCACCCGAGGCCGCTGGGCCGCTCCTGGCAGATGCGCCACCCTCCGTCAACGCTCCACCACGGCGTTGAGGGTCACCGCGACTGATGCCGATCGCACGGGCGTGGGAGTCAATCGAGCAGATGTCTGTCGCATTCGTTCCCGCGCCCTTCTCGCGGTAACCGGTTACCCCGGGCCATCCCTGGGCCTGGGACCGGGGAATCCCCGGGGGAGGGTTTGGGACTAGCCCCGGGGCAAAACCGCCCTTGGGGGCACCGGGCCTGCTGATTACGCGTCAGTCACATTTATGCGATTGAAAACAAAAAAGGTTGGTTGGGCGCGGCTCGGGCTGGCCGCCCTGTGGTTCGTGGGCGCCGACCTGGCCGAGGCCAAGTCCTCCTTTACCACCCTCACCGTGGACCCATCGCCGACGCTCACCGCTACCAGCGCGACCTATAGCGTGACCGTGACGAGAACCGGATCAGGGAACCTCCTGGCGAACCTGGCTTGTGTGAACCTGCCGGCGGGGGCAACGGCCACCTTTTCAACCAACCCGGTCCGGTTTACCGGCCAATCGCCGCTATCCAACACGGTAACTCTCACGATATCATTCGCCGCGGGCCTGCCTTCCGGGCCATACACCTTCGCTGTGATCGGAGATGACACGGTGACGCGCATCACCACAACGGTTAACAGCGCGACCGGCCCCGGGGGCTCAGTTACAAGCCCCTCCCCGCCTACGCTGACCGCGCTTTCCGTGCAGGGCACCGGCACGCAACTTACCGGGCAGGGCGGCCCGGGCGGTCTCTATCAGGTGCAAGCCACCTCGGACCTGGGGATACCATCGTGGTCGGTGCTCGGGACTACTACCGCCGACCCGACCGGCGTCTTTGCGTTCACGGACCCGGCCGCTGCCAGCTACCCGACCCGGTTCTACCGCGCCATGCTGATCTCCTTCCCTTGAGCTGCTCCCGAACATTACGCCGTTAACGCAAAGACGCACAGCTGCAGAGGCGCAAAGGCAGGAACCGGGTTTAACCTCGGAAGAAGAGGTTACGTTCCAGTGACTTCAGCGAACACGGTTTTCGGCTTCGAATTCCTCAGACCCTTTGCGTCTTTGCCTCTTTGCGCCTTTGCGTTAAGCCTCTGCGTTGAGGACTTCGACTGAATGGATACGGCTCAGTGGTGGCCCAGGAGCCCACCCAGAAGACCGAGGGCAAGCGCGGCAAACGCGAACAGGACACCTAGCACCAATAGTATAGTTCCGATGATTCCGCAGATGCGACCCGCGTTCGTCAGGGACCGGCCGCTTGGGTCCATCGCGCCGGAATCCATTTGCTTCAGATCGCCGGTTCCCATGACCCAGGCGACGATGCCAAGCGGGGCGCAGATCACCAGGCTGAGAATCCCGAAGACTAGAATGAGAGTACCGTGGTGTGGTTTCATAATAGGGTTCAACTTTGCCAAGGTGAATAGGCCAACCAAGGCCGGCCTGCAAGCGCCAAATCACGAACGAAAATCCCAGTGCCCATCAGCCTTCATCCGTGCTTCGAGCTGGCCCCGCCAAAACTCAATAAAGGAGGTAAGGCCTGCGGGTCTCTCCCCACGTGCGCTCGTCAGCAGTTAGCCTGTTATCAAAATCCTCCGCCTCGGCGGAAACGTTGTCCACCCATTCCCGAAGAAACGTGCCGCCGCTTAACAGGTCGATCGCCAGCCGGCCCGTCTCGTATTCGTACTCGAACCGATGCCACAGCTCATAATCCGGGTATTCCAGCCGGATGGCCTTCAAGAGCAGCGCGCCGAGCCTATAGGGCCGGAAGTGCTCGGGCCGGTAGCCCGAGTAATCGGTGTGAACCTGCACGCCGGAACACAGCTTGCCCTTATGTTTCTGGAAGGTCGGTTCAAAATAGCAGCGACGCAGTTGGCAACCCGTAAGCCATTCCGGGGCGAAGTCCTGCGCCTGCCGCAGGACCCGGTCGAAGTCGATGTCCGGCGCGCCGACCATCTCCAGCGGGTGCGTCGTCCCTCGCCCCTCGGAAAGCGTCGTCCCCTCGAACAACACGGTGCCGGGGAAGCAGCGGGTCATGTTCAGGCAGGAAGCGTTTGGACTCGGGTTCACCCACGGCAACTCGAACACCGGCCAACCGTAACCTGGCGGAGCGTCCGGTTGGTAACCGACCATCGCGATCACGCGCAGGCCCAGTTTGATTCCCCGGAGCGCCACATACCATTGCGCGAACTCGCCGAGCGTCAGCCCATGCCGCATGAGCACCGGCCCCACGCCCACGAAACTCTCCCACCCCGGCTCCAGGATTGTCCCCTCGATAGTCCGGCCCGCCGGGTTCGGCCGGTCCAGCACCCAGACGCTCTTGCCCGTCTCCGCTGCGGCTTCGATCACATAGGCCAGCGTCGTCAGGAACGTGTAGATGCGCGTGCCGATATCCTGAAGGTCCACCAGCACCACATCAAACGTGTCGAGCATGCGCGCGGTCGGACGGCGCACCTTGCCATACAAACTAAACACCGGGATGCGCAGCGCTGGATCTTCGTAATCCTCCGACTCGATCATGTTGTCCTGTTTGTCGCCGCGCATGCCGTGCTGGGGGCCCAGCGCGGCGGTCAATCGGAGGTCGGGACAGGCGGCCAGGGCGTCGAGCACATGCTGGCCCTCACGGGTGACAGACGCCGGATGGCCCAGCAGCGCCACGCGCCGTCCCTGCAATGCGCCGCGCACACTGGCGTCTTCCAGGAGGCGCTCAACACCAAGTTTCATGGTCGGGAAGGGAATTTGGCAGGGCAATCCGGGCTGAGCGAGCCATTTAACCCGATCACGCTGCGGCAGGGCAAAAGCGGCGTAGCCGCCAACGCGGGCCGTCGAGACGGCGTCGGACCGGCCGGTTTGCCGTCACCCGCCTTACTTCCGGCTATAGTTGAGATTCAGCTTGTAGCGCAGAAGGATCTGGCAGGGCGCCCGCTCCAAACTGCCCTTCCGGTGCCAGCCCTGGCAGCGGATTTCGCCTACCGCCACCTTGCGGCGGCCTGCCACCGCAGTTGCAAGCACTTCGCTGAGATCAAAATCACCGCCCACACATTCCCCGCTCGGGCAAACAAAACAAAAGGCCGATTTTGCGTGTTCCACGTTAACTTTGTACTTCAATCCGCTGTTCCGCGCCTGGCTGTGGGTATCGATGTGTTCAAGGTCCACCGTCAAGGTTTTCAATTGGGGAAACTTCTCCGCCAGGCTGACGGAATCCTTGGCGCGCTGGCTCTGCCGCAGGCGGTGTTCCGCCCGCGGATTGCTTTTGCGAGTGTGCATTATGATTTGCCTCCGGTTGAGCTGGGAACCGCAGTTCCATCTCCGGTCAGGTTCCCAATGTACGATTGATTTTGCATAGACACGCTCATTCGAAAGAGCCTTGTGCGGCTCGCGGACTATCCGCGTCCGGCAGGTTTTAAACGATCAGTGAGGACGTTCACCTGAGGATTCACTGAGTCACGAAGGCGCCAATCTCTCCGAATGAGGCCCGAGGATAGCCGCCCGGAGGAAGAACGCAAGCAGCAAGTTCCCGCGGGGAAAATAGGCCGCACGATTCCTTCCAGTGGCTCCTCCTGCCACATAAATACGGCGTTCCGGCCGGTTTCGGAACGCCGTATTTGTCCCGCAGGGAAAAGTTTTGTCCTGCGCCTTGAAAATACTTCCGTCCGCGCGTGGGATCGGGCAAGTTGAGCACGTTACAAGAACTACTCGACACCAAACCTATTATGGCATCTGAAGTCTTTCGAGCCAGCCGCTGGACCCGGGGCAATTTCCTCTTTCCCACCTACATCGAGGTGAGCGACAAATCAATCACGCGCCGCAAGCGGTCCTGGTTCAGCAAGGACGAGATCAACATCAGCATCAGCAAAGTAGCTTCCGTTCACATCAAGACGGGCCTGATCTGGTCCGAGATCCTCATCGAATCCTCAGGCGGCACCGATCCGTTCCGCAGCCATGGCCACAGCAAGGGCGACGCGGTGCGCATCAAGGAACTCATCGAAAATGCCCAGGCACAATTTGCAAGGCGGCCTGAGGGGCAGGAGTAAGAGCGAGGCAGCGAAACGTGATGCGTGAACCGTGACACCTGACACTTGCCGCCCGGTCACGTCGCATCGAGCCGGCCGTAGTTCCTGATCTCGGGCCAAAGGGCGGCGACCACGAGCACCACGAGAATCGTGCCCACACCGCCGGAGACGACCGAGACGATGGCACCGGTTGAAATAGCGTGCCCCATTACCGGGCCAAACCAGTGCGCGACAAAACCGGACTCGAAGCCGCCGAGTTCGTTCGAGGTGCCGATAAACAAGCTGTTAACCGCCGAAACGCGCCCCCGCTTTTCATCGGGAGTTAGCAGTTGCACCAGCGTATGGCGCACCACGACGCTGACGTTATCCACGAAACCGCAGATAAACAGCATAACAAATGAAAGTGGAAACCAGCGGGAGAACCCGAAACCGATGGTCGCGAACCCGAAAACCGCCACGGCGTAGAGCAGCGTTCGGCCGGCCTTTTGCAAGGGAGGCCGATGCGCCAGGACCAGCGCGCATAACAGCGAACCGAGCGGCAGGGCCGCTTGCAGGAAACCCAGAATGGTGGGGCCGGCGTTGAGAATCTCCCTGGTGTAGACCGGCAGCAGCGTCGTGGCTCCGCCGAGCAGGACGGCGAACATATCCAGCGTGATGATCCCCAATATGATCGGACTGCCAAAAACGAATTTGAACCCGACGACGAGGTTGCGCAGCGTCATCTTTTCTTTGAGCGCCACGATGTGGCTCCGGCGCACAAAGCCGATGAGACCCACGCACAGGAACGAGGCGACAGCATTGAACGCATAGACCGGCGCCGCGTGATGACTCAGGGCGATCAGGGCGCCGCCCGCAGCCGGCCCGGCCACCGACGACAACTGAAAGCTGCCACTGCTCCAGGTAACGGCCCGGGAGAATTCCTGGCGGGAGACCAGGTGAGGCAGGAAGGCCGAACTGGCTGGCCAGAGAAACGTTCGCGCCGTCCCGGCGACGAACAGGCACGCGTAGATCCATTTGACGTCCGCCCGAAACGCCGAGATAAGCGTCAGTCCTACGCTGGCGACGCCGATGGCCAGGTTCATCAGGATGATGATGCGTTTGCGCTCGTAGTTGTCAGCTGCGTGCCCGGCGGGCAGGGTGAAGAGCACCATCGGCACCATCTGAGTCAAACCCACGAGGCCGAGGGCCAGAGCGGAGCGAGTTCGGTCGTACAACTCCCAACCGACGGCTACCGTCAGCATCTGCTGGCCCAGCGAGGAGATGAAGCGCGCGAGGAGATAGAGCAGCAGATCCCGGTTCCGCAGCACCGCGTACGGGTCATGCTTGGCGGTACGCGACGCCGGCGTCGCCGATTCAGAGGATGCGCCCGGATTTGTCACTCTGAAGCCAATTATAGCTGGCTAAAGGCAAATGAGGAGATTCCTTTGGCCGCTACTTCAGCCGGTAGGTAATCCGCGCCTTGCTAAGGTCGTAAGGGGACATCTCGAGCCGGACCCGGTCGCCGACGGTCAGCCGCACGAAATGTTTGCGCATTTTGCCGGAGAGATGCGCGAGGACCTCGTGCTGGTTGTCCAGCTTGACCCGGAACATGGTGCCGGGAAGAACGATCGAAATCGTACCTTCGAGCTCAATCGGTTCTTCGTTACTCATGGGTTTGGCTTCTGAACGGATCGGGAATATCGCTGGTCAGCGCTCCCCCGACAGCTAAACATCCGATTGGTTCCATGCTTTGTTAATCGCTCTTGGACTGCTATCACCGCCGTCATGCTCGCCAGGCACGGAACAGTACGAACCTAAGCCCGACGCCACTGAACGGGGACACCAGCCATCATCCCGAGTAACGGCAGTCTATCTCATTTTCCCGCCGCAAAGCAAGGGTTTTAGTCGGCGGTCCGTAACTCGCCACGGTTGGGGCGCGGGATTCCAATCCCGCGAAAGGTTGGAAAACGCGTGAAGACAAACGCGGGATTGGAATCCTGCGCCTCGGCCATAAATGAGTTATCGCCGTGTCAGGATCCGGAGCGGGCGGCGGGCCGTGTTTCTGGTAGTTCCCCGGCCTTTTTGACTGGGAATTGATCCGATTCCGTCCGCGCGCTTTTCATGAATTTTTCGATCCTTGCGACTACATACCCGTACTTATCAGCCACGTCGTGTTTTTCACCGGGATCGGTTTTCAGATCGTAAAGTTCCAGGGGTCCGTCAGCTTGCAGCCGGACCGCCTTCCAGTCGCCGAGGCGGAGAGCTTGCTTAAAGCCACCCTCGTGGAATTCCCAATAAAGGAAGTTGTGACGGTTGGTCTGGACCTGGCCCAGCAGCCCCGGGAGCATCGAGAGGCCGTCGATTCTCGCCGGCGGCCTGGCCCCGCCGATTTGGCAGGCCGTCGGTAGAAAATCCCAGAAGCTCCAAACCAAATCGCTCACGCGTCCCGGTTTAATCTTGCCTGGCCAGCGCACGATCATTGGGACTCGAATCCCGCCCTCATAAAGGTCGCGCTTGATGCCCCGCAGCGGCCCTGAACTCTCGAAAAATTTTGGGTCCACGCCACCCTCCTTATGCGGGCCGTTGTCGCTGGTGAACAGGACGATGGTGTTGTCGTCAATTTTGAGTTCTTTAAGCTTGTCGAGAATCTTGCCGACGGTCGCGTCCAGCCGCGTGATCATGGCGGCCTTGTTCTTTTCGACCTGGGGCCAGGACTCGCTCGAGTAAGGCTCATCCCCGGGCACTTGCATCCCGTTGCCCGAGCGGCGGCCTTCCTCATTGTTCGCATGCGGAATGGTGAAGGCGAGGTATAGGAAAAACGGGCGGTGATGGTTAAGGGGATTCGGTTGGTTGATCTTAATGAAATTCAACGCCGCAGTCTCGAAGAGGTCATGGGTGTAGAGCGCCTTTTTTCCGGCGTCGTTTTCGATCAACGCCATCCGAGAGAACCCAAGGGTTGGGTCGTAACGCCACAGGTGGTCGGTGTAATAGTCGTGCGCGTGTGTCTGGTCGAGATAGCCGCCGAACTCGTCGAATCCGTGGTCCTGGGGCATGCCCGTCGTGTTTTCGTTGCCCAGTCCCCATTTGCCTATCAAACCGGTGTGGTAGCCGGCCTTTTTCAACAGCTCGGCAACGGTCACATCCTGGGGACGCAAGGCCACCGCGGCGTTCCCGCGAATGTAAGCGTGCCCCGTGTGCAGACCGGTCATCAGCGCGCAACGTGACGGCGCGCAGACCGTGCTGCCTGCGTAGAAGTCGGTGAAGCGTACGCCCTCGGCAGCGAGCTTGTCGATGTTCGGCGTCTTGATTTTGGTCTGGCCGTAGCAACCGAGGTCGCCATAGCCAAGGTCATCGGCAACGATCAACAGAATGTTCGGCTTGCGAGGCGCGGGCGCGGGCATCAGCGGAGCAGAGGCGGACGTGGGGGCTGACGCGCCCGCCAACGGCAGGCAGGCCAGCAAAGCCGGAACGAGGGATGGCCAGGAGCGGCTGAGCTTCATATGACGGCGGATTTTGGCCGAGGCAAACCCTTCGGTCCAATCAATTCCGCGCGCGATTCGGATTGCATTTGAGACCGTTCGAGGCAATTTGGAGCAAAAATGGCTCCCGAACCAGAATCTATTCCCCCGAGCGGGCAGCCGGGGATGCCTCCGTTGTCGGCGCCTCCCGGGCGAAGACGCTCCTCTCGAGGGCACCGAGGCGGCCGTGGCCGACGGCGGAAGCCACCCCAACCCCAATCGCATGCCGAGCAGGCTCCGTTGCTCGAGGCGGAACCGGTCCCGCGTCCGGAGCGACTGGAACCCGAGCCGCCCTTCGAGCGCGAAGGCGAACCACCGTTCGAGCCAGAGGACGAACCGGCCGAGGAAGCCTCCGCGATTTCTTCCGCACCCTCCTCTGGCGAGTCGCCGGACGCTCCGAGCCAGGCCCCGGTCGCGCGCGCGAGGCCCTCTCAACCCGCCTCACCCGCCTCAGTCCGGAAAGCGCTGGAGGAGGTCAACGAAGTTGTAGTCGCGCTCCGGGAGGCGCTCGACGATATGGAAGACGTGGAGGAATTGCTCGAGCAATTCGAACGCCAGAAGGATGCGGATGAGCGAGAAATCGAAGCACTCCGCCGTTCATTGCGGCAACTGCAGCGCCCGCGCGAGGGCGGTCACCCGCCGCGGGGAAGGTCGTGAGGTAAATCCGGGTGAACCCGGCAGTGGGAAGCATCAGCAGGCGCCTCGTCGCTGCCGCGCAAGAACTTCGTTCCGCTGTGGACGGGTTGAGATTCTCCTCGCCGATCACGCACGTCTATAATCCGCTGGCCTACGCATGGGAACCGCACGCCGCTTATCTGCGCCGGTTTGCCAACGGGCGCAAGCGCGTCGTGTTTCTCGGAATGAACCCCGGCCCCTTCGGCATGGCGCAAACCGGGGTGCCCTTTGGCGAAATCGCAATGGTGCGGAATTGGCTCGGGCTAAGCGGAACGATCAGCAAGCCGGCGAAGGAGCATCCACGGCGTCCGGTCACAGGATTTGAGTGTCCGCGTTCCGAGGTCAGCGGCAGACGCTTATGGGGTCTCTTCGCCGAGCGGTTCGGAACGCCGGAGCGATTCTTCGCCGAACATCTCGTGCTCAACTATTGCCCGCTGGCCTTTATCGAAGAGAGCGGACGCAATCGCACGCCCGACAAGCTGCCGGCTGCCGAACGGGCCGCGCTGCTGGCTGTCTGCGACGGGCATTTGCGGGCAGTGCTCGCAGCTCTCGAGCCGGAATGGCTTATAGCCGTTGGGAATTTTGCCTGGCGGAGAGCCGCGGAAGTGTTGCCGCACGGGAAGCCCAAACTGGGGCGCATCCTTCACCCCAGCCCGGCGAGCCCGACCGCGAATCGCAACTGGGCAGAGGCGGTTACGCGGCAACTTAAGAGCTTGGGCGTCTGGACATGAATGAGCTTGTTCCTCTGGTGAGGGGCGTGGTACCTGTGACGGATGCTGCCAACCCGACAAGGCTCGATCCGGCTATTCCGCTTCGCAGGGATTGATGTCTTCTTGCATTGGTATTGGTTCCTGATCGCATTCTATGGTATCAGCACGCGCGCGAAGAATTATTCGACGCTGCTCTGGCCGGCTTTGGAATACGTAACCCTGTTCGCCATCGTCTTGATGCACGAATTCGGGCATGCACTGGCCTGCCGGCAGGTGGGAGGGAAAGCCAACCAGATCGTGCTCTGGCCGCTGGGCGGCGTTGCGTACGTGTCGCCGCCGCCCCGCCCCGGCCCAACCCTGTGGAGCATCGCCGCGGGACCGCTCGTGAACGTGGCGCTGGCCCCGCTCCTGACCGCACTCGCCGTAATAGCGCGGAATTCCGGTTGGCCAGAAACCCTTCCCAATGCCTACGTCTTTGTGCGGACGGTTTGCTTGATAAATTACGGCTTGCTGATTTTTAATCTCCTGCCGATCTATCCGTTAGATGGGGGCCAGATCTTGCAGTCTCTGCTTTGGTTCGTGCTGGGGCGCGCACGGAGCCTGTTTGTGGTTTCGATCATTGGATTCATCGGAGTCGCAGGACTGGTTGTGTTGGCGGTGGCTGAGCAGTCCGTCTGGCTCGGAATCCTGTCGGTGTTTATCCTGCTCAATTGCTGGCGCGGGCTGATGCATGCCCGGTTACTTGCCCGGGTCGCCAAACTTCCGCGCCGTGCAGGGTTCGCCTGTCCTTCCTGCCGGCAGTCGCCCGTCCAGGGCCCGTTTTGGCGCTGCGCCAAGTGTTTCAAGCCGTTCGACACGTTTGAAACAGGCGCAGTTTGTCCCCACTGTGGAACTCAGTTTCCTGTCACTCAATGTCTGGATTGCGGTAGCTCACGGCCGTTGGGCGAGTGGGTTCAGCCTCCACCTATACCGGTGTGATTCCCGTTGATTCCCGCCTTGCCTGAAGCCGGTTTTGGTGCCTATCCTGCATTACCGCGGCCGGTAGGCTGCACGCCGAAGAATATGCATTTGCCAGACGGCTTCTTAGACGCCAAAACGGCGCTGCTCTCGACCGGGGCAGCGGCCGCAGGCCTCGGCATCGCTCTCAGGCAGGTACGCACATCGCTCGAGCCGCGGCAGATGCCAATGCTTGGGCTGGCCGCGGCGTTTGTTTTCGCCGCTCAGATGTTGAATTTCCCGGTAGCCGGCGGCACCTCGGGCCACCTGGTTGGCGGGGTTCTGACGGCCGTGCTGCTCGGGCCGAGCGCGGCGGTGCTCGTGCTCACCTGTGTGCTGCTGGTTCAGTGCCTGATGTTTGCGGACGGCGGCGTGGTGGCCCTGGGCGCGAACGTTTTCAACATGGCGATTGTCAGCGTTTGCGGCGGTTACTTCGTTTTCCGCCTTACCAAACGCCTCATTCGCATGGAGGAACACCGCTCGACGGTTTTCGCGGCGGCCTTCGCCGGCTGGTTTGGGACGGTGCTTGCCTCCATTTCTTGCGCCGGGCAGCTTGCGCTTTCAGGGACGGCGCCATGGTCGATTGCCTTTCCCGCGATGGCCAATGTTCACATGCTCATCGGAATCGGCGAGGGTCTGGCAACGGGGTTGATCATTTTGGCGGTCCTCCGCGCTCGACCGGAACTCGTCGCCGGGACCCGAGAAACCGGTGCCGGCGCGCGGCTTGGTTTCGTAGGCTACGGCATGCTGGTTTCGCTCGGGTTGGCGGTCTTTGTGGCGCCGTTCGCTTGCTCGTGGCCGGACGGTTTGCAAGCGGCGGCCAAGGCTCTGGGCCTTCAGGGCCAGGCCACTGTCTCGCTTGAGGCTCCGTTAGCGAATTACCGGCTGCCCGTTATCAGTTCGGTCACTTTCGCCACAGCTGTGGCCGGGCTGATCGGAACGATGCTCGCCTTTGTGGCCGCGTACGCGCTGGCCAAAACCTTGGTGCCGGTCCTCACCACGCCCAAGAAGGATGCGCGTTCAGGACCTTGAACCGCGGGGCCGCGCGCCGTTGGCCTGGGTTCCGCCGCGCCTCAAGCTCTTCGCTGCAATTGGGCTGATCAGCGTGACGGCGTTGCTGCCGCGACACCCGACTTGGCTCTATTTGGGGCCGGCGGTAATTCTGCTCCTGCTCTGGCCGTTTTGCCGAATGCCTCTGGGCTACACACTACGAAGGCTGCTGGTGGTTGAATTCTTCATCCTGGGGATCGCGTTGCTGTCGGTTTTGAGCCCGGCGGCAAGGCCGTTTTTTTTCTCGGCTCTGTTCAAAAGCAATCTGTGCGTCTTTGCGATGCTGCTGCTGACCTGGACGACCCCCTTCCAGGAAACTCTTCAAGAGTTGCGCCGGCTGCGGCTGCCCGCTGTCATGCTTACTACTCTCGCCCTGATGTACCGGTACCTGCCTGTGCTCGCTGAAGAATCCAGGCGCATGCAGCGCGCGCGCGCCAGCCGGACCTTTTCCCATCGGCGGCGGCTCATCTGGCACAATCTTACCCTCATCATCGGCCAGCTCTTCGTCCGGAGCGCCGACCGCGCCGAACGAATTTATCTGGCTATGTGCGCCAGGGGCTGGAAATGAACGCCGCCGTCGAGGTCCGCGAGCTCTCTTACCGGTACCCGCCGCGCGGCCGCCTCGCGCTCGCCGGCGTTTCCTTCTCAATCGCTGAGGACGAGTGCGTTGCGATTCTGGGGCCGAACGGCGCCGGAAAATCGACGCTGTTGCTCCACCTCAACGGCCTGCTGCCGGAGCATCCTCCCCAAGAACCCAGTATCTGGATCGGCGGCGAGCCGCTGATCGCCAAAAACCTCGACACTCTGCGGCAACGCGTCGGGCTGCTGTTTCAGGACCCGGATGATCAGCTTATTTCGGCGACGGTGTTTGAGGATGTGGGGTTCGGCCCCCAGCAACTGGGCATAAGCGGAGCGATTCTGCGCTCGCTGGTGACCCATTGCCTTGGCCAAGTGGGGCTGCAGGGCTTTGAAGACCGCGCGCCGCACCGGTTGAGCCATGGCGAGAAACGACGCGTTTGCCTGGCGGGGGTGCTGGCCTGCAAGCCGACGGTGCTGGTGCTGGACGAACCGACCAGCGATCTCGACCCGCGCGGACGGCGCGAGTTCAAAGCGTTGCTCCAGGGGCTACCCGGAGCGAAGATCATCGCGACGCACGATCTCGAGCTGGTGGTGGACCTGTGCTCGCGGGTGCTGATCCTGGATGAAGGCAAAGTGGTGGCACAGGGCGCTACTGTTCCGTTGTTGTCCAACGAACCGTTGATGCTTGAACACGGGCTCGAAAAGCCGCACAGCCTGCTGCACCGCCATCCGCACGGGCCGGCCGGCACCATTCCTTGACGTTCCTGCCCTGAAATTTCGGAAATTGCTCGCGGATTTTCTTGACGGAATTGGCCAGTCGCGGGATACCGGGTGGAGCGCGATCGCCCGATGCCCGAATCATGATGAACCAACGTCATTGCCCATTTTGCAAGACTCCGGCCCTCAAAGGATGCGCCCACCTAGCCCTGGAGGCAGAGGGGCGCGATTTTGTGCGCCGCTGTGTCCAACTCTGCCACGGGGAGATTCCGTGGGGCACGCTGTGCCTGCAACGCAAGGTCGGCGACTGGTCGGCAGAGCAGCCGGATTTCACCTGGCTCGAAACCGCTTTCTGCGATGAGTTCCTCAAACGCCTAACGTGGTTCGGAGGTCTGGACCACGAATGGCGCAGCGGACCCAAACCCGAGCAGGGTGGTTTTTGGGTACTGCTTTGGTCCAAGGACCCGCAGCGGCTCTGGTGGGAATTGCGGGAGGAATTCGAACGGAAAAGTATCATCACGCCCCTGCCCCAGGAGTCTCCTCCGTGGTTGATCTGGCTCACCCCGCGGTAAGGGCGTGAGGTCATTTGACCAACAGGCGGCTCTCCGGTTCGTCACTCCTCCAAAGCGCCAAGCAGCGAGTCGGCAGGAAGTTTTTCCTCCGTAAGAGCGAACAGCGAAGGTTGCCACGGGTCGAGAGTGAACTTCATCCGGTCGGTGTGGCCAAGGTAGGTTCGCAGGTGCAGCTCATAGACGTGCCGTGGCTGTTTGAGTCTGGCCTCGATTTCAATCGGCTGCTCCAACGCCTCGTTCCCGCCAGCTTGCTTCAAATCCTCGCTCATTTGGTAATCGATATTGCGCTCGAACGCCACAAGCTCCCCAAGAGCCACTCGGAAGCGATGGATTCGCACGTGGGCAGCCACGGGGAGCGAGATTTCAGGCGACATGGGTTTAAGGCAGTCGGCGATCCACCCCGTAATTCCTCCGAGCGTGTCAGATTTAAGCCGGACGGCGGGGTACTGGGCAACGTCGGCCGGCATAGAAGCCGGCGGGCGTCTGGTCCCGATCGCCGAACAACTCAAATCTTCCGCCGTGGCAGGGTTCTGGTCGAAAGGCGGCGGAGCCTTGGCGCGAAGGCGTCCATGCTCGTCGAACAGCCCGGGCGCGCCATCCCAGAACACTTGTCGCACAGTTCTTCCAGGATCGTCGGGATGCGCAAAGCGATGAATCTCTTCCGCCTCGCGGCCAGAGAGCGCCAGGGAACCTGGGAGCACGAGCACGCCCCGGCTGGAGCGTCTCAAGTCCCCTCGTTCGATTTCCGCGGCGGAAATAAAGCTAGGGCTGTACCCCAGGTCCTGAAATGCCTTGAGCCAACCGTTTCGGACCTTGACGAGGCGATTGTGCTCCGCCTCGAAGCTCGAGAAGCGCCGGAGCCAGGTCGAGCCGTCCACCGTGGATTCAAGCAGCCAGTCCACCTGGATGCTCGGCTGCGAATACTCGACGAAAATCGGGTCGTACTCCCGGCGGGCGCGCAGGAACAATCGTGACAACGGGCTAGTCATCTCCTTCAACACAGGCGCCAGCGCCTGTGCCTTGGGGGTCAGCGGATACTCGGGGCTTTTCCAGTCGATGCAGTCCTCGCTCCACCAGACGATGCAGCCGCGGTCTCCTTCGAGCAGCAGGTGCCAAAGGCGGCGGCGCGCGTGAGGAGCATCCTGTTCAAACACCGTGGTCACCAACGGTCGGCCCGGCATGAACGACCCAAAAATTTCCCGAGCGTTGCCGATGTCGTACGGCTCGACCCAATCGAGCACTTGGGCGAGCCGCCAGAGATCATAACCCCCAAAAGCGTGCGGCATCTGCGTGCCTTCGATGCCGACCGGCGTTCGCGGATCTGCCTCGTGGGCCGCCCGGCGCAGGTCGTCCAGCGCCCTCGCCAGCGCGATGTCCATGTACGTTCGAAAATCAGCCCAGGGAGAGAAATTCCAGCGCGTCCTTTCTGTCCGAGCCTTGGCCGGTTCGAATTTTAGGCGCTGCACTTCCTGCCAATCGGGGTTGCCCCGTGGCAGAGCCTGGCCGCCTGCCATTCGGTTCTTGATCTGATCAGTCGTGGATGGCCTAACCTCCTCCCAGGTGCTGAACCGCGTTTCCCATTCAGCATTGAGCGCATTCAGGTCCGCGTATTGCGTCCTCAGCCATTCGCGAAATCCGGCCAATGAATTTGGATTGAAATCGTAATCGAATGGATTGGCGGAAATGGTGGTGGAGAGTTCATCCCGGATGTCGTAGGCGAGCGGCTGGTGTGCCCGATTTTTGCGCGCAAGCTTCTGCATCTCCGCCCTGGCCCAATCACGCCAACCCGAATCGTCCAGGCAATAATCGCGTACCAGCGCTGACTCGGGCCGCCCCTGCTTTACCCAATCAGTGACGAATGTATCCCAATCGCGCACGCTCGAGTTGAACTTCAGGCAAAGCCCGCGGTTAATCATGTTTTCGACGTAATAGGGAAACTGGTTTTGGAGGACGGGCTGCAGGTTCGCGTCGCCGTATGCCATCGCGGTGTTGATCCCCATCTCGCGCAACCGCCGGAAGAAGAGCGGGATTTTCTCTGGTTGCTTATAGGCCGTGTCGCCCACCCACATGATAGTGTGGTAATCGTGCCAAGGCCGCAGTTCGTTCGTGCCCGCCGCAGCGGCAGACGAGCCCCAGCCGCAGCGGAACAGCGCAAACAAGCAGAGCAGCACAACCGAAGAGCATAAGTCGCGCTTTACTTGAAGAGGTGACCGCCTCGGCAGCGATTGGCAGCCCAGAGGCATGAGTTCCCGCGAGGTCGGCACCGTTCGTACCTGGGAAGACATACGCGCATCATAGACTCAAGGCCTAAAATCCAAAACAAATTCAATCGGGGAATCTTTGTGTTCTCTTGTGGCCGTTTCCAAAGGTGGAGCGCCGGCAGGGTTGCGCGGAGGCGGTTACTTTGCCGCCGTTCGGCCAAAAGGCTCAAAGCTGGCGCGAAAATGGCCCAGGACCGGCGACTTATCTTCGCGACGCCAGGCCAGTACAAGCTGAACCGGGGGCAAGCCAGAAGGCAGTGGCCGGAACACCAGCCCGGGACGCTTCACCTCTGACAACGTGGCGGTTGTCGGCGCGATGCCGAACCCAGCAGAAATCAGCCACATTTTGGTCTGGATATCGTTGGCGTATTGGACCGGGCGTGGCTTTGCGCCAGCCCTCGCGCATTCGGCAAAAAACGCGTCGTAGAATCCATGCTGCGAGCCGGGATGGATTAGCACCATTTCCTGGTTATGAAAATCCCGCCATTCCAGGCGCCGTTTGGCGGCCAACGGATGCCCGGCCGGCAGGGCGAGGACCTGGTAAGATTCGCCAACAAAACGATATTCCAATTCGGAGAATCCTACCGGGGGCCGCAACAGCCCGGCGTCCAGTTCCTGCGTTCGCAACCTCTGCAATTGCTCAGTGCTGGTCAGGTCGAAGAGAGACAATTGTACCGCCGGAAATTGCTGCCGAAACCGCCGCAGGATGCCGGCGAGCCAGGCATTGGCGACCGGAGCGACAAAGCCCACGCGCAGCGTGCCCGCCAGGCCGTGTTCGGCTTCCCGGACGCGTTGCTCGGCCTGCGTGGAGGCCGCCAGCACCGTCCGTGCCTCTTCGAGAAAAACCCGCCCGGCATGGGTCAGGCGCACCGAGCGGGTGGTGCGTTCGAAGAGCCGGACGCGCAGCTCCTCCTCCAGAGACTTGATTTGCGCGCTCAGCGGCGGCTGGGCGATATGGAGCTTTTCAGCAGCGCCACGGAAGCTCAAGTGCTCGGCCACGGCCATGAAATAACGCAAATGTCGCAGTTCCATGGTTTGATACTATAAACATATCAATCGCCCGGCAAACATGTATTGGCTCCTCGCACCACTTTTCGGCAATAATGGCGCTTATGTGGATCGTTCGTCTCGCGCTCCGCCGCCCTTATACCTTTATTGTGGCGGCGCTCGTGCTGCTGCTGCTCACCCCGCTGGTGCTGCTGCGCACGCCGACCGATATTTTCCCCTCGATCAACATCCCGGTGGTGAGCATTGTCTGGACCTACGCCGGCCTGGACGCCCAGGACATCGAGCAGCGCTTCAATTACAACCAGGAACGGTCGCTGACCACGACCGTCAACGACATCGAGCACATCGAATCCAACGCCTACAACGGCGTGGGCATCATTAAGGTCTTCTTCCGCGAGGGCACCTCCGTCGATGCCGGTGTCGCCCAGGTAACCGCGATAGCCCAAACCATCATTCGAACGATGCCCCCGGGCACCACCCCCCCGCTGATCATCCGCTACAGCGCCTCGACGGTCCCGGTGCTGCAATACAGCATCAGCAGCCCGACCATGTCCGAGCAGCAAATTTTTGATGTGAGCGCCAACCAACTCCGCGTTGGCCTGGCCACCGTGAGGGGGGCATCAATGCCCTGGCCGTACGGCGGCAAGACCCGCGTGGTCTCCGTGGACCTGGACCTGGCCGCGCTAAAGGCTAAGAACCTCGCCCCGCTCGACGTGGTCAACGCCATCAACGCACAGAACCTCATTTTGCCCAGTGGGACCGCGAAAATCGGCAGGACCGAATACCCGGTGGAACTCAACACCACACCGGTATTGATGGCCGAGTTGGGCAACCTGCCGATCAAGACTGTTGATGGGGCGGTGCTCCATGTGAGCGATGTCGCCCAGGTCCGCGACGGGTATCAGCCGCAGCAAAACGTAGTGCGCAACGATGGCATCCGCGGCGCGCTACTGATGATTTATAAGACCGGAGCCGCCTCCACCCTGGATGTCGTGCGCGGCATCAAACAGGCCCTGCCGAGGGTGCTGGCGGGCTTGCCTCCAGACCTCAGTGTAAAAGAGTTTGCTGACCAATCGATCTTCGTGCGCGCTGCGATCAGCGGCGTGGTCCGGGAGGGCGTCATTGCGGCCAGCTTGACGGCACTGATGATCCTGCTCTTCCTGGGTTCGTGGCGGAGCACGTTGATCATCGCGCTGTCCATCCCATTATCGGTGTTTAGCTCCATCCTTCTCCTGAGTGCCCTGGGGGAAACTATCAACCTGATGACGCTGGGCGGTTTGGCGCTGGCGGTGGGGATCCTGGTCGATGACGCGACGGTGGCGATTGAGAATATCCACCGGCACATGGCATCGGGGAAAGCGTTGAACGCAGCCATCGTGGACGGCGCGCAGGAAATCGCCATGCCGGCGTTTGTTTCGACACTCTGCATTTGCATCGTTTTTGTGCCGATGTTCTTTCTGACCGGAGTGGCGCATTACCTGTTTGTTCCGCTGGCGGAGGCGGTGGTGTTCGCGATGCTGGCGAGCTACGTGATTTCGCGAACCCTGGTCCCCACGCTGGTGATGTATTTCTACCGCAATGTCCAACATTACCCAGGCCAAGACGAGCCTTCGCCCAAAGCGCCGTGGTTGCGGCCCCTGGCCGCGCTCCAGGACAGCTTTGAGCGGTGGTTCGACCGGTTCCGCGAGGGATACCGCTTGCTTCTCGGAGCGGTGCTGCACCATCGCGGCGCTTTTGCCCTCATCTTTCTGGTGTTTTGCCTGGGCTCGCTGCTGCTGGTGCCGCAACTGGGCGAGGATTTTTTCCCCGCCGTAGATGCCGGGCAGATGCGTGTGCATTTGCGCGCCCGCAGCGGCACCCGCATCGAGGAAACGGCAAAGCTGGTCGATGAGGTCGAGACCGCAATTCGAAAAGAGATTCCCAGGGACGAGATCCACGGGATTCTGGACAATATCGGCATCCCCGCCTCGAGTATCAATTTGACCTACAACGACAGCGGCCTGTTGGGGACGGGCGACGCCGACATCCTCGTTTCGCTGACGCCGCAGCATCACGCGACGGCTGGTTACATGAAAAAGCTGCGGGTCCGCCTCGCGAGTGAGTTTCCCGGTACGACCTTTTATTTCCTGCCGGCCGACATCGTGAGCCAGTCGATCAACTTCGGCGTGCCGGCACCATTTGACGTTCAGATCGTTGGACGTGACCAGGCGCCGAACCGTGAGGTGGCGGCGCGGCTCGCCGAAAAGATTCGGCACCTGCCCGGGGCGGTGGACGTCCGGGTACAGCAACCGGCGGATCTGCCGAAGCTTGAATTTGAGATCGACCGGACCAAGGCCTCGGAAATGAACCTCGCCGAGCGGGATGTCGCCAACTCGGTGTTGCTAAGCCTGAGCGGCAGCGGGCAGGTGCAGCCGGCGTATTGGATCGATCCAGAGAGCGGCATTCAGTACCTGGTCAACGTTCGCGTCCCCGAACACCGGATGGATTCTTTTGCCGCCCTCAACTCGATCCCGATTAATGCCAGCCAGCCTGGCCAGGGAGACGTCCAGTTGCTGGCAAACCTGGCCGGATTCTATCGCACTAACGGGCCGCCCGTGATCTCGCATTACAACATCCTGCCGGTTATCGATGTGTACGGCGGGGTCAGCGGACGCGACCTCGGAGGGTTGCTCCATGACCTCAAACCAATTATTGCGCAAGCCGAGCAGGAGCTGCCGCGCGGCAGTTTTATCAACCTCCGGGGCCAGGCGCAGACGATGCGTTCGAGTTTCATGGGTCTGGGCGTCGGCCTGGTGATGGCCATGGTCCTTATCTATCTCCTGTTGGTGGTTAATTTTCAGAGCTGGCTCGATCCGTTCATCATCATTACGGCGTTGCCCGGCGCGCTGGCCGGAGTGATTTGGGCGTTGCACCTGACCTTAACGACGCTGAGCGTGCCGGCGTTGATGGGGGCGATCATGAGCCTGGGGGTCGCGACAGCCAACTCGGTGCTCGTGGTCACTTTTGCCCGCCACGCCCGCGAAGCGGGCGTGGATCCATTGACGTCGGCTTGGGATGCGGGGGTCAGCCGCTTGCGCCCGGTGCTCATGACGGCGGCGGCGATGGTGATCGGCATGCTCCCGATGGCACTAGCGCTGGGCGAAGGCGGCGAGCAAAATGCGCCTTTGGGTCGCGCGGTGATCGGGGGCCTGGTGCTGGCGACAATCGCGACGCTGTTTTTTGTGCCGGCGGTTTTCAGCTTGCTGCATCGCCGCGCGGCGGCGCCGGTCAGGACGCCGACTCCGGTTCCCCCGCAAGCTGGCGGCATCAGTCCCGCCCCGGCCGTCTGATTTTTTGATATGAAGTCGACCCCAGAAATCGCTGGCAAACCCTCTGGACCCCTGCCGAACCCGCTGGCGGGAGCGCCAGCCAATTCGACCGCCAAACTCGGGCGCGCTGCAGTCGCCGCGGCAGTGCTGGTTGTCGTTGGCGCCCTGGCGGGCCTGTTGCCCCGCTGGCATCATAGCGCCGCGCTGCGCGCCGAGACCCGGCAGTTAGCCCAGCCAATAGTGAATATCGTCTCCCCGGTCCCCGAAAAACCCGCCGCCGCTTTGAGCCTTCCTGCGGAAGTCAAACCGTACCTCGAAGCACCCATTTACTCGCGTGGGAGCGGCTATCTCAAACGCTGGCTGGTCGATATTGGCGCCCAGGTCAAGGAAGGCGACCTGCTCGCGGAGGTGGATACGCCCGAACTAAACCAAGAGCTTGCGCAAGCCCGCGCCCAGCTCGCGCAAGCGCAGGCCGCCCTCGATTTGGCAAAAACCACCGCGGCTCGCTGGGCGGAGCTGCTTACGACCGCGAGTGTCAGCGAGCAGGAGGCGGCGGAAAAACGGGCGGACTTAGAGCTCAAACAAGCTAATGTCGAAGCCGCTCGAGCGAATGTGAGGCGGCTGGAGGACCTGCAATCGTTCGAGAGCATCCGAGCACCTTTCGCCGGTACCATCACGGCGCGGAACACGGACGTCGGGCAACTGATTTCTGCCGGCAGTAGCAAAGAATTGTTCCGGCTGGCGCAAACCGGCACTCTCCGGGTTTATGTGCGGGTACCCGAAACCGCGGCGCACAGCGTTGTCCCAGGGCAGAAGGCCGAGTTTTCAGTGCCGGAGATGCCGGGAAGGACGTTCCCTGCCAAGGTCGTGCGGACTTCCGGCGCGATGAGCGCCGATTCGCGAACTTTGCTGACGGAGCTGGAAGCAGACAACTCGCGCGGTGAGATCCTGGCGGGGACTTATGCCCAGGTTCGCTTTACCGACGCCCAGCCTGAAGCTGCACTGACGCTCCCGTCCAACACCTTGTTGTTCCGGGCGGAGGGCCCGCAGGTCGGGGTCGTGAACGCAGATGGAAGGGTGGAGCTCCGCCGGATAACACTCGGCCGCGACTTCGGTCCAACCTTTGAGGTCCTGTCAGGTGTGGCGCCTGGCGACCGCATCATTCTGAACCCCTCGGATGCACTGGTAAGCGGTATGACGGTCGGGATCGCTCAAGCTGCCGAGAAAACGGCGGCCAACCAGTGAAGACACGAATGCGAGCAGCAGGACTTCTGAACCTTCGGTGTTCGGGTTTCGCGCGACGGATCGTGTCGGGCACCGTCAGCCTCGCGGTCCTGGCCGGCATAATGCAGGTAAGCGGCTGCAAGGCCGGCCCCGACTATCACCGCCCTGCCCCCCTGGGGACCAATGCGATGCCGACCAGCTTCGAGGGGATGGGTACCAACGCGAGCGAATGGAAACCAGCTCTCCCCTCGGCCCATACGCCCCGCGGAGCCTGGTGGGACGTGTTCGGTGATGCGGAACTGGGCCTGTTGGAAAACCTGGCAGCAGCGAACAACCAGGAATTGGCAGGCACGCTGGCGCGATTCGATGAAGCGCGAGCCTCGATGCATATCGCACGCGCGGGCCTGTTCCCGCGAGCGGAGCTGGATCCCAGCTACATCCGGCAGCGCACAAGCATCAATGAGCCTCAGAACGGGCGCGCGGCGGGCTTAGCGCCCACATATAACACATTCGATTTATCATTGTCCGCCGGTTGGGAGCTCGATCTCTGGGGTCGCGTGCGCCGTCAGGTAGAGTCGGCTCTAGCAGGCCTTGCGGCCAGTGCAGCGGATCTCGAGACTACTAAACTGGCCATCCAGGCCGAGCTCGCCACGGACTATTTTGCCCTCCGCTCCCTCGATTCCGAATACAACTTGCTGGAGCGGACGGCGCAGAGCTATCGACGCTCGCTCGAACTAACGTTGAATCGCCGCAAAGGAGGGGTTGCCAGCGACCTTGATGTCTCCCAGGCCGAGACGGTACTGCGCACCACCCAGGCTGATTTGCCCGGGTTGCGGTTAGAACGGGCCAAGTTGGTACATGCCCTCGCAAGGTTGTGCGGCCAGCCGCCGCCCGGCTTTAAGTGGGAGCCGCGCCCGGTGGAAACGGCAGCGGTTCCGTTAGTCCCCGCGTCTCTGCCCAGCCAACTGCTGGAGCGCCGGCCGGATATCGACGCCGCCGAGCAGAGAATGGCGGCGGCCAACGCCCAGATCGGAGTTGCACAAGGCGCTTTTTATCCTCGCGTGCGCTTCGACGGCCTGGCGGGGTTCCGATCCGTGGATGCCTCAAGCTGGTTCGACTGGCCAAGCCGGGCGTGGGCATTTGGGCCGAGCATCCAATTGCCGTTGTTCACCGGTGGCCTTAACCGAGCCGAGCTCGCGTTCGCCCACGCCACGTATCGGGAGACGGTCGCGAGCTACCGTCAGACCGTGCTAATGGCTTTTCAGGAAGTTGAGGACCAACTCGCTGCCCAACAGTTGCTGCAATCTCAATTGGAAGCGGAGGAGGCCGCGCTCGCTGCAGCCCGGCGCACGCTCGAAACCGCCAATAACCGTTATAAGGCTGGCCTGGTGACTTACCTTGAAGTCGCTACCGCCCAGCGCTCGGCGTTGACGCTTGAACGCACGGTCGTTCAACTTCGCGGTGATAAGCTGGTAGCCGCCGTGGGCTTGATCCGCGCGCTGGGCGGAGGATGGGAAAACAATTCCGAAACTCGAAGCGCTACCGCTCGGTGAACCGGCTGGTGTCGTTCTATCTGGCCTCCTTCTCCTCAGTCTCGTCGTCCTCGATTTCGTAGTCGTTGTTAACAAGATCGAAAATCAAAAACAGGGTTTCTTGCCTATTTTCGTGCCTTCTTGTGGCCATTCTCCTGTGTTTAATTAAGAATTCTCAGAACCGCCTCACATCTCAAATACTTGCCTGACGAACTCCCGGCTGCGGCGGTGGTTCTCCACCACCGACCGCGTTATCTTGGTTCCGCTTTCGATGGCCAGTTCGACCGTGAAGCGCCTGGGGAGGCGGTGACTTGCGGCATATTTCGCGACCGTAGCATAATCGACATCTCCGGTATCGAGGTCTTCCCACCAAACTCCATGTCGGCTTTGCCGCAAATGCCAGGTCACCACCCGTTCGCCATATTGTCGGAGACCGTCCATCGGCATCACGCCGCCTTTCCAGACCCAGTGAACGTCGTAGCACCAGCCCACTACGCCGGGCTTAGTGTTGTCAAAATCGTAATGGAACTCCCGCGCGCCATTGGCCATTTCCGGAAGATGCTGATGTACGCCCAGTTTCAGCCCAAGCGCGTTTACGCCCTCACCCAACTCGCCCAGGGCGGCGGCCTGCGTTTTGAGTTCCTCGTCTGTCTTCTCGCGCCCGATCGGGTCGGCATTGCAACTAATGACCTGGAAGCCATTCTCCCGGCATACCTTTGCCGCCGCCAGAACCTTGCTTACTACCTCTCCTGCCTTGCCGGCTTCGTGCAACCGCGCCCCGACGTAGAGGCTGACCGGTTGCAGCCCTTTGGCCTTGAGTTGCGCGCCGAAGCGGGCGTTTTCATCGGGCTTCGCAACGTCCATGAACATCTCCAGATAATCGTAGCCGGTATCACGGAGCGCCGAAATGACCCCCTCAACGTCCAGTTTTTTGTTTTCACGCTGGGCGTACTGGCCCCAACCGTAGATATTCGAGCCAACCAGGGTCCTGGCTCCTGCCTCAGCCTCGCTCACCGCCCCTAAAATGGAGATTTGCGGAAGCATCGCACTGGCTCCCAACGCCGGCGCTATCTGACGGATGAATTGACGGCGGGTTTGACCAGTGCCGGAAGCTCGATCAGTTGAACACATTCAGGTATTGAAAACCCGCCAAGCGCCGTGTCCAGTCAAAAGCACCGACGGGCGTGACTTGTCGGTCACGGTTGGGGCGCGGGATTTCAATCCCGCGAAAAGAGGGACGAAATACGAAGGCAGACCCGGGATTGGAATCCCGCCCCCCACCACAAGTCTCCTGTCGCACGGAAATCAGTGCAAAGTGATGCAAAGTAGTGCAAACCAGTGCAAGGTGGTGCAAGTCGCGCGCCTCCCCCCGGCTCGCTTGCCAGCGAGCCGGGGGACGAGGGCGCTCGGCGGTCGGCCAGGCAGGTTGGCGAATGGACCGGCGATATTCCGTAAGATGTCAAAGAGCTATCGAGCCGGCCCAAGCAGAGCGGCCTGGCTGGCGCGACACGTGCCATTGGGCACGCTGATGAAAGGCTACCTCGGGCGGGAAGGAAAAGCTTCTCAGCGAAAGCGACTTTGTATTAAGAGAGTTCCCAAGGGTGCAGGGCAGTAGCCGCCGGTGAATCCGCAAGCGTCAAACTAGATGGGCGTAGTGTCACCGTCCGATGCCTTTTAATCGGCGTGCATTTCGCCTCTGTGGCAATCGAGCGAGCTAGCGCGCCAAAAGAGCAAACGGGGACGCCGTTGAGCGTCCCCGTCTGTTTGCCCACGCCGCACAGCGATCCGCCAATCGCGGCGGCGACCGGTTCTACTCGCGGTCAGTGGTTTTCCCCGCCTTCCCTGCGGGCCGCGTCCGCCGCTTCCGCCAGGTCGGTGAGCACGGCGAAGAACTCGGACGACTGGCCTCGGAACAAGCCGGTGTCCGTCAGGAACTTGACCGCGCCCATAGCAGCGCCGTGGGTCTCGGTCGGGCGAATGATGGAACAGGCCGGGAATTTCCGGTCCAGGAACACGGTCGGCTCGGGCATGATGAGATTCGTCGAGAAATCTTCACCCCCGAACGGGGCGGAATTCAGGTCTGGAAACACCAGTCCGTTGGTCGGATCGGTTAGCGGCGGCGCATTGCCTGCTTTGTCCTGCCAGGTCTGAAAGTGCATGGTTTCAGTCGGCCCGATGCTGAGCAGGATGAGCAACACCTCGCGATGGGTCACTCGTTGCGCCAAAGACGGGTACAGACTGGTGCCGCCTTGCTCGATCATGGCGAAATGAAACCCTGCGGTGTTGGCAATGGCCTGCAGGTGGTTCGCAGGCGCAAGGTCAGCGTTGGTTCGGGGGATGGCCGGAAACTGCCCTGCCATCAGGCCAGGGACCGCTTGCGGAAGGGTGTCGCCAAAATCCGGGTTCTTCGTGCGGCTGCGGTACCGAGTCCACCAACTCGTATCGACACTGAGTTGCATGAGATTCGTGAGGCGGCCGATTTGCTGCGCGCCGGTCGCCTTGCTGCTGGGCAGGGTGCGGAACCGATCCAAATTGGCCGGCGCCATGCCGTGCGACGCCAGGTACGCGTTGATGAACGAGAAGTGGGTAAACTCGTCCTCGGTGTTGTCGTGGATGTACTGGGCCATATCAGAATCCAGCACCCCCAGTGATGCGGTGTAAGCTGGATTTCCGGTTCCGCCGGGGACTTCGCTGTCCTGGACGCCTCCCAGTTCGTTGTATTGTTGCCACGCATCGGTTTCCAGAATTTCGGCAGCCGACAAGAAGCGCAGGATCGCTGCGTCTCCCGGGGTAAGCCCGTCACTGGCTTCGGCCCTGTTGGGCAGAAGTCCGACCGCAACGGCGCCTGCGCCTACAGCGAGCCCCTGCTGCAAGAAGGAACGGCGGCTGACAGCGCCTTCCGACGGTTTGTTCTTCTCGTTCAGCGATTTACTGCTGTTTGAGAACTTGTCCCTTGCCAACCCTTTCGTTTGGTTTCTAACGTTTTTCATAACTTCAGTCTCCTAACTTGGGTTTTTGTTTTCTCGCCCCCCAAAGAGTAAGAGGCCCCGCCGGCGAATTTGTTCCCGGAAAGGAATTCCCCTCGCCCCACCTGCGAGGAGAATTCCGGGCACGGTCCCAAAGAGCGACTGTCAATCAACTGCAGAGTCGGTAACGACGCAACGCGGCAAAGCCGGAACTGAGGAGCTTCGGACGCGGATCGTGGGTATAGCGCAGGTTTCTCTTCAGCCATTCGCGAAATCCTGAAATCCGTGGTCAACAGCCCAACGAAGGCATTTCCCGACCGCTTGCGAAAAGGTTGGACTAATCGAGCCACGAAGAGCTTTGACAAAGGACCCGCGTTTTGGAGAGACTTCCGGCGGCCGTTTCACCGGCTCATTAGAGCGCGAACCTATGAAACTTGGATTCTTTACCGCGATATTGCCGGACCTGTCGTTCGAACAGGTGCTCGAATTCGCTGCACGCAATCATTTCTCCTGCCTGGAAGTGGCGTGCTGGCCAGCGGGCAAGGCGGGGCGCAAATTCGCGGGCGTCAGCCACATCGACGTCACGGGTTTGACCCAGGCGCGCGCGGATGACCTCAACGCGCTATGCGAACGCCACGGAGTTGACCTTTCCGCGCTGGGTTACTACCCGAACCCGCTGGATCCGGAGCCAGCCATTTCGAAAAAGGCGGTCGAGCATTTTAAGAAGGTCATCCTCGCCGCCGCGAAACTCGGGTTGAACAACGCCAACACGTTTGTAGGCCGGGACTGGACCAAAACGGTGGACGAGAACTGGCCGCGGTTCCTCAAAGTGTGGAAGCCCATCGTTGCGTTCGCGGAAGATCATGGCATCAAGGTCGGAATCGAGAATTGCCCAATGCTGTTCACCCAGGATGAATGGCCCGGCGGCAAGAACCTCGCCACGACGCCGGTCATCTGGCGGCGGATGTTTAGTGACATCCCGTCGAAAAATTTCGGGCTTAATTATGACCCGTCGCATTTTGTGCTGCAACAAATGGACCCGCTGAGCCCGTTACAGGAGTTCAAGAGCAAGCTGTTCCATATGCACGCCAAAGACATGACCCTGCATCCGGAGCGGCTCAACGAAGTGGGTGTTTTTGCGGTGCCAAAGGAATGGCACACCCCGCGGATCCCGGGGTTTGGCGGGATTGACTGGGCCAAATTCATGGCGGTGCTTTACGAGATCGGCTATGGAGGCGCGCTGTGCATCGAAGTCGAGGACGACACGTTTGGAAAAACACTCGAGAGAAGGAAGCAAGCCCTGCGAGTCGCGAAGAGCGTGCTCGCGACGTTTTTTGGGTAAAGGTTGTTATGCGTTACACCTATGAAGAACTCGCCGGGATGATCGACCATTCGTTGCTGCATCCGACGATGACGGACCAGGAACTCGATGATGGCTGCCGGCTGGCGGCCCGGTACGGCGTCGCCTCGGTCTGCATCAAGCCTTATTACGTCAAACGTGCCGCGAAACTGCTTAGCCGGACAGGAGTCAAGGTGGGAGCTGTCATCGGTTTCCCCCACGGCAACAGCACGACAGAAAGCAAGCGCTATGAAACCGAGCTGGCCTGCCGCGATGGGGCGGTCGAGATCGACATGGTCATCAACATCGGCAAGGCGTTGAGCGGCGACTGGGAGTACGTCGAACGGGATATCCGAGCCGTAACGGTCGAGGCACACCTGCACGACACGAAGGTGAAGGTTATCTTCGAGAACGATTACCTGGCCAAAGGCGGCGCCGGGTTGAGCAGCAAGGCTTTCAAGATCAAACTATGCCAACTCGCTGAACGCGCCCGGGCCGATTGGATTAAAACCTCAACCGGCTATGGGTTCGTCAAAGGGCCGGACGGCAAATACAGTTACCAAGGCGCCACGGAAGCGGACCTGAAGTTGATGCGAGCGAATGTCTCACGCCGGGTGCAGGTGAAGGCAGCGGGCGGCGTGCGCGATTTGGACGGGTTGATGCGGGTGCGCGATTTGGGCGCAACGCGGTGCGGTGCCACGGCGACAGCGGCGATGTTGGAGGAATACCAGCGCCGTGCAGAGGCAGAGGAAGCGGGCAAAGGCCGGAAGGCCAAAAGGACCACGCTCGGGACAGGCGGCTATTGAGGGCGAAGGCAGAATTCCTTGACCAACTGGAACTCGGCTCTATTGTTCAGGCCGTGTTGAAAACCAGTGCAGTCACTTTGATGACGATGGCCATGCTGGCCGGCGGTCAGGCCGCCGAACCGGAGCGGTCGGTGATCCAGATCGCCACGTACGCCCAGCAACCCGTGTGGGATGCTCCCTGGCGATTCGAAGCAGTGCGGGCCCTGGGCGGCTCCGGCTTTGTGATCAAAGGGAAACGCATCATGACCAATGCGCACGTGGTCAGCTGGGGCCGCGAAATCATTGTGCGCCGTTACCAGGACCCCAGGCCTTACGTAGCGGAGGTGGAGTATGTCGGCCATGACTGTGATTTGGCGGTCCTGACGGTTAAAGACGAAGGTTTCTTCGACAAGCTCGAACCGCTCGAATTGGGTGAGCTGCCGAAAGTGCGGTCGGCCGTCGTCACTTACGGCTATCCGGCAGGAGGCGAGGAAATCTCCTACACGCGCGGGGTCGTGTCGCGGATCGAGCTAGAAACCTACGCCCATATCGGCAACCGCCGCTTGCTCAGCGTGCAGACGGATGCGGCGATCAACCCGGGTAACAGCGGGGGCCCGGTCATCCAGGATGACAAAGTAGTGGGGGTCGCGTTCCAGGGGATGCCCGGGTTGGAGAACGCCGGTTTCTTTATTCCAACGCCCATCATTGAGCATTTCCTTAAGGACATCGAAAACAAGCATTACGACGGTTTTCCGAACGCGGGCCTGCGGGTCGTAGCCCTCGAGAATCCCGCTTACCGCAGTTTGCTCAAGCTGCCGGACGACAACCTGGGCGCGCGCATTGACGGCATCCTGCCCATCCCGAGCGCCGAAAAGGTGTTCCGAGTTGATGATGTGCTGCAGCGCATCGGTGAATTCCCGGTAGCCGATGACGGCACCATTCTTTACCAGGGCAACCGGCTCTCCGCCGCGCTGGCCTTCCAAATGGCGCAAAACGGCGAAAATGTTGCGGTAAAAATCTGGCGCGACGGGAAGGCGATAGACGTTTCGGTCGAGGTGCAGGTGTACGAAGGAGACCGGACGGCCGGCTACCAGTACGACACGCTACCCCGTTACCTGGTGTATGGCGGCCTGGTGTTTACGCCTCTGAGCCTGGATTACCTGCGCACCCTTGGGCGCGCCGCTCCCACTGAAGGCCCGGCGGGAGAGTTGTACTACGAGCTCTACTACCGGCGATACGAAAGTCCGGCGACCGCGAGGCCCGAGCCCATTGTCCTGGCCTCAGTGCTGCCGGACGCGGTCAACGCCAACGTCGCGGTCCGCGGGCGGGCACTGGTCGATAACATCAACGGGATCAAAATCAACAAGCTGGAGGACGCCGCGCGCGCCTTCGAGAACGGCACCAATGCCTATGATCGGATTGAGTTCACTTCGCACGGCAGCTTCGAATGCCTCGACCGCGCGGAGGTGGGGAAGGCCGCTTCGCGGATTCTCGCAAACTACCGCATCGCAAGCGACAGGCGTTTATGAGGATTTTTCCTAAAATCGAGCAAGCGTGGAGGCTGGCCGTCCTCGCCGTGCTGCTCAGCTTACTACCGGTGCCGGCTCAGGCGCAGAGCCGGAAGGAGCCATCCGCCTGGGAGGCTTCCGTTGTGACCGTGGAGGTGTCGCGCAAGCAATACGACTACTACCAACCCTGGACCTCGAAGGACGTGCGCGTGCAGAAGCCGGGCCTCGTAGTGGGCGAGCGGCAGATTCTCACGACCGCGGATGAATTGTTCAACCGCACCCTCGTGCGGGTGCAGAAACACGGCCGGGGCCAATGGTGGGTGGCTGAAGTGGCGTGGATTGATTACCATGCGAACCTCGCGCTCGTAACGACCACGGAGCCGGAATTTTGGCGCGGCCTCAAGCCAGCGGCTCTTGGCGGTGCGATTCCAGCCGAAGGCACGCTGCAAATCCTGCGCTGGCGAGCGGGCAACCTCGAAAACCGCAAAGCCGAGTTCACGCAATTCGCCGTGCGCGAGGGCCAGTTGGCCGCGATCAACCAGGCGGTGCTCGAAGCGGACTCCGACATTCAGAGCGCGGGTTGGGGCGAACCTGTCGTCGCCAACTCGCATGTGGTGGGCCTGCTAAGCGCGCAGGACGGGCGGAGCTGCATCGCCATACCGGCCTCGTTTATAAAGTTCAACCTCGACGCGCACAAACGGGGCGAATACCAGGGCCTGGGCTACTTTCACTTCTATTGGCAGCCGGCGCAGAATCCGGCTTCGCTGGCCCGGTTGAAACTCACGGGCGAACCGCGCGGGGTCATCGTCATCCAGGTGCCTCCGCGGCCCGATGGCGGGGAACAGGTGCTCAAAACACAGGACATCATTTTGCGCGTTGACGGCTTTGACCTGGACATCCAAGGGGATTACGAGGACCCCGAATATGGCCACCTGATGCTCGAGAACCTCGCGACGCGCCAGAGGCAGGCGGGCGACAACGTGAAGATGCAAATCTGGCGCGAGGGCAAACCGATGGAGGTCAGCTACCGCCTGCCCAAGTATGAATACTCGAGCTCGCTGGTACCGTTTGGCACGTACGATCAGGAGCCGGAATACATGATTGTCGGCGGCCTGGTTTTCCAGCCTCTGACCGATTCTTATTTGCAGAGCTGGGGCACGGATTGGAGACGCCGCGCACCCTTTCGGCTTTACCATTACCGGGACGAGCCTGCAACGAAAGAGCGTTCCGCGCTGGTGCTGCTTTCACAGGTGCTCCCGGACGCTTACAACATCGGTTACCAGGAACAGAAATACCTGGTGGTGGACAAGGTCAACGGCCAGCGCATCAACCGGCTGCCCGACCTGCGGCAGGCCCTGGAGAAGCCCCTGAATGGCTACCATGTGATCGAGTTTGTGCAGAGCGATTCACTCCGACGCCTGGTGCTTCGCGCGGACGGGAACGAGCAGGAGGCCACTACGCGCATCCTGAAGCGTTACCACATCAACCAGCCGTTTCAGCTTGCGGAGGACGCAAAGCGATAGTCGGGGAAGGACCCGCGTTTGCGCGACGCTCCGGCAGGCGAGCAAGCGCGCGAAGAAGAGGAAGAGAAAGAGGACGAGATGAAGCGCTACGGTAGTTTGGTTCACGATGATTCGCAGAATTCAGTTGGCAAACGCGCGGATGGGGCGTAGATAGGAATCGTTCTTTGAAAGCGATGGACCGGGTGTCCATCCCAGTCACAGTCAAGCGTCAGGGAACCCCGTGAGAATCGGGGACGGTTGCGCCACTGTAACGGGCTACAAGCTCCCACCCGCAAGGGGTTTTGCGGCAGGGCCACTGGTTTTCTCGGAAACCGGGAAGGCGGGAGCAAGGTTTCATGCCCGAAGTCAGGATATCAGTTTGGCTGTGCTCGTCGTGGTCCCGCCTCGCGCGGGGCCAACTTCTCCGTCAAGAGAAGGATGAGGCCAGCCCGGCGCGTGGGTGCGCGGCGGGATTCGTCGAATGCCTTCATTCTCCGATTTGCCGGGGCGTGAAGGTTTTGTGTTTAGTGGAGGCGCGCTTCCACGCGCAAGAAATCTTCAGTCCCCACGCTGGTCTCTCAATTATTAACCTGCTCTGCATCGTTGCGGGGCTTTTGAAAGATCAGTCTATGCTTAAACTCCGTATGTTCGTAATGGCCACGGCCGGGTGTTGGATGGTTTCAGCCGTCTCTGCGGCAACTCTCACTGAGGATTTTTCCGTCGACCCGCTCCAAAGGGGGTGGCAGAGCTTCGGCGTGGCCAGCCTGTTCCAGTGGGACTCGACAAACCATAACCTCGCCGTTACCTGGGATTCCTCAAAAACCAACAGTTATTTTTACCATTCGCTCGGCACGATCCTCACCACCAATGACGCCTTCAGCCTCGATTTCGACTTGCAATTGCGTCAGGCCGAGGCCGCGAGCTACGGTTCCGAGCTGGCGGTGGGCTTCCTCCAATTGTCCGATGCCACCAGCGCAGCTTTTCTCCGCACCAGCGGCACCTCGCCCAATGTGGCTGAGTTTGACTATTTCCCACCCAGCTTGGGCGAACCCTCCATCGACGCAACGTTGATTGATAGGAGCAACAACTTTTATTTCAGATACGCCACGGCGCCGCTAAACGTCGGCCAGACGTACCACATCCGGCTGTCGCATGGAGCCGGCGGGACGACGCTCAGCGGCGAAGTACTCACCAATGGGCAGCCTTACACGACGCTAACGAACATTTATGGCGCAACCTCGGCCGACTTCCGCCTCGACGTCGTTGCGTTGGCGAGCTATCAGGACGACGGGTTCGGCGACACCCTCCTGGCGCAAGGCACAGTGGATAATCTTGTAGTGACGCTGCCGCCGCCGCCAGTTCAGAGCTTTACTGGAGTTTTCAGCAATGGTTTTTGGCAGGGGCAATTCATGAGCCAAAGCAACTGGATTTACACCCTCGAGCGGACAACGGACTTCCGCGTTTGGGCCGCGACGTCGGTGGCTACTCCAGGCAACGGCGCGACGGTGGTTTTGCAGGATGCGAGCCCGGCGAACAGGGCAGTATTTTACCGGGTCCGAGCGGAACGGCCATGAGAGCTGTCAACAAGAGCCTGGGGGCGCGGGACGCGGGTCGAGGGGCGCCTCAACGCCTAACCTGCGCAGCTCCCACCCTCGCTAGTAGCGCAGGTTTTCAAACCTGCGGACACCCGCGCCACTTCGACGCCCTGCCGACTTGGAAGTCGGCGATACGGCAGGTTTGGAAACCTGCGCTACGGCCACTACTGTCGCGACACTGTCAAAGGGGTGAAATGGTGGGGTTAAGCCCTCGTCGCCGAGTTTGGACTCAGAAACCTAGGGGCGGCAAGGGCGGGTTTTCGCTGGTTGAACTCCTAGTGGTGATCGCGCTTATCGCGGTCCTGGCGGCGCTGTTGTTGCCTGGGCTGCGGCGCAGCCAGGCCTCGGCCGAGCGGGCGCAATGCGTCAACAACCTGCGGCAGCTAGGCCTGGCGACACAGATGTACTGGGATGATAACAACGGCGCCTCCTTTCGCTGGGAACTCGGGCTGACCAACGGGGGCCGACTCTATTGGTTTGGTTGGCTGCAGGACGGCGCCGAAGGCCAGCGTGAGTATGATGCCAGTCCGGGGGCGCTCTACCCCTATTTGCGGGGACACAGCGTCGGAATTTGTCCGTCGCTCAACTACTCGATGGCCCAGTTCAAGTTGAAGGCGACCGGGGCGGCTTATGGTTATGGCTACAACCGTTTTCTTTCCGCCGCGAACGGCCAGAATGCGCTCGCCATCAGCAAGGTTCAAAATGTCTCCAGCGTGGTGCTGTTCGCCGATGCAGCGCAGGTCAACGATTTTCAGCCGCCGGCGTCCAGAGACCATCCCATGCTTGAGGAGTGGTATTACGTGGACACCACAACGAACTATCCGAACGGCCATTTTCGTCACGCTGGGAAGGCGAACGTGATTTTTTGTGATAGCCACGTGGCGGGCGAGAAACCCGTTCCAGGCTCGGTGGACCGGCGGCTGCCCAACCAGTTTGTTGGGCGGTTGCGTACGGAGATCCTGGTGTTGCCGTAAACGGCGCGCCGGGAGCCCGAGCATAAAAGATGAGGGTGGCGGCGCGTTGAGGACAACGCGCCCTACCTTAGTGCGGGCCGGTTCACTTTTGGGCGTAATAGACGAAGGCGGGGGGGAAATTCAGAAACGCGGGAACGGTTCGCAGTTTGGAGAAATTCGATTTGATTTTCTTGCGGTCCATCAAGGAGTACTGGAACTGGATGTACATTCCTCCTGGTGCCAGGGCGCGTTTGATGGCGCTGATGAGCGCGAGCACCAGTTCGCGGGGGAGGTTCCCCAGAGGGATTCCCGAAAAGATAAAGTCGGGAGGCGCACTGCCCTCGCGGCGCCTGCGGGCGAGCAGGTGTTCAGCGGAGTCGCAAATGACCTCCACTCGGCCGCTCAGGGCGGATGCGGCAAGGTTATATTCCAGGTCGCGAGCCAGGCCGGGATTAATTTCGCAGGCGATAATGCTGGCGTGCGGGCAGCGAGCCGCCAGACGCCGGGTGACGGCGCCTGTGCCGGCGCCCAGCTCGATGATTTGGCCGGAGTACGATGGCGGAACCGGGGCGAGCATTTGGCCAATAAGGAACCGTTGGGAAGGGACGACGGAGCCGGTCTGGGTGCGATGGAGGAGGCCGGCCAAAAGGAACCGCCAATAGATGGCCAAGGTCTTCGACAGCCCGATTCTCCCGGACACCGAATCCGGGGGGAGCGGATCATCAAACAAGCGCGGCCAGGTTTCTTTGCCAAATTCAGCTTTCATGTTTATTGGAACAAGGTTTCAGTTAACGGCCTGTGTTCGAGCATGCGGTCGCGCGGGTAACCGGGGCGTCAGGCACCCACCTGCCGTTTGACCGCTTCGGAAATCTTTTGTGACCATTTTTCAAGGGCTGCGGCTTCGCGCCCTTCCAACAACAGCCGAGCTTTAGGTTCGGTGCCAGAGTAGCGCAGGAGCACCCGGCCACCCTGCCCTTTCAATTCCGACTCCGCCTCAGCCACCAGCTTCGGCACGAGTTCGAGCTCTTCGAAGGGCCGTTTTTCCCTAACGAGAATATTAGTAATGACTTGAGGGAAGCGAGTCCAGCATTTAGCCAACCGCGAAAGTGGCGCGCCCTTGGTTTTCATGATCCGCAGGATCTGCAAGGCGGCGACGAGGCCATCGCCGGTAGTGCCGAAGTCGCGAAAGATCAAGTGGCCGCTCTGCTCGCCGCCGAGATTGAAACCGTGGCGCAGCATTTCATCAATGACGTTCCTGTCGCCCACAGGGGTGCGGACCACGCGCCCGCCGGCGGACTGGAGCGCCGCATCGAGCCCGGCATTGCTCATAATGGTGGCCGTTAGGGTTTTCTGGCTCAGTGTCCCCTGCTCGAGGAGGTCCAGTCCGGCAATCGCCATGATGTCGTCGCCGTCGATCAGTTGTCCGTGCTCGTCGCACAGCAGCACGCGGTCGGCGTCACCGTCGTGAGCGATGCCGGCGTCAGCGCGGTACTCCCAGATTTTCTGGCACAGGACGCCGGGGTGCATCGAACCGCAGTCCTTGTTGATGTTCTTGCCGTCGGGCTGGTTGCCGAAGGTGATGACATCGGCGCCCAGCTCGCGGAGGACGCAGGGCGTGGATTTGTAAGCGGCGCCGTGGGCGCAATCCACCACGATGCGCATGCCTTCGAGAGTGAGGCCGCGAGGAAAGGAGGCCTTGGCATGCTCGATGTAGCGGCCGAGCGCGTCATCGATGCGGACCGCCTTGCCGATCTCGTCGGCAGTTGGGCGGATGTTTTCGATGCCGCCGCTAAACACCAGGCTCTCGATTTCGTATTCGATCTTGTCATCGAGTTTGTAGCCGTCGGCGCGGAAGAATTTGATGCCGTTATCGTCATAGGGGTTATGGGAAGCGGTGATGACGATGCCGGCGTCAGCCCGCAAGCTGCGGGTGACGTAAGCGACTCCGGGGGTGGGCAAGGGGCCGATGAACAGCACGTCCACACCCATAGAAAGGATGCCGGAGGAGATGGCATTCTCGAGCATGTACCCGGAAAGGCGCGTGTCCTTGCCGAGCACAATTTTGTGCCGGCCACGGCTGCGGGCCTGGGTTTCGAGGTTCTTGAACACGTGGCCGGCGGCGCGGCCGAGCTTGAGGGCGGTCTCGGCGGTAACGGGCTCGATGTTAGCAGTGCCACGAACACCGTCCGTGCCAAAGATTTTTTTAGGGGCGGCCATCTGGAGGAAGCGAGAGTTAGAGTGATGAGGTAGCGGAGTGTTGGAGTGTTGGAGCCTTGGAGTCTTGGAGTGATGGAGTATTGGACGGTTGGAGGGGTGGAGTCTCTGAATCCTGCAGAGAGGAGGTGTCACTTCGTGGGGGGAAGATGACCTGGACTTCCGGGGGATCGACCTTCACGGGATTGACCCCAGAGGGTGTGGAGACCTCGACGCGTTTGCGCATATCATGAGCAGCCTCGATACCGGTCAGATCCACAAACACTCGGATATCCCGGCTGTACAGGCTCTTAATCACCTTGGCTTCGCCTTCCACCGTCACCTCGACTTCCTTGGGATTGATCCTGGCGTTGCGAGAGTCCTGGGCGAAGGAGACGACCAGCACCGGGAGATTCGAGAACGTGCGGATGTCGGTCCTCCCCAACGGCAGGGAAACCACCGGCGAGACCTGATTCTGGATCGCGATGTTGACGGTGAACCAGATTAGCGTGGCCAAGGCCAGAGAAAAGAGCTTCAGCCAGAAGTCTTTGAGAACCGCGTCTTTGAGCGAGCTGGTCATTTCGCGACACTAGTGGAAGTAGCCGTCGGGGCTGATGGCGCCTCGGTGACAGGAGCGGCTGCCGGAAGGGCCGGGGTGTCAGTCTTGGTTGTGACGAGCGGGGCAGCAGCGACTGCAGCCCGGGTCCAGAAGCGCATCCAGCCCGGCCAGTTGCGCGAGCGCGAGGAGGGAGTCACCAGGACTGAGGTCAGGAAAGCGCGCAGTTCCTCGAGCGTGACACCGCGCACCAGTTGCCCTTTATAGGCGTAGGAGATGGCGCCAGTTTCTTCGGAGACCACCACGACGACTGCGTCGGTCTCCTCGCTCAGCCCGAGGGCGGCGCGATGGCGAGTGCCCAGCGACTTATTTAAGTCCTGGCGCTGGGTCAGGGGAAAAATGCAGGCGGCATAAGCGATGCGGTCGCCTTTGAGGATGACGCCGCCGTCGTGGATGGCATTGTTGGGGAAGAAGATGGTTTCCAGCATCTCCGGGGTGGCCTCGCAATCGACGACGATGCCTGATTCGACGGCTTCGGGAAGGTGGATGGATTGTTCGATGGCGATGAGGGCGCCGATGCGCACGTCGGCCAGGCGCTCGACGGTCTGGATAATGATCTCTATGTTCTCGCGCTGCTCATGGGCGGTGGCAAACAGCGGCAGGTTGCCGAGCTCGGCGAGCATGCGGCGGAGTTCCGGTTGAAAGATCACCAGCACAGCCAGGATAAAGAATGCGGAGAAAGCGCCGAGCAGGTATTGCAGCACTTTTAGTTTGAGCAGGAAACTGACCAGCACGAACGCCAGCAACACAACCATGAAACCAGTCACCACCGGCGCCCCGCGGGTGCCGCGGATGAACCGCAAGGCGTAGTAGATGCCCACCGCGAGGATCATAATCTCCACGAGGGGTCGCCAGCCAGTTTGTATGAGCTGCCACATTACTCTTTTGTATTTGCCAGTACCGCTTCGGTCATGCGGAGTGCCTGCACGGTTTCCACAACATCATGCGCGCGGACCATCTGGGCGCCCGATGCCACCGCCAGCACGGTGCAGGCCAGGGCCGCCGGCAGCCGCCCGATTGGCGGCGCACCCGAGACTTGCTGAAGAAACGACTTCCGAGAGACGCCCAACAGCAAGGGGCGGGCCAAACCTGCAAACTGGCGCATGGCCCCGAGCAGCAGCAAATTATGCTCGACCGTCTTTCCAAAGCCAATCCCTGGGTCCAGTATAATTTGCTCGGGGCCTACTCCGCAACCGCTCAATTTGTGCAGGCGGTCCAGAAAGAATTCCCGAACCTCGGCCACCACATCGCGATAGACCGGCTGAAGCTGCATCGTCTGCGGTGTTCCCTGCATGTGCACGCAGACGTAGCCGGCCTGGGTTTCAGCCACCAGGCGCCACATGGCCGGGTCCGTGCGGTTGGCGCCGACGTCATTGACGATGCTGGCGCCTGCCTGCAGGGCGGCGTGAGCGACCCCAACTTTCATCGTGTCGATCGAAATGGGAACCTTGAGTTTGCGGGCAAGCTCTTCGATGACCGGGATGGTCCGGCGCAGTTCTTCGCGTTCGTCCACCGGCGCCGCGCCGGGGCGGGTGGACTCGCCGCCGACATCGATAATCCCGGCGCCCTGAGCCTCGAGTTCCAGGCCACGCGCGATCGCAGACCCCGAGTCCAGGAACTGGCCGGCGTCGGAAAAGGAGTCAGGGGTCACGTTGAGGATTCCCATGACGAGCGCCGGGCGCGGAAAGACGAACTCGAATTGGCGGGCCAGTAGCTTCAATTTGTAATTTGCGATTTACGATTCAGGAGCCGGGTGTGGGCCGGGTAAGGCGGATGGGGGGAAATGCAAACCGGAGCGCGGGGACGGAGTGGGCCCCGCATATCGGTTGCGGCTGGAGAAGGAACGGGGACGTGGCTGTCGCCGCCCCGTGCATCGCTGACTCATGGGGAGGGCACGGGGACGTGGCCGTCCCCGCCCCGTAAGGGCCGTAGAGCCTGAATCGTAAATCGTAGATCAATAGCCCGGTCCGGTTTTGACCATTTGTATCAGTTCGATCTCGTAGCCCTCGGGCGCGTCGATGAAGGCAATGCCGCCGCCGTCTGGTTTCAGGTGCGGGCCATCGGAATATTTGATTCCGAGAGTCGCCAGGTGTTTGCCGAATTCTTCCAGGCTATCCACTTGGAAAGCAAGGTGGGTCAAATCGGGCTGCACTTGCACCGGGCCGCCAGCAGGGAAAAAGCAAAGCTCGATGAGCTCTTCGCTTTCCGGCGCTTTCAAAAAAACCAGCTCGGACCCGCGCGGCGATTTGTGCCGGCGGAGTTCCTCCAAGCCGAGCACGTTCTTGTAAAACTTTACTGTCCGCTCGAGGTCATTGACGCGGTAGCGGGTATGGAGAAGTTTCCGGGCTTTGGTCATAGGCGGTAGAATAGCTTGGAATTTGGCCGGGGCAAGGGTATCAACGGACTTGCCGGTTGTCGTCGTTTGGTTTAGGAATCGCGGCGTGATTCGCTGCTGGCGCTGGATACTGGTTCTGGTTTGCGGGGCTGGTATCGGCCCCGGGAGCGCGCTTGGGCAGATTGACCCGGTCAAGCGCGAGCTGATTCAACTCGGCTACAACGCGGCCTTTGAAGGGCATGCCCCGCTCTCCGCTTACGCTTTTTATTACCGGAACGCGCCGGATTTTCCAGGCACGAATATGACCCTGCGCCTGGCGGTCGCGCCCACCTACCTGGATTCGGAACTGGGCTTTCGGAATCTGCTGGGCGAAAACACGGATCTTGGCATTGGGATCGCGGGCGGCGGGTACGCGGACAGCTATTACGAGATTCGCCGGGGAAAGTATCTTCCAGAGGAATCCTTCGATGGCTACGGTGGTGGGGGAAGCGTCAGCCTGTACCATTTGTTCAACCCTGGATACCAGATCCCGCTTAACGGGGTGCTCCGAGGGACGGCGCGCTTCGTGACTTACGAGGCCACTGATAATACCGACCCGCGATTTCAGATGCCAGCGCACATGGGCATTTTCAGTGTGCGCAGCGGCTTGCGGTGGGGTGGCCGCGAGCCGACGCTGTTTCCGGCGCTGGCGATGGAGCTTTCCGTTTGGTATGAGGGGCAGTTTCGCACCGAGGGGGACATCTATGGTTTTGGTGACCGAAAGGTCGAGCCGAACTCGCATTTGTTTTGGGGCGAGGCGTTTCTGGCTTATACGATGCCGAAATGGAAACACCAGTTCTCGATCAGCCTGCTCGCGGGCACGAGCATCGATGCCGACCGGTTCAGCGCCTATAGGCTGGGCGGTTTCCTGCCAATGGTGTCGGAGTTCCCTCTCTCGCTGCCGGGTTACTACTACCAGGAACTCTCGGCGAAAAGGTTCTTCCTGGCGGGCGGGAACTACACGGTGCCGCTGGATCCAGGGCACCGCTGGAACCTGAACGCGAACGCGGCGACGGCACTGGTCAACTACCTTCCGGGCCTGGAACAGCCCCACCAGTGGAATTCCGGCGTCGGTGGCGGCGTGTTTTATACCTCGCCGAGCTGGCGGGTGATGGTCGGCTACGGCTACGGCATCGATGCGATCCGCTCGAACGGCCGTGGCAGTCACACTATCGGCTTTCTACTGCAACTGGACCTGACACCGGCCAAAGAGGCGTTTTTCAAGGCCGGCCAGCCTGGTCCGTGGCGCGGCATCCAGCAAATCTTCGGGGTCTTCGGAAGCTGAGCCGAATCGGCAAATGGGTAAAGCAGTGAACCAACGAGGTTGGTTTGCGCAAGCGCAGGACGACGGGTCGGTTTTCACTTCGGCTTCAAAAACTTTTAGGCTTTAGTTCCCGTAATTTGGCGCAATTTGATGCAACCACCGATTGAGAAACCGCGGTTGCGGGATGCGCTGAACGGCGGATTCCGCGGATTTCGCGGCTTTCGCAGATAAGGGCGAGGGTTTCGATGACATGGAGCTGATCTGCGCGGGCACACGGTCGCAGCCGGAAAAAATTTTTAATGTTCGGATTGGTCCGGATTGGTTCCAACGGCTGGTGACTATCGCGGGAGCACGGCCTGGCTATGCGCACGATAGGAATGATGTTGTCTGCATGGGGGGTATTACCCTGTCCGTGTTAAAAAAACACTCGGATTTACTCGGATTTACTCGGATGTACTCGGATGTACTCGGATGTACTCGGATGTACTCAGATGCGCTTCAAGGCAGAGTGAACAGGGGTGCCGGTTGGGGTGCTCATTTGGGTAATGGTTCATGTTTCCGGGGGCGCGAGCGGCGAAAAAAGCATCGTGCCTCTATATATTAAGCCATCGAGATCGGAGCGATTGGGCAAAATAGTTGAAGATTTCAGTTGGGCGAATGCGGGGAATGAGCGGTGCTGTTTAGGCGTGGTTCCTGCTGCTTTTTGCTGCTGTTTTTGGATGAAGGCGCGGAGCGGAGCAGTATTATGGGTGGAACAGAAGCAGCAGCGGGGAACCCGAGATATAAACTGGAAGCAAACAAGGCCGACGGGGCGGAAATGGATTGGAGCCGTCCGGGAGCGGGGGTTCGACCGGGCCCGGAGGCGGTGGAGAAGCTGTACAAGGACGGGGTGGTTTACGCGAAGGAGCAGCGCCGGCGGCATTATTGGCGCCGGGCGAAGGGCAGCGTGCTGCCGGGTGGCTACGACGCGGAGGGGATTGTAGCGGAGGCGCTGACAGAGATGCTGCGGGAGATGGAGGCGGGGAATTCGGCGGGAGATGGCGTCCCGTCTGCGGCGATAGCCGCAGACGGCGAGGAGGTGGCTGGTGAGCCACCGGGGACAGCGGCCGCTGAGGTTTTAACTCGGAGCAGAGCTGCCCAAATTCTGCACATGCCCGAGGAGCCGCGCGCGAGGCTGGAGCGGCTCGTAAGGGAGAAGGTCCGCCGGCTGTCGCGGCTGAAAGAGAACACGGCGGTGGTGAGCGAGTGGGAGGTGTTGCCCCCGAGAGCCAACGGGGAGCGGGTGAGCGTGTTTGACCGGATGGCGGGCCGTATCCTGCCGCCCGACGAAGCGCTGATGCAGAAA
>DATMRF010000046.1:0-2129 GCA_035566435.1 Candidatus Acidiferrum sp.
GTTTTTCCGGCGCGGTTTGGGCTTTCGTTCCGGCGGCAATTGAGCTGACGGCGAACAACGCACAGAGGGCCGAGACTTTCCTCGATGAGCTCACTGGGCGACTCCTTCTCACCAGGATTTTCCAAACGAGTGCAGGAAGTATAGAGGGAGAGCGCCATAAATGTCCGCTGAAAAAGTGATGCGCTCGAATTCGGGAGGCCGTTTTGTCCCGGTCCATCACAGGCGTCCGTGTTGCGGGGGGCCACGATGAGGTCGGTAATCACATCATCTTGTCCGGTGCCGATGCGAGGGATGTGTTGCGTGGCCGCCTTCGTCATTCGAAGCGAAGACGTGGCCGTCCGGCGTGCCCAGAAAAAGCTTGTTGATTTGGTTGGGGTCCCCCGCCAGAGGGATGACCGTGCCCCCTCGGAGGGCTAACTTGCCTCGAGGTTTGCGCTGCTGACGGAAAGCGCAAAAACGACAAACCCCTGCGTACTAGTACTGTTTCATTGTGAGACTCTAATGCGGTCCTTCAGCAACTATTTTTCCATCCCCGGGTTATACCCCTCAGAAAGCCGCCAAGCGTCCTACTTACTGACGGCTATTGGATTCGGGCAGGGCCCGGATCGCGTTCCAGGGGAAATGAGTATGAAATCCAATCTGACCGGCAAGCGACTCATCGCTCTCTTCTTCACCTTGGCCGGTTTGCTGTTCCTGGTGACCCCAGTCGTTCGGGCACAGGCACAGGAAAACATCGCCAACGTACCCGCGCAGGACAACGGCGAGATGGTGCCGAGCGCCGACGACTCCCAGGATCCGCCTTCGCGCGTGGCCCGCCTCAGCTATATGGATGGATCTGTTTCCATGCAGCCAGGAGGCACAGGCGATTGGGGCTCGGCGGCAAAAAACCGTCCCGTAACCATCGGCGACAAGCTTTGGGCGGACAAGGACTCGCGAGCGGAACTGCAAGCCGGGCAGGCCTCCATTCACCTCGGCAGCATGACCGCCCTCTCTTTTCTCAACCTCGATCAGAATGTGATTCAGATGCGTCTGGCGGAAGGCCACGTGAATTTTCGTGTGCGCGAACTCCGCCAGGGCGAAACCTACGAAATTGATACCCCAAATCTGGCGTTTACCGTCCGCGAGGCGGGCGCTTTCCGCGTTGATGTGAACGAGAACGGCGACTACACCACCGTCACCATAATTCGTGGCAAGGGTGAAGTGGCCGCTGGCGGACAGACCTATCCCTTGAACGCCGGAGAGCGCGGCGATGTAAGCGGTACCGACCAGAATGTGAAATACATTCCGGGATCGGCCTCGGAGCCAGATGCGCTTGATCGCTGGGCGCAAGAGCGCAACATCAAGGAGGACCAGTCCCCGTCAGCGCGCTACGTTTCGCGCGACACAGTCGGCTACAGCGATCTCGACGATTACGGCACTTGGAAAGAAGAGCCAGAAGTCGGCAATGTTTGGGTTCCCAATAACGTCTCTCCTGGCTGGGCTCCCTACAGCGACGGCAACTGGGCTTACGTTGCGCCCTGGGGCTGGACGTGGGTCGGCTACGAGCCTTGGGGTTTTGCGCCCTACCACTATGGCCGGTGGAACTATTTCGGCTCCTATTGGGGCTGGTGCCCGGGCCCGATTTATGCTCCGCCTTATTATGGTCCGGCGTTTGTCGGATTCCTCGGCGGCGGTTTCGGCTTTGGTGTCGGTTTCGGTTGGGGCGGCGGTTATGGCTGGTTCCCGCTCGGTTGGGGAGAGCCGTTCCGTCCGTGGTATCACTGCGGCCCGGGTTACTGGAATCATGTGAACGTGTATAACACGCACTTCAACCACATCAACGATTTCCACAACGTCAACAATTTCCGCAATTTCAATTACCGGTATGCTCGCAACGTGAACGCGGTCACCACCGCTTCGCACAATGCCTTTGTAAACGGCCAGGCGATCAATCGCAGCGCCACGCACCTCTCGGCCAGTCAGTTGCAGCACGCTCAGGTCAGCAATGGCATCAAGGCCTCGCCGACGCACTCCAGCTTCTTTGGCGCGTCGAACACGCGTGGCCGCGTGGCAACGCCCTCCGCCAGCGTGCAGAATCGCAGCGTGGTGGCGCGGTCCACTCCGGCCGCTGCCGCTTCGCACATGCCGGT
>DATMRF010000047.1:0-146967 GCA_035566435.1 Candidatus Acidiferrum sp.
CAATTGAAGCATACGCGCGTAATCCGCGTCCTCGGGATCGACGGACGAATACGAATCTTTGTATTTCTGTTCGGCTTCGCCCAAACCCGCATAGACTTCCACGGGGTCTTCATCGGCCAATGGATTGCGTTTGAAAAACACTCGAGCATCATCGCGAATCAAGCGTTTGTCTCCCAGCAGCCACACGAGCACCGAACCTCCCTGCAAACTGGAGCGTGCGTTCGTGACAAATTGCGTTCCGGGCAAACGTTTCATCAGTATCGAGCGAAGGAGCAGCGCAGTGTCCGCCGGAATTTCGCCTTCGCCGATCATCTCCAGATGAAGGACTTTAGGCTTTGTCGCCAGGGCCCTTTCCAATTTCAGGGCTTTCCTGGTAAAGTATGAACCTCCGTAAGCAGGAAGCTTGAGCCGGAAATTGCAAATGCGTTTCGCATGTGATGTTTTCATAATTTTGCCTTTCATTTGCCAAGTGTTTTGCCATTTGCATGGCCCATTAGATACGGGCGGGAGCTTTTGCCTCCGCCCGTATTGTATTCCACCCTCTTGTGGGTCCTTGAACCGTTCTGGCGAACTGCCGTGGCGGCGGCTGGCTGGTTCAAATTGGAAAAATTGGTCAGGGCGACGGGATTCGCACCCGCACAGTCCGCGTCACAGGCGGAGATGCTAACTGTTACATCACGACCCTGCTAAATGGCTTGCCGAGCCGTAGCTCGGAGAGGGAAAATGGTGTCCACGACAGGAATCGCACCTGTGACCTCCGGCTTCGCACGCCGGCGCTCTGGTCTAACTGAGCTACGCGGACCTTCTGAATGCAAAATGAAGAGTGCAAAGTCCAGAATGAAGAAACCAATCACGGACCGGCCGGTTTTCGTTTTGCATTCTTCATTCTTCACTATGCATTTGAAGTGTCCGTGGCCGGACTCGCACCGGCTAGGGCCGGGTTGAAGACCCGGCTGCTCGAGCTGCTTTGCATTCACGGACGGAAGAAATGGGGTGCTGGAGTATTGGAGTGTTGGAGCGCTGGTTTTCCAGCACTCCACCACTCCGCCACTCCATTACCCCGAGTAGTCCTTGGCTCTTGTTTTGTAAGTGAGCAGCGGACGGAAGGTCGCGATGACCGAGACGAGCCCGGCATCCACCAGATCCTGAATCACTGCCTCAATGTTTTTGTAGGCGGCAGGCGCCTCTTCGTAGAGCAGGTCGCGCTCCCCACAGATCACGCGGCTGCCTAGTGAAGTCTGCACAAGCTGCTCCTTTCCGAATCGCTCGCGCATGCGCAGACGCGCCTCGCTCCGGGCCCATTTGCGGCCCGCACCGTGAGCCAGCGACCAGGCATGGCTTGCGCCATCGCCCAGCGGCTTGACCAGGTAACTGAGTGAACCGCGCGAACCCGGGATGACCACAGCTTCGGTTTCGGCTGCCACGGCTCCCTTGCGGTGAACCCAGGCAGGAGTCGACGCGAGGAGAATCAGATCCGCATTAAGCAACGGCATGAGGTCAACGGAACGGTATGGAGGCGTTCCACCGCGTCCCCGATCCCTGCCGGAAACAATGGGGACGCGGTGGAACGCGTCCCTACCGTTCGTTGGCAGGGTTACCTCTTCTGCTCCAGTTCCAACACCATGCGTTCCCGATTTTATTAGAGCCTCCTCACGTCGGCTCCTACATGGTGCTGGAGTGATGCTGTTGTGGCAGCCGTCCCAGAGCAGGTCAGCCTCGGCACCGAGCTGTTGCACGAAGCGCTGAGCGATGAGCTCTCGGTTCACCTTGGCCCACCGTACGGCAAGGTCGTGGCCTTGCAGGTAAGCCGTGGCGGCGAAGGAATGCGCGTCCGAGCCACGGGCCGGATGTTCATCCACATAGTCGCGCAGGATGGATTCACCCAAACCACGCGAACCGCTGTGGACCAGCACAACGAGTTGCTGCTTGCCCAGGCCGAAGAGCTTGAATGCACTTGCATCAAGCACCTCATCGACCCTCTGCAACTCCGCGAAGTGGTTGCCGCCGCCAAGGGTTCCCAAAGCTTGGTCGAATTCAGTGGTTTCAAGCCCCGCTGCAGCGAGGACTTCTTGCACGTCACCCTCCCACGGATGTTCCAGGTCGAAGCGCAGATCGGCCCAGCGATTGAGCTTAATATCGCGTTGAACCAAGTCGGTCTTGAACAGGGCCATGCCGCAACCGATGTCCCCGCCGATCAAGTATGGATAAATGGCTCCTTCTGTTACGAAGGCTGCGCCGACCGGGCCGCCTTTGCCCGGATGCAAATCCGGGAAGCCGGCCGCCAGGCGCATTCCATCAAGCTTTGCCGCCGCATAGAGTTGGCGGAGCGCCTCTCCCTCAATCCAGCTTTTCGACGAGGCGAAAACGCGCACGGCGGCAACTGGAGTGTTGGAGTGCTGGAGTAATGGGGTTTTGGTGTTCATGGGAGCAAAGGGATTGATGGATTAATGGAGTAGTGAGCAGCCAGTCAGGCGTGCATTCGCCAAACCAGTCACCCAAGGTGATCGTCTGGTTTCACGCCGAAACGCACTGGTCGAAATATCGCTTTGATTCTCGCCGGCTTGATTCGGAGGATGCGCTCTGGCTGGAAGCTCCTGCGAAAGAGCAATTTGCTTTGATATCGGATCACCGGTTTCATTGGCGGCTCCTTTCTCTGCAAGAACGGCTGCCTGGATTTACAGGCGCCACAGCACTCGATATCCGGCAGGACTGTCGTCCTGGGAAAAGATCACTGAGCGCGTCTGGTTCGGCAGCGTCGGCAGAAGCTGTCGCTTCTTTTTGTTTATGATTGTTGGCTTCTGCGGTGTGGGCTTTTGCAGCCTCGCTCGCAGCCACTTCGGCACGTATTGAACTATGGTCATAAATGTCTCGTGAGGTTAAGGGTTAAAGTGGCGGATGGTGTAGGACTTGCACCCACGCAGCCCGGAGGCTCACTCGGTTTTCGGGACCGGGGCATTACTGCTCTGCCAACCATCCGAAATGGTCAGGGTGACAGGAGTTGCACCCTCAACCCTCCCGCAGACAATCAAGCTTTCGGGACTGATTGAGCTACGAGTCCGAAATGGTGGGAAGTGCCGGTAATGCTCCAGTTCGTCGCTTCCGACACATATTTTGTGACACTCGATTTACAGTCGAGCAGCCGGATCACTTTCCAAATTGGTAGCGGGGGTGGGAGTCGCGCTCACGGAGGCTGAGCTTATGAGGCTCGCCTGAACCTCATTCTCCCCGCAATAAATCTGGCAGAAATCGGATTAGGCTTTTACGCTTCCAATCTGAAATGCGTACGTTGGCCATCGGAGATATTCATGGTTGCGATGTCGCGCTGACGACGCTCTTGGAGCGGGTCGCACCGCGGGCCGAGGACCGAATTGTTTTCCTGGGTGACTATATTGATCGTGGGCCCGCGTCACGCGAGGTGGTCGAATCACTTTTGGAACTGAGTACCAAATGCGCGCCTGTTTATCTGCGTGGAAACCATGAAGCCATGATCCTCGATGCGCGTGATGATGCTCTTAAAGCCAATGTTTGGCAGAGCTACGGAGGCTTCGAAGCGCTCATTTCCTACCGCGCAGAATATAATCAGAATTGGGCCTCAATAATCCCGGATTCCCACTGGAAGTTTTTCGAGCGCACGGCTCGACACTTCGAAACCGAAGATCACATTTTCGTTCACGCATGTCTGGACGCTGAAGCTGACATGGACGAACAACCCGATTGGCTGCTGTATTGGGAATCGTTGGACCGTCTCAAACCTCACAAATCGGGCAAACGCATCGTGTGCGGCCATTCGCCTCAACGATCCGGTCAAATACTGGATCTTGGTTTCGCTCTGTGCATTGATACAGGGGCCGTCAACGGCGGTTGGTTGACTTGCCTGGACGTGAGTAGTGGCGGTTGGTGGCAATCGAATGAGAAGCACCAAACAAGACTTGGCTCAATTGCCAACCACTCTTGAAATGGTGGAGTCGATGGGTACCGCCCCCATATGAGCTTGCTTGCAGGGCAAGTGCATTACTTGTCTGCCACGACCCCGATGAATATTGGCAGGCCGTCTCGGTGCCGCCCCGAGCAACCTGAGTTTTGGAGGCTCTGTAGCGCAAGCTGGCGCACGGCCGGTGGAAAATTGGTGCGGTTGACGGGAGTTGCACCCGGACAAGCTCCCTGGCGAGGAGCCATTCTGCTGTTAAATCACAACCGCGGAAATTGAAGGGCCAGAAGGATTTTGCACTATTCACTTTTCATTGTGCATTTAATCCTCCCGGCCCGTTGCCACTTCAACAAAGAACAAACACCTCTTGCTATCTTGCGATACCAACCCACGGTTTCACGGTGGTTCTTTCGGTGTTTTGGGGCACACCTCCTGCGAAGCCCTTAAATTGTAAAATCCGGCTTAACTCATCCGGCGCGCTTAGTCGCGACCCGTGGGCAGATCCCACCAGCGGAGAACCTCGGCTCTCCCGCGCCTTCTTTTGTTTTGTGCCAGGTGACATCATCAAGACGTCGGTTTCTTTCTATTCACAGTGCTATGCCTTTCGTTATCCAGTTCACTTCAGTCGTTTGCGGGCAATAAAAAACCCTGCTTCCATTCCGGTAAGCAGGGTATAGAAATCCTTAATGGTTCGTTTACCTGCTCACCTTTCTATCCAAATTGGCTTCGGGCATCTGCCCTTGATATGCCAGGGATAGTCCAAGGCTGAACGCACAGCCCCGGGTTGGCTCGCTATGACGTGTCGCTTTCACGACGCACGTCGTCGGCCAAATCGAGACTAATATATTCATGCAAGTTTTCATCGAACGTGCGTGAATCTTACACTAGTCCTCTTATCTTGTCCACTTATATTTTTAGGGGTGCCAATATATTGAATTCAAATATCTGGATGAGTTGATGGAAGTTGGGCACCCGCATCGCCTCCCTTAATCGAAGAGCCCTTTCTCTGCCCCGAAACCGTTCTTCACCGCATCACTTCTGTCTGCATGCGCCCATGCCCGAGCCGGCCATTGTGCATGATCAAAAAGGATCATACGGTGGCGGTGGCCTCCGCCTGCTCGGGCATCAAAAACCCGACTTTACTCGTTAACGTGACACTAGTTGCGGCGGGAAGGCTCCCGGCATCTGGAAAAGGTGCTCCACCCTTTGCTCGTTTCCCGAGTCTCGGTAACGCACAAGCCGCTCCGAATTGCGGGTTGATGAGAATTAAAGGGCTTAACCATTAACGGCCACCGCGCTCCCCGTGAAAGCCTTCATGGCGCTCGGCACGATATGCATGCTCCCAATCCTTATCAACCGGCGCCCACGGAAGCTCCTGGCGCTTCCGCACGAGTTCGTCGGTTCGCCGTGTCGGTTCCTTTTCGGCGTTGAGCAGCTCCACCCGCGCCGCAAGCCATTCTTTTCGTGTTTTAGTTTTACGGTTTTTCATCGTTTTTTTCCCTTCACCTGGTTGGTTTGTACTTGTTGTGATTTCGGCCTGTGAGCAGGCGGATGAACGCGATCGCTTCGCTTAAGCAGCGCGGATAAAATAGCTTGCAGCGAAAGCGGGCCCACTGCCTTGTCTCGCAGCGTGCCCGCCTGATTTACTTTGCGCTCACCTGATCATCCCAACTCTCGGCGCAGCGGTGCCGTTCAGGAACGGCAGAGCGGTGTCTGCCAGCTCTGGCGCGGTGCCGATTTCGTAGTGCGTTAGATTCGGCAGGATCGCCAGACGATTCTGCGACATATGCTCGCGCTGCCAGCCGGCATCCTTCAGTCCGCCGCCGAGCAACTGGTAGAACTTCACGATGTGCTCCGGCCGGAACATGTCGCTGTCGCCATAGATGAGCATCACCGGCATGGACAGCTTTTTGACGTCCGCCGACCAATCATACGGCTTGCGCATGTACGCACCCATCTGGTCGAGCAGCTTCGGAAATTCTTCCGGATGCGGCGCGATTGCCGCGTATGACTTATACATCGGTGTTTCCTTCATCTGCTCTGCCATCGCGGCACCGAGAGCCGCCTGCTGCGGCAGCATTTCCGGATAGAACCCGTCCTGCGAGAACGGGGTGGAAACCAGCACCAGGCGGCGAACCATTTCCGGATGCTGAACGGCGAATTGGAACGCAACGCCGCCCCCCATCGAATAACCGAGCACATCGACCTTGTCGTAGCTGAGCTTCTTCAGCACGCCAGCCATGTCGTTGCCCATGTCGACCAGGCTAAGTTCGCGATTGCCCAGTGCGGTGCGACCGTGACCCTGCAGATCGACGCCAATCACCTGCCGGCTCTGTGCCAGCTTGGTCAGGGTGAGACCGAACATCTCGGTGTGGAACATTCCACCGTGGAGCAGCAACAGCGGCTCGCCGGCGCCATAGATGGCATAGTAGTAGTTCAGACCATTGACTGCGGCATGGCCGCTCTTGCTGGGCTTTGGAATGTCGGCTTGCATGGCCGGTTTCTCCTGTGCTGCTTGAACTATCCTTTGAGCCGCAAAGCTGGCAGCAACAGCCGCGAACATTGTGAGGAACGTTGTAACGGACATAGCTTGCGTTTCCTTTCTTCGTGTGTCTCTTTCATTACACTTTGCTTTTCATAATTACGACGAACGGAGCCGAGGTTTCGGGACACCGTTCCAATGTTTTGATCGGCAGTCGATTCAATCGGCACGTTCGATGCGTTCGTCGACACTTGTGTCGAATAGAGTCGCATACTCGGCGTCAATTTCCCTATTCTTTGCGCCGATGCTTATGAACTGTTCACACCAGGTTTCCCGCCGGGAATTTTTGCGTCATTCTTCCCTCGCGCTGGGCGCGGCGCTTGCCGGGCCCGCGCTCATTCCGGCCGCGGCGCTCGGACGGAACGGAGCCACTCCTCCGAGCGAGCGGGTCAACATGGGGTTCATTGGGATTGGCGGCCAGGGAGGGGGCCACTTGCTGGGTGGCGCCTGGACTTATGTGCCCGGCGGGTATGTTGCACGGGATGATGTCCAGGTGCTGGCCGTTTGCGATGTGCGGGAGGAGCGCCGCAAGCACGCGCAGCAGCGGTGCAACGAGATTTATGCGCAGAAGTTTGGCCGGCCGGGGTACAACGGAGTTCAGGCCTACAATGACTTTCGCGAGGTGCTCGCCCGGCCGGATATCGATGCCGTCCTAGTGGCGGTTCCTTACCACTGGGCTGCCACCATGGCCGCCATGGCCATGCGAGCGGGTAAGGACATCTACTGCGAGAAGCCCATCGCCCTGACCGTGCGTGAAGGGCTCAACATGGTGGAGACCAGCAAGCGTTACGCCCGCATCTACCAGGCCGGCATGCAGCAGCGCTCGGAGTATGGCGGCAAGTTCCGCCAGGCTTGCGAGTTAATCCGCAACGGCCGCATCGGCCGCCTGAAGGAGGTCTATGCCTACTGCTTGCCGGGGGCGTTCTGGCCCAACCATTGGACCTCGGACCAAAGTGTTCCTGTGCCCGAGGAGCTCGATTGGGATCTGTGGCTCGGGCCACTTTCCTGGAGGCCTTACACCGGCCAGACCGGCCAGGAGCTGCCCGGGGTCATCGTGGGCGATGTCAACTGGGGTCCGCATCATTACGACATCATTCAATGGACGGTCAACCCTGACCCCACCGCCCCAATCGAGGTGAATTATGACGGCGGCGCCATCCACTATCGCTATTCCAATGGGGTCGTGGTCCACTCGGCAAAGTACCCCGGCGAGAAGGTCGGCGATGATGGTGGCGCGGTTTTTGTCGGCACGGATGGCCGTATTGCTGTGGACCGCGGGAGCATTGTTTCCTATCCGGCCAGTATTTTGAACGAACCGTTGCGTCCGGACGACTCGCGGGTGTACCACGCCAACAGTCATTCCGGCAACTTCCTCGATTGCATTCGCAGCCGGCGTCTAACTATTTGCAATCCCGAGACAGCCTTATACACCATGAACGCCGTCCTTATCGGGGGCATCTCCCTTATCTTGAGACGCTCGCTGAAATGGGATCCGGTGAAAGCCGAATTCCCAGGCGATGCCGAGGCCAATCGCCTGCTTTCCTACACCCCGCGTCCCCCGTGGAGGCTCTGAATCGACTCGCGACCACCCTCACCTGCGTACAAATCCAATGAAGACCAACCTTCTTAGCCGCCTCTTGGTTGCCGGTTTTCTCGCGCTGGCCCCAGCCATCGCCTTTGCCGATGAAGAACAGGACCTGCTTAACGTTCTCAATTCCAATACCGGCGCGCCCCAGAAATGCGATGCCTGCCAAAAGCTCAGGCTGGTTGGCACCGTCAAATCCGTCCCTGCGCTGGCCGCCCTGCTGACCGATGCACCTACTGCTCACCCCGCGCGCTATGCGTTGGAAGGAATGCCATTCCCGGAAGCGGTCGCCGCACTGCGTGAGGCATTCGCCAAGGCTTCCGGCGAGATCAAAGCCGGCCTGATTGACTCACTGGGTTGGCGGCGCGATGCCGCCGCCGTGCCGCTGCTCAGCAAATCGCTTTCCGATTCGGACCGCATCGTTGCCTCGGCGGCCGCCTCGGCGTTGGGCCGGATTGGTGGCAAAAAGGCAATTGACGCGCTCACGGCCGCCAGCAAAACCGCGCCACCTGCTGTCCAACCGGCGGTGCTCGATGGGTTGTCCCGCTGCGCCGACCAGCTTTTGGCTGGCGGTGACACCAAGGCGGCTGCGGCTCTCTATCGAATGGTTTTCGTCGCGGAATCCCCGGAGTCCATCCGTGTCGCCGCCTGGCGCGGGCTGGCCCTGGCGGATACCAAGGGGCGGGTGCAGCTTGTCGTGCAAGCGCTCACATCCCAGGAGCGCGCGATGCACCTCGCGGCGCTCAAGGTGCTGCGCGAACTAAATGATCCCGCTGTCGTCGAGGAATGCCTGCATCAATGGGCTGTCCTTCCCGCCGATGGTCAACTCGCCGTGCTCGACGCCCGGGTTGAGCAGGGCGGTGATCTTCTGGTCTGGCTCCGTACGGCCAGTCAGAGTCCTCACCTGGCTGTCCGTGTGGCCGCGTGGCAGGCGCTAGCCAACTCGGGCGACCCGGCGGCCATTCCGGCGCTCGCCCGGGCCGCGTCCACGGGCGAGCCCGAGGAACGCGCAGCGGTTCGCGATTCTTTGACCCGGTTGCGTGGACCGCGAATGCACGACGCTTTCCTACAGGCCATTGCCAGCTCGGAACCGAAGGACAAAGTCGAACTGTTGCGCGCTTTGGGCGAGCGCTTCGACACCAATGCCACCGCCGCGCTGCTCGACAACGCGGGTGCCGGCCCCGACGCTGTGCGTTCAGCCGCCCTGGAGTCGCTTCGAAAAATCGCCGACCCCGCTTCGACCGGGCCCCTCATCGCTCTGGTGGCCAAATCCCCATCCGATGCCGACCGCGATCACATTCTAAGCGCGCTCTACGCCGTGTGTGAGTCCAGCCGCGACAAAGATCGGACCACCGCGACTGTTTTGGGTGCCATGAAATCACTGCCGCCTGACCAAAGCCGCCTCGTGCTGCCTGTCCTGTCCGAGTTGGCCACGCCTGCTGCCTTGGATGCGGTGTTGTCAGCCAGCCGGGAAAAGGATCCCGAGTCCGTCAAACAGGCGGTAAGCGTTCTGACGCAGTGGCCCAACGCGGCGCCTGCCACGAGCCTGCTCCAATTGGCCAGTATCACGACCGACCCTGTCCTGCAGGTGCTTGCCATGCGGGGCTGCATCAACGTCAGCGCCTTGGAACCGGATCTCGCCAAACGCCTCGCGTTGCTCCAGAACGTGTTGGCTGCGGCGAAGCGCACCGACGAAAAGAAACAAGCGCTGAGCCAAATCGGCCAGGTCCCGACCCTTGACGCCCTGCAGGTAGCCATGGGCTATTTGGCTGATGACCAGCTATCCCACGAGGCGGGGCTCGCCGCCCTCGACATTGCCGAGAAACTGGCCCCCTTCGCTCCTGACTTGGCGCGTGAAACCGCCGACAAGGTCCTTGCCCAATCCAAGACTCCGGACCTCGTCACGCGCGCGTGGGCCATTCGCGGCAAGAAGGCCGGCAGCGGCCCGTTCATTGAAGATTGGCTCGTCTCCGGTCCTTACAGCAAGCCTGGCGTTATTGGAGCCCAGGCCCTCTTCGACATCGCGTTTCCTCCGGAAACGCCGGATGCAAGCGTGCCATGGAAGGCCTTGCCACGCGCCAAAATCGCGGACCTGGCGTCCTTTTTTCCGGGGCAGTTCAATTGTGTCGCCTATCTCAAGACCCGGATCATTGCGCCACGAAATTGCGACGCGGCTTTGCTGCTGGGCAGCGACGATGGTGTGAAGGCCTGGTTGAACGGCGCCGTCGTGCACAGCAACAATGTGGACCGCGGGTTGGTCGTCGACCAGGACATGGCTCCCATTCAACTGAAGGAGGGTGGGAATGAATTGCTGCTTAAGATTACACAGGGCGGCGGCGGTTGGGGGGCCTGCGCCAGGATTCTCGGGAGCGACGGCCGGCCGCTCCAAGGCCTTAAGGCTCAAGTCGAGCCCTAGTAAAACCTAGACCCCGTGCTCCACAACGTGGAGGCGACGCCCGAGAACACATGATGTAAGAGTGGACTTCACCTTTGGGGAGAAGGCCATCTCTTGAAGGGTTGACGTTATGTGAAGTTAAACTGCAGTATCCCATTTAGAGAGGGGCGGATCTATCCGTGTTAATCGGTGGTTAGCCGTTCCCCTCGAATCAAAACTCAGAATTCAAGAATGCCCCTCGGTCCTCGTCGCGTCTCTTCGCGCCTTTTCGCGGCAATCACTTCCCCCCTTCCTCCCTTGGGCACGATTCTTCGTGCGTTCAATATTCCGTCCCTTTAACCTCCCGGTCGTCAGATTTGTATAAGATTACCACACAACGTCTTAGGCTTCGCTTTGTATGAAGCACATCCTCCAGCCCTTGTCCCTGCTACTGGCCGCGACGCTTTTCACTTCCTGTTCCCGCAACCAGCCACCGGCCGCAGCGCCAATCAAGGTCACTGTGAGCCGGCCGCAAATGGAAACCGTTACCAACTGGGACGAGTACCCCGGCCATCTTGAAGCCGTGGAGATGGTGGAAATCCGCCCGCGTCTTTCCGGCTACATCGATTCCATCCATTTCGAGGACGGCACGGAAGTGAGGGCCGGCGACTTGCTGTTCGTTATCGATCCCCGGCCCTACCAAGCTGAACTGGACCGGGCGCGGGCGCAGCGACTCCAGTCCGAAACACGGCTGGCTCTGGCCCGGAATGATCTCAGCCGCGCCGAGACCCTGCGCGGCACCAAAGCGATTTCGGAAGAAGAGTATGACAGCCGGAACAAGGCGGCACGCGAAGCCGAAGGCGGCCTCGGCGCGGCTAAGGCGGCGGAAGCCGCGGCGCAACTCAACCTGGATTACACGCGGATCACCGCCCCGATCAACGGCAAGATTGGCCGGCGCCTCGTCACCGCGGGCAATCTGGTTCAGGGCGGCGGCAGCGGTTCAAGCGGGACGGTCCTCGCCACGCTGGTCACGATGGACCCGGTTTACTGCTATTTCGACGTCGCCGAGGAGCCTTACACCAGGTACCGCACCCAGCGCGACGTCCAGAACATCGCGGGGCAAGCCGACGGCCCGTTAGCTTGCGAACTAGGCCTGGTAGGCGAGCCAGGCTTTCCCCGCGCCGGTCACGTCGATTTCTTCGACAACCAGGTGGATGAGAAAACCGGCACCATCCGCGTTCGCGGCGTGTTTGCCAATCCGAAACGAGCGCTGACGCCAGGCATGTTTGCCAGGGTGCGGGTTCCGGCCGGCCCGGCCGCGCAGACGCTCCTCATCCCCGATGTGGCAGTCGGCTTCGACCAGAATTACAAGTTCGTCTATGTCGTTAATTCGACCAACACCGTTGAAACCCGAACGATTGAAACCGGCCGTTCCCAGGGGCCGCTGCGCGCGGTACTCAAAGGGCTGACGCCCCAGGACAGGGTCGTCGTCAACGGGCTGGTCACCCTGCGTGTGGGCGCGAAAGTCGAAGCGCAGGAAGCCTCCGCCGGGGGCGCCCTGCCGGGCGGCACCGCCGCCGCCGGTGATGCCTCCGGCCGGCCATGAGCCCTCCTTCCCACTTCAACCTCTCGCGCCTGTGAAATTCTCCCACTTCTTCATACGCCGGCCGATCTTTGCGGCCGTCCTCTCGATCTTCATCCTTCTGCTGGGTGCGATTGCCCTGTTCAAGCTGCCCATCGCCCAGTATCCCGAAATCACGCCCCCAACCATTTTTGTGCTGGCGAATTACCCGGGCGCCAGCGCCAAAACCGTCGCGGACACCGTCGCCACTCCGCTCGAACAGGAGATCAACGGCGTCGAGAACATGCTCTACATGTCGGCCCAATGCAGCAGCGACGGGCAATTGCGGCTGGCGGTCACTTTCAAAGTGGGCACCGACCCGAACGTGGCGCAGGTGCTGGTTCAAAACCGCGTGGGCGTGGCCGAGGCCAAGCTCCCGGATGATGTGCGCCGCCTGGGGGTGACCGTCCGTAAGCGCTCCCCTACCATCGCGATGATCGTAAGCCTCGTGTCACCCAGCGGCAAATACGACCCCGTGTATCTGAGCAACTACGCGTATCTGCGCGTGCGGGACGTTTTGGGCCGGCTGCCGGGCGTCGGTGATACCATCATTTTCGGCGCCCGGGACTATGCCATGCGAATCTGGGTGAACCCGGACAAGGCCTCGGCGCGCGGTCTGACTGCGGGTGACATTGCCGATGCCATCCGCCGCCAAAACGTCGAGGTGGCCGCAGGTACGTTCGGACAATCCCCGCAACCGCCCGATAATCTCTTCCAACTGACCGCCCAAACCCGGGGACGCCTGGTGACGCCGGAGGAATTTGGGGACATCATCTTGAAGGCGGACGTCAACGGGCAGCTTACCCGCTTGCGGGACGTCGCGCGCGTTGAACTGGCCGGCGGTGACTACAGCATCAACAGCCTCCTCGATGGCCGGCCGGCCGCCGCCGTCGCCGTTTTCCAACAACCCGGCTCCAACGCCATCGAAACCGCGGACGCCATCGGCCGAACCATGGCCGAACTGAAAAAGCAGTTTCCCGAAGGACTCGACTATCGCATCGCGTTCGACACTTCCGCGTTTATCCGCGAGTCCATTCACGAGGTCATCAAGACGCTCATCGAGGCCATGCTGCTGGTGGTGTTCGTGGTGATATTGTTCCTGCAAAACTGGCGTGCTTCGCTCATCCCCCTGCTGGCGGTGCCCGTTTCTTTGATCGGCACCTTCGCGGTGATGTCCGCGATGGGCTTTTCGCTCAATAACCTGACACTCTTCGGGCTGGTGCTGGCGATTGGGATTGTCGTGGACGACGCCATCGTTGTGGTCGAAAACGTCGAGCGGCATATCGGCGAGGGCCTCAGCCCGGTGGAAGCGGCCAGGAAAGCGATGGACGAGGTCAGCGGGGCCGTGGTCGCCATCGCCCTGGTGCTGAGCGCGGTCTTCATTCCAACCGCGTTTATTGCGGGTATCACCGGCAAGTTCTACCAGCAGTTCGCCTTGACCGTCGCGGTCTCGACCCTGATCTCCGCCTTCAACTCGCTCACCCTCAGCCCTGCCCTCTCCGCGCTCCTGTTGCGGCCCCATCACGAGGAAAAGGATTTCCTCGGCCAACTGATGCACTATTCGGTGGGCTGGCTGTTCAGAGGCTTCAACCATGTCTTCGACTCGGGCCGCCGCGGATATGCCGCCGCCCTCCGCAAAGTCGTCCTCCGTCATTGCGGCATCAGTCTCTTTATTTACGCGGGGTTGCTTGGCCTGACCTGGCTGGGTTTCCACAACGTGCCCGGCGGCTTTATCCCGCCGCAGGACAAAGGCAGCATGTTTTGTTACATGCAACTTCCCGACGGCGCCTCGTTGCAGCGGACGGCTGCCGTCAGCAAACGCGTGGCCGAGTTGATCCGGGAAAACCCCGGCATCGCGGCGGTGACGGAAATCCAGGGGTTATCGCTGGTGTCGCTGGGCAACACCGCCAATGCCAGCACTCTTTTCATTCGTCTGGCCCCATTCGACGAGCGCGGCAAACACGGATTGACCGCCAACACCATTATGAGCCAATTGCGCGACAAAATCGCACTGGCCAACATTCAGGAGGCCTACATCGGGGTCTTTGGCGCGCCGCCCGTGGACGGCTTGGGCACTCTGGGCGGGTTTAAGCTCCAAGTCGAGGACCGCAGCGGCGCTGGTTTTAATGTGTTGCAGGAGGCGACGACCAAGCTGGCCGCAGCCGCCATGCGGGACCCGCGCGTGGCCTTGGCCTTGACCACCTTCCGCGCCAATGTGCCGCAAGTGAATCTGGATGTGGACCGCGCCAAGGCTGGAGCCATGCGCGTGCCGTTGAACAACGTCTGGGAGACGCTCCAGGTCTATCTCGGTTCGCTGTATGTCAACGACTTCACCTACCTGGGCCGCCCCTACCACGTAACGCTCCAGGCCGACGCGCCGTTCCGGGCAAAACCTGATGACGTGAAGAATCTCAAGACCCGCAACGCGGATGGGCAAATGGTCCCGCTCGGAACGCTGGCGGCGGTGCGCGACATCACCGCGCCAACTCTGGTCGGGCATTATAACATGTATCCCACGGCGGAAATCACCGGCAGCACGGCGCCGGGCGCCAGCACGGGCGAGGTAATCCAGCTCCTTAACGAGCTGGCCGGCAAGGTGCTCCCGCCCGGGATGGGGATCGAATGGACCGAACTGAACCTCCTGCAAATCCAGGCTGGCAATACCGCCCTCTATATCCTGCCGCTGTGCGTGCTGATGGTGTTCCTGGTGCTCGCAGCCCAGTACGAAAGCTGGTCCCTGCCACTGGCCATCATCCTGGTGGTCCCGATGAGCCTGCTCTTCGCCATCCTGGGCGTCTGGGCCCGTGGCCTGGACAACAATTTATTCACCCAAATTGGCCTGGTGGTGCTCATTGGGTTGGCGTGCAAGAATGCTATCCTGATCGTGGAATTCGCCCGCCAGTTGCAGCAAGCCGGACAAAGCCGGCTGGACGCCGTAATTGAAGCCAGCCGCCTCCGCCTGAGGCCGATCCTGATGACCTCGTTCGCGTTCACGTTCGGCGTTCTGCCGCTCATGCTCTCACACGGCGCCGGCGCTGAGATGCGCGTAGCCATCGGCACCGCCGTATTCTTCGGTATGTTGGGCGTGACCTTCTTCGGCATCTTCTTAACCCCGGTGTTCTATCTCGTCATCCGCCGCGTGCTGGAACGGAAAAAACCAGCCGGCGGCCAGGCCTCGACCGGCGCTGCCACTGCCGGTGCCGCGGCTGGTTTGCTTTTGCTGGGCCTGGCCTCCGTGCTGTGCGTGAACGGTTGCGCTGCCGGCCCGGATTACAAACCGCCTCGGACTCAAGTCAGCGAAACCTTCGCCAACGCCGGGCAAACCAATTTGTCCGTCGCGGCCACCGAAACCAATTGGTGGCGTAGTTTCGACGACCCGCTCCTCAATCGCCTCGTCGGAGGTGCAGTCGCCGCTAACCATGATCTCCGCATCGCCACCGCCCGGGTGCGCGAGGCGCGTGCGCTCCGGATGGCAAACGTGCTCGATCTGTTCCCCACGATTACGGCGACCAGCGGCTACACCAAATCACTCTCCAGCCAGGACTCCATCGCGTTCCCGCTGCCGCGCAGTCAACGCGAGCTCCAGCTCTACGATGCCGGGTTCGACGCCACCTGGGAAGTGGACCTCTTCGGCCGAGTACGCCGCTCGGTGCAGGCCAGCACGGCCGAAGTGGCGGCGCTGGAGTCTTCCCGGCGCGATATATTCGTCACGCTCATCTCCGAAATCGCGCGGAACTACTTCGAACTGCGCGGGGCGCAGATGGCGTTGGATGTGGCTCGCCGCAACGTGACGAACCAAACCGAGACTCTGGACATCACCCTCACCAAACTCCGAGCCGGCCGCGGCACCGATCTAGACGCGGCCCGCGCGCAAGCGCAGCTCCAGGCGACGCTCGCCATCATCCCTCCGCTCGAAAGCGCCATCCAGCGCACCATCTACAGGCTGAGCGTGCTCAGCGGCCTGCCACCGACGGCCCTCGAGGCGGAGCTTTCTGAGCCGGCCCAGCTGCCGGCTTTGCCCGCGCTCGTGAATATCGGCAAACCCGAGGACCTGTTGCGCCGCCGCCCGGATATTCGCGCCGCCGAACGGTCGCTCGCTGCCGCCACCGCCCGCATCGGTGTTGCCACTGCTGACCTGTTCCCGCGTGTGACCTTCAACGGCAATCTGGGAGTATCGGCGAACGAGGTCTCTCGCCTCTTCAAGGCCGGGGCCGACACGTATTCCTTTGGCCCGCGCATTTCCTGGGCCGCCCTGGACCTGGGCCGCGTCCGGGCGCGGATCAAGGCCGCCGACGCTCGAACCGAAGCCGAACTGGCCTCCTATGAGAAGACCGTCCTCACCGCGCTCGAAGAAACCGAAGGCGCCTTGGTTGAGTTCAGCCGCGTCCAGGTCCGCCGCGACTACCTGGCGGCATCCGCGAAATCCGCAGCAGATGCGGTCGCCCTGGCGACGCAACGTTACCACAGTGGTATTGATGACTTCCTTGTGGTGCTCGACGCCCAGCGGACTCTGCTGTCCATTCAGGAACAACTGGCTCAGAGTGAAACCCGCACCGCGACGGCGCTGGTCGCCGTTTACAAGGCTCTGGGCGGTGGCTGGGAATCGGCTCCCCTCGCGAGCGCCAGCGACCCGCCCGGCAACCTAAGAAAGAGCGGACAGAAAAATTGACGGCAGGGAAATTTTTCCGTCACTAATTTTTCTGTCAGGGTTTTTTCGGCTCGAACGCTGAACATATTCGCGGTGGACGCGAACGCTGCGATACCCCATGACAATTCACCTGCTCCCGAAACGCGCTGCTTCCTGGCCAGGCCGCTCAACCGGCGTGCTCGAGCATCGCCGCGATCGTGCCCGGAGAATTGCCTTCGAGGCGATTGCTCACGAAAATGAAAGTCTTCTTTTTCGGCCCAGCTGCGATCCCATCAGCAATCAGGGTCTTGCCGGCCGCACGCGCCCCAGGGTTCTCCTCTTTGATGCTGTCGTAGGGCTCGAATGCTTTCACCGCCTGCTCGAATTTTCGGCCCGGCTTTAGCTGAAAACGGGCGGCGGTCAGCTCTGGGTTCGTCCGGCTGCCCGGCAGAGCCATTTGTTCGCTCACGGGCGGCATCGCTTCCCACGAATTGAAGACATGAGTGATCTGGTGCCGCGAGAGGCACTCGAAATACTCGGGCTTCAGCCAGTTCCCGTTTCTCAGCTCGACCGCGTACGGCCAGCCCTTTGGCAGTCGGCCGAGAAATCGATCCAAATCAGCAATGAAGTCGCGGCCGCGCTCATAATCGGCAGGCCAAAACCGCGAGAACTCGAATATCAACACCCCTACGCTGGAGCGGACCGATTCGCAGGGCTGGAGGAAGGCCTTCGCGAAAAGCTCGGCATTCAGGAATTGTTCGTTTGGTTTTCCGGCAAGCTGGCCAAAGCGTTCCAGTTTGGGGAACTTTTTGATCGTGATCGTGTCGGTCACTTTGAGCCCGAACAGAAAATCATCCGGCGTCTGGTTGACCATGTTTTCCAGCGATTGCCGGCTCGGAAAAGTGTAGTAAGCCGCATCGACGCAAACGGTTTTGAAGACCTCGGCGTATTCGGCCAGGCACTCCCGGTTGAACCGGGTTTGGGCGAACCTGCCGCGATATTCATAGCGGGCGCGGTCATAGAGCGACCTGAACCAGCCGGGATATCTCCACGAGGAGGTGCCGATAAAAACACCCTGTGTCGCGAGGTTCAACGCCTGTTGCTGAACGCGTGCCCGGTTGAATTCCACGGGGCGATTATGTCGCCGGCGGCCGCTCGGAGCAAACCCACAAGCGGGACCCGGGCGCTACGCATCCGGGAACAACCCTATCACGAAAGACTCGAAACAAACGAAATCAGGTTCCGTCCTTGACGTGTTTCATGTGGTTTCTCGTGCGGGCCCCTTAAGCGCGGTCTTCCACGCCGGGCTCCATTTGACCGCGCAGCGACCTTGGCGTTAAGATTCGTCTGTGGACTGGCACGCCTCAGCGGAAACGGACGCGGTCATGCCGGCAGTGGTCGAACCGGCGCTGGGATCCCGTACCGCAACCTGCGACGCTGCGGGCGACTGGCTCTGTGCCTGGTGCCTGAACCATGTGGCGCATGACAGGGCTCGCTTCAAGTATAAGGGAAAGGACGAATTCGCTTTCTCCAACGCGGAAGCAATCCGTTTTGAAATCATCACCTTCTCCGAGACGCTCGGGTGCCGGCAGACCGGTGTGCCGACTCTTCAGCACACTTGGTTTCCTGGTCATGCCTGGTCGTTCTGCCAATGTGCCGGCTGCGGCCACCACTTAGGCTGGTATTATGCCGGACCGCGCGATTTCGCCGGATTAATCAAACCGCGCATCGTGCGCGGGCTTTGCGTAAGGAACTGAGGTGCGCCTGGATCAACACATGACATTCTGTGGGCGCGATGCCTCAATGGAGGCGGGCCGGTTACCCTGTGCCAAACCGCCGGATGGAGTTTTCGCATGACATCGTCTATGCTCTTCGAATAAAGCAAACGTTCCCCGGCGTGGTTCGGTTATTCTTGCTGGAGGCGTTGTTGGCAGGCGGAGCGGAGCACGGACCAGCATTCGCCGCCGACCCGTCGCCGTCAGGCCCGGCAGAGTTGAAGTACGAGGAGCCTACATACCTGGCGGCCGCAATTTACGGCCAGGGCGCTGACAGCAAGAAACTGCTTTTCAATTTCAAGCGCGTCGCGACCCGCTCCGGCTCCACCCTGAAGGTTCAACGTGATTTCACGTATCCGGGTGGCAAGCCGGCGGCCCGCGAGCGCGTCGTCTATGAGGGGGACGACCTGGTTTCGTATGAATTGGAAGAACTTCAGATCGGCGCGGCGGGCAGCGCCAGGCTCCGCCACGCCCCGGGCAGCCCAGCCAAGCACAGCATCGAGTTCGAGTACCGCAGCGAAGCCGGCGGCCGGACAAAGAAGGCGACTGAGGCCCTGAAGGGGAGCGCCATCATCGGTGACATGATTGGGCCGTTCCTGGCATCAAATTGGAACGCGCTCGCGCGAGGGGAAGACGTGAAACGCAGGTACATCGTTGTGCCCCGAAGGGAAACGGTGGGATTCACTTTCGTTAAGAGCGGTGAGTCCACCTGGCAAGGCAAGCAGGTGCTGCTCGTTAAAATGGAGGTCAGCAGCGTCTTGCTTGCCGCGCTGGTCGATCCCTTGTTGTTCACGATCGAGAAAGCTGCTCCTCATCGCATCTTCCAGTATGTCGGGCGCACCACACCGAAGGTCCAGGCGGGAACGAAATGGAAAGACCTCGACACAGTAACCGTTTTTGATTGGGCCACGGCGAGGTAAGAACCTGGTTTGGGCTTTCTCAGGCCATCAGGCGCTCGAGGTCCTGGCGTTCGGTCAGCCCCATCGGCATGGCCTCACGCACTACGGAAATATTTGCCTTTAACTGGTCAACTGACGCTACGCCCACAACGGCCACAGAGACCGGCAGGGCCAGGGTGTACCGGAGCAAAAGTGGCGGGGTCACCTGGTGGGGCGTTTGGTCGTGATAAGGGCGGAGAACTTTTTGCAGTGGGTTCCCGGTCGCCAGGCAACCGTTCCCGCCGCCCATGACTTTCATGGCGATCACACCCATCTGTTTCCGGTTCGCCACCGGCAGCAGGTCTTCACGGAACGGTTGCCGGCGAGGCACGGGGTTGAGGGTCGTCAAAAGCGTATCGAACTCGTGCATCTCGATGGCCTCGCGCAACCTTGCGGCACTGTCGTGCCCGGTGAGGCCGATGAACCTGATGACTTTCTGGTCGCGAAGCTTGTGCAGAGCGGTCAGGACGCCGTCGGGCTTGCCCCAGGAAGCGGGGTCGTCTTTGGCAGAGACGCCATGAATTTGGAGCAAGTCCACGTGGTCGGTGCGGAGGCGTTTAAGGCTTTGCTCGATACTGCGGAGCGTGCCGTCATAATTCCGGTCATTGGTTTTGGTGGCCAGGAACACCTCCTTGCGGCGGCGGGCCATGACCTCGCCGTAGTTGGTCTCCGATTGGCCATTGTTGTAATCCGGGGACGTATCGAAGTAAGTGATGCCCAGGTCGAGCGCGGCGTCGGCAATCGCAACCGGATCGTGTTCCGGGGAAGGCGGGAGTTGCATGCCGATCACTCCGCCCAAGGCCAGCGCGCTGACCATAACGCCGGTCTTGCCCAGGAGCCGACGGGGCAGTTTGAGGTTGAGTTGCGCGGAGGTCGTATCGACTGCGCCCAGGTTGGGCACCTGGCTGCTCGCGGCACAAGCGACGGCTAATGATTTGAGGAACTCGCGTCTATTCATATGGTGAGCGTTCGTTTTTGGACTCGAATTTCACTTGCTTCAGGTCACGACGGCCACTTCATGGTCCAGGAGCGAGTCCAGTTCGAAGCGGCACCAGCCCTTCGCCCCGGTAACGGATACCTTCCGCCCAGACACCAGCAGGCGCAAGTTTTTAGCGTGCACGTCATCGGGCAGTCGAACCCGCACGCGCAGCGGGCCAACGGGGATGAACTCGTGTACTGGCTGGCGCCAGGTTCCTGCGCTGGTCAGGTTAACCAGGTGGAGAATGGCCCGGCCTGGCTGGCGGTAGAGATGGCAATCGATGAGGCCGGCACCTTCCACGGCCAGGGGCAAATCGACTTTGACAGCCCAACGAACGAGGTTCGCCAGCAAATTGCCGTGGTCAGGGAGGTTGTCGCGCCCGAAGCGGCGATCGAGGTCCGCCGGCAGAAAGGCAACCCGGCTGCCCCGGCCTGTGGTGTTCAGAATCAAACCTGGCAGGTCAGTTTTTGCCACGCGCATCCACGCCGTCTCCGGAGGATAAATGGGGAACGGCGGCACGAAGGTCATCAGCACTTGCGAGCCGCTGTCCACCTTAAGTGGTTCCAACATGCCGCCAAAGGGCAGAATATCGGTTTCGTCGAATCCGCGAAGAACCTGAGGACGCACGCCTGAAACGGGCGGTTCGGCATCGACGTGTGGCCCGTCCACCCGGGAGCGCAACTCGGGCGCCAGACGCAGATAGGAGTGAAGCGTTTCGGCGGCCCAACCGCGACGGGTGGCCTCGCTGTCGGCTTGTAGCGGCGGCACCGCGTGCGTCCCAAACAAGTCGCCGAGGGCGAAGTCCGAGCGTGGCTCGCCCCACTCATTAAAGCGGCTGGTCTGCCCGGTGGCCAGCAAGCCGCCACCACGGTCAACGAAGCGCCGCACGGCCGCGACCTGGGCGTCGGACATCGCCGCCAGATTCGGCAGCACCAACAGCGAAAACTGCGCAGCGTCTCGCTCGAGGTCATCGATGTGAACCGGCAGATAAGGAATGCGAGAGCGAATCAGCGCCTGTGTCATGCCGCGCCAGGGCAGTTCCACCAAACCATCGGCATCATCACGGCCATAAAAATCCGTATTCTGCTGGGACCAGACCACGCCTACATTTGCAACCGGACGACGGTTGAACAGGAATTCCTGGTTGGCCTGGTGCCAGCGATACAGCGGCTCGGCGGTGTGATACATGCGCCGGTCTTCATGATAGGCGCCGACATGATGCCACCAGGGTTGGATGCCCCCGGCGATGCCCTCGAGCATCCATAGACGCGCTTCGGGTTCCGGCTTGCTCGCGAGACGAAAGGTCGGTTTGCCCGCCTGGTAGAGCGCCATGCTTTCGGGAGCGAGCTTATCCCAGCCCAGGAGGCCGTGGATGAGTTTGCCGGTCTCGCCGTTTTGCTGGAAGCCGGCGGCATCACTGCGCGATTGATGGTCGAGCATGATGATTCCAGCGCGACGGCAAATCGCCCGGTAATCGCGGAAACTTTGCGCCTGGCCGGTGATCGAGCCGCTGTTCATGCCGGCCCAAATGCAGTCCGGGCCACCGGCGGTCTTCGTGACACGATTGTTCAGGTCCCAAAGTTCGAGCCGGCGCTCGTAATTCCATTGAATCCATTGGCGGTAGAGCGGGTCGTTCCAGTTTTTCTCACGGGGAATCGCCCGGCCGGTCCGCTCGCGGAATCTCTTTTGGCAGCTTTCGCAGAAACAGGGGCTGCCGCGGCCCAGGCCGCTCCAACTGTTGTCGGTAAAACCTTCCGGGTGGTATCGCTCGATGATTTCGCGCAGGATGGACGGAATGTGCTCTTCGTAATAGGGGCTGTTGACGCAGGTCACGAACAGGTCGCCGGCCTTGTGTGCGCGGCCGGAGCCCTCCAACGCGAACCAATCGGGGTGGGCCTGGTAGAGTTCTTCGTGGGCGCGATTCGAATCCATGCGAGCAAACACCACCAAGCCGTCCTCATGGGCTGCGCGGCACAAGTCGCCGAACAGGTCGCGGCCGCTCAGGTGCTGCGCCGGGCGATGGAAGGGCACGCGGCTGGGATAGTAGGCGACGATACCGCCGGCATTGATGATCACCCCCTGGGTCCGGGTTTGCTTCCAATACTTGCGCCACCAGGGGATGTCATAGCGCTCGGGGTCCATTTCGGTGATGTTCGTCTGGCCCCAGCGCAGCGTGCGGCGATACCATGGGCCTTCCGCACGGTTTTGGCGCGGCGCCTCAGCAGCAGTGCTCCATCGCGGGTTGCGTGCGGCTAGCGCGGTGGTGGCGAGCGCGGTTTGTTTCAGGAAAGTGCGCCGGGTTTCCAGGTTAGGCATGGGATGGCGCAGGTGTGATGCGTGAAAAGGGACGAGTGATGCGAGCGCAACTGTCCAACTTTGTAGCGGTGTGGAGGACGATCATAAATCAATAGCCACTACCTCATGATCGACGATGGAGGGAACGGTGAGGCTCAGACTTTGACCGTCGCGCTGGATTCGCGGGTTGGTCGAAGCCGCGAGCAGCCGCACTTGCTTTGCCTTGGCGCCATCCGGCAGCCGCACTCGGACCTTTTGGGCTCCCACCGGGAGCAACTCGCGCACCGGCCCCTTCATCATCATCGGATTGGTCAGATTCACCAGGTGGACGGTTATCGACTCTTTCTGGCGCCAGAGGGTCACATCGAGCATTCCTGGACCCGACACCGTCACGACCGGCCCCTCGTTGGTCGCCCACTCGACCGAATTGCGCAACAGCTTGAAATGGTCCACCGACAGCACTTCCCAAAAGGTGCGGTCGATGTCCCCAGGAAAATAAACCACTCGGCCGTTGCCGGCCTCACGCAGAAAGACCTGCGGCACGTCGGTCTTCGCCACCCGCGGAAACACCTTTTCCATCGGCAGATCAGGATAGGACGGGATTAAGGTCAGCGGGGGGTTTGGGAACGGTCGCGTGGCTTCCATAACGACGCGACGAGCGCTGTTGATGATGCGCGGCGCCTCCTCCAGTCCCGCCAGCAGTGCGTGCCGCTTGCCGGTAGCCGGATCGGTTTCCAGCTGAAGGTATGAGTTCTGCATCGGGCCTTCGATTCGGCCTTTGTAGGTGACGCCAAACAGTCCGGCCAAGCCAAACTCTTTTCGCGGCGCGCCCCATTCATCGTAGAGACTCGTCTCGAAGGTGGCGACGAGACCGCCGCCGCGATCTACGAACTCACCGAGTTGCCGGCATTGCTCCTCCGAGAGGGCGGCGACGCTCGGCAGGATGAGGGTCTTGAACTGACCGAGCCGCACGCGGTCGAGCAACCGATCATGCACCATCTCGAAGGGGATACGGGCTTCGATCAGCGCCTGGTACCAGCCGAGGGTGTGGTCCTCAAATCTCGAGCCGCAGAACCACGCCGTCTGCTGGGAATAGACCAACCCGACGCGCGCGAGCGGAGATTCGTTGCGCAGGTACTTTTCCCACCCGGCGTAGCGGCGATAGATGTCCGCCACCGGCTCGAGCCAGCGTTCGTCATGCAGCACGCCGGAGAACTTGGTGAACCAGGGACGCAAACCATTCGCCACGCCGTCGGCGACCCACAGGCGAATTTCCGCCGGGCTCTGCACGCTATCCTTCCATCGGTAAGGCTCCTCGACGCCGACGCTGAAGATGCCGACGATCGGTTTGGGCCCCATGGTGGCACGGAATTCCTTGCCGTTCTTGCCATTCCCCCATGGGGCGGTCAGGCCGCGACGCGCCTGCCGGTCGGCGATGAGGGTCGGCGCGAGTTCGCCAATGCGCCGCATATCCAAGGTGCTGGTGGCGCCGCCGCCGGTGTTGGGAATGACGCAGGAGTCGGGATTGAGTTTGCGGACCTCAGTGTCCCAGAGACGCCACAGTTCGAACAACCGTTCCTGCCGCCAGAGAATGTAAGCGCGGCGGGCAGGCTGCTGCGGATCATTCGTGCGCGGCAGTTCCTGGCCTGTGGCCTGGTGGAAGTTGTTTCGGCAATGTTCGCAAAAACACATTCCCGAGCCGTCCCAGCGATTAATAAAAATCCCATCCACTTTGTAACGGGACATAATCTCCCTCTTCACTTCGGTCATGAACTCGAAATTGTAGGGACCCAGGCCACAAGTGACCCACATTTCCGGGGAAGCCCAGTGGCGGCGGGGACGGCCTTCGGAGTCGGCAGCGATCCAATCCGGGTGCGCTGTCTGGACATCGTCATAGGTCGCGTGCGGGTCGGTGCGGGCGATGACGACCATGCCCAGCTTGCGGCAGCCGGCGACCAGGTGCCCGAACACGTCGCGGTCGCCCAGCCAGTCGCTGCGGTGATGAAACGGAACCTTGGTCGGGTAATACGCGACGCAACCGCCCGCGCTGAGGCAGACCGCGTCGGACCGTGTGCGCTGAAAGTAATCGAGCCAGAATCGCGGGTCGAACTTGCCCGGGTCATCCTCGACCAGCGTGAGTTGGGCCCAGCGCATCGGCTTGACCACCCAGTTCGGAGCCGGGGGTACGACGAGAGGATTTTCCGCGGCGCCGAGCGGCGACCACGGCAGCTTCCCGCTACCGATGGCGATGGCCGCGCCGGTGCAACCAGCCGCTTTTAAGAACGCCCGGCGACTCAAATCAGTCTCCAAGTTCATAACATGCGAATTTCTTCCGCGGTCAGGCAGGCCGTTCGCTTTTCAGGTACGCTGCTTTTTCGAGCCAGCGGGGATTGATGGTCACTCCCCAACCCGGACCGTCCGGGAGTTTAACTTTGCCGTCGCGAACTTTCAGCGCCGGGCTGTAGAGAAGTTCACCCGCGTTGGCGTCCTCCTCGATGCTAAACTCGACGAATGGCCCGGCATTCGGAATGGCCGCCATGAAATGGAGGGAGAAGAGGGTAACCAGCGACAGGTGGGAAGAGTGAGGCACGAGCAATTTACGCGCTTTCTGCCCCATTTTCGCCACTCGCCAGGCGCGGGTAAAGCCCCCGATGTAGCACAGGTCCGGCTGCAGGACGTCCACGGCGTTCATGGCGATCAGGCGGCGCCATTGGGCGAGGTCGTTGTCCTGTTCGCCGCCCGCGACATGCATCTTGAGCGCGGCTGCGACCTCCGCCGTCCATTCCAGTTCCCAGTAGGGGCAAGGCTCTTCGAACCAGAAGTAATGGTCGGCCTCCAGGCGGCGCCCGACCTCGATGGCTTTGGGCGGCGTGAAACAACTGTTCCCGTCGCCCATAAGCTGGATGTCGTCGCCGACCGCCTTGCGGACTGTCGGGATCAACTTCTCGGTGCGGCCCGGCGACGCATCGCGGTCGTGGCCCGTCGGCACGCCCAGGCGGACTTTGAAGGCCTTGAAGCCGAGGGTGTCACGGAGCTTGACCAGCCGCGCCGCTTCGTCTTCGGGTGAAATGTCGCGGCGCATGCTGGAGCCGTACACCGGAAAGGGGGCGGTCTTTCCTCCCAGCAGCTCGCAAACCGGCTTGCCCTTTACTTTGCCGTAAAGGTCCCAAAGCGCGGTATCGACGCCTGCCAGAGCGCGGCAGACGTAGGTCCACGGGAACTTCATATTGGCGTCGATAACACGGTCCGCGAGGGCGTCGATATGCGCCGGGTCACTTCCGAGCACGTGCCGGGCCACCTGCCGGTGCAGCACGGTGGCGGTGATGTCCGGCTCACATGAGGAAAGCTGGCCGTAGCCTTCGCGACCGTCGCGGGTCGCGACGCGGACAATGCCGAACTGCCCCTGGGTCCACGACTCGACTTTTGCGACAGCAAGGCCCGGCTCGATAATCCGGAAGTCGTTGTAGTCGTCGGTGCGTCCCAGATAGGGATAGGACCTGGGGGCGGGTGCTGCCAGTGTCAGGCTGCCGGGCACGGTGGAAAATGCCGCCAGGGCGGCGGTGCGTTTGAGGAATTGGCGTCGTTTGATTTTCATACGGAGAGTCGCGGGCCGGGAGTCAGGCCTGGCACTCGATCAAGAATTGCCGCGAGCGCAATCACGGCGCGATTCAATCACAACGCTGAAGGGTGCGCGAGCAATAGTGTTAGACAGCCCCAAGTCCCAGGTCCCATACGGATGGAGAGCTTTGATGGAGACGGGGAGGTTTACCGTTTGTTTACCGATTTGACCGCTGAAAAGGATGGGAAGATATTCTTTTGAGGTTCGATTGGGTTCGGATGGGTTCGGTGGTGTGCATGGGTGGCAGGAGACGCGAGGCTCCGTGCGGCGAGGAACGTGAAGGGTGACGTTCATGCACGCCGAGGCCGGCTGGTAGCGCATACTCAGTCTTTCAGATTCTCAAGTCTGCGGCTGCGTGCCGCGGGGCGGCGATTTTGTCTAAACTCTTTTTGTAATCAGGCTGCATATCTCGTTTCTTTTTTCAGGCCGGTCGTACGTGACACTGGCTTCTACTAATACGCGGGGGTTTCGGGTTCGGGAAAATCAGAATGTGGAAGTTGCTGGTGGAGTGCTGGTTGTGGCTGAGAAAGTCTTTCAAGTTCGTTTCAAGTTCGTGGTGGAAATGGCTGGAGCACAAATTGTAACGTTCAGAAAGTTGATCAACATGCTCCGAATGTCTGAAAACGGGCCTAAATTCACAGGAATTGAAAAGTTTTTTTGACCACGGATGGATCCAGCGCAGCAAAGCCGCAACCAACAGCAGGAGAAAACAACGGCGGAATACCCGGAACATGCGGACGGCAGAGAGGGAGAGAATTGCGCACTTTCAGCCGTGCAAATCGCAGGGTTGACCGTGTGAACAGGTGGAGGATAGTTGTGAACAGGTGGTGAATAACTCCCGGTTGCCGCAACCGAAGGCCATCTGTACCGTCAATCGGACCGAGTCTGCAGGAGTTTCAGGCGGCGTTTGCTTCCTGACACTTTCGCAAGGACATTACGAGGTCGAAGAATATGAGCGCGCCTGAATTTTCGCAGTCAAACGTGGCCAGTCTTCCGCCGCCGGACGCGGAGATCGCTACGCTGATGGAACCGGTGCCCGAACCCTCATTACTAACGAACTTCGAACGTCTCACTCCCCTAACGCCAGCCCCAGCGGCGATGAGGCCCGCGCAGCCTCTAAGCCCTGCCCCGTGGCATCTGCCCTCGACCGTCGGTCCCTTCCTCGCCAATGCATTGCGCAGCCGCTGGGAGTCTTACCGCGCGCAGCTTCGAAGCTGCCAGGATGAATTTTCCGAAAGGACCGTGCACGAGTTACGGGTGGCGACCCGAAGGCTGATGGCCCAGCTGGTCATGCTGGGTTGCGTCACGCCCGGGGAGACAGCCGAGAAAGCGCGCCGGGTTTTGAAACGCCGGCTGAAGGCCCTCGGCGAACTTCGAGATACCCACGTCCAGCGCTTATTCATCGAACGCCAATTGTCCCGGTTTCCCCAGTTGATTCTCGTCCAGGATTCCCTCAAGCGCCGCGAGCGCCGGCTGGAAAAGGCAACGGCGGCGAAAGTGAACGCCTTCAAGACCCGGAAACTGGAAACGTCGATTTTAGCCCTGGGCGAGCTGCTGGCCAGGAAGCCGGCGCGGCCGAGCCGCCCGGAACGCCTGGCCACCATTGTTGCCCGTGCAACAGCCGAGGCCTTTGCCGAGGTGGTCCGCCGTCGCGATGCCATCGATCCAGCGAACCCCGGCACCATCCACCGAACACGAATCGCTTTCAAAAAGTTCCGCTACATGGTCGAGGCATTATCTTCAGACGGTACCGGGCTGAACAAACGCGATCTGCGCGCGCTGGCTCATTATCAGCGGCGGATGGGAAACCTCCAGGACTTGGAAGTGATGCAGCAGTGCATTACGGGGTTCCTGCGGAAGCACCTGGGAATGGAGGCCTTGCTCAGGCCGTTCATCGGCTACCTAAAAGGAAGACGCGCGCGCGCGCTGCGGGGCTTCCTAAGATCGGCCAACGAACTCTACGAGTTCTGGCCGCCGGGCCGCGCGGGCACCAGCGCGCCGTTCCCCTTTGCCTACGATGCGGCGTGCTGAATGACTATATGCAGAAATGTCGTTTTTCTGCGCAGATCCTTGCGTTTCCAAGGTGCAAGTTAAAGGTTGAAAGTTGGTTGCGCTGGCGAGCGTCAACTTTCAACCTGCAACGTTCAGCCGTTCCCACAATGAGTTTGGTTTCGGCTATGCCGGCCTAAGGACAGCACGCCCTACCCTGAGGCGGGGACGGCCCTATTCCCGCCGGCTTCCTCTTTCTCGGGCAGCTACGGGGACGTGGCCGTCTCCGCCCCGGCCTAAGGTTCATCCAACCTTAACACGTCCGCCACCTTTCCGTAACAAGCCCGGGCCAGGTTTGGCCTGATGGCGGCTAAAAGCATTCTCATCCTGACGGCAGGTTTCGGGGACGGCCACAACGCAGCCGCCCGCAATCTGTGTGAAGCACTGGAACAAATCTCACCGGAGGCGGAGGTGACGGTGGCGGATTTGTATGAACGCAGCTACAAGCGCCTGAACCAATTGGCGCGCAAGGCTTACCTGGGGGCGGTGCGCTATGCGCCTGGGTTGTGGGCCGGAGTTTTTAAGGTGGTGGATAAAGCACCGTGGCTAACCGACGGTGGGTACGGTCTGGGCCGGATGCGCCGATCCCTGACCGAGTTGCTGGACACCACGAAGCCGGACTGCGTCGTAAGCACTTACCCAACTTACGCGCAATTGCTGAACTCTCTTTTCCACGACCATTGCGAAAAGCCCTTCCGCCTGGTGACGGTGGTCACCGACGCGCGCTCCATTAACTCGATCTGGTATCGGCACTCCAGCGATCGTTATATGGTTTGTGACAAGCAGACGTCCGACGTGTTGCAAAAGGCCGGTGTGCCGGCAGACAAAATCCGGGCGCTTGGCTTTCCTGTCAGCCCACGGTTTGCGCTGCCGGTGGCCGACGCGCCACGCCCGCCGCGAGCAGGCCAGCGCCTCCGGGTGCTTTACGTTATTAACACCGGCAAGAAGAAGCTCGGCAAAGCCATCGACCGCCTGCTGGAAATCCCTGAGGTTGAGCTGACCGTGACCGTTGGCCGGCACGCGGAGCTTAAGGAAAAGCTCGTCAAACGCGAGCAACGGTATGGCCGCCGCCTGCACGTGCTCGGTTGGACGAACCAGATGCCGGAGTTAATGATGCGCAGTCACCTCGTCGTCGGCAAAGCGGGCGGCGCCGCAGTGCAGGAGGCGATGGCGGCTCGCTGCCCCATGATTATCAACCAGGTCATCCCGGGACAGGAAGAGGGCAACGCTCGATTGGTGGAGGAACTGGGCGTCGGCGTAATCGCGCAGAAAAACAAGAAAGTTGCGCGCTGGGTCGGGCGGGCGCTCGAAGGGAATGGCGCCTTGTGGCAACAATGGCGAGAACGTTTGGAGAAAGAGAGCCGGCCGGACTCTTCGTTACGCATCGCCCGGTTGGTGCTCGAGGAATGCGAGATCGCGAATCACTCTCACCGCCCACCGGAGACGCTTCCGGCGCGGCGCAACGGGGCGGCGGGCGCGGTCTCCTCGCCAGCGCCCGTGTTGCCCGCTCGCCAAAGCCGCCGCCCCTTGCTTTGCGATTTTCACATCCACACCAATTATTCGGATGGGCGCCTCACCGTGCCCGAAGTGGTGGATTTTTATGGCATCCGCGGGTTCGATTGCATCTGCATCACCGATCACTGGACCGACCCGCGGCGGCTGATCGGCAAGTTTTCCCGGCTAACGCCCTTCACGTTGAGCTACGCTCAGGTTGAGGAATATTTCGAAGTGATCGGGCGCGAAGCCCGGCGCGCCCGTCGGCGATACGGGATGCTCGTCCTCACCGGCCTTGAGTTCAACAAGGACGGCCCGACGAGCAAATCCTCCGCCCATCTCCTCGGCGTGGATCTGAAAGAGCCGATCAGCCCGCGGCTGGACCTGCTGCGCACCATCGAGCGCATCCACGCCCAGGGCGGTCTCGCCGTCGCCTCGCACCCGCATCGCATGAAATCGGAATGGGCCAAGGACACGCTGTACCTTTGGGAAAACCAGAAGCGCTTCGCGCCGGTCATCGATGCCTGGGAGATTGCCAACCGCAACAATCTCTTCGCTCCCGTAAGCCTGAAGCGCATGCCGTTCCTGGCCAACAGCGACTTCCACAAGCCCAAGCACATTTACTCCTGGAAGACCCTGGTGCACTGCGAAAAAGAACCCGAAGCCATCAAAGATTGCATTCGGCGCAACGAGCAAATCTCGATCACGCTTTACCGCGGAGCCGAACCTGAGACCGAGACAGCTCCGGACCGCCAGATCCAACCGGAGTTCGACACGCTCTCGGCTCCGCCAGGGCTCTGGACGCTCGATGCCCTGCCTCCGGTCTCCGCACCCGCCCGCAGTCTGGCCCTGCCTACATCGGAATCCACGAGTTGAAGGGCCTTCCGGGCGAATGGAAACTCTTCACCGCTCGAGCTTGAGTGTGTGCTGGTGGGAAATCAACGACGCCCGACATTCTCCGCGATCCGCGCTTTGACCAGCTTCTTCACCAGCGTCGTCGGCAACGGTTTATCTGCCGAAAAGCGAATTGTTCCTTTGGTGGTCTCGAAATTCTTAAGGTGGTCCTGGAACAGTTTTACCGTGGCGGAACTCATCGGATACAACGCGCAGTGATTCTTCCAGGCGCCAAAAGCCACCAGCGCACGGCCGTTGAGACGAAACGCTGCGAGCCCGTAGCTAATGCACTCTTCCGCCCTGGGCGCAACGGCGCGAATGGTCTTGCGGAGCTTCTCGAGGGCGGCCCGTTGGGCGGCATTCGCGCCAGCAAGATACTCGTCAATCGTCTTAGTTTTGGGGTTCATTGAGGCCATAAGCTGTTGGTGTTTCGCTTTCAATTATACGACGAAAGAGCTGGTGCGTTCAGGACAACTTTCCGAAACTTCTCTGGGAGCGCCCTGCCCGCCACCTTAGCCTGGAACGCCGTTTCCACTTCACTCGCGGAATTGCAGGGCGGCGAGGCGGCGGTAAACGCCGTCTCGCATGGCCTGGAGTTCCTCGTGGGTGCCGGATTCCATGACACGTCCGGCGGCGATCACAACGATTCGATCCACGTGGCGCACGGTGGCGAGCCGGTGAGCGATGATGAACGAAGTGCGCCCTCGCATCAGGGTTTCCAGCGCTTCCTGAATCAGGCGTTCGCTTTCGGAATCCAGCGAGCTGGTGGCTTCATCCAGAATGAGAATAGCCGGATTCTTCAGGATGGCGCGCGCGATGGCGACGCGTTGACGCTGGCCGCCGGAGAGCTTGATGCCGCGGTCGCCTACCAGCGTAGCGTAACCCTCAGGAAAGGCCTGGATGAAGTCGTGCGCGTTGGCTTGTCGCGCGGCGGCTTCGATTTCCACCGTGCTCGCGCCGGGTTTTCCATAGGCGATGTTCTCCGCGATGCTCCCGCCGAACAGCAAGACCTCCTGCGGCACCATGGACATTTGACCGCGCAACTCGGTGAGACGGTAATCGCGTGCATCCCGGCCGTCGATCAACAGCCGCCCGGCTGACGGGTCATACAGGCGGAGCAGCAGGGAGATGAGGGTGGATTTGCCGGCGCCGCTCGGGCCGACGAGCGCGATTCTTTGTCCGGAATTCGCCGCCAAGTCGATGGCGTGAAGCACCTCGACTCCTGCTCGCGAAGGATACGTGAAGTGGACATTCTCGAACACCACATCGCCTCGCAGCCGGGGCAGAGTGGATGGCGGCGTGGGCCCCAGGTGCGCATCCACTTCGCCGGTTTCCCGGAGCAGTTCCCGAACCCGCTGGGTGGCGCCGATGGCCTTCTGGAGCTGGCTGTATAGCTCCGCGAACTGGCCCATCGCTCCAGCGACAAAGGTCGTGTAGAGACCGAAGCGAGTGAGGTCGCCAAAAGTGATCTTTCCCTGCTGCAACAAGCGCGCGCCCGACCAGAGCACCAGGACGATGAACCCGAACAACGCGAAGGTGATAAAAGCAATGAACGCCGCGCGTAACCGGGCGCCGCGCAAGGTAGCGGTCAGGAATCTTCCCAGTCCCGCGTGGTAGCGGTTCAGCTCATAGCCTTCATTGGAAAAGGCCTTCACATTCACTATGCCTTGCAGGGTCTCTTCGACGATGGTGGCCGTGTCGGCGAGGCGATCCTGCGCTTCGCGGTAAATCTTGCGCGTCTTGCGGCCGAACATCACGGCCACCACGATAACCAGCGGCAGGCTTGCGAGCATGATGCCGGTCAATTGGAGGGAGGTGACCGCGATCAGCGCGATGCCGCCGACGAGCAAGGTGGTTTGGCGCAGGAACTGTGGCAGGACGGTGATGAGCGTGTCCTCAATTTGAATCAGGTCAGCGGAAAGACGGCTGGCCAGCTCGCCCACGCGGCGTTGGGCGAAAAACGTCATTGGGAGCGAGATCAATCTCGCGTAGGTAGCCCGGCGCAAATCAATGAGGCAGCGTTGGCCCACTGTGGCGAAGGAAAGAGAATGGAAGTAGGAAAGCCCGGCCTGTAGTGCCAGGATGCCCATCAGCAGGAGGGCGGTGCGATCCGAGCCGGCCATGCTGCTGCCGCCCTGTGTCCGCCGCATGGCGGCGTCGATGATGCTGCCCGCAAGATAGGGGAAGGCCAGGCTGAGCAGGCTGCCAGTGAACATGGACACCAGGGCTGCGCTGAACCGGACCCGGTAGGGACGCAGATATTGGAACAGCTCCAATGCCTGCCGGAGGGATTCCCGATCCAGCCTGGCCTTTGGGAGTTCGATCCCGGCCTCGTCATTGCGTGAATAGCGCGCCATTCCCCGATTCTAACGCAGGTCCAGGGCTAAAGGTAGGCTTGTAACATCACTAGAAAGCCGATGAGAATCGCCAGGGCCAAACTGTGCCAAAAGACCGAGCGCAAGACCGTGCCGGCGTCGGGGCTTTGCGGATGACCGCCCGTGGCCACACTCGCCACCACTATGCTCTGCGCATCGATCATCTTGCCCATGACGCCGCCGGAGCTGTTGGCAGAGGCCATAAGGACAGGCGAGAGGTTCAGCCGTTGGGCGGTGACTTGCTGGAGATTGCCGAAAAGAACATTGGAAGATGTGTCGCTGCCGGTGAGGGCGACGCCGAGCCAACCGATTAGGGGCGAGAAAAACGGGAAAAACCAACCGGTAGAGGCCAGGGCAAGGCCCAAAGTCGTGTCGGTGCCGCTGTAACGAGTGGTGAACCCAAGAGCCAGCATAAGCGCGATCGTGAGCAGCGAGATCCGGACGCGCCATACCGTTCGGCAGTAAAGGCCGAACAGGCGAACGGGACCCAATCCGAGGCAGAAGCCCGCCAGGAGTCCCGCCAGGAGCAACGCTGTGCCGGTAGCCGAGAGCGCATTGAACGCGAAAGTGGCGGGTTCAGCCATGGGAGTTGCGACCACGGGCGGCATGCGTTGGACACAGTTGTCCAGCCAGAGCACGGCGAAGTTGGGTGCGAACAGAGCGTTCAGGAAGTGCTTCACGCCAGGCAGCCCCCAAAGGAAGACAAACACCGACAGGAAAACCCACGGCAGCCAGGCTTTCCACCATCTCTGCGGGAAAACAGCCTCCTCTTCCCGTCTCCCTTCTCCAGGGGAAGCGGGTGAGCAGCGCGCCTCGGGTGTTTGGTTCATGGTTCCCATCCTCGTGCGAACTGCCATGGCAGCGTTCGAATCGAGCGACGCGGGTGTGCCGGTCGCCTCGCTGGCAGGACCTGCAGTCTCCTCCCCGGTTTGTCGCCGAGCAGGTTTCCAAAAATTCATCAGGACCACTAGGGAACCCATGGAAACAAGCGCGCTGACGATACCAACGAGCCAGGGTCCATGGAAATTACTCACGAGAAACTGAGTTGTGCCGAAAGTCAGCCCGGTAACCAGGCACGCGGGCCACACGCCGAGCATGCCGCGCCATCCGGATTGGGCAGCCACCAGCCAGAAAGGCACGATTATCGATACCAATCCAAGCTGGCGTCCGACCATTGAGCTGAGCGCCTGCAAGTCGAGACCGGTAACTTTGGCCAGGGTCAGCAGGGGTGTTCCGAGCGCGCCAAAGGCAACCGGGGCCGTGTTGCCGATCAATGCCAGCTTCGCTGCCTCCAAAGGCCGGAACCCCAGCCCGATCATGAGTGCCCCGGTGATCGCCACCGGCGCGCCGAATCCTGCTGCGCCTTCAACAAATGCTCCGAAGCTGAACGCGACGAGAAGCGCCTGAATACGGCGGTCGCCCGACAGGCCGGCCACTTGGCGCTGCAGCACGGCGAATTGGCCCGTTTCGACCGAGAGATCATATACGAATATCGCGTTCAGCACGATCCAACCTATCGGAAAGAGCCCAAAAGCCGCGCCGTATACGGCCGACATGAGCGCGAGTGTCGCAGGCATGTGATACACAAGCACGGCGATGGCGCCCGCAACCAGCAAGCCGGCCAATGCGGAGAGGTGCGCACGGACGTGCCAAAAGGCCAGCAAGCCCAACAGCGTTGCCACGGGCAGAGCCGCCAGGAGAGCCGAAACAGAATTGTTGCCCAGCGGCGCGTAGTTTTGAGACCAGATCATCGTGGCTGAGTAGGCAAATTGAACTAGCGAGTGTAGGCGTCGCGCAGCACCTGCATAGTGTGGCGGACCGGGAGAGGCGAGCCAAGCTTTGCCAGGTGCAGGCTCAGTTGCCTAAGGCAGCCAATGTTGCCGGAGGCGACGAGTTGAGAGTCCGTAGCCAACACCGCCCGAGCTTTCTTCTGGCCGAGTGAGGCCGCAATCTCCGGCTGGTCCAGGTTATAGGTGCCGGCACTGCCGCAGCAGAGGTGAGCATCGGTCAGTTCGACCAATTCTGAACCCGGGATAGCGCGCAGGAGTTGCCGGGGTTCAGCCAAAACATTCTGGGCATGCGCGAGATGGCAGGCATCGTGATAGGCGACCCTTTGTGCGCCTGCTTTTCCGTGTGGCGGGCGCAGGCCAAGGCGAGCGAGAAACGCGCTTACATCCATCACACGCCGGCGGAACGCATCGGCACGCGCTTCATCCTCCGTTCCACGCAATATGAGGTGATACTCGTGCATGGTTGAACCACAGCCGGCGGCATTAGTAAGGATCGCATCCGTGTCGTTCGGAAATGCGGCGATGTTCCGTCGGGCAAAATCCTGTGCGGCGGCCAGGTCGCCGGTGTGCCAGGCCAGCCCACCGCAGCACCCTTGCTGCGGAGGTATCACGACTTCCACCCCGTTCCGGCTCAGCACTTCGATGGTCGCCGTGTTGATGTCGGGATCGAGCACTTGCTGGACGCAACCCATGAGCAAAGCGACGCGGGCCCGACGTTCATTTCGGGCCTGAGTAAGTGGAGGCCAAATCTGCCGTGGTGGACACGCAGCGGGAAGCAGAGCCAGCATCGGTTGAATCGCGCGCGGCATGAGCGCAGAGAAATGTTTGGCCACGCCACCCATTCTGGCGGCGAACCGAAAGCGGCCTGGAAACGGCAGCACCTGCGCCAACAGCAGGCGACGTAGCTTTTCCCTTCTGGACAGGGACAGCCTGGCTGCGGCCAGCGCGCGGAACGGGTTAATCAAATCTCGATATCGCACCCCGCTGGGACAAGCGGGTTCACAGGCCAGACACCCGAGGCAACGGTCCACGTGGGGTTGCGCGGCTTTCCACGGCAGGTTGCCTTCGAGCACCTGTTTCATGAGCACGATCCGTCCCCGCGGCGTATCCATCTCCTGGCCTAACTCTACGTAGGTAGGGCAAGCGGCGAGGCAGAAACCGCAATGCACGCAGGCCTGCACTGCGCCGGTCATTACCGCCCCAAGGGGTCCAAGTTTTTCGGTTTTGATTGCGTGGAGCATTTATTCGTCGAGCCCCGGAAACCGATTTTCGGGATCGAGGGCCTGTTTCACGGCCTGCGCGATGTTTGGGCGCGGTTGGGTGCCGCACCAGAGCGGGGCCTTTCCACGCAGCGTGACTGCGGACAATGCCAGGCTGCAGAGCCGTTCACTCAGCGTAGCGGCCTGGTCAGTCGCAGGGAGTGAGATTAAGGCAAGGTTACCGCCGCCGCTGACGTGAATCCGAAGCCCGTCCAGCGATTGCAGCGCACGATGCAGCGCCGGCAGGACCACTGGCGTGAGAGCTACTTTAACTAACAGACCGTCTGCGTAGGCCCAACGGAACTCGCACAATTCGGACCAAGTCCTTAGAGCATCCGCGCTGGTCAGAGCTTCACCGGGCCATCGTGCCAAAATATCACATGCGATTTCCTGGAGGGCTTGGGCTGGCCCGGCCAGGCGCACGCAGACATTGCAGCCGCCTGGCAAGAGGTCGAGAGCATCCGGTTCCCAGCGAGAACGGGCGGCTTCCACCAAAATCCCGGCGGCGGTTTCGATATCGCCGGCGGCCAGCCTCAAAGTAAGCGTCGAAGCGGGGGCAGGAAACACTTTGAAGGTCAGCTCCGCCAGCACTCCGAATCTGCCGAGGCTGCCGACAAAGAATTTGGGCAAATCGAAACCCGCCGCATTCTTAACGACTTTGCCTCCCATGCGCAGCGCGCGGCCCAAACCATCCACACAGCGCACACCGAGAATGAAATCCCTAAGACCGCCAAAGCGAAGGCGTCCTGGACCGCTCACGCCGGCAGCCACTGTGCCACCCAGCGTCGCGCCTGCCTCCACCAGAAACGGGTCAAAAGGAAGATATTGCCCGCGAGCAGCCAGCGTGCCGGCGAGGTCGTTCAATGGGGTACCGGCCATGGCGGTAAAGGTGAATTCACTCGGCTCGTACTCCACAATGCCTTGAAGCCGCAGAGTTGAGACCTTGGTTACATTGACTTCGGACAGGCGCGACTTGGTTCCTGCTCCGATGGCGAGGAGCCGTGGGCAAGAGCGGACAACCTCCACCAGCTCGGGAACCGAGGCGGGAGCCAACAGAGCGCTCATTCGCGGGAAAGGAGACCGGCCTTTTCAAGCGGATGCAAACCACGCTGTCGCAGGGTTGGTGCTTCGGCTTCGGGGAACATCTTGCCGGGGTTGGCGATACCGAGCGGGTCGAATGCGCCTCGCAACCTTTGGAGGCAGTCGATTTCCTCGCGGTTAAACATTTCCGGAAGGAAAGCGCGTTTTTCCACCCCAACCCCATGCTCCCCGGTGATCGAGCCTCCCATCTCGACGCACATCCGCAGAATCCGAGCCGCCAGCGCCTCGGCGCGCTCCAGAGCACCGGGCTCACGGCCGTCAAACAGGATGAGCGGGTGCAGGTTGCCGTCACCGGCGTGGAAGACATTGGCGCAACGCAAACCGGCCTGCCGCGACATCTCGCCGACCCGGCGCAGCGCCTCACCCAACCGGCGACGCGGGACGACACCGTCCTGAACGATAAAATCCGGGGACAAGCGGCCTACGGCACTGAATGCGTTCTTGCGGCCTTTCCATATCGCCAGGCGCTCAGTGGTATCATGGGCCAGACGGATTCCCACGGCCCCGCTGCCCGCAAGGATCGTGTCCAGACGAGTGCTATCGACCGCCACTACCTCGCGTGGCCCTTCAAGCTCGACGATTAACACGGCTTCGCACTCGGGCGGGTACTCCGCATGGACGGACGCCTTCGCCGCCTCCAGCGCGAGGGCGTCCATGATCTCAATTGCGCCAGGAAGCAACCCGCTGGCGATGATCGACGAGACCGCGTAGCCGGCGGCTTCGAGCGAGCGATAACCGGCCAACACGGTGTGAAAACGTTCGGGGCAAGGCAAGAGCTGCAGCGTGATTTCCAACGCGATGCCGAACAGGCCCTCGTTGCCGGTGAACAAACCGCACCAGTCCGGCCCTACGGTTTCACGGCTGGGCCCGCCCCATTCGACAACTTCGCCCGTGGCGAGAACCACGCGCAGGCCGAGGACATGGTTGGATGTCATCCCATACTTCAGGCAATGCGCGCCGCCGGAGTTGAACGCGACGTTGCCCCCGATGGTGCAAATGGACTGGCTCGACGGGTCGGGAGCGTAATGCAACCCGTGCGGGGCAGCAGCGCGCGAGACCTCATTATTGACCACCCCGGGCTCGACTACAGCCACACGCAATGCGGCGTCCAGCAGTAAAATCCGATTCATACGGTTCAGGGCAATGACGATCCCGCCGGGGACCGGCAGCGAGCCGCCGGATAAACTGGTGCCGCTGCCGCGCGCGACGAAGGGCAATTTCTCCTCGCGGCAAAACCGCACGAGCTGGATGACTTCGTCAGCCGTTTCCGGAATCACCACGGCAAGGGGGCGGGTACGAAAGGCGGTCAATCCGTCGCTTTCGTAGGCGGCCAATTGCCCCGGCTGGGACAAGAGCCTTTGCGGCGGGAACAAGGAAGCCAGACGGTTGAGCGCAGTGCCGGACATGGGCGAATTTCAACGAAGGACCTCGCGCAAGGCCGTCAGCACAAGGTCAACATTGCGCACCGAGGCACCGTGTCCCATCAAGCCAATACGCCAGGCTTTGGCGGCCATCGGGCCGAGGCCGGAGCCAATTTCAATTCCGTACTCGTTGAGCAAACGGCGGCGAACGTTAGCATCGTCGGCGCCGGCCGGAATCCGCACGCAATTAAGCGTGTGGAGTGAGAGTTTAGGGATGTACTGCACGCCCATGGCCTCCAGCCCGGCGCGCAGCCGTTGATGCATTTGCGCATGGCGCGCGATGCGGTTCTCCAGCCCCTCTTCTATGACGATCGCCAGCGCCTCGCGCAAGGCATAGGTCATGTTCACCGGCGCGGTATGGTGATACACGCGCGTGCCATCCCCTTCCAGATAATACTTGCGGAGCATGGAGACATCCAAATACCAGGACTGGGGTTTGGTCTTGCGCGCATCCATTCGCGCCAAGGCACGCTCCCCGAAACTCACGGGGGCCAAACCGGGCGGGCAGCTTAAGCACTTCTGCGTGCCGCTGTAGATGGCGTCAATGCCCCAATCCGCCACGCGCACATCGTGGCCGCCTAGGCTGGTCACGGCATCCACTACGAGCAGCGCCCCGCGGCTGTGGACTAGATCCCCCAGGCCGGCAAGCGGCTGATGCGCGCCAGTGCTCGTCTCCGCGTGGACTATCCCGACGAGCGTCGATCGCGGGTATCGCTCTAGGGCAGCGGCAACCTGCTCAAGAGCGATCACGTCTCCCCAAGCCGCTTCTACGGCGTGTACCGTTGCGCCGCAACGCTCCATGACATCTTTCATCCGGCCGCCAAAGACCCCGTTCACGCACACAATCACCTCGTCACCGGGTTCGATCAGGTTCACGGCGATGCACTCCATCCCCGCCATGCCTGTGCCACTGACCGGAAAGGTGAGCGGGTTTTTTGTTTGGAACACCTGTCGGAGCATTTCACAAGCCTCGTCCATAATGGCCAGATATTGCGGGTCGAGGTGCCCCAGCGTCGGCGCGCCAAGCGCCCGCAACACGCGTTGGGGCACAGGGCTCGGTCCAGGCCCGAGAAGGATTCGCTCAGCAGGGAAGGCGGACATTTTCATGGGTCAAAGAAAGTTGCCTGTAAGGCAGTGTGGGTTAGTCGGTGCGATGCCGTGTGGCGGTGAGCACATGATCGGAGGTTACACGGCCGGTTTGTGCTTGGCTACTGGAGGTTTTGAGGTTTGCCATCCAGTCCGGCAACACCAACGGCAACGTGAGCTTATGGCGGTGGAGTGGTCTGATAGGCAAACCATGAACGACCGCGTTGCCTTTCTTGTGTGTCTCGACACAACCATGCTGCTGCTGGTATGCGTGCTCGAACCCATCAAACTTACCGGCCTCGAATGGCATCAATGGCTGGGCTTCGCACTCTGTCCGCTGGTACTGCTGCATGTGGTGCTGCAATGGCAATGGTTCGTCACTCAATTTCGAGGAACGGGCAGACGCGGCGGTTATCGTGTCCGGCTAAGCACCCTGTTGAATCTGATGCTGTTCGTCCTGATGGCGGCGGTATTGTTCTCCGGCATGTTCGCTTCCCGCCAATCCACCGCCCTCATCGGGGAAAGCGTCGGGCGCGTTCGTCTCTGGCACGAAGTTCATGGTTGGTTGAATTTTGTACTCGTGGTGTTCGTTGGTTTGCATCTCGCACTGAATTGGGACTGGATCCTCGCCGCGTTGCGCCGCAGCCGACCACGCCGACCGGGCAGTGACGCGGTGTTGCCCGGACACCGCTCGCCGACGCTCGTGAAGTATCTCGGGCGCGGGTTCGTTTCGCTCCTCATTGCGTCGCTGGCTGCGGGCGCGACGTATTTCGCGATCAAGGCGACGCTGCCTCCGGCAAAACGCGCCGACCTGGAAAACCGACGCGCCATCGCCGCGACGGGCGATCACTCGCAAAAAAATCAACTCGCTCCGGTTCCGCGCGCGGCAGATGTATTGGACGGCCTCTTCGGATTTGGGATCACCGTGTCCGTAGCCCTGTTGGTGGCCATCATTGGCCGATATGTGTTCCGCCTCCGTTTATAATCGCCCCACAAGAGTGCGCGTCTCTCCGCTGGCTCCAAAACCCAATGCACCCGTAGCTCAAGATAGCAGAGCGGGCGGCTTCGAACCGCCAGGCTGCAGGTGGGAGTCCTGGCGGGAGTACCATTTCGCCGCGTCGGCCCAACATACAAGAGGCGCTCCGCTAGGACGGAGAGGTTGGGGGTGGAAATCCCTCACGCGGCACCAGTCGGCCTGAGCCGAGGTCGGGCGCTGCAGGTTTCGGCCAACCAATAACCTCTCTTAGAGTTTTGTCGGCGCTTCGCACTCTTCGATTCGCCGGGTGATGAAGTCGCGCTCGATGGGAAGCAGGGTGACCTTCGCGGCCTGGCGAAAGTGCGTGACCGCGGCAGCGGTCTGTCCGAGTTCGGCGGCGAATGTGCCACGCATCGCGTGGTAGAGATGATTCCCTTCGAGCACAGAGCGTTGCCGGATGTTGTCGAGCGCGTCCAGTCCGGCTTGTGCGCCGTGGACGCGCGCGACAGCGACTGCTCTGTTCATGGCGGTGACAGGCGAAGCAGTGAGTGCGAGAAGCTGGTCGTAGAGATGCAGGATGCGCGGCCAGTCGGTCGCGGATGCGTCGGACGCCGTGCAATGCGTAGCGGCAATGCTGGCTTCAATGTGATAAACGCTCAATGCTCCTCCTTGCGATGCGTGCTGAAGGCACAGTACGCCGCGCTGGATCATGGCTTGGTTCCACGCAGTGCGGTCCTGCTCGTGCAAACGCAGGAGTTTCCCGGCGTCGTCGGTGCGGGCGTCCAAGCGGGCGGCGTTGAGCAACATGAGCGCGAGCAGGGCATGAGCGCGCGGCTCTTGTGTAGCGGGATGCTGGGTGACCAAGCTGACGAGCCGGATGGCTTCCTGGCAAAGCTCCTCGCGCACGAGGCGCTCGCCCGTGGAGGCTTTGTAGCCTTCGTTGAAAAGCAGGTAGAGCGTGTGCAGCACGCCATCAAGCCGGGACGAAAGCGCGGCGGTATCCGGCACGGCAAACGGCAGTGCCAGCTCGCGGATGCGCTGCCGGGCGCGCACCAGGCGCTTCGCGATCGCTGCCTCGCTGGTGAGAAAGGCGGCAGCAATTTCCACGGGGCTGAACCCGCACAGCGTGCGCAGCGCGAGCGCGATCTGTGATTCGGCGGCGAGTTCGGGGTGAAAACAGACAAACATCAACCGCAACGTGTCATCAGCGAAAGTCTCGTGTGTCATGTCTTCAGATGTCGATGACAGCCACCGGGTGTGCTCGGCGGCGATGCCTTCCTGTTTTTCGTTCCATCGCTGTTCACGTTGCAGCGCATTAAGCGCGAGATTTTTTGCCACTTGCGTCAGCCACGCGGCAGGATTGTCCGGTACGCCGCGATACGACCACGTTTGCAGCGCGCGCAGCAACGCCTCCTGCACCACGTCCTCGACCAGCTGCAGCCGGTGCGTGCCGAGGTGCGCGGTGAGCGTGGCGACCACTTTCGCGCCTTCGTGACGGAAAAAATGATCGGCTGCCTCGCCCGCGCTGTCACCGTGCCGGCTCATGCGGGCTCAATCGCGTTGCAACTCGGCAATCTGGCGTACTTCCAACTGCCCGCCGTAATTAAACATCGGACAGGTGCGGGCGATGTTCACTGCCTCCTCCATGGTGGTTACATTGACGATGAAGAAACCACCGATGGCTTCTTTGGATTCCGCGGCGATGCCGTCGGAAACGATGCTCCCGTTCTTGCCGGAAACGATTTTGCGTTCGGGCGTCAACGGCTGCGCCGCGCTCATAACGCCTTTCTTGGTAAGGCCGTCAATCCAGGCGTAGACTTCAGTCATCTTGGCCTGCATTTGTTCAGCCGAAAGTCCGCCATCGGTGCATGCGCCGCCTTGGACGAGAAACATGTATTGATTGGTAGGAGTGTTTTTCATGAGCGTGTCTGGGTGTGCTGGAGATTGAATGTTTGTTTGTTTTGCCCGCAATTTACCACGCGCCCAACTACGCACAATGCCAGTGTCCCAATGCAGAGCGCGGTGAGTATGCGCATGAGGATATGTGCGGAGGAATACGACAACGTTATTCCAGAGCCCAGAGCCACATAGGCCGCGAGGCATAGGGGACACTTTGGCATGAGCGCGAGCAGCGCGCCGGGGACGATCCACCCGGCAACCTCCCTGACACGACGCAGCCACGTTCTTTGCTGACGCGCATCGCGACTGGTGGGCAGCTTCCGTTGACAGCAGTACTGCGAGTTCATGCTTTTGCTTCCTTGGACTGGCAACCGCGTTTCGTCGAGCCGGTATCGTAGCTGTCGTGATAGCGAACCCATTCCATTGAGCGTTCGAGATTATCCTCGTCGCGGCCTTTGGGCGTCAGATCGAGGATGCGGTACGTTCCCATCATCAGTTCGACGCCCCGGCCATACACCGAATACGTGTGATAAATCAAACCATCGGTGGCCTGGTGAAACACGCTGATTCCCGGCGCTTCCGTGCTGCCAAAAGGTTGCCTGGTGTAATTGTAGTCCACTTTGCCACTTTCCACTTCTTTCTCCGTGAATGACACACGGAAATCATGGTTGAAATCGCTGCCGTTCGATGACACCCATTCGAAGGCCCAGCCTATGCGCTTCTTGAATGCCTCGATCTCGGCCAGCGGCGCCCGAGAAATGGCCATCATCGTGACGTCGCGCGCGGCCAGATGCGGGAGCATCCCGTCGGTGTGGTCGGCCATGTAAGAGCAGCTAGGACAACCTTCGCCCCAGCCCGGCCCGAGCATGAAATGCTGAATGACCAACTGGCTCCGCCCGGCAAAAAGCTCGGCGAGCGAGACACGCCCCCTCCGGCTGTCGAACTGGTAGTCTTTCTCGATCTTCACCCAGGGAAGCGCGCGGCGTTTGGCGCTGACCGCGTCCATCTGCCGGGTGAGGCCCTTTTCTTCCGCGAGAAGTTCCTTCCGGGCGGCGAGCCACTCGGAAGTCGTTACAATGCTGTGGTTTGTCGTTGTTTTCATTGATTGTCCTGTTTTGTTGTTGTTTTGTTCGGTTTTTGCGGCTGCCGCAGCAGCCCGTTCAATGAAACGACAAACGAACTTGCCCGCCGGGGACACGGGGAAGACAAAATCTTGAAAAAAGTTTCTACGCCTCACGGAGCGTGTCAGGTCGCAGCCGTTGGCTACCAACAGACCTGAGCACCATAGTCCTCGTTGGCCGGATATTTATGATGGCCGATTCCTGCTTTGCAAGGGGCTTGCCGCCCTGACATTGTCAGAGCACCGTGGCCCCAATTCAGGTTTCTATGCTAAAAAGAAAAGCGAATCGCACCACAACTCCAGGGGATCCGGCGACGGCTTTCTAAACTTTGGGGGCGACAAACTCACGTCGCCCACCAAAGTTTGCCGCCTCAGCATTTCCCATCCGAGCCACCAATGTAAACAAACTGTAATTCCTCTCCAGTCGCAGGAATGAGCGTTTGTTCTACCCGTCAACCACTCAAAAAAAGCAGTGGACTGATGGGTGCACTAATGCCCCACTTTTGGCCATGGGCGTCTTCGGAAGGGGTCTGGCAGTTGGGGCGACCGAGGCTCACAAAACCCTGTATTTACAGACCTTTTATGAGCTTCAAAAATGGCGCGCCCGCCGCGACTCGAACGCGGGACCCTCTGCTTAGAAGGCAGATGCTCTATCCAACTGAGCTACGGGCGCGTCTCGCGGTAAAGTAACGAGCAAAAGCCGCCGGCGCAAGCGCTGGGGGCGGTGGAGGCGGAAGAGCCAAACCCTCTCGGGCGGACACTCCTTCAAGAACCACGAAATACTCGAACAACAAGAAACGCGTCTTTCTTCGCATGGTTCCCGCATTCCGTGGTTCGGAGATGCAAGAGAACGCCCTGGCGCCTTCATTGCTTCGGTTGGGCTTGAAGTTGCTCGAGTTGGTGTTTGAGGAGGTCGTGCAGGAAAGCGCGTTCGGGCCCGGTGATCCGGGTTTTGGCAAGATTGACCGAGAAAGCCGTCAGCCACAGTTGGCCGGAAGGGCGGTAGTCCAGCTCCCGGCGTACTCGGCGCTCGAGGTCGGGCATGTGGCCGGTGCCGTAGAAGACGGCGACGGAATCACGCCGTCCGAGCTTCTTCATCTCGGTTTTGAGGTCTGCGATCACCTTTTGGTTGCGCTTTTGGAGCAGGACGTCGAGGAGCTGTTTCATTTCCGGCGGCAAGCCCTCGAGCCTCGAGGGGTCGCCTTGGATCTCGCAGATGGTGTCGATGAGAGCCAGCTTCGCCAGGCCTTGCAGTTTCGGGTTGGCGCCAATAACGCGCAGGCCGAGCTGCACCAAGGAATCGAGCCACGAACCGCCCTGCATCATTTCCAGGAGTCCCTCGAAGCTTGGGCCGGCGCCGGGCTGTCCGGGCGCGGGCGGTTGTTCGGCGATGAGGTCGCGGATTTGGCCGACCGAGAGGTCACAGTGACGAAAGTTGGGGCGGCGGTAATCGATCGCTTCGAGCTGGAACACCAGGCCGAGCGCGGCCGCCATCGAGGACTGTAATGATGAGGCGCTGCCGCTGGCGGCAGAGGCAGCGGCGCGAGGACCAGAGGCCGGTGGCGAAGCGGCGCCGGGTTTGGCATCAGTGGCTTCGTCCGAAGGGCCGGCAACGCCTTCGAAGAGCACGAGCGTTTGCGCATCCAGATGTTTTTGCAGGACGGCGTAGTAATTGGACTCGCCAAGGTGCGAAACGCCCGCCAGCCAGAGCGTTGGTCCTTTATGACGAGCAGGGACGAATTTCCGGACGGCGATCTGGAGCTGGATGAGGTTGGAATCGGCGTTGTCGATGCGGACGTAAGGCTCCGGGGAAGGCGGCGGCGGCGCGGCGGCGCGGGCTTTGGCGGAGTGCGACGTGGAGCAGCCAGGCGCCAGTAATAAAGTGGCGAGGAGAACGAAAACGCCCGAATGCATGTCCCGAGACGATGGGGGCAGTTTTCGGAATTGTAAAGCGGCAGGCCCCGTCTGCGGAGAGGGGAGTTGCCACAAAACGGCACAAAGAGGGACAAGAGCAGAATTCCTCGCGCATCTTTGCGCCTTATTGCGGCTACGTCTCTTGCTCGTGCCGGTGAGGACGCCGGCGCTCCCGGTTGCGGCTTTCCATCATGCCCGGCGTGAAGGTATGCTGCGGAATACAGAAGATGAACGCCTCCGCGCCAGCGCCGCTGATTGTCCCGGGTTCGAGCCGGCTGATGTCGCTGGACGTGTTTCGCGGCGCGACCATTGCGGGGATGATGCTGGTGAATAACCCTGGGGATTGGGGCGCGGTTTACCCGCCCTTGGAACATGCGGCGTGGCACGGGTGGACCTTCACAGATTTAATCTTCCCGTTTTTCCTGTGGATTGTTGGCGTGGCGATTCCCCTCTCGACCGCGCGCCGGCTCGAGCAGGGGCAGAGCCGCAAACAATTGTTCCTTCATGCGCTGCGCCGCGCGGTGATTATCTTCGCGCTCGGCTTCTTTCTGAACTCGTTCGGTTATTTCATCGACGGCTCGCTCGTGCGGGACGGGTTCCCGGCGTGGTGGCATAATTACGCGACGACGGTTCGGATCCCGGGGGTGTTGCAGCGCATCGCGATTTGTTACCTGGCGGCGACGGTCGTCTTTCTGTTGACGGAGAGAGTCGCAATTTCAGCCCTTTCGCAAGACCCCGGCGCGCTGAGGACAGCGCGCCCTACCTCCGAACACCCGGCTCTGACGCCGGCTCCGGTAGGCACGTTGCAGCAAGCTCAACGGGGCGGGGCAATGGGCCCCCTTGCGTCGGCTCCTACACGGGTGCCGCAGATGGTTCTTCGCCCGGGGGTTCGTGGGCAATTGCTTGCCATTTTTGTTTTACTGGCTGGGTATTGGCTGCTGATGATGCTGTGGCCAGTGCCGGGTTACGGCTCGGGGATTCTGGATAAGGAAGGCAATTTCGCGCAATACATCGACGAAACGGTGCTGACCGGGCCGGTCATAGGCACGCACGTCTGGAGGACCGCGAAAACCTGGGACCCGGAAGGCATCGTCAGCACGCTCCCGGCCATCGCGACCTGCCTCTTTGGCGTGCTCACGGGGCAATTGCTGCGGTCGAAGCTGAGTCCCGAAACGAAGACATCGTGGATGTTCATCGCGGGCTGCGTGATGCTGCTGGCCGGGCAATGGATGAACCCGTGGCTGCCGATCAACAAGAGCCTTTGGACCAGCTCTTACGCGGTGTTCATGGCCGGCATGGCGCTGGTGGGCTTTGCGGTCTGCTATTGGCTGGTGGATGTGCAGGGTTGGCGCAAATGCGCGAAGCCGTTTGCCGTGTACGGCATGAATGCCATCACAGTGTTCGTGCTGGCGGGCGTGCTGGGGCGGCTTTCGCTCGAGATTAAAATGGTCACTGCCGCCGGGGCGAAAGTCGCGCTCAAGACCTGGCTGTACGAGAAGTTCTTTGCGCCCTTTGCGAGCCCGGAAACGGCACCGTGCCTTGGGTTTTTGGCGAGTCCGCGGAACGCTTCGCTCCTCTGGGCGTTGCTGTACGTGCTCGCGCTTTACCTGGTGGCGTACGCGATGTACCGCAAGAGATGGTTTGTGAAGTTCTAACCCGGATATGTCAGAACTGACAGGGCAGAGCGCCGGCATGTTGCCAGCTTACACGGTCCGAACAACCTAAGCCGGCAACATGCCGGCGCTGCGAGTTGTTGGCGTTTCGGGCAAAGCAGCCCAGCCTAAAACCGTCCCAGGTGCCAGCCGTCGCGGTAACGGCGGCGCAGCAAGCGGTTGGCGTCGGGCTGATTATTAACTTTCAGCCGCGCGGAATCCCACTCGAGCTTCAGGTCGGGTAAACGGAGCGCGACGGTGCCCAGCAGGATCGCTTCGGTCATGGGGCCGGTTTGGGCGAAATGCGATTCGGTGTTTTCGCCGCCGAGGCAGGCATCGACGAAATGATGGTAATGGTTGCGCGCCGGCAGCACGGGGCGTTTGAGCTCTTTGAATTTCTCTTCGGGAAGCAACTGCGGCACGGAATTGTGCGGGATGAGCAGCGAGCCCTCCGTGCCGATGAGAATGGAGGATTCCGGCGGGTACTCCTTAAGGTCGGCCGAGTAGAGCCGGCGGATGTGCTCGGGCGGATAGTACTCCCCGTCAAACCATTCGAGGACAAGTTCGCGGCGGTCGGTTCTGTCGTTGCCGGGGAAAGTCCAGGTGATGTGGTCGGCTTGCGGCCAGGTGTCGGCACGGCGCACGGGTGACTCTTTCCAGGACTCCTGCACCTCGGCGGAGACGGTCAGCGGCGGCTGCAGGCCGAGGCCTTTCCAGACCGGGTCGAAGATGTGGCAGCCGATATCGCCCGACCAGCCAGTGCCAAAATCCTGCCAGGCGCGCCATTTGGTCGGGTGATAAATCTCCGGTACGTAGGGCCGAGCCGGAGCGGTGCCAAGCCATAAATCCCAGCGCAAAGCAGCGGGCGGTTCCTGTCCGATGGGCGGGCGCGGTCCCTTGAGGCGGTAATTTTCGACCGCACCGGGCCGGTTGGAACAAAGATAAGCATGCGTCACCTTGCCGATGCGCCCTTCCTTGAGCCATTGGACGGCGGTGCGCTCCTGGATGCTCGAAGCCACCTGGGTTCCGAGCTGGGTTTTGACGCCCATCTGGACTGCTGCCAGCGTAAGCGCGCGCACTTCGGCGACGTCATGGCAAAGCGGCTTCTGGCAATAAACGTGTTTGCCTTTCTGAATGGCACTGTAGGCGATGGCGAAGTGCATGTGGTCGGGTACCGCGACGTTGACCGAATCAAGCCGGTCGCCTTCCTTCTGAAGCAACTCGCGCCAGTCCGAGTACAGCCGGGCGCCCGGGACAACTTTGGCCGCCTGGTCGAGGTGACCCGAATCGACATCGCACAGCGCTACCAGTTGCACCCGCGGATGCTGCTGAAAATTCTGCAGGTCCGCCCAACCCATGCCACCGACGCCGATGCAGGCGTGGGCCAGCTTCTCGTTGGGCGAGATGGCTCTTGGTGCAGGCTGCAGATTGCGGCACGAGACGACGAACGGCGCGGCCAGGCCGGTCATGGTCGCGGCGCGCAGAAACTGGCGGCGTGACCAGGCGGCAGACCGGGAAATAGCGACGGTATCCTTTGGGCAAAAAGCAGAAGGATTCTGTGTCATACGACCAGCTTGGGCGGTGTGCGCGGCCAATTCAAGGCCCATGTGGGGGAGCCTCTGCACCACTCCGGGTAACAGATACTTTTGGCGCACCGTGGCACACGATTCTGCCTCTCCCCATCCGACTGGCGGCATTAAAAGGAGTTGGACCGCGATTGGAGCGCCAGGAATTGCATCCGTGTAAGGCTGTACTTGACTGCGCGGCGCTCTTGATCGGTCCAGCCTGGAATCATCTCGGCGCTGTAGGAGAACTCACCTTCAAACTGCAACCCGGCCTTTTGCATCACACGTTGTGACGCGCGATTGCCTACCAGGGTTCGAGCCGAGACCTTGTCATACCCCCAGGCGCGGAACGCTGCCCGCACCAGCGCGCGCGAGCCTTCGGTGGCGAGCCCGCGGCCCCACGCGCTCCGCTTCAGGCGATAGCCCAGTTCCATTTCTTCCGGCGTGATCTTGTTGGGCCGCAGATGGAACCAGCCGACGAATTCATCGGCGCCGACGAGGTGAGCGGCCCAGCACCCTTGCGGCGGCGAATTCCGGTAGTAGCCCAGCAGGCGCGGCAGGATTTCGGTTTCGATTTGCGCGAGCGGCGTCGACTGGCCCTTGGTGATGAACCGCATCACCTCGGGGTCGCTGTCCAGTTCGAAGAGCAAGGGCGCGTCACCCGGGCCAAACCGCCGCAGGTAAAGCCGCTCGGTTGCGAGGACGATTCCGATCGAGCTATTCGGCCTCAGCCAGCTCGCCTTTCTTGTAACTATCGAGGGATTTTTGCAGCGAGGCTTTCAAGTCGCCGTCCGCCAGGCCGACCGCTTTCTCCTGCAGCGCGATCGCGTCTTCCTTCTTTCCCTGCATGAACATCACCCGCGCCAGGGTATCCAGGATCCCGGGCTCTTTTTCTTCGGAAGCCTTCGTCGCCCGCCGGGCGATCTTTTCGGCCAATGCCAGGTCGCGCTGCTTAATGCTGTCATCGGTCGCAATTCGCCAGGCCAGCTCGTTCTGCAGCATCGCGTTGTCCTGGTTCGCGTCGCTGATCTTCGTCGCCATCCTGTACGCCGCGGGATAGTCCTCTTTGCCAAGGAGGATATCGAAGCGGACCGCATCCAGGTGGTCGCGTTCATCCTCCGGCAACAGTTTCGCGGCTTCATCGACTTTCGCCGCAGCTTCATCCCAGTCCTTCTTTTGCATCGCGCGATTCATCGCCATCGAGATCGTGCGCAACTGAGCTTGGTTTTTCTGTTGCTGGTCGTATTCGGTCGCTGCTTTCTGGACATCATATTTCCCAGCGAGCACATCGTCGATCACTTGCTCTTTGAGTTCCATCGGGTGGCCAATCCAGGCGATACTCCCTTTGGTATCGATCAGGAACGCAGTGGGAATGCCGCTCTGCCCGGCCGCCTCCATCCAGGTCTCGGCCATGGTGCCCTTCTCGCTGTGCCGCTTGTCGTCGAGCGCAACCCGGTAGGTCATTCTCTTGCCCATGTCTTTCACAAACGGTGCGACCAGGCTTTCATCCCGCTCCCAGCAATTCTGGCCGATGACGATCAGTCCCTTGTCCTCGTACTTCGTGTAGATTTCATTGAGGTGTGGAATCGACGCGCGGCAGGGGCCGCACCAGGTGGCCCAGAACTCGACAATGTAGGCCTTGCCTTTCTGGAATTCCGCCACCGGCTCACCCTGCACCCATTTGCCGGTTTTGAGTTTCGGGGCGGTATCGCCCACCTTGAGAGTTGCTCCGGCTGCCTGCGCGAGCATGGCTCCCGCCGCGAGCGCCGAGAAACATGCCGCCCAGTTCATCTGTGTTGGTTTCATATTGATTGTTCACGGGTCTGTTGTTCGCGCCGGCGTCGGCCCGAGACGTTCAGCGTGTGGCCGCGGCCAGCAACCTCGAAGGGCCGGCCGGCCGGAACCACCCTAGGTAAACCTCAGACTCTGAACCATACGCTTTGCAAGCACCACTCGCAAACCCCCTTGCTTGAAGACGCAGTTGAACGGGTCGGATCAGGTGAAAGAGCAGGACAAGTCCCAAGCTGCGGTCGTGGGGTAGTGGTCGTGCCGAGAGCGGCAGCAGCCAGCCGTAATCCGAAACGAGAGCCCCTTTGCGGGAGCTCCCGATGTTGCCAGGCTGAAATCTCGCTGTTATGCTGCGCGTCGCAGTTGCGGCAAACGAAATCGGAACCTATGAGCACGCGCCTCGAAGTCCGTAAAACTTACAAGCTCTACATCGGCGGCAACTTCGTCCGGAGCGAAAGCGGCCGTTGCCTGCCGGCTCGGTCCGCCACGGAGGTTTTCCTCGAAAATGTCTGCCTTGCCTCGCGCAAAGACTTTCGCGACGCGGCCGCAGCGGCGCGGGCAGCCTTCGATGGCTGGTCCAAAAAGACCGCTTATCTGCGTGGGCAAATACTCTACCGCGCGGCGGAAATGCTGCAGAGCCGCGCCGCCGAGCTGGCTCACGAACTCAGCCGCTCGACGGGCGCTGGCCCTGAGCAGGCCGGGCAGGAAGTGGCGTCGGCCATCGACCGGCTCGTCTATTTCGCCGGCTGGACAGATAAGTACCAGCAGATTTTTGGCAGCGTTAACCCGGTGGCGAGCTCGCATTTCAATTTCACGACGCCCGAACCCACCGGGGTGGTGGTTGTGCTGGCACCGGACGAGCCGGCGCTCGTGCCTCTGGTTTCTCTGCTCGCTCCGGTTATTCTGAGCGGGAATGCGGCCGTGATCGTCGCTTCGGACAAATACCCGCTGCCGGCCGCAACCTTCGCCGAAATCCTCGCCACGAGCGACTTGCCCGGAGGCGTCGTCAATCTGCTGACCGGCAGACGGAACGATTTGGTGGCGCACATTGCCGGACACATGGACGTCAACGCGATCGTCGATGGCGTCGGCGACGCCGAACTCGGGGCCCGGCTCCAATCGGGCACGGCGCTCAACCTGAAGCGCTATGCGAACCATTCACTGCCGCCAGACGCCTGGGCCACCACCCAGGCCGAGGACCCGTACCGGATCCTGGATACCGTGGAGTTCAAGACGGCGTGGCATCCCATCGGACTGTGAGGACGGTGGGACCGTGAAAGCTTGGAACCGTCCAAGGTGCGCGGAGTCTAAGCGGCAGCCATGCAATGGGAATCTAGCGCAAAGACACAGCGCGGGCGGAACTGCGCTGTGTCTTTGCGTTGAAACCTGTTCGCATCGTGACCGCTAAGCGTCGGGCGGTCTTGCTTGGGCTCGAGTATCCGGGGCCTTGTGGGTGCGAATGGCATGCGGAGCACACGACCCTTTTCCACAGAGGCCTGTCGGACCGGAGCCGTTCCCGTAACACGTTTTGTGGCCCTATATATAGTGAAAGCAAAACGCGAAAACCAAATACCCGAACCGACATGAATATTAGCCAGACAGCCGTGTTCGCCTTCCCTCGACTGGCGGCGACAGTATCAGCGATTGCACCTCACACGGGCGCCTTAATCGCCTGCAAAACCCCAGCTCATCCGAACCCCGGCTCAGGGTGGATCAGACCGGTTCAAACCGGTTCAAACCCGTTAAAGCTACAAAGTGGGGGGGGTAACCGCGACAACGCCGCAACCAAATGGATTCGAAACGGGTCTCGAACAGCATCGTGCGTTCGCACAGGAAATCTTCTCAAAAATGATCGATTTGCGATATTTGCAGTGCGAAGAGGTAGAGGCGCAAAAGTGAGCTGTTTTCGCTGGTTGCGTATTTAAAGGATTTTACCTATCTAATGGCTTTAACTTATTTGACGTTTTAGTCCATCATCACAATAGAAGGAACAACCAATCGTATGAGCAACTCCCCCCTCCGTGTCGCTGTGACCGGCGCCGCCGGCCAAATCGGCTATTCGCTGCTGTTCCGCATCGCTTCGGGCGCGATGTTCGGTACCAACCAGCCGGTCATTTTGCACTTGATTGAGATCGAGCCGGCACTGCCAGCGCTGGGCGGCGTGGTGATGGAGTTGGATGACTGCGCGTTCCCGCTGCTCAAGGGCATCGTGCCGACCTCGAGCCTCGATGAAGGCTTCCGGGGCGTGAACTGGGCACTGCTGGTCGGCAGCGTGCCGCGCAAAGCTGGCATGGAGCGGAAGGACCTGCTCGGCATCAACGGGAAGATCTTTATCGGCCAGGGCCAGGCGATTCAAGAGAACGCGGCGCCGGACGTGCGAGTACTGGTCGTAGGTAATCCCTGCAACACCAATTGCCTCATCGCGATGAACCATGCACCGGAGATTCCACGCGAACGTTTTTTCGCCATGACGCGCCTGGACGAGAACCGCGCCAAGTCGCAACTGGCGAAAAAGGCCGGAGCGGACGTGACCGCGGTGACGAACATGGCCATTTGGGGCAACCATTCCTCAACTCAATACCCTGATTTCTATAATGCGAAGGTCGGCGGCAGGCCCGCGACGCAAGCCATCACCGACGAGGCCTGGCTGAAAGGCGAATTCATCGCGTCGGTGCAGCAGCGCGGCGCGGCCGTTATCAAGGCGCGCGGGTCGTCAAGCGCCGCCAGCGCGGCCAATGCAGTGGTTGATAGCGTCCGCTCCCTCAACGAGCCCACACCCGGCGGCGATTGGCACAGTGTTTGCCTGTGCTCGCAAGGCGCTTACGGGGTCGAGGCCGGATTGATCAGCTCGTTCCCAACCCGCACTTATGGCGGCAAGCTCGAAGTGGTGACCGGCCTCTCGGTCAATGAATTCAGCCGCGCGAAGATCGACGCGAGCCTCAATGAGCTAAAGGAAGAGAAAGCGATGGTCAGCGAGTTGCTGAGGAAATAGACAATGGTTGAGTCGCAGGACCTCGCGGCCGGTTGAGGACAACCGGTCCTACCCTGCTCCCCATCATTCAGCTCACGGCGAGCAGGGAAACCTTATGCCCTCGATGATCGCGGGCAACGCCGTGAGCGTGCGGATCGAGGACCAGTTGACCATCGACCAGGAAAGCGTACTGGTGGTGACCATGGTGGAGCGGCACTTGGAGGAGCCAGGTCCCATCCGGCTGGCGGGTCATCGGGTGGGCGGTGGGATCCCAACTGTTGAATTCGCCGGTTAGAAACACCGTTTTAGCGTCGCGCATCCGGCAGATGAAATTAATGGGTTTGGTCATCCGCCGAGCGGAGTAAAGGTCGGGGGTAAAAATCGAGCGCACGGGTTGCTGCATGTGACTGCCACCTTTTCTGCAAAAGCTTTCTACGTAACGGTTATCATCTAAACAACCATCAAAGGAGAGCAAAAACCCACACGGACCGCAAGCGGGAAAGGAAACACCCGGAGAGGATACGCTGATTACGGGGTGGTGTGGGCGCGATAAAAACGCTTGGCGGCACCGCCTGTCTGCGTGTCGAGGACTGGAACCTCGACGCCGAACGCCTGGTTGGTCGCAAGAGGTGTCCAGGTGGTCAGGTCTGGCGAGAACTCGGTCACGTAAACTCGATTCGATTCGCCGGTCAGGAATAGTTGGAAGCCGGCAAGTTGGATGCTGCCGGCCGTTTGTGGAATCGTGCGCAACCGGAACAGGCCGTCTTCCACGGCCCCGATATCAGCGATGGCCGAGCCGCTGCCAGTTCCGTCGGCCACGCGCGGGTAGCCGCGTTGGTCCGTTGCGGGTAGTCCGGAGTTATCGCCGGCATCGAGGGCCGGGCTACGGCTCAGCAGCATGTGGGTGGAGGTCGGCCCACCGTTATTCGCCAACGGGCCGAGCCTCGGGTCCGCCGTGGAAACAATCCCGCCCGTGAAACCGCCGTTAAGCTGAATCAGGTTGTGGTGCCCGGTGTTGGTTGTCCCGCCGCCGTTAATCCCGGAAGCTGCGTAGTCCAATGCATTGCTGAGTGAATCGCCAACGATGCAGTTCCGAAGAGAGACGCTGCCCAGCACGTTGGTGCCGTCGCCGAGATTATAGATTCCGCCGCCGCCCTGGTCCGCGCGGTTGTTCGCGAGGGTACAGTTGAGGACGGTAATGACGCCGTTGCGATTGAAGATGGCACCTCCCAGGCCCAGGCCGGAACCTGCAACGATGCTGTAATCCCCACCAATGCCGCCGACGGCCGCGTTACCGGAGAAGGTGCAATTCGTGATGGTCATGGTGCCGCCGTGGTTGAACACGGCCCCGCCCAACCCGCCGCCGCCGCCGCCGCCGTTACCAATATTCCCACCGCTGTTAGCCTGGGCGCCATTACCGCCGCCAAAACCACCTGAGCCAAATGCTCCATCCGGCGTGCCGCCGCCACCGCCTCCGCCACCACCCGCAAAACCACCGTTCCCGCCCGAACCTCCAGCACCGCCGGGAAACCCGACCGTATTGTACGCGCCGCCGCCGCCTCCTCCTCCCCCGAATCCACCCAATCCGCCAGGGCCGCTTCCTGACCCGCTCGTGCCACTGCTACCGCCCCCGCCACCCCCGCCGCCGATACCGCCGGCCCCGCCGGCGCCGTTCCCGGTTCCACCCAGGCCGCCCAAGGGAGGTCCCCCAGCGCCCCCATCCGTGCCTTGGCCGCCGGCCCCGCCCTCCCCGTTTAACCCGCCCCCGCCTCCACCGCTGCCTTCACCGCCCCAAGGCGAAGCGGTGCCGCCACCAGGGCCACCCAGCGCCTGGTTCGCCGCCAGGGTGCAATCCTCGAGGTCCAGAACACCTTGATTCAGAAAAGCGCCGCCCAGTCCTCCAGAACCGCCCCCGCTGCCCCCGCGTTGGTACCCCGACCCACCGATAGAGCCCAGCGCCAGCCCATTGCTGAGCGTGATGTTCTTGAGCGTCAGGTTTCCCAACGCGCTCACGTAAAACAACCGCAGGCCCGGCGCCGTATTCGACCGCGTGATGATCACACCGTCCGTGCCATTGGGGCCAACAATCGCCACCTGGTTGTCCACGCGCAAAGCCGATGGCCCGAAGGTGCCGTCCCCCGCAGTGGTCAGACTAATCACCGCCGGCCCGTTCGAGAACAGCGCGCTGCTGAAATTTATCACGCCGGGGGAGGAGACATCGCTCAGCGCCTGGCGCAGCGATCCAGCCCCGCTGTCGTTCGCGTTCACGACGATGATCAGGCTCGCCGAAGGCAGGAGCCGCACCTTCCTCACGGTGGCAGCCGACAACCCGTTCTTGACCAAACTCGGCGCGCCGCCCGCGGTGCTGACGCTCCAAAGCGCGTTGCTGCCGGCGTCCGAAAAATAAATTCTTGCGTTCGGTGAATCCACATCCAGGGCAGTGCAGCGCCTGACGCCATTGGAAGCCACAAGCAGGGTAGTTAAGCCGGTGCCGTTATAGGCCACCCGCTGGACCGTATTGGAATTCTGGACGGTGCTGCTGGTGGTGAAATAAACGAGTTGGTTCGTGACATCCAACGCCAGATCCATGGGCGTGGCTGTTCCGCTCGATTTCACGAGCGCCAGCCCGGAGCCAGCGAGGTTGAGGCTCCAAATGGCGTCGCTGCCGGCATCCGCGATGAAAATCCTGGCGTTCAGCGTATCAACCGCCAACGCGGTGCAGCGCCTGACTCCATTGCTCGCCACAAACAGGACGGCGTTGTTGTTGCCCGCGTAGTCCATCCGCTGGACGGTATTGCCGCCCGGGAGCGTGCTGCTGGTCGTGTAATAGATTCTTTGGTTCAGAACGTCCAGGGCAACGCCGGTAGGAGCGCTAGTCAATTGGCTCTTAACCACCGCCAGGCCGCTGCCGTCCAAATTGACGCTCCACAGAGCGTTGCTGCCCACATCCAGCAGAAATACTTTGCCGTTCCAGGCGTCAAGCGCGACGGCGGTGCAACGCTTGACGCCATTGGCAGAGGGACCGGTGGCCGTGAAGAGCAGCGTGTTGCCGGTGCCGTTGGCATTGACACGCTGAACGGTATTACTCGTTTGGGTCGCGCTGCTCGTTCCGTAAAAGAGCGGGGTTTGGGCGTTCAGAGGCGCCACTGTTCCGAGGCACGCCAGGAGGAGCCCTTTAACAAGCGCCGTCAGGTCTTTTCGCATAGCCGAGCGCACGAGGGTTACGACCCATCTCGGCTCAATTTCGTGACGGAAAGATCCCCAACAGGGCGATGATGAAGTTTACGCACTGGTACGGTTGAACGATTGAGAAAGGCACGCTCCCGCCGGCGGTCCCGATCATGGAAGGGTTCATGGTGTTTCCATCGCCAGCGGCGCCATAGTTGGAGGAGGTGCCGGTCGATTCCACAGCCGAAACGCCTCCTGCCGGGCTCGGTTGACTTCCCCCGCTAATATTGCAGTTCACCAGGTGGTTATGAATGGGCATGTTGCTGTTGAGGAGGGTGACATTCTCAACACCGCCGGTTTGGCCCAAAACATAAGGGGAAAGCCCCGGACCCTGCCCCGGGTGGATGGGCACGCGGCTTTGAAGATTCGGCAGGGCGAAATTTGTCGTGCCATTCCCGCCATACGTGGTTCCCAGGATGGAAAAGAGTGCGGTGTTCTGGCTAATGGCCAGGAGCTGGCCATTACAAAGTGCCCATCCGCGGGGCGCAAAGTTGCCAGCGAACATGATGATTTCGCCAATGAGAGGTGAGGACATGGTCTTGCTTTCAGTCGGGTTTGGCTAAGGGGTTGATGAGTTCACAGAAGGTCTGCTGACTCCTCGGGCGCCGGCCGAAGAGGTCATGGTCCCGGGGGTCAGGTTTTGAGAGGGCGATCGAAGACGGCCTCATAATACATACGGCTTGTATCGCGCGAGACCACGGGAACGATGAACATTTCGAAACGGCCGATCCGGTCGTGCTCAAATTTGTGGATCTTCTGTTCGAGTTGTTCCTCCTTTGCCCCGCGGAAAATAAGCGAGAACCTCTCATGTTTCGCCGCCTGACCGCACTGTTGGCCTGCGGAGTGAGGGCGTTGGGGCGCAGGGTTCGCCTCGACCAGTTCCAGTTGCCACACCTGGGTCGGCGTCGCGTAAACCCTGAAGACGGTGTTTAACTCTCGGGCCAGCGTGGCGTAACTCAGCTCGTCGAGAGAGATGTCTTTCATTACCAAACAATTGGATTTCGCCAGGGCGCTTAGCGGAGCCAGGGCCATCGTTGCGGCAAGCGCACAGCAGTGACGCAAGAATTCCCGGCGCGTGTTCATGCGGACAAGGCGTTCGGCTTCGCTTTGTGATTTGGCTGGCGTGCTAATGCCTCGAATGATAAACTCTTTTGGTCAGCAGTCAAGCAAACGATGCCGAAAACTGGTTCCAGCGCCGTTGACCCGGCCGCGTCATTACGACGGGCAATTGCCAAGGCGCTTCGGAGTGTCAACCCGGAGCGAACATGCTGACCGGCTTTCCCGCGCTCTCACTTCGGCCCGAAGCGCCCGAAGATGACCGGTTCCGGTTCGAGCTGTACGCCAGCACGAGGAAGGAGGAATTGGACAGCCTGGAGTGGCCGGCGGAAATGAGGGCCCGCTTTCTGGAAATGCAGTTCAGGACGCTAAAGGGGTATCACGATGAGTTTCCACAGGCGGAGTTCCAAATTGTCCTGGCTGACGGGCAGCGTGCGGGCCGGCTGATCCTGAACCGCGCCGCGGATGAATTGCGACTGGTGGACATTGCCCTGTTATCCGAGCGGCGGAACGCTGGGATCGGAACGGCTTTGATTCAAAGACTGCAAACGGAAGCGGCTGCTGCGGGCAAACCTTTGCGCTTGACCGTGCTGAAGGGCCATCGGGCGGCCAGACTCTATCAGAGGCTGGGTTTCGTGAAGATCAGCGAGTCGGAAGTGCACGATGAGATGGAATGGCGCTTCCGCGACTCGGATGGACGCCTGCATACGCAACATGCAAGCGAGCCTTAAACTCCCACTCCGGTTTGACCCCGCGCGTCTCCAAGTGGACCTAGGGCAGGTTCTGGCTGAGGAATTCGTGCCGCATTTCAACACCGCTTATTATCAAGGGGACTGGAGTGTGGTCCCGTTCCGCTCCGTGGGAGGACGCGCCAACCACATTTATCCTGATCCTACTGCTAAGAGCGCCTACGCGGACACCCCGCTGTTGGCCCGCTGTTCCTATATTCGCCAGGTGCTGGCTTCATTGCCCTGCCCGCAGCAAGCTGTCAGGTTTCTACGGCTCAAGGCGGGCTCCAGCATCAAAGAGCACATGGATTACAACCTGGGCTACGAGGACGGTGAAGTCAGGCTCCATATCCCGGTCACCACCAATCCCGAGGTGGAGTTTGTCCTGAACGGGGCACGCATCGAAATGAAAGAGGGTGAATGCTGGTACCACGATTTCAATTTGCGGCACCGCGTTGCGAATCGTGGCGCCACCGACCGCATCCATTTGGTGATTGATTGCGAGGTGAATGACTGGCTTCGCGGCTTGTTGCTGGCTGCTGATGCCGTGGCCGCGGCGGCCATGGCGACGTAGCGTTCCCACGGGGCGGGGACGGCCACGTCCCCGAGCGATTGATAGCGATGCCTTTTCTACGGGGACGTGGCCGGGCCGCCCCGGCTCACTGAAGTGAGGCTGCCGGGCTAATAGATACCACTGCGCTGCCGCTCGATCTCGAGTTGCCGATAAGATCCATCGAGCCACTCCCGGGCGACCTCTCGGAGTTCTTCGTTAGCTGCCTGGCTTTTCCTCGCCGTGTCATCCTCGAAAAGCGAAGCGGGGTTCTTGGCATTCCAGCGCGCAGCTTCGAGCATGTGCTCCGCGTCATTCGAGGAGCAGTCAAGGCCCCAAAACTCGATGAGTGTAGGGCAGACAACCGCGGGCAACTGATGGTAGTTGAGCAATTTCCCGCTTCCCTTCCGAACCTGGTTGACGGCTGCTTCGCAGATTTTGGCCAGCACCCGGGCGCCGTATTCTTCGAGCCGCATGCGTCCAACCGCAGCAACGTCCCAGCCGAATAAGCCTGGTTCGAGCACGCCAGGAATCATCTGCGCGCCACGCTGAGCGTGCTGAGACATCAAGACCTCGAACGGCTTGCGGTAAACAAAAATCCATGGCACGCCAGGAAACGCGTGGAGAATCAGTGGCAGGAAAAGGGTGTGCCAACAGTCAAACTTGATGAAAAAACGCTCCTGCTCACCCTGCCGGCGCTGACCGAGCACGCTCACGAGCCACCGCAGCCAATTCACCCTTTGGTCCACCGTAACGGCCGCGTCCTCAAAGCGAGAGCGGAGGAGGGTGTCAATCGGACTCGCTTCGGAAATCACCAGATTTTGAGGCAATCTCGAAAGCATCTGGGAAATGAGCGTCGATCCGGAACGAGACATATGGAAAATGAATCCATTGGGACGCAAGCCTGGCCGAGCGGCAGCGAGTTCCTCCAGCGCCTCGATGGGTGTCTCGCGGCGGAACAGCAGGTTGGCCGGATGACTGAGCGCTTGATTTACGGTTTGTTCGAAAAAGGGATCGGTAAATCGCAGTTCGCCTAGCCAGCACCAATCGACGAGCAGCTTTGCTCGTCGCCAGTAAACGCGAATCGGGAGCCAGCCGTCGAGCCGATGCATTTCAAAGCCAGCGTTGCAACCACTCGCGGCGTTTTTCCTGCAGCGCTGATCGCACCGTTTCCGCCGTGAAAGGGCACCCATGCGTTCGACCTAACTCGACGGCGAGAGCGATGAAACTCTCCGCGTCCGGCGCTTCTCGCAGTGTCTTGTGAACTTCGCCATCCTCGAGCACTAATTGGGCAAAGCGCTCGAAGGGTGATCGCGACGCAAACTCCTTCGTGCTGGTTTCCAATTCCATATCGGAGCCTACCGCGGTTCTGGGGCCAGCGTCAACCCGCACCGCGGCGTCAGGTTTGCGGACGGGGGCGCTGGACAGATGGCGCTGCGTGCTGCGCCATCAGGCGAGCCAGCAAAAGCGCCATTTCCATGGCCTGCTCGTAGTTGAGACGTGGGTCGAGTTGGGTGCGGTAGTCGCGCGACAGGTCAGCCTCGGTCACGCCACTGGCCCCGCCGATGCACTCGGTGACGTTATCGCCGGTCAATTCGAAATGCACGCCGCCGAGATGCAAGCCGCAATCTTTCAAAATCCGGTACGACTGCTCAAGCTCGCTAAGGATATTGTTAAACCGCCGCGTTTTGATACCGTCCTTAGTCGTTTCGGTGTTGCCGTGCATCGGGTCGCAGCACCAGAGGACTTGCGTGCCATGGTGCCGGAGGGCCTCGGCCAGCGGCGGCAGGCAACGCTCCACCTCGCCGGCGCCAAAACGATGGATGAATATGAGGCGGCCAGGTTCGTTGCTCGGGTTGAGCACGCCGGCCAAGGCCAGCGCCTCCTCCGGTGAGACGGTCGGGCCGATCTTAACGCCGATCGGATTGGCAATGCCGCGGAAGTATTCGACGTGCGCGCCGTCCAGGGCGCGCGTGCGTTCGCCGAGCCAGGGGAAATGGGTCGAGAGATTGTACCAGCCGGTTCGGCGCGGCACCTGCCGGGTCTGGGCCGCCTCGTAAAGCAAATGCAGGCCCTCGTGGCTGGTGAAGAAATCGACGCGGTTGATATCGGCCAGCACGCAGCCGGTGAGGGTTTCCATGAAGCGCAGCGATTGACCGATGCTCTCCACCATGTGCGTGTATTCGGCAGCGTGGGCGGAGTTGGCGACAAATCCGAGCTCCCAATACTCCGGGTGGTGCAGGTCGGCGAAGCCGCCTTCGATGAGCGAGCGGATGAAATTGATGGTCAGCCCCGAGCGCTCGTAGGCGCGTAGGAGCAACTCGGGATTCGCCGCGCGGTCCGCCGCCGTAAAGCCGGCGCGGTTAATCATGTCGCCCCGGTAGCTGGGCAGTGTGAGGCCGGCGCGTCTCTCGGTATCCTCAGAGCGTGGTTTCGCGTACTGGCCGGCAAAACGGCCGAGGCGGATGACGCGCTTTTTGCCACCCTGGACCAGCACGAGACTCATCTGGAGCAGGATCTTGAGCTTGCTGGCGATCGCCGCGGACTCGCAGTCCTCGAAGCTTTCCGAGCAATCACCGCCCTGGAGCAAAAACCGCTCGCCGCGAACAGCCTCGGCGAGTTGTTGTTTGAGGTTTTCGATTTCCCAACTGGTGACCAGCGGGGGCAGCCGGGCGAGCTGCGCCAGGACCTGCTGCAACGTGGCAGGGTCCGGATAAACCGGCTGCTGCGCCGCCGGCTTGCTTTTCCACGAATCCGGCGCCCAGGATGCGTCAGCGGTTGAAGTTGCCGCTTGAGTTTGCATTTCGACGCCGGCCAGCGTTGTCGATTTCGTCGAGATTGTAAAGCGCCAGGGGAGTTGGAGCGGGCACGGCCACATCACCGTGCGCTTATGTCGAGAGGGTGAGCTACGAGGACGTGGCCGTCCCCGCCCCGGCCTGGACTCAAACGGCGAGGTTTTGGGCTCCACGATTTCGCTGGGTGCGCGGTTGCCGGAATCGGGCCACTGGCTTAACGTTCGTAAAACTCCAATCGAGATCTATGCCAGAGAAAATTGGCTTTGTCGGGGTGGGGCGGATGGGTGCGAACATGGCGCGGCGCTTGCGCGAGTGCGGGTACGAAATCAGCGCGGTCTGCGATGTGAATGCGGCTGCCGCACAAGCCGTCGCACAGGAATTAGGCGGCCAGCCAGTAGAAAAACCTGTCGAGGTGACCCGGCTTTCAGACGTCATCTTTACAGTGGTGACAGATGACAAGGCGATGAAACGGATTTTCACCGGAGGCTTGCTGGGCCGGGCGCGGGGGAAGCTGTTCATCAATTGCGCGACGATCACTCCCGACGTTCATGTCTGGGTGGAGGCCAAGGCCGCTAAGGCCGGCGCCCAGTCGTTGGAGGCCTGCATGGCCTCAAGTATCCCCCAGGCCCGCCAGGGCTCGCTCTACCTGATGTGCAGCGGCCAGCCCGAGGTATTTGACCGGGCCAAACCCATCCTGGAAAAGCTCAGCGCGGCGCCGCGATACATCGGGCCGGCCGGCAAGGCGGCTCAGGTCAAAGCGCTCGTGAATATGGTGATGAACATCAACACGGCCGGGCTGGCCGAGGGCCTCGCTTTGGGCGATGCACTCGGCCTGGACCTTAGCATGTTGCGGCAGGTCTTCGCCGAGACGGGCGCCAATTCGCAAGTGCTCAAGACGGACGGCGAAGACATGCAAAACCGGGAGCATTCCTGCTTCTTTTCAGCTGCGCACGCCGCGAAGGATTCGGGCATCGCCTTGAAACTGGGCAAGGCGCAAGGCTTGAATCTGCCCCTGGCGGCGGCGACGAAGAAGCAATACGAACGAATGAGCGCCGAAGGGCTGGGAGGGTTGGACAAATCGGGGATCGCGGAGCTGACTTTCAAGGGAAGGCGCGGGGTCGCGAAACGTGAAACGTGAGACGTGGTGCGTGGGTTGATGAATCGGCATGAGTGACTCGTTATACCCTTCAGGGCCGTGGACCGGTTTCTACAATTACCAGCCGGGGGACCGCCATCGGATGGATCTGGATCTCACATTTGGCAACGGGTCGCTGAGCGGGACTGGCGTGGACGATGTGGGAAATTTTCTCATCCGAGGACGTTACGAGGCGAGTGCCGGCGAGTGTTACTGGACGAAAAGCTATCTCGGCGCGCACAACGTTTTCTACCGCGGGTTCCGTGAGGGGAAAGGCATTTGGGGCACGTGGGAGATCACGATTCGCGAGCATGGCGGTTTCCATATTTGGCCGCGCTGCGCGGGTGACACCGAGAAGCAAGCTGCCACGGCGGACCAGGCAGAACCAGTGGACGCCGTCGGTTCCGCAATGATTGCGGAACGTTAGACAATCGTTGTCGCGGCGTTTATTTTGGAAGCGTGACGAACGAGCATTCAATTGCGGCGCATTGGACTGGCGGCTTCGAGGAGGCGGGGCTCCAGAAGTGGGCGGAGCAACTGCGTACGCAATTGCGGACGCCGCAGGTTTCGCTCGGGCTGGTGTTCATGACCCCGCGATTTTTTCCGCACGCCAAACAAGTGTTGGAGATCCTGCAGGTCCATGCGCGCATCCCGCTGCTGGCCGGTTGTTCGAGCCAGGGCTTGATCGCAGGCGGGCAGGAATTTGAGCAGGATGCAGGGCTTAGCCTTGGCCTATACGGCTTTAGTGGCGCGGAGCTGAAGGCTTTCCACTTTACGCAGCAGCAGGTCGAGGAGGCCAACGGGCCGGGGTACTGGCGGCTGGAGACGGGGCTCGAGCCGGACGCGACCAACGGGTGGCTTGTGTTCATCGATCCTTTCCACCTCAACAGCGAAGGGTGGCTGAAGAGCTGGAACGAAGCATACGCACCCCTGCCGACTCTGGGCGGATTGGCCAGCGGGGATTTTGCCGAACAACTCACGCAAGTCTATTTGAACGGCGAAGTCTTCGACGAAGGCGGCGTCGCCATTTCGGTGGGGGGCGATGTCCGGTTGGTAGGAGTGACTTCCCAGGGGTGCACCCCGATCGGCGAGACCTGGACGCTGACAAAAGTCGAGCAGAACATCATTCACCAGATTGGCAATCGCCCAGCTTACGAGGTGCTCGCCGAAACCTTCAACCAGCTTACGCCGGACGAACAAAAGCAGGCCCGGGGCAATTTGTTTATTGGCCTGGTGGTGAACGAATACCTCGATGATTTCCACCGGGGCGATTTCCTCATTCGCAACCTGTTGAGCGCTGACCCTCGCTCCGGCTGCATCGCCGTCGGAGCGTTACCGCGCCAGGGACAGACCGTCCAGTTCCAGCGCCGTTCGGCGGCAGCGGCGACCGAGGATATGGACGAGCTGCTGGGCCGCGCGCAAAATCAACTCGACCGCGCGTCCATTTACGGCGGCTGCCTCTGCAGTTGCAACGGGCGCGGCCAGAACCTGTTCGGCCGGCCCAACCACGACGCACAGATGGTCCAGCAACGGCTGGGGCCATTGGGCCTGGCAGGGTTTTTCTGCAACGGGGAAATCGGCCCGGTGGGCGAGCGGAATTTTCTCCACGGCTTCACCGCGTCGCTCGCGCTGTTCGTGAGGAGGTAGCGTCTGCCCTTTTTCCAAACTGCGGATCGACTTTCAGCAGCATCGCCAGTGTGAAGCCCGGCAGGGCGGAGCAAATGACCCATACAAAAAAGTGCCGGTAACCAATCAGGTCGGCCACCCAACCGCTCCACATCCCCGGCAGCATCATGCCGAGCGCCATAAAGCCGGTGCAGATCGCGTAGTGCGCCGTTTTGTGGGGGCCGTCGGCGAAATACAGCAGGTAAAGCATGAACGCCGTGAACCCGAAGCCATAACCGAACTGCTCCACGGCAACAGCTCCGCACGTAACCAGAAGGTTCTCCGGCTGGGTGAAAGAAAGGAAGACAAAAACAAGCTTGGGAAGATACATCGTGCAGACCATGATGGGGAGCATGGATTTGAGGCCGTGCTTAGCCGCGAGAAAACCTCCCAGCAGCCCGCCGCAGGTCAACGCGAGAATCCCGAACGTGCCATAGACCACCCCCACCTGGCTGGTGGTCAGCCCCAACCCACCCGCTTCGCGGCTATCGAGCAAAAACGGAGAAATGACTTTGACCAACTGGGCCTCATCGAAACGGTACAGTAGGATAAAGGCCAACGCCATTAACACGCCGGGCTTTTTGAAGAACGAGCCCAGCGTGTTAAAAAAATCGCCGAGCAAGCTCTTCTGGGTAACCACCGGCCCGTCGTTGGGCGGACGCGGCAGCATAATGCTGTGCCAGCAACTGAACGCCAGAAACAAACCGGCCACGACGAGCAACGTAAGAGACCAAGCCAGCGGGACATTGCCGGAACTTGCCAGGAAAGTGACGGCGGCTTCGCTTTTCAGTTTGGGGTCCAGTTGAATCACCGCCATCGCCGGCTGGTTCCAGTTTTCCGGCGTGAACACGAAGCGCTCGCCTTCCACCAGGCGAAAGCCCTTGTCGCCTTTGGCAAACCCCAGGTATTCGAGCCCCGCTTTTTTGCGGTCGAAAGTGACGATGATGCTCTGACCCGGCACGGGAGATCGGGACAGGCTGAGATAGACGGCGCCGATATTGCCGGCGGCGGGCGCGCTCGCTTTGACCTGGTTTGGGAATTGGGCGGTTAGAAAATCCTTCAATGGGTTCGAGACGGCCGCCTGCCACGCCCGCCCAACAGGGGAAAGGAAATAACGTGAGAGAGCAGCCGAAATGTGTTCCGACCACCAGGAATTCGCCTGCGCCTTTTTCGTGACCGAGAGTTCCTGAAGAAAACCATGGTCGCGGTTCCATTTCAGCGCTTGCTCGAGAACAATGTTGGCTTCCTCCGCGCTGCGCTCAACCAGAGCGAGGTCCAGCGTCGCCGTTAGCGCAACCAAGCGCAGTTCGCCCTCTGACGCTGTGAGAGTTACCGCTGCCGGGTCGAGGCTCGAATGGGCGGTGGGGTTGGCGGTGGCTCGGACTCGGACTTCGAGCGGCGGCAGGCCGTTCTTGCTTTCGAGCATACCTGCCAGAACCACCAGCAGGCCGCTACCGACAATCATCGCCGCCCGATAAAATGTGCTCCGCAACCCCACCCACCAGGCCTGGTCATGTTTGGACAGGCTCAGCATATAGAAACCGTCCGCGGCGATGTCGTGCGTCGCCGAAGCAAAAGCCATGATCCAGAAGAGCAAGAGCGACCACTTGAAAAACTCGCTGCCTCGGACCGAGAACGCGGCCAACGCCAGCCCCAGCGACACCAAGAACTGCATCGCCACAACCCAGAACCGCTTGGTCCGCGTAATATCCACCAAGGGACTCCATAACGGTTTGATAACCCAGGGCAGATAGAGCCAGCTTGTGTAGAGAGCGATGTCGGTGTTCGAAATGCCCAGGCGTTTGTACATCACCACCGACATGGTCATGACGATGACGTAGGGGATGCCCTGCGAAAAATAGAGCGATGGAATCCAAACCCAAAGACCGCTGGTGACGACTGATGCTTGCGCGGGCTTGGTGGTCATGAACATGAATCCGATGACGTCATAATATTTATGTTCATGACCACCTTGCTTGCGAAATGACGGCATTCATGCAGTGTCAAGACACATAGTCGCCGACCCAATGCCTCACCGCAAGCCGGGAGTCAGTCAGTCCACTGGCAGTCAACGTGACCGCGGGCTTGCCATTGGCGCAATCGCCTCGACGCACCGGCCGCAGAGGGTCGGGTGCTCGGGATTCAAGCCGATGTCGGTTTCCCAATGCCAGCAGCGTTCGCATTTCTTGCCGGCGGCTTTGCTGACCGAGACGGCGAGTGTCTCTTCGCCGGGCTCGATGACAAGTTGGGAGACATTGAGCAACTCGCGAAGCGAGTCAAGGTGCGCCTGGGCTTCCGGCAAGAGCGGGCCGGAGCCGGTGAAGGTCAGTTTGGCCTCGAGCGCTTTGCCGATTTCCTTGGCTTGCCGGGCCTTCTCGAGCGCCGGCAACGCCAGCCCGCGCAGGTCAAACAAAGCTTTCCAGGAGGCGCGCTCCTCCTTTGGCCGGGCGAAGCCACGCGGTTCCCAAGTGAGCTGGTGAATTGAATCGGCCGCTTTGCCCGGCACAAACTCCCAGGCTTCATCCGTGGTGAAGGCAAGGAGCGGTGAGAGCATTTTGCAAAGGCTCACCAGCATCCGGTGGAGGGTGGTCTGGGTCGAACGGCGGCGGTGCGAGTTCGCTGCATCGGTATAGAGCCGGTCTTTGACCACGTCGTGGTAGATTGCGGAGAGTTCGACTGCGACGAACTGGCTGACGCGCTGGTAAACGACGTGGAACTCGTAGCGGTCATAGGCTGCGACGACCTCACGTTCAAGGTGCGAGAACTCATCGAGAATCCAGCGGTCTAGCCCGGTCAGTTTGTCATCGGGAACGGCGTGTGTCGCCGGTTCGAAATCATACAGGTTTGAAAGCTGGTAGCGCAGGGCGTTGCGGATGATGCGGTAGGTCTCGCCCACTTTTTCTATCCGCTTTTCGCTGACGATGACGTCGTCCCGATAATCCTGCGAAGCTACCCAGAGCCGGACGACGTCGGCGCCGTATTTTCTGATGTAGGCATCCGAGGTTTGCGGTTTTTCATAGACGCCCTGGCCTTGTTTGCTTTTGGAAATCTTTTCCCTGTCTTCATCCACCATGAAGCCATGGGTTAGCACGCTGCGGTAAGGCGCCGCGCCGTTGCCGGCTAGGGAAAGGAGCAACGAGGACTGGAACCAGCCGCGGTGCTGGTCGCTGCCTTCCAGGTACATGTCGCATTGGAAGGGTTTCTCCTGGCCGCGCAGTTCTTCGCGCCGGGCGATCACCGCCCGCGAAGAGGACCCGGAATCGATCCAGACATCGAGCGTGTCGCCCGATTTGGTAGCCGCTTCGGCACCTTTCCAGTCGGCCGGCTTGAGGGCGGCCCAGAGTTCGGTGGCGGTTTTCTCGAACCAGACATTGGAGCCGTGCTGCTCGATCAGAGCGGCAGCGTTCCGGACGATCTGCGCGTCGAGGATCGGGTTGCCCGGCGCGTCATAAAAGGCGGGGATGGGCACGCCCCAGGTCCGCTGGCGCGAGATGCACCAATCGGGCCGTCCCTGAACAGCCGCCTCCATCCGGTTCTTGCCCCAGTCCGGCACCCAGGTGATGTGCTCGATTTCGGCGAGGGCGCGCTTGCGGAAAGTCTGCGTGCCCGCCGAGGTCACGGGGTGCTTTTCTTCTCCGTGAACCGTCCTGGCGGGCGGGGTTTGCTGAGCGGAAGAAGCGCGTCCGCCCATATCGCCTCCCGGCGGAACATGGTCAATTTCGATGAACCACTGGTCCATGGCGCGGAAGATAATCGGTGTTTTGCTGCGCCAGCAATGCGGGTAGCTATGGTGGTAATCCTCCTGATGCAGCAGCGCGTTGCCCAGCCGCAACTGGTGCAGAACGGATTCGTTCGCCTCGCTCTTGCCGTGCTTTGCGAGAATGGATTTGCCCAGCATTTCGGCGGGCATCTGTTGCTCGATGGGAAGATCACTCGTGTAAGCAAAACGCCCGTCATCGTCCACCGGCGAGTAAATCGGCAGCCCATGCTCCAGGCCGAGATGATAGTCTTCCAGGCCGTGGCCGGGAGCGATGTGAACGAAACCGGTACCGGTCGCATTATCAACGAAGCTGTCGCCGGCGTAGAATTTTCCGGTGCGCTTGCAGAATGGGTGTTGATATTCGAGTTGGCCCAGGTGTCCGCCGTCGAGGCTGCGGACGATCTGGTAGTCCCGCCAGCCGCATTTCTCAGCCACGGCCGGCAGCAGGAAGGCGGAGACGATGAATTGCTCCTGGCCGACCAGCACCAGCGAGTAACTGAACGTAGAGTTAAAAGCCACGGCCAGGTTGGCTGGCAGCGTCCAGGGTGTGGTGGTCCAAATCACCACCGAAGTCCCCGGATGGCCAAGTACCGGGAATTTCACATAGACACTTTGGCTGACATGGTCTTTGTATTCTACTTCGGCCTCGGCCAGGGCAGTCCGGCAGGGGATGCTCCAATAAACCGGCTTCTTCCCGCGATAGACAAAACCTTGCTCGACGATATCGGCGAACAGCCGTAGTTCCTCGGCTTCGTATTCCTTGGCCAGCGTCAGGTAAGGGTTGTCCCAATCGCCCAACACCCCCAGTCGTTTGAACTGGGTGCGCTGAATATCGATATATTTACGCGCGTAGGCTTCGCACCGCTTCCGGATGGTCGCCGGGTCCGAGGCCGTGTCGCCGGCCTTGCGCATTTCCTGGGTGACTTTGAACTCGATGGGCAAGCCGTGGCAATCCCAGCCGGGGATATAGGGGGCGTTGAACCCGCGCAAGGATTTATACCTGACGACAATGTCCTTGAGGATCTTGTTGAGCGCGTTGCCGATGTGGACATCGCCGTTGGCGAACGGCGGACCATCATGCAACACAAATTTGGCCGCGCCGGTACGCTGCGCCTGGATGCGCTCGTACAGCCCAGCCTTCTGCCATTTCGCCAACCGCTCCGGTTCTCGAACCACCAGGTCAGCCTTCATCGGAAAATCAGTTTGTGGCAGATTCAATGTGCTCTTGTAGTCCATTTGACGCCTAAAGAAATCGCAACCTAACAGTCGCGCCAACTAGTGTCAACGAACGCTGCTATTGCGCTTTCCCGATGTGTGCTAATGTACTTCTGAATGAGTCCGGCCGCGGAGGCGGCGGAGACATTCGATCGCTGTAAACCTCGAGACATATGAAGAACACATTGGTTGTGGTGGCCGAACTGGGAGGGTTCAAAGCTTTTAAAGTGGAAAACAATAATCATTTGGCGCGCGAGCCGCGCCTCGAATTTTTGGAGCAGTACGAGAATGCGGAAGCCCATGGTCATTTGGGGGACAAGGTTTCTGACCTGTCGGGGCGGTTTCCGCGGGGCACCGGGACGAAGGCCGGAGGCGCGATGTCGGATGGGGAGCGGCACAACATCGAACTGGAAAGCCGGCGGCGCCTCGTGCGACAACTGGCGCAGCGGTTGAACACGCTGGCACGCGGCCAGGAGATCGAACGGTGCTTTCTCGCGGCCAGCAAGGAAATCAATCATCAATTAATGGAGGAATTGGACCCGCAGGTCCGAGCGAAAATTGAGAAGAACATCTCTGCCGACCTGACCAAGCTGGAGCGAGCGGATATCCTGCGCCGGTTCTAGACCGAATACTTCACCCTTCCAGGTGCCGTGGGACGGCAAGCGGAGCTTGGTTGTCGTCCTCGTTCTCGTGGTCCTCCTCGTAATCGCTCTCGCAACTAGACTATGAAGGCGGCTCGATTATGAAGACGACAAGAACGAGCACGGGTCGGACACAGCGAAACACGTCTTTGCTTCACCCCGCCAAATCCCTATCTTCACCCGGCATGATCAGAACCGAAAAGCCGACGGCGGACCCAGAACTGAAACAACGAATCCAGGAACTCATTGACTCAAAAGGCGGCGGCTATAACCAGGAAAGCGTCGCGGACATTATCGAAAACGCGCTGAAACTGCTGACGGACGTCGAGGACACCGGCGACGTGCGGGTCATCCAGACGGCGCTGAGGGAATTGCGTTACGCATTCAAGCTGTTCGCGCCGTACGCCGGCGTGCGCAAGGTCACCATCTTCGGCTCCGCGCGGACGTTGCCGACACGCCAGGAGTACCAGCAAGCCGTCGAGTTCGGGCGGAAGATCGCCCAGGCCGGCTTCATGGTCATCACCGGCGCCGGTGGCGGCATCATGCAGGCCGGACACGAGGGCGCCGGGCCCGAGAAGAGTTTCGGCGCAAACATCCGGCTGCCGTGGGAGCAGGCCGCCAACCCCGTCATCCGCGAGGACAAGAAACTCGTCACCTTCAAATACTTCTTCACTCGCAAACTGATCTTCATCCGGCACTCGGACGCCATTGCGCTGTTCCCGGGCGGCTTCGGCACGATGGACGAGGGTTACGAGGCCCTTACCCTGATGCAAACCGGCAAGAGCCAACTGATGCCGCTCGTACTGATCGATCGCCCCGGCGGCACTTATTGGAAAACCTGGGACAAGCATGTCCGCGAACACCTGCTCCGCGATCAACTCATTTCGCCCGATGACCTGAACCTTTACCAGATCACAGACGACACCGACCAAGCGGTCAAGATCATCACCCGGTTCTATCGCAATTTCCATTCGACGCGTTTCGTCAAAGACCTTTTCGTTATCCGTCTCAAGCACGCACCCTCGAAATCCGCCCTTGAGGCCATGAACGAGGATTTTGCGGACATCCTCACCGGTCCGTCCATTGAGCGCATTGAACCCACCCCCGAGGAGATCGCGGACCAGGATAACATCGAGTTGCCGCGCATCGCGTTCGGTTTCAACCGGCGGGATTATGGACGGCTCAGGCAGCTCGTTGACGTTCTGAACAGCCTCTAGCCCCCCAGCTTGGCCTTGACCTCAAGCTGATTCCAGGCGAACTTAATGCAGGTTCTGCGTGGGGGCGTACTGGTTTCGACTTAGCAGGTACGCCAGAGGCGGCATGTCGAGGATGGTTCGTCGGCCTCGTTAATCATCGAACCAAAAAATAACAGCTAATCAAGAACTAGCTCTCGCGGCCTAAGTGCCACGACGTTCGCCGGTGGACACCTGCTACGCCGGACGAACGCAACAGCAGGTTAGGCCGGTGGCGGTGTCTGCGCGTCACCGGTTGAAATCTTATCCTGCGGGCTAGGCTGGGCGACTCGGTGTCAGGCCGCTATCGCCCGGAAGAAAACTCTCTCCTGACTAAACATGTAGTCGCGGCTGGTAGATTTGCCAAGGACGCGGGTTCAACTCCCGCCGCCTCCACCATTCTTCGTTCGGAGTACAGCAACGAACGAAGACTGCCACACCTAAGCCTGTCTGCGGGCGAAGGCAGGCTCAACCTCCCAACCGAAGGAGCGCTCCGAACTTCGAGTCGGCAAGCCAGTCCAGTCCAGGGCAGGCGCGGGTTTTGCCTCGAGCCGACTGAAGAATTCAGATCGATGGGCGGCGAATCACCGGCGTGTCCAGACGGTGTCGTAGGGTAACGCGGCGTGGAGGCGGTAACCCTGGTCATGCAAACACGCAGCCTTTTCTTCATCGTCCGGATTATTCTCGGTGATGATGACTCGCGGCCGATAACGCGCCAGGTTTGTGCCCCGGAGGACGCGCAGGTCATGGCCTTCGGTGTCGATGGTGAGCAACCCGAACTCGAGTGGAACGTGAAACTCTTCCAACAGCGTCTCCAGCCGGTGCACCTTGACCGGGATACTTTCTCCGGGCGCCCGGGCCGCATCGCCAAGCATGCCGGGGCAGCCGCTCAGAACCGAACAACTGTCGCCATCATCGTTAGCGTAAGTCTGAAGGTCCAGGTCTCCGGCGTGGTCCGAGCAAGCCGCGTTTACGATGGTGACGCGGCTGCGTTTTCGGTGGAGGCGCCGGGCCTTGCGGAAAGATACCGGATGAGGTTCGATTAGCAACGCGTGCCAGCCCCGTGAAATGAACGGGTAGGAGTTGGAACTGTAAAACCCGTCGTTGGCTCCGACATCCACCACCGTGCGTTCCACATCCGCAGGTTACAGCAGGAGCGGTCCGAGGCTGGCGAATTGCCCGTGCCACGTCGAGTCCCGATACAACAAAAACCGAATCCAATGTTTTAATTTCACAACGCATCCCACCCTGGAATTGCCAGTGACTTGCGGCGTGCTGAGGCAAGGACTGCTGGTTTGCTGCTTTTCCGGTTGTCGTGGGCATTGTTAGGCGCCGGGGGACCACCGTTAATGCTCCAGCGGGTGCGAATCGGACGTTCGGAGCGGTCGGTCTTAGACGTAAAGCCACCCGGGCTGTAAAAAATCACTCGGATTTAGTCGGATTTACTCGGATCTGGTCGGATTTAGTCGGATGCACGTCCCGGCTTCAGGAGCGCGGGGGCGCCAGAGATTGGTCGCGCCAAAACTACTGCAAAGTGGTGCAACGAGCTTGTCCCTCCGGCTCCTTTGGCAAACCGAAAGAAAAAGCGAGGCTGGCGTGCTCCAGCCTCGCTCGATTTTATCGATTCCTCCCGGGAACCGTTAAACGACTTAGCGTTTCAACGCTTCCGGCTTAGTAGTCCATGTCGCCCATGCCGCCGCCGTGGCCGCCCGGCATCGGAGCTTTCTTCTCCTTCTCCGGGATCTCGGTGATCAGGCATTCGGTAGTCAGCAACAGGCCAGCGATCGACGCCGCGTTCTGCAACGCCGTGCGGGTGACTTTCTTGGGATCGACCACGCCGGCTTTGACCAGGTCTTCGTAGACACCGGTCGAGACGTTGTAGCCTTCGTTGCCCTTGCGCTTTTTGATCTCCTGCACAACGACCGAGCCTTCCACGCCAGCGTTTTCCGCCAAGGCGCGGGTGGGGAATTCGATCGCGCGTTTGACGATATCGACGCCGATGCGCTCGTCATCGTTCTCAGGCTTGACGGTGTCGATGGCACCGAGGCAGCGCAGTAGCGCGACGCCACCGCCGGGGACGATGCCCTCTTCGACGGCCGCGCGGGTTGCGTGCAGCGCGTCTTCGACGCGGGCTTTCTTCTCCTTCATCTCGGTCTCGGTCGCCGCGCCGACATTGATGACGGCGACGCCGCCGGCGAGCTTAGCCAGGCGTTCCTGGAGCTTCTCGCGGTCGTAGTCGGAGGTGGTCTCTTCGATCTGGCGGCGGATCTGGTTGACCCGGCCCTGGATTTCGGAGCTCTTGCCGGCGCCTTCGACGATGGTGGTGTTTTCTTTGTCCACCGTGATGCTCTTGGCGCGGCCGAGGTCATTGAGGTCGAGACTTTCGAGTTTGATGCCGAGATCCTCGCTGATGAACTTGCCGCCGGTGAGGATGGCGATGTCTTCGCACATAGCCTTGCGGCGGTCGCCAAAGCCGGGGGCCTTGACGGCGCAGACATTGAGCGTGCCGCGCAGTTTGTTTACAACGAGGGTGGCGAGCGCTTCGCCTTCGACGTCCTCAGCGATGATCAACAGCGGTTTGCCAACCTTGGCGATCTTTTCGAGGACCGGGAGCAGGTCTTTGAGGCTGCTAATCTTTTTCTCGTAATTGAGGACGTAAGCGTCTTCCAGGCGGGCTTCCATCGTCTCGGCGTTGGTGACGAAGTAAGGCGAGAGGTAGCCTTTGTCGAACTGCATGCCTTCGACGACGTCAAGCGTGGTCTCAATGGACTTGGCCTCCTCGACGGTAATGGTGCCGTCCTTGCCGACTTTGTCCATGGCGTCAGCGATGATTTCGCCGATGGTGGTGTCCCAGTTGGCGGAAACGGTCGCGACCTGTTTGATTTCCTCTTTGTCCTTCACCTTTTTGGTGATTTTGTCCAGGTGTTCGACGGCGGCGGCGACGGCCTTATTGATGCCGCGCTGGATGCCGATCGGGTTGGCGCCGGAGGTGACATATTTGAGGCCCTCGCGGTAAACCGCTTCGGCCAGGACGGTGGCGGTGGTGGTGCCATCGCCGGCGGCGTCGCTGGTCTTGCTGGCGACTTCGCGGACCATCTGGGCGCCCATATTTTCATAGGGGTCTTCCAGTTCGATTTCCTTGGCGACGGTGACGCCGTCCTTGGTGACGGTCGGCGAGCCGAATTTTTTGTCGAGGACGACATTGCGGCCTTTGGGACCGAGCGTTGCGGCGACGGCTTTGGCCAGTTTAGAGACGCCCCGGAGCAAAGTCTGACGGGCATTCTCGTCGAAGATTAATTGTTTTGCAGCCATAATTCAGTAGATAGTCGATTGTTGATAGTTGATGGTTAAGAATCACTCCAGCACGGCGAGGACATCGTCCGAGTTGAGGATCTTGAATTCCTTGCCATCGAGCTTGATTTCCGTGCCGCCGTATTTGCTGACGAGCACGCGGTCACCCTTTTTGATTTCGAAGGGAATCTTCTTCCCATCGTCGTTGGTCTTGCCGGTGCCGAGGGCCACGACGAGACTTTCCATAGGTTTTTCCTTGGCGGTGTCCGGGATGATGATGCCGCCCTTTTTGACTTCCTTCTCTTCGACCGCTTCCACGAGAATGCGGTCGCCGAGGGGTTTAACGTTTAGTGCCATAGTTTGGTTTTCCGTTGTTTGTTGTTGATTTGTGTCGAATCAAAATCCCGCCGCACTCGCGGAGGGAAATCTGTTTGGAGCGTTAAAACGTTAAGAGGTTAAAACGTTCTAACGTTTCACGATTTTTTCTCGTCCACCACTTCGGCGTCGATGATCGGGCCTTCGTCTTTCTTGCCGCCGCCCTTGGCTTCGTCTTCGCCGGCCGCTGGGCCGGCCCCGGGCTGGCCTTGGGCCTTCGCGGCACGGGCTTTTTCGCCAGCCGCCTTATAGAGTTCGGCTGAGACGGCCTGCCAGGCTTCGTTGAGTTTCTCGCTGGCTGAGCGGATGGCCGCGGCGTCGCTGCCTTTGAGGGCCTCGCGGACTTCTTTGATGGCATCCTCGATCTTGCTCTTGTCCGCGCCGGAGATCTTGTCGGCGTTGTCCTTGAGCATTTTCTCGGAGCGATAGACGCTGTTATCGGCCTCGTTGCGGAGCTCGATCTGCTCGCGCTGTTTCTTGTCATCTTCTGCGTGGGACTCGGCGTCTTTGCGCATCTTCTCGATCTCGTCCTTGCTGAGGCCGCTGCTGGCGGTGATGGTGATTTTCTGCTCTTTGCCGGTGCCGAGGTCCTTGGCGCTGACGTGCAAGATGCCGTTGGCGTCGATGTCGAAAGTGACTTCGATCTGCGGCATGCCTCGCGGGGCGGGGGGGATATCCGTCAGATGGAATTTGCCGATGGTCTTGTTATCGCGAGCCAACTGCCGTTCGCCCTGGAGGACGTGGATTTCCACGCCCGGTTGATTGTCCGAGGCGGTCGAGAAAATCTCGGATTTGCGGGTCGGGATCGTGGTGTTGCGCTCGATGAGTTTGGTGAAGACACCGCCGAGGGTCTCGATGCCCAGAGACAGCGGGGTGACATCCAGCAGGAGCACGTCTTTGACCTCGCCCTTAAGCACGCCGGCTTGAATCGCGGCTCCGACGGCAACCACCTCGTCCGGGTTGACGCCCTGGTGAGGGGTCTTGTTGACGAGGGTGTGGGCGGTTTCCACCACTTTGGGCATGCGGGTCATGCCGCCGACGAGCACCAGCTCGTCGATTTTGTCGGTCGTGACGCCGGCATCGCGCAGGCAGTTCTTTACCGGGGTAATGGTCCGCTCGAAAAGGTCGTCGCAAAGCTGTTCCATCTTGGCGCGGGTCAGCTTCATACTGATGTGCTTGGGCCCGCTGGCGTCGGCGGTGATGAAAGGCAGGTTAATCTCATACACCTGCGAGCTGGACAGGGCGATCTTGGCTTTCTCGGCCTCTTCCTTGATGCGTTGAAGAGCGTCGGGCTGTTTGCGCAGGTCCATCCCGTGCTGTTTTTTGAACTCGTCGAGGATCGAATCCATGATACGGCCATCCCAATCGTCGCCGCCCAAGTGGGTGTCGCCGTTGGTGGCTTTGACCTCGAAAACGCCGTCCCCGATTTCGAGGACAGAAATATCGAATGTGCCGCCGCCCAGGTCATAGACGGCGATCTCCTCGTCTTTCTTCTTGTCGAGGCCGTAAGCGAGCGACGCGGCGGTGGGCTCGTTGATGATGCGAAGCACTTCGAGCCCGGCGATCCGGCCGGCGTCCTTCGTGGCCTGGCGCTGGGAGTCGTTGAAGTAGGCCGGGACAGTGATGACGGCCTGCGTGATTTTCTCACCCAGCCGCATCTCGGCGTCGGTCTTGAGTTTGGCGAGAATCATCGCGGAAACTTCCGCAGGGCTGAATTGCTTGGGTTTCCCCTCGACTTCGACCTCCACATAAGCGTCGCTATTCGGACCCGAAACCACTTTGTAGGGCACGCGCTTGCGTTCCTCTTCGACCTCGGTGTATTTGCGGCCCATGAACCGCTTGATGGAGTAAACTGTGTTCCTTGAGTTGGTGACCGCCTGGCGTTTGGCAGCATCGCCGACCAGCCGCTCGCCGGTCTTTGTGAACGCCACCACCGACGGCGTGACCCGTCTGCCTTCTGAATTCTCCAGCACAACCGGTTCGCCGCCTTCCATGACGGCCATGCACGAATTCGTAGTGCCCAAATCGATTCCAATAACTTTTGCCATAAATTGCTCCTGCTTAGAGACAAAACATCGTAAGTCTCCAAGCACCGATGATGCCACGGGGGTGAGTTTCGATATAATATGTTTAACACGAACAGATTAGGATAATAAAGTTGTGTTTTCGGAGAAGTTCAAAAGTGTGCCAAAAGCGCCATTTTGGCACACGTGTGCCAACGCTGGCACACTTGAATGGCACACCTTGGGGAGGTGGAACCAACTCGCCAAACCGCAGGTTTGTATATTCCCAAGTCTCAGGCGGGCCCCAATTAGCTGTCTTGGCATCAGCGTCCTTTAGGAAGGCGCCTGGATCCTCAGGGTCGTTGCTCAGCTTCCTTTGTTGTCCTCGAGGCCTTCAAGTTTCTTTTGCCACAAAGCCGCTTGATCGGGTTTGCCCCAGTTGCGGTAAAGCTGAACGATGTGGTCCACAGCGGTGCGTTTTTCTTTGGGTGACATCTCCATGCCATGCAGAAAAAACAAATCCGCTCCTGGCAGCAGGAGTTGTTCGGCCCCAGGGTACTGGCGGCGGGCGACCAGAATGGCGCCCAGCCAGTTCTCGGCCTGAGCGGCCAGCACGGGCTTGTTTGGGTATTTGTCGCGGAAGAGGACCAGGGCATCCTGCAATAATGGCTCTGCCTCGTCGAACTTATCCTGTTGCACCAACACGCGTCCGAGGAGGAGCTTGGTTCGGCCAATGCGTTCGTGGCCCGGCTGCATGGTGCGCAGGCACACGACGAGGGTGTTACTGGCCGAATTTTGGGCTTCGGCCAGCCGTCCTTCTTCAGCGTACATGCGCGCCAGAATGCTTTGGAGGTGTAAGGGAATAAAATGCTCCTGACCGAACCGGCGAACAAACCGAGGGCGCGCTTCATCCAACAGCTTCTCCGCGTCACGAGGGCGGCCTTGAAGGAAGCAGAAAAGGGCGAGATTATCGACGGCATAAAAAGCTTCGAGGGTTTCAGAAAGGCCGGCGCGTTGCAGACGCACGAGTTCCTCGCTGGCGCATTCCTCCGCCTGGGGCAGCTTGGCTTGGTCGGCCAGCACGATGGAAAGAGTGCCGAGCGTGCCAATGGTCACATAGTCATCAGGCCCCAGGATCCGTTCGCACAACTTCAGACACTTCCGCGTTTGATCCTCAGCTTCGGGCAGTTTGCCCTGGGCCCACAAGATATCCGCATAGCAATCCATCGAGGCAAGCGTGTCGCGGTGCCCGACACCGAGCAGCTTCTCGCGGCCCAACCAGGTCTCCCGGCCCAGCTTCTCCGCCTCGTCATATTTCCTCAGGCCATGGAGGAGGAATTCCGTCAGCGCCTGCTGCGCCGCGAGGGTGTCGCGATTTTGCAGTCCCAGCGCGTTCCGGCGCAGCCTGACGGCGTCGTGCAGGAGCGGGTCGGCTTGCCTGAGCTGACCTAATTTAGAGTAGGTGCTGCCGAGGGCGAGGCGCAACGTGGCTTCCAGTTGCGGTTGCCGGGCGATTTCTGGGTTCTTATCGAGTCTGCTGGCCGCCACATCCAGCGCCTCGATCACTGTCACGTTTTTCTCCGGGCCATTTTGTTCTGGAGTCGCCTGGCCGAGCAGGTCGTCGGTCAGGAATTTGTTGATCGCCTCCGCCTGCTGCTGAGTGCGCTGGGCCTCGTCACGCTCCCTCCGTGTGGCTGCTTCGGCGCGGTTCGCTCGCACCGCCTCGAGGGTGCTCGCCACGGCACCCACCAGCAGGGCAATACCGACGACGGCGGCGGCACCGAACGCCAGCTTGTTTCGCCTCGCCAACTTCTGAAACCGGTAAAACTTGCTTGGCGGCCGGGCGACAACGGGCTCGTCATCAAGGTGCCGCCGGAGATCGGCAACCAGGCCGTTGGCCGTCTCATAACGGCGTGTTCGGTCCTTCTCCAGGCACTTCATCGCGATCCAATCGAGGTCGCCCTTGAGCAAATGGATCAATTTCGGGGCGTCGGACGAACGGCGTTTGGCCGTGGTCGTCAGTTCCTCACCCGGCAGCGCCGCCAGCCGCGTGCTGGGCCGCACGGGTTCCTGCTCGCGGATGGTTTTGCGCATCCCATCAATGCCCGAGGCCATCAGTTGCTTCGCATCGAACGGCGTGCTGCCGGCCAGCAGCTCGTAGAGCAACACGCCCAGGCTGTAGATGTCGCTGCGGGTGTCGATGTCCAGCCCGCTCATCTCGGCCTGCTCCGGGCTCATGTACGCGGGCGTCCCGATGAACTGATGCAACTGCGTGTAGACGGTCGCGCCAGTAAGCCGCCCCTCGGTTGCCTTGGCGATGCCGAAGTCGATTACCTTCGGAAGAGGCGCGCCGTCGTGCATCGCCACCAGGATGTTCGAGGGCTTGATGTCCCGGTGGATGATGCCTTTCTGGTGCGCGTGCTGGATGGCCTGGCAGACCTTGATGAACAGGTCGAGCCGCTCCCCGGTGGATAGGTTATTCTGGTCGCAGTAGTCGGTGAGGCGGATGCCGCGAACCAGTTCCATCACGAAGTAGGGCCGTCCCTGCTCGGTCGTTCCCGCATCCAACACCTTGGCGATGTTGGGATGGTCCATTAGTGCCAACGCCTGACGCTCGGCTTCGAACCGGGCGACCACGGCTTTGGTATCCATGCCCAGCTTGATGACCTTGAGCGCCACCCGCCGGCGAGCCGGCGCGGTCTGCTCCGCCACATAGACCACGCCGCAGCCGCCTTCGCCAACTTTCTCCAGCAGCTTGTAGCGGCCCAGCGTTTGGCCCACGGTTTCATCAGGCCCTTCGCCAGCAGGCTCGACTTTCAGGGTCGGCCGAGGGCCTCCCGGTTTCCCGGCGAGCCCACTATTCGTTTGCTCATAGGCGGCCAGCAGGGCTTCGAGGCGCTGCCGGAACGCGGGATCACCGTGGCAGGCTCCATTCAGGAAGCCGGCGCGCTCGGCGCCGGCCAGTTGGACGGCGGCCTCAAACAGCGTTTGCTCACGGTCTTGGGCCGGTGGCATGGGTCATTGGGATTTGCTGCTTTCAACCTACACCCGCCTGCGCGCCACGAAAAGTGTCAATAAACCTATACTTTAGCGGCCGGTTTGCGCAGTGTGGAGGTGAAGCCTATGAACGCTTCCGAATTCAAATTCTACTGTTCCCATTGTGACCAGCCCTTGAAATGCGACCCCTGCTACGCCGGCCGTCAGATTCAATGCCCGACGTGCCAGCACCTCATCCGCATTCCCAATCCGCCGGCGGGCACCGGTTTCACCCACGTGGAACCGGAATCCGGTCACACTTGGGATACGCATCTGCCAAAGGGCCGCAAGGCCTGAGCAATTGCTGGTCCAGGCAAATAACGGATGGAAGACGCCAAGCGCGGCATGGAAGACCTAGGCGCGATTTTTATCGGCGACAAAGGGAAAAATGAAATTCTGCGAGGCGATTACACCGCTGAACCCAAGGAATTCCGCCAGAACGCGCCGCGGGTAACACCGCAGGGGCCGAAGGAAGCCATTGCGCACATCGAGAACTTTTTCGCGTGCATCCGCTCTCGGAAACCAACCCACGCGGACGCGGAAACCGGTCATTGGGCTACGACCCTGTGCCACCTGGTGAACATCTGCCGCGCCGTGCAGCGCAAGCTTCGCTGGGATCGAAAAAAGGAAAAGTTCCTGGACGACGAAGCAGCGAACCAATTGCTGGCCCGCCCGCGGCGCAAGGGTTACGAGCTGCTGAAGATCTGATTCACCTGCCGGCCGCGGCGATTCGGCGGCGTTGGACCTGGTGTTACGGACTGCTGGCCCAGGTTTCCGGATGAGGTTGATGGTCGTTGTTCCAGCGGCGCCGGGCTTGTTCGGTTTTCTGAAGCCAAACGCGCACCTTGGCGAACTCGACGTGAGCATCGCAGAAAGCCACGTTCGCGCCCTGGTTGTGGTGCCCGGCCGCCAGCTCCCAAAGGAGATTGGCCGGGGAAACGGTTACGGGGTCATCGGCGTCGCCATCGCCCGCGTGCGTGGTGGTATTGGTCGGGGTGGAGTCGGCGATGGCGATCATGTCGCCCGGCGCGCGCAGCTCGGTCTCTCTGAGGTAAATCGGCTTTACTTTGAAGCCACCGTCAAGGCCAAGGCTGGTAGGGGCACTTCCAAACGCGGCGGTGCCACTGACATTATAGCCATAGCAAGGATTGACACTCGGCGTGACCGGGTTGTTGGTCCAGACGGGGGTCGGCCGGATTCCCGGGCACAGGAAAAGGCTTCGGTTGTTTCCCGCCAACGGCAATAGTCGCGCATCCCAGTAGACCCGGTCGAGCCAGACGGGGAAGGCCTGGTTTTCATCGGTGTAGAGCTTCAGCGCGACGCCAATTTGGTGGAGGTTGCTTTTGCAGGCGGCGGACAAAGCTGCCGCTTTGGCCCGTGCCAGTGACGGCAACAGCATCGCGGCCAGAATGGCGATGATGGCGATGACCACCAGCAATTCGATTAGCGTAAAGGCAGAGAGCGCCTGTTTCCGGGAGTGCTTCATGGAGGAACAATATTCCCGCTAATGGGCGCTGTAAAGCATTTTTATCGGCGGTTTTCCGGTTTGTCACGGCATTGTTACCGGACCGTCATTTGCCCGGTGGCGGAAGTGGCTTTATACTGGTGGCAACTAGGGTAAGTTATGGTGAAACGACAACTGGAGTTGAGTTTGGTGCCCGGACCGAAAGCGGGAAATCTTTCCCGCCCAGGCCCGACGCGTCCCAAGACGTACCAGCGGCGACCGAGCCGGAGCCAGTGGTGGTTTACGCGGATGCGCCAGGTCGTGGATGAGGCGCTCGGCGTTGAGCCAGACTCGCAATCGAGGTCCTGAACGCGGAGCGTCGAAGAGTTGAGCCGAGCGAAGGCGTACGTGGCTCTGGACCGGTTGGCCTTCGACTGACGCGTGCACTCCCGAAAGGAATTCCCCTCCCCATAAACCTTCAGATGCAATCGGGCCAGGGATAACTGTTTCCTCAGCAGCGTTGTTCCCAAGGCGCGCTTAGGCTACCATGCGTTCCGCTTAACTGTCGTGCACTATGAGAACGCTCGCGCCGGCTATCGTCCTTGCTCTCTCGGTTGTCTTGGGGCGGGCGGCGGCACATACGGAGGTTTCGATCCGAGGAGATGCGTTTCTCGTCAACGGCCAGCCAACGTACAAGGGCCGCGTTTGGCACGGGCACAAGATCGAGGGCCTGCTGTTGAACGCCCGGCTGGTGCAGGGGATCTTCGACGACCGCAACACGAACACGGTGCCGAAATGGGCTTATCCCGACACCGGAAAGTGGGATTCGGAACGCAACACACGCGAGTTCATTGCTGCGATGCCAGGGTGGAAACGGCAGGGCTTGCTGGCATTTACGACTAATCTGCAAGGCGGCTCACCGCAGGGATACTCGCGTGACCAGCCGTGGCATAACTCTGCGTTCGAGTCGGACGGGGCCTTGCGGGCGGATTACACCGGGCGGTTGGAGAGGATCATCAATCGGGCCGACGAGCTCGGGATGGTGGTCATCCTCGGCTACTTTTATTTCGGGCAGGACGAGCGCTTGAAAGATGAGGCGGCAGTTGTCCGGGGGGTGGATGGTGCGACCCAATGGCTATTCGAGCATCGCTGGCGCAACGTCCTGGTTGAGATCGACAACGAGTGCAACGTGAGGTACGACCACGCGATATTGCAACCGGAGCGCGTTCACGAATTGATTGGGCGGGTGAAAGCCGTCACTCGCGAGGGCCGGCGGTTGCTGGTGGGAACGTCGTACGGCGGCGGCACGATTCCCCGGGAGAACGTGGTTCGCGCCTCGGACTTTCTGTTGATGCACGGCAACGGCGTTTCCGAGCCACGACTGATCGCGCAGATGGTGCGGCAGGCGCGCGCGGTGCCCGGCTACACCCCCAAGCCGATCCTTTTCAACGAAGACGACCATTTTGATTTCGAAAAAAGCGAAAACAATTTTGTGGCTGCAGTGGGCGAATATGCCTCCTGGGGTTACTTCGACCCGGGCGAGAGCAATTACGCTGACGGCTACCAGTGCCCGCCGGTGAACTGGGGCATCAACACGGAGCGCAAGCGCGCGTTCTTCCGGTTGCTGGCGGAAATGACGGGAGGACCTGGCTCACCCAGTAAGCCGTGATGCACCGCAAGCGTGACAAAATCCTGCGCGTTCATTAGCTCGTTTATGCTCAGATACCGTACGGTTTTGAAGGTCCTGACGGCCACGCTGCTCCCGGGCCTGGCGCTGGCGTCGCGCGCTTTAGCGAGCGGCCCGCCGGCGAAGCCGAACATTGTTCTGCTCCTGGCCGACGACCTGGGTTTTTCGGATCTGGGCTGCTACGGCTCGGAGATACATACACCTAACCTCGACAAACTGGCCAGCCGCGGGCTCAGGTTCACCCAGTTCTATACAACACCGCGCTGTTGTCCGACCCGAGCAGCGTTGCTGACGGGTCTTTACCCGCAGCAGGCGGGGATCGGCAACATGATGGAGGACCGCGGCCTGCCCGGTTACCGCGGCGAACTCAACGACCGGTGCATCACGATTGCCGAAGAGCTTGGGCTGGCGGGTTACCACACGCTGATGGCCGGCAAATGGCACGTATGCCATATCCATTTCGACGGCAAGAAACAACTCAACTTCGAATCCGACACCCCTTTCTGGGACACCAAAGCCAACTGGCCGCTCCAACGCGGGTTTGAGGAATATTTCGGCGCGATTCACGGTGTGGCTAGCTACTACGAGCCGTTCTCGCTGGTCCGCGGCAACACGCCGATCCGGGCCGAAGGCACGAATTTCTACTATACGGACGCCATCAGCGACGCGGCGGTGGCGGACATCCAGAAGTATGCCGGCGGCGCAAAGCCGTTCTTCCTCTACGTCGCTTTCAGCGCGCCGCACTGGCCGCTGCAAGCCCCGGGCGCGGACATTGCCAAGTACCGGCAGAAATATCTGGCGGGCTGGGACGCGATTAGAACCGACCGTTACCATCGGCAAATCGAGCTCGGTCTCATCGAGAAGACGTGGCCGATGTCGCCCCGGGACGAACGCGTGCCGGCTTGGGAAAAGGTGACTCACAAGGAATGGGAAGCCAACCGGATGGCGACGTACGCAGCGATGGTGGAACGGATGGACCGCGGCATCGGGCGCATCCTTTCCACGCTCAGGGAGAAAGGGATCGAGCAAAACACCCTGATGCTGTTCTTTTCCGATAATGGAGGCTGCGCCGAGATTATCCAGCCGGATTGGTATGATGTGCCGAGCCGGACCCGCGATGGCCGGCCGGTGCGGGTTGGCAACGGCAATCCGGCGGTACTGGCCGGGCCCGAGGATGTTTGGCAGAGTTACGGGGTTCCCTGGGCCAACGTGAGCGACACACCGTTCCGTCTCTATAAGCATTTCGTCCATGAGGGTGGCATCGCGACGCCGTTCATCGCGTCGTGGCCGGCGGTCATTCGCAAACAGGGCAGCATCACCCGGCAACTCGGACATGTCACTGACCTGATGGCGACCTTTGTGGAGGCTGCTGGCACGCGCCACCCCGAATCCTACAAAGGCCACCCGATTCTGCCACTCGAAGGCAAAAGTTTGCTGCCGCTTTTTCGGGGACAAGAGCGGCCGGACCGGTCTCCGGTTTTTTGGGAGCATGAGGGCAACCGAGCGGTGCGGCTGGGTAAATGGAAGCTGGTCTCGCGTTACCCCGGAGGGTGGGAGCTCTACGACATGAAGGCCGACCGCACCGAGTTACATGATCTGGCGGGGGAGCATCCCGATGAGGTTGAAGAACTCTCCGGCCTCTACGAACAATGGGCTCAGCGGTGCGGAGTTGTGACTCCAGACCAACTTCCCAGGCCGAGACCGACAGTGCCCAGCCACGTGAGCGACGACTAAAGTTTGAGCGCGCTCGGGGTTCGGTATTGCCATGGGGGCGCAATTCGAAGTGACGGACGAGGATAGGGCGAAAAGGCCAAAGCGGCAGAGGGCTGCCGCACTCCAAAACGCTGTCGCGCGGTAGTGGAGCGCAAACCCTCCGCAAGGTCTTGGAGAGAGGAGTATTCAGCGCGGGCGGGCGGCACGAGAGGAAAAGCGGCAGAGGAGAGCCGCACCAAAACCTTCGGGCAGACCACTGGCGCAGAAACTGCCCGCCAGCTTTCGTCACACCTCCCATCGGTGGCGATTGATTTCTTTTTTCAGTCTGGCAGATTGTGATGATGAACAAGCCGTATGCCCTGCCCGTTCGGGCCTTAGCCTGGCTGTTGCTGGCGGTTTTGTTCATGCTGAATCCAGGATGCGCGTCCACGCCTAAGCCGGATTGGAATCAACGCGTGGGGAATTACACGTTTGACGACGCAGTGCGCGAGCTCGGGCCGCCGACCGCCTCCACGCAGCTCCAGGACGGCACAACGGTGTCGGAATGGTTTTTGAAATACGGCGCGCAGATTTCCTTCGGACTCGGCACTAGTGCTTACAACGGTGGCGGTGCGGTAGGCGTCGGACAAACGATCAGCCCACCGCCGAAGGCGCATTTTCTGCGACTGACTTTCGGTCCCGATAGAAAGCTCCAGCGCTGGGAGAAAGTTACGCGCTGAACGTTTATTCCCTGAGCCTGAAATGAACTTGTCAAATGCGACGGTTGCTCAAGTCATGATTCCGGTCGAAGACTTCGACCGAGGCACTTCGTTTTATCGGGATATCCTTGGCATCCCGTTCCTCTTCAAAGCCCCGCCACAGATGGCCTTTTTCATGTGCGGGCCGGTGCGCCTGCTGGTCGGCGTGTTGCCCCCGGGTCAGCGGGCACAGCGTGGTGGCGCCATCTACTTCCAAGTGCCCGATATCCAGGACGTCTTCGCATCGCTCAAGGCCAAGGGCGTTGAGTTCCGGGCAGAACCTCATGTGATTAATCGCGGTCCAAGGTCGGAACTCTGGCTCGCCGAGTTCAAAGATCCGGATGGGAATCAGTTGGCATTAATGTCGGAGGTTCCAATTGCGACGGTTTGAGCTCGAGCGCAGCCATGGGCCAACATGGCGCCGCGGAGCGCCCTGGGCACTTTTCTGCTCGGGCATCGTCCTTTGGGCACTGACCCGAATCATGGCGGGGACTGCCCCGGTCACAGATGATTGGCCTTGTTACGGCCGTGACCCCGGCGGCATGCGCTACTCGCCGCTGGACGGGATCAATCGCGAGAACGTGGCGCGGCTCAAGGTCGCCTGGGTGTTTCATACCGGCGATATCTCGGATGGCAAGGGCCGCCGGAAACGAAGCGGGTTCGAGACCACGCCGATCCTGGTGGATGGCACTCTTTACCTCACGACACCATTCAACCGCGTGATCGCGCTAGACCCGGAAACGGGCAGGCAGCGCTGGGTGCACGATCCGAAGACTGAACTGACTTGGAACTACGGCGACGGTCTCATTAATCGCGGCGTGGCGTTCTGGCGCGACACCTCGAAAGCCGCCGGGCCCGGCCGGCGCCGTATCTTTGAAGCGACCCTGGATGCCCGGCTCATCGCCCTCGACGCCGATACGGGAGCTCCATGCGGCGATTTCGGAAAGCACGGCGAGGTGAGCCTCAGGAACGTCGCGCGTTACATCCGGGGCCAGTATCACATGACCTCGCCGCCGGCAGTGATTGACGATGCGGTGATCGTGGGTTCGGCGATTGACGATAACAGCCGGGTGGACATGCCCAGCGGAGTGGTTCGCGCCTTCGACGCGCGTTCTGGCGCCCTGCGCTGGAGCTGGGAACCTATCCCTCCCAACAGGCCGAACGCGTCTGGAGATGCTTCCGGGAAAACCTGGCAGACCGGCGCTGCCAACGCGTGGTCGATCATGGCGGTGGACCCCGAACGGCACCTGGTTTTCGTTCCGACGGGGAGCGCCAGTCCCGACTACTATGGCGGGTTGCGACCTGGGGAAAACCGTTGGGCGAACTCGATCGTCGCTTTGCGGTCGCAAACCGGCGAGTTCGCCTGGGGTTTCCAACTCGTCCACCACGACCTGTGGGATTATGACTGCGCTTCGCCGCCGTTGCTGGCCACGGTCCAACACGAGGGACGCCAAGTGCCGGTGGTCATCCAGGGCAACAAAACCGGCATGCTCTACGTTTTGGACCGCGAGACCGGGAAGCCGGTTTTTCCGGTGGAGGAGCAGCCGGTGCCGCAAAGTGACGTGCCGGGTGAGGTCACTTCGCCCACCCAGCCTTTCCCATTGGCGCCCCCGGCGCTGGTCCCGCAAAGCTTCGCGCTAAGCAATGCGTGGGCAGTGAATGATGCCGGACGCGAGGACTGCCTGGCGCGCCTTCGAACGCTGCGCAATGAGGGCATCTTCACACCGCCCAGCCTCCAGGGCTCGCTGGTGGTTCCCGGAAACGTCGGGGGCATGAACTGGAGTGGGTATGCTTTCGACCCCACCCGGAACCTGCTCGTGGTCAACGTCAATAACCTGCCGGCAAAGGTCAGGCTTGTTGCACGCGCAGAGTTCGTGGATGCGAGGAACCGGACCGAACGTGGCGAATACACCGAGCAAGACGGTTGCCCGTACGCTTTGTTTCGGAATTTTCTGCAGGCGAATTCAAATTTGCCCTGCGGCCCGCCGCCCTGGGGAATGATCGCCGCAGTGGACCTTGTGGGGGGAAAAATCCGGTGGCAGGTCCCGCTCGGCGAGATGGGGGCCCTGACCCGCGACGAAACAGCCGTCCCGCCTGGGTCCATCAGTCTCGGCGGGCCGATTATCACCGGCGGCGGACTGGTGTTTATCGCCGGAACAATCGATCCATTCATCCGAGCGTTTGACATCGAAACTGGCAAGGAACTATGGAAAGCCCAACTGCCCGCCAGTGGGGCCGCGACGCCGATGACGTATCGTACCACCGCCGGCGGTCGGCAATTCCTCGTAATTGCCGCCGGCGGCCACGCGAAGGTCACCGAGGAATCCCAGAGCGATGCGCTGGTGGCGTTCGCGCTGCCGTAGCCGGAACGATGCAAACAGCTCTTAACGCAAAGACGCAGCGCAGCGGAGCCGCAACCAAATCCGCCGAAAAGATAAACCGCCGAGCCGCGATGAGCGCAGAGAAGCCAAACACTTACGATTAGAAGAATCTTGCTCGAATTGCTCCATGCTTGGGGAGAGTACTGCAGAGACGCAGAGGCGCAAAGTCCAGTTTGGAGTTTTTCACCACGGATTGCACGGATTCCAGGGATAAACAAAAGGAATTAGAGACTCCTGACGTCGTCTCCTACAGCGACTTGGAGAAGTTTGTCGCTCGCCGTGCGTTCGCAGATTCAACTTGCCCCGATTTTGCGCGCTGATTAGGTTGTTTAGGCAAAGTACTGCCCGGTTTTGACCGACCCTATGCACGCACAAACAGAAATCGGCTATAACTCGAAGGTCGAGGGGGATGTAGTCGTCACCCGGCTGGATGCGGCCATCAACTGGTTCCGCAAGAATTCGCTTTGGCCGATGCCGATGGGGCTGGCTTGCTGCGCCATCGAGCTGATGGCCACCGGGGCAAGCCGGTTCGACATTTCGCGGTTCGGGGCCGAGGTGATGCGTTTTTCGCCAAGACAATCGGACGTAATGATTGTGGCTGGCACGGTCACCTACAAGATGGCGCTGGCGGTCAAACGAATTTACGACCAGATGGCGGAGCCCAAGTGGGTGATTGCCATGGGCGCCTGCGCCTCGACGGGCGGGATGTATCGCAGCTACGCAGTCTTGCAGGGGGTGGACCACATCCTGCCGGTGGATGTCTATATCGCCGGCTGCCCGCCCCGCCCTGAAGCCCTGCTTGATGCTTTGATTAAGCTCCAAAACAAGGTCGCCAAAGAGCCGGTGCTCGCAACGTGGAAAAAAGTGGCCTGATCTCACTCTTAACCCTCACCCCAGTGACGGCTCTCGAACTCGCCCAAAGCCTGAAGGCCAAGTTCAGCGACGTGGTCTCCGACCCCGCTGAATTCCGCGGCGAGCTGACGCTGAAGATTTCCGACGCGGAGCGGTTGCCGGGGATTTGCGCGGTGGCGAAGAAAGACCTGGGATTTGATTACCTGGTGGATATCACGAGCATTGACAACTACGGTGACGACCCACGTTTTACCCTGGTTTACCATCTGTACGGATACGGCCATGGGCGGTATCTGCGCCTGAAGGCAGACGTCAGCGAGGAAAAAGGCGAGGCGCCGACCGTCACCGGGGTGTGGCGCACTGCCGATTGGCACGAGCGGGAGATTTACGATATGATGGGCGTCCGGTTTCGCGGCCATCCTGACTTGCGCCGCATCATCATGTGGCCGGGTTATCCCTATTACCCACTACGGAAGGATTTTCCTCTGGCCGGCCGGCAGAGCGACGCGCCCGAGGTGGCCTTTTCCGAACCGGCGCCTCTGGCCGGCGGACCTTTTGTCACGATTGCCGGAGGGAAGGACACCATTTCACGCGAGCCGCGCGTGCGGATTCCCGAGACGGACGCTATCGAGATGAACGCGCGCGTTGAGCGGCGGCAAGACCTCAAAGGCGCTCGCGGGCAGGCGCATGGGCCAGGGCCGATCGACAAGGGCCGGAAAGGGGCGGGCTAAATGGCCGAGCTGCGCGAAATCGAGTTGCCGGATGCCGGGGCGCGGATCGCGCAGGCGGAGGAGCTGCAGGATTTGCACGGCGAGAAGATGGTCCTGAACATGGGGCCTTCTCATCCGGCCACCCACGGAGTGCTGCGAATTGTGCTTGAGCTCGATGGTGAGATTATCACCAAGGCAACGCCCGAAATCGGGTATCTGCACCGCGGCGACGAAAAGATCGCCGAAAACATGACCTTCACCCAGTTCATTCCGTACACGGATCGACTGGATTACCTCGCGCCGCTGGCCAACAACGTCGCTTACGTCATGGCGGTCGAGAAGCTGATGGGCATCAGTCAGCAGGTGCCGCCACGCTGCCAATTCATCAGGGTAATCTGTGCCGAGCTGGCGCGGGTTTCGTCGCACTTGCTGGGGCTGGGTTCCTACGCGATGGACGTCGGCGCGATGACCGTGTTCCTGCACACGTTCACCGAGCGGGAGAAGATCTACAACCTGTGCGAATCGCTGACCGGCGCGCGCTTTACGACCAGCTACACGCGGATTGGCGGGCTGGCGCGGGATTTGCCGCCCGGCTGGACCGACCAGCTCCGCAAGTTCTGCAACGAGGTCGTGGTCGATTTGGACGAGACCGAGACCCTGCTTACGCGGAACCGGATTTTCGTGGACCGGACGCAAGGCGTCGGGGTGATTTCCGGGGAAGAGGCAATTGATTACGGGTTGAGCGGCCCGAACCTGCGCGGCAGCGGCATCGAACACGACCTCCGCAAGGCCCAGCCGTACTTGGTTTATGACCAGTTGGAGTTTGAGGTGCCGGTTGGCACGGCGGGTGACTGCTACGACCGGTACCTGCTGCGCATCGAGGAGATGCGCCAGAGCGTGAGGCTGCTCCACCAGTGCCTGGACAAGCTTCCAGGAGGCCCGGTGAACGTGCCGGACGGCAAAATCGTCCTGCCGCCCAAAGACCGGGTCCTCACGAAGATGGAGGAACTGATCCATCATTTCATCAACGTGACGCAGGGGGTGAACGCGCCGGCTGGGGAAATTTATTTCGGGCATGAAAACCCCAAGGGCGAACTGGGTTTTTACATCAACAGCAAGGGCGGCGGCACACCGTACCGGTTGAAAATCCGCTCGCCGTCGTTCGTCAATCTGAGCATTTTACCGAAACTGCTGCCAGGCCACATGGTCAGTGACGTGGTGGCGATCCTGGGCTCGTTCGATTTTGTGATGGGAGAGTGTGACCGATGAGCGCCACCAACACACAGCTCATCCCCAACCAGCTACAGGAGCAGCCGGATTTCGCAGTGCTGGGCGAACTAGGGACGCAAATCGACGAGTTGATTACGCATTACCCGAAGAAACGCAGCGCGTCGCTGATGCTGCTGCACGCGGTGCAGGCGCGGTTCGGGTATATCTCGCGGCCGGCGGTCGAGTGGATTGCGGCAAAACTGGAACTTCAGCCCATCAACGTTTACGAGTTGGTGACCTTCTATCCGATGTTTCAGCAGAAGCCGGTGGGCAAGTACCATTTCAAGGTTTGCCGCGCTTTGAGCTGCGCCCTGGGCGGCTCGTACGAGCTGCACGAACATTTCTGCACAAAGCTGGGCTTGGACCCGCGCGCCCACGGACCCCAGGCGACGAGGGACGGAAAGTTCACGGTCGAATTCGTCGAATGCCTCGCGAGTTGCGGCACCGCGCCGGTGATGATGTGCAACGACGCGTTCTATGAAGGGGTGTCGGAGCAAAAGGCGGATGAAATTCTCGGGGAGTGCAGGTAAGCGTTGCCTTCGCCCAAAAAAAGGAAACACGCATATGATGAAGGACTGGCCAAAGGTGTACCGAAAACTCAAGCGGATGCGGGGCTTAGACGAGCACGAAAAGGTGCTCTACGCGCGGAGTCTGGCAGCAAACCCCGACGAGCGCTGGGAGACGAACGTCACATTCCTCCGCTCGCTAGGCTTATGGGGGCGCTCGGCGTTTGGGGGGAACAGGAGAAGGAAATGATTTGGCTGCCCGACATGGATTTGAACCATGACAAACAGATCCAGAGTCTGCTGTGCTACCGTTACACCATCGGGCAAACGAGCGCTCTTAAGGTAGGAGTTCCGCCAGCGGAGTCAAGGATCGGCGTTAAAACGTTTTAACGACGAACAACATGCCGCAAGAAAACAGGCTCATTTTAAAATACGCCGATGAACCGGGCTATGCGCCGGAACTCGAGTGCTATTTACGCTATGGCGGCTATGAGGCGCTCAAGAAAGCTCTCTCGCTCGTACCCAAAACACTGCCGGACGGCCGGCAAGTCAGCGGGCCGGAGCAGATCCGGGATGACGTGAAGCTTTCCGGCTTGCGTGGACGAGGTGGCGCTGGCTTTTCCTGCGGGTTGAAATGGTCATTCGTCGATCGCAAGAGTGGCAAGCCGATTTACCTCATTTGCAACGCGGACGAGTCCGAACCGGGCACGTTCAAGGACAAGCAGATCATCCACAAGGACCCGCATCAGATGCTCGAGGGAATGATCATCTCCTGTTATGCGAATGATGTGCACCTAGCCTATATCTACATCCGGGGCGAATTCGTCGAAGGAGCCAAAATCCTGAATCGCGCGCTTCAGGAAGCCCGCGCGAAGAATTTTCTTGGGAAGAACATCCTCGGCAGCGGATACGACCTAGAGATTCACGTCCACCGGGGCGCCGGCGCCTACATCTGCGGCGAGGAGACCGGCCTGATCGAGTCGCTCGAAGGCAAGCGCGCCTATCCGCGCATCAAGCCGCCATACTTTCCGGCCGTGCTCGGCCTCTACATGTGCCCGACCATCGTCAACAACGTCGAGACGCTGTGCGCGGTCAAACACATCGTCGCGATGGGGGCCACAGAGTACGCGCGGCTCGGCACGCCGAACAACACCGGCACGCGGATCGTGAGCATCAGCGGCCATGTCAAACGGCCCGGCTATTTCGAGATCGAGGTCGGCAAGGTGACGATCGGCCAACTCATAAACGACCCGGTGTTCGGCAACGGTTTGCGCGACGGACGGAAGCTGAAAGCGGTGATCCCCGGGGGTTCCTCAGCGAAGGTTTTCAAGGCGGGCGAAAAGTTCAAGCTGAAGCGCAAGGGACCCGACGGCAAAGACGCCGAGCAGGAGCTGGACATGCTCGACTTGCCTTACGATTTCGATTCGCTGATCGCCGCCGGAAGCATGTCCGGCTCCGGAGCGATCATCGTGCTGGATGATTCGGCCGATATCGTCGCGGCCTTGGCGAACATCGCAGAGTTTTACGCGCACGAGAGCTGCGGCCAGTGCACGCCGTGCCGCGAAGGTTCGCTGTGGATGTCCAAAGCCCTTCACCGGTTGAGCCATGGCGAAGGCCGCGCCGCCGACGCCGATTACCTGGTCAAGATTGCCGACAACATCCCCGGCGGGCGAACGATTTGTGCGTTTGGCGAAGCCTGCGCCTGGCCGGTGCAGAGCTTTGTGGGCAAGTTTAAGGATGAATTTGTGGCCAAGGGCGCCGCGGATGAGGAACGGCGCAAGAAGGAAATGGATCGCGTCGAACCACGCGCGGATTTAAAGTCCGCCGTCACCGTGTGACGCTCCGCTCGAATTTGCGTTAAAGAATGTCAGCGACAACCACAATCGAACCCAAGCCCGCACCGCCACCGGTCGAAAAGATCAAGGTGAAGGTGGACGGCAAGGAAGTCGAGGTGCCGAAGACAATGCCGGACCCGATAAGCGGCAAGCCGGTGCCGACGACCATGATCCAGGCCTGCAACGTCGGCAAGGTCGATGTGCCCCATTATTGCTACCATCCCAAGCTGCCGGTGGCCGGCAACTGCCGCATGTGCCTGGTCGAGTTCGGCACGCCGGCGCTCGGCCCGGACCGCAAACCCGTTTTGAACCCCGACGGCATGCCGAAGATCACCAGATCACCCCGCGCGGCCATTGCTTGCGCGACTCCGATCTCCCCGGGGATGGAGATTTACACGAACACGCCCAACGTGAAACAAATGCGCGAAGGTGTGCTCGAATTCCTGCTCATCAATCATCCGCTCGACTGCCCGATCTGCGACCAGGCGGGCGAATGCAAGCTGCAGGAATATTCGGTCGATTACGGCAAGTCCGAGAGCCGCTTCCTCGAGACGAAGGTCCACAAACCTAAACGCGTGGAACTAGGGCCGCGCATCATTTTAGACGACGAGCGCTGCATTCTTTGCACTCGCTGCATCCGCTTCACGCGGGACATTGCGGGCGACGACGCGCTGGGCATCGTCAATCGCGGCAGCTACAACACCTTGACCGCTTACCCGGGCAAGATTTTCGACAACAATTACACGCTCAACACCGTCGATATCTGCCCGGTCGGCGCGCTCACGTCGAAGGATTTCCGGTTCCAGATGCGTGTCTGGTTTCTCAAGGAAACGAAGAGCCTCTGCACGAGTTGCGCGACCGGCTGCAACATCATTATCGGGTCGCGGGAGGAAAAGATTTATCGCTACGAACCGCGCGAAAATGACGCGGTGAATGCCTGCTGGATGTGCGATTATGGCAGGCTGAACTATAAGTGGATTGGGCGGGAGGACAGACTGGTCCGGGTCCAAGGTCCAAACGCCAAAGCCCAAAGTCCAGTGGGCCGAGAGCCGAAGAGCACGTGGCCGGGCGTGTTGAGTGAGATTTCGGAGAAACTGAAGTCGGTTCCGGCGGGATCGGCTGCGATCATTGCCTCAGCGCGGCAAACCAACGAGGAACTCTATCTTGTCGCGAAGCTGGCGAAAAAGTTGGGCGCTTTGACGGACTCGGTGGCGCGATTAGGTGAAAGCGACAAGCTGTTGCTCAATGCCGACCGCAACCCGAACAGCGCCGGCGCGAGATTGACGGGCATCGCAGCGGAGCCGATGGGGTCCAACCTAACGAAGATCGCCGACGGTATGCGCAGCGGCCAAATCAAGACCCTGGTCGTATTTGGCGAAGATGTTACACGGCACGGCATCGGTGCGGATTTATTGGGCAAGTTGGAGTTGCTTATTGTAAGCGATATTTTGCCGAACGAAACCACCCGGCTGGCTCATTACCTGTTGCCGGGCTGCGCGCATGCGGAAAAGCGCGGCACTTTCACGAATACCAAGGGCCGCGTGCAGAAATTCATGAAAGCGGTCGAACCGCGCGGCGATGCGCGGCCCGAATGGGAATTCCTGCACGAACTGGTATTCAACGTCACCGGCCAGGATGGCTTTGTCAGCATCGAGGGCTTGTTCAACCAAATGGCCAGAGAAGTGCCTGCGTATAACGGGCTGACCTGGGCGGGCCTGGGGGATACGGGGGTGAGCATGTCGATATGACCTGGCTCGACAGTTTGACGGTGGCTCAGCAATTCGCGCTGTTTAGCGCGATCAAAATCCTTTGCGTCTTTTCGGTGCTGATGTTCATCGTCGCTTATGCCGTTTGGGTCGAGCGAAAGGTCTCGGCCGCCATCCAGGGCCGCCATGGACCCAATCGCGTCGGGCTGTTTGGTCTCTTGCAACCGGCGGCGGACGCGGTCAAAGCGTTTCTCAAGGAAGACTTCACCCCGGCGCACGTACGCAAGGCCTATTTCTGGCTGGCGCCCGCGATCGTAATGATTCCGAGCCTGATGACGATTGCCATTATCCCATTCGGGTCGCAGTTAGGGAGGCAACCGATGGTTATTGCGGACCTTAATGTGGGCATCCTCTACACGTTCGGTATCGTGTCTCTGGGCGTATATGGCATCGTGCTCGCGGGCTACGCGGCCAATTCGAAGTACCCTTTTCTGGGCGGCATCCGCTCGAGCGCACAACTGATCTCCTACGAGATCGCGATGGGCATGTCGGTCATCCCGATCTTCCTTATTGTCGGCAGCCTCAACCTGAGCGAAGTGATCGGGTATCAAGCCGGCGGTTTCTCGAGCTGGCTCATCTTCAAGCAGCCGCTGGCCTTTGGCATTTTCCTGGCGGCGATGTTTGCTGAGACGAATCGACTGCCATTCGATCTGCCTGAATCGGAGCAGGAGTTGGCCGGGGGCTACAATGTCGAGTATAGCTCGATCAAATTCGCGCTGTTCTTTATGGGGGAATACGCCGCGATGACGGCAGCCTCGGCGATGCTGGTGACGCTGTTCCTGGGCGGCTGGACGCTGCCGGTCGCCGGGCTGGACCAGCCGGCGCAAACTCTTGGGTTCGGGGTGCTTCAAATCGGCGTGTTCCTGGCGAAAATGCTGTTCGTTGAATTTATGATCATCTGGGTCCGCTGGATGTGGCCGCGGTTCCGCTACGACCAATTGATGGACCTTGGCTGGCGCCGCTTCATTCCGCTGGCGCTGGCGAACATCGTGGGGACGGCAGTCGTCCTCTGGGCCGTGGCATGATCATCAAACGCAGAGAATTTAACCTTTGGGAGCGGCTTTACCTGCCGGCCATGCTCGGCGGGTTCAAGGTCACCCTTCGCCACTTCTTCAAAAAGAAAGTGACCATGCAGTATCCCGAGGAGAAATGGGTCGTGCCGGAGGGCTATCGCGGCGCGCCTTACCTCGTAAAGGACCAGGAGGGCCGCACGAAATGCGTCTCCTGCCAGTTGTGCGAATTCGTATGCCCGCCGAAAGCGATCCGCATCACGCCGCCCGGACCTACCGGCGCGCCTGAGGCCGGCAACGTCGAAAAGGCCCCCCAGGAATTCGAGATCAACATGCTCCGCTGCATCTTCTGCGGTTACTGCCAGGAGGTCTGCCCGGAGGAAGCCATCTTCCTCATGAAAGATTATTCCCTCACCGGCTCGAGCCGCGAAGAGCTGATTTACGGCAAAGAAAAACTGCTCGCTCTGGGCGGCGGTCATGAGGACCAAATCCGCAAATGGAAGAAGAAGGCGGACGAAGCCAGGACTCAGGGAGTCGAACCATGACTTTCCCTCCGCAGCGGGCCTTGGTATAACCGGCCGGAGAATTGGCGGGGTAATGGCGCCATGCGGGCTTGCCTGAGTTGAGCCAGTTGAACCGTTAAACGAACTAAATCGGGAATTTGTGCTGCCAGACATACTATTTTACGTCTTCGCATTCCTGACGCTGGTGTTTGGCTTTTTGGTGGTGCTCAACCCCTTCAGCCGGAACCCGGTCACCAGCGCGATGTTCCTGGTGCTGACCATCGCGTCGCTGGCAGGCTTGTTCGTGCTGCTCCACGCCTTCTTTCTCGCGGCGGTGCAGGTGCTGGTTTATGCCGGCGCCGTCATGGTGCTGTTCCTGTTCGTGATCATGTTGCTCGATCTCCGCGCGGAGGAACGGCGGAAGATAAAAAAAATCGGCGCGGCGCTGGGCCTGGTGGTCGTTGGGGCGATCCTCTTCATTTTCCTGCAAAGCCTGCTGCACTCACAACTGCCCGCGGGGAATTCGCCGGCGCCGGAGGGGGGAACGATTCCACTGGGCTACTTGTTGTTTCGTCAATACCTGCTGCCTTTTGAAATCGTTTCGGTAATCTTGCTGGTGGCCATGGTCGGCGTCGTGTTGCTCAGCAAAAAGGAATTGAAATGAAGCGTTACAACGTCCCGAGCGCGAAACATGACCACCGCATGAAGTCTGTCCCGCCCTCTTTCCGTTTTAACCCCTTAACGCTTTAATGTTTTAGCGCCCTGTGCACATCGGCCTCGAACACTACCTCGTCGTTAGTGCAATCCTGTTCTGCCTGGGTCTGCTGGGGGTGCTGGTGCGGCGCAATTTGCTGGTCATGTACATGAGCCTCGAGCTGATGCTGAATGCGGCGAATCTGGCGTTCGTCGCCTGTTCGAGGTTTAATAACAACCTCGCCGGCCAGGTGTTCGTCTTCTTCGTGATCACCGTCGCCGCCGCCGAGGTGGCGGTCGGTCTGGCTTTGATCGTTGCCCTCTATCGCAAACGCCAAACTGCGCACGTGGAAGATCTGACCCTGATGAAACTATAGCAACGACTCTTGAACGCCCTCCCTTGGCTCATCCTGTTCCTGCCCCTGGCTGCCGCCGCGGTCATCACCCCCTTTACCCTGCGAGATCGCAAGCTCAGCGCCGGGCTGTCCATCGGCGCGGTGGTGGCAGGGTTCGTTCTCAGCGTCATCTTCGTCGGCGTGAACCATTGGGAACCCGCGCGCGAATCCACGCTGACCTGGCTGAGCGTCGGCAATTTCCAGGTGGACTTCGGCCTGCGTTTTGATCCGCTCAGCCTGTTGATGATGCTGGTGGTCACCGGCGTTGCCGGCCTCATTCACATCTATTCGTGGGGCTACATGCACGACGACCCAGGATTTTCGCGGTACTTCGCCTGCCTGAGCTTGTTCACTTTTTCGATGCTCGGGATTGTGTTGGCGAACAATTTTGTCGAGCTGTTCATTTTCTGGGAACTGGTCGGCGTCTCCAGCTATCTGCTCATCGGTTTCTGGTTCGAACGGCCCGCGGCAGCGGACGCCGGCAAAAAAGCTTTTCTGACGAATCGGTTGGGCGATTTCGGGTTTTTCCTGGGCATCCTGACAGTTTGGGCGACGCTTGGCTCGCTCAACTTCAGCACGCTGCAAGAAAGAATATCCGCCAACCCGCAGGCGCTTGGGGCCGTCGCAACGGTAGCCGGCCTATTGATTTTCTGCGGTGCCGTAGGCAAGAGCGCCCAGTTCCCGCTGCATGTCTGGCTGCCCGACGCCATGGAAGGCCCCACACCGGTCAGCGCGTTGATCCATGCCGCCACAATGGTGGCGGCGGGCGTCTATATGCTGTGCCGAGTATTCTTCCTGCTTAACCCCCCGGCGTTGGAGGTGATCTCCTGGGTCGGCGGCTTTACGGCTCTGTTGTCGGCAGTGATCGCCGTCCAGCAAAATGATATCAAACGCATCCTGGCCTATTCAACGCTCTCGCAGCTCGGTTACATGGTGATGGGGGTCGGCCTGGGCGGTCCCAAAGAATCGATGTTCCACCTGACCACCCACGCGTTTTTCAAGGCTTTGCTTTTCCTCGGCGCCGGGTCCGTTATCATCGCGATGCACCACGAGCAGGACATCTGGAAAATGGGCGGGCTGCGCAAGAAGATGCCCGTTACTTTCTGGACGTTCCTGTTTGGCACCCTAGCCCTCGCCGGGGTCGTGCCTTTCAGCGGATTCTACAGCAAGGACGCGATACTCGCTCGTGCCGCGGAGGAACACGCCTATGGACGCTTCGCGCTCGGGGCTCTCGTGGCAGTCTTAACCACCTTCTATATGTTCCGCTTGGTGTTTGTCGTGTTCGGCGCGGCGGCAAGGTCCGAGTCTGCCAACCACTCGAAGGAATCACCCCCAGTCATGATTTTTCCGCTGCGAATCCTCGCCCTGCTCAGCTTGATTGGCGGATTCGTGGGCATCGAAAATACTTACAGCCATCAGCAATTCGGTCCGGAAACTGCCGCTCAGGCTTTGACCTTCGGCGAACAGGTGATTGCGCCCTTCGCAGGTGCTCCGGTGGCCGCCTCGCTCGGATTACTGGCCGCCGCAATTGGGTTTGTGGCGGCGTATGGTCTCTACGCCAGGGCCGAAACGGACCCGTTGCCGGCAAGACTGGGTGTGCTGTCACGTTGGATGCGCAACCGCTTCTACCTGGACGAACTCTACGAGGCTACCTTCATCCGGCTCCATGATTTCCTGGCCGCAGTCGCGGCCTGGACGGACCGCTGGCTCATCGCCGGCCTGGGCGTCCGCGGCACCCACGGCACTATCGAGCTCATTGGCCGCGCACTGCGCCAATTCCAAACCGGCAACCTGCAGACCTACGCCTTCCTCTTCGCCCTGGGTGTGGCGTTCCTGCTGTACCTCGTGCTATGCTGACCGTCATTCTCGGGCTGCCCTTGCTCGCGGCGCTGGTGCTGGCGTTCGTCCCGCGCAACTTCCGCGTGCTGATTCGCGCAATGGCGGTGCTGGCGACGCTACTGTCCGCAGCTCTGGCCGTGCTCGTGTTCGTGCAATTCAATAGCGCGTCGCCAGGCCCGCACGGTTTCAAATTCGAGCAGCAGGTGCCTTGGGTTCAAGCGCTGGGCATCAGCTACCATGTGGGCTTGGACGGCATCAACCTCGGCCTGGTGCTGATGGGCGCGATTGTAGCCCTGGCGGCCGCCTGCATTTCGTGGGAAATCAAAGAGCGGGAAAAGGAGTTTTACATCCTGCTGCTGGTAATGGCCGGGGGCATTCTCGGCGCATTTGCCTCGCTGGACCTGTTTCTATTTTACTTTTTCCATGAGCTGGCGCTCGTGCCGACCTTCATCATGATCGGCGTCTGGGGCCGGGGCGAACAAAAGAACTACGCGACGTTCCAGATTACGCTGTACCTGAGCCTCGGCGCGCTGATCGCGCTGGCGGGCTTGATCGCGCTTTACGTGCAAGCCGGCGCCGGCACCTTCGACATCCCGGAACTGATCGCCTACCTGGACCAGCACCCGCTTTCCGCGAGCGCGCAGCGGTTGATTTTCCCGCTGCTGCTTTTCGGTTTCGGGATCCTGGTTTCGCTCTGGCCGTTCCACTCTTGGGCGCCGTTGGGCTACAGCTCGGCCCCCACCGCAACAGCGATGCTGCATGCCGGCGTGCTAAAAAAGTTCGGGTTGTACGGCCTCATCCGAATAGCGCTGCCAATGATGCCGGGGGCGGCGCAAAGCTGGATGCAAGTGGTGGCCTGGCTGTGCCTCGGCAATCTTGTCTATTGCGGCTGGGTCGCGATGCGTCAGAAGGATTTCAATTGGCTGGTCGGCTACTCGAGCGTCGCCCACATGGGCTTCGTCTTCCTCGGCATCGCGACGCTGAACCTCGTCGGCATCACCGGCGCGGTGCTGGTGATGATCGCGCACGGCTTCCTGGCGGCGTTGACTTTCGGCCTGAGCGGTTACATTTACCAACAGACCGGCACCCTGCAGATTGACCAGCTCGGCGGCCTGCTGCGCAGGCTGCCTTTCGTCGGTGCCGTGCTGATCATGGCTGGCTTCGCAGGCTGCGGTTTGCCCGGCTTCGCCAACTTTGCGGGTGAAGTGACTGTGTTCTTCGGCGCCTGGAACGTTTTCCGGCCTGTGACTGTGTTCGCCTGCTGGGGAGCGTTGATTATTGGCGGCGTTTATATGCTGCGGGCGCTGCGCGCCATCCTCCACGGGCCGCTGCCGGATAAATGGGCGCAGGTGGCGGACGCCTCGCATCTCTGGCGGAAAGCGCCGTTCGCCGCGCTCCTGGCCGGCCTGTTGCTCTTCGGCTTTTTTCCGCGCCTCCTGACGGACAAGATCCAGCCCAGCGTAGAGCCGATTGTGGCGCGGTTCCCAGGCGTGCTCGCAGCTTCCGAGAAATCGCGCACAGCTCCGGTGGTTACCGATGCCGCGCTCCGCATTCCGGGCCCATGAACGTTGCTCTCCTCAGTCACGAATGGTTGGTGCTCGCCCTCGGTCTGGGCCTGCTGCTGGCGGACCTGTGGCTGACCGGGCCGGCCAAGCGCAGCCTGGGTTACATCGCTGCGGCGGGCCTGGCCGTCATCCTGCTCCATACCTTCTTAGCCTTCCGGCTGGCTCCCGGCGAGACCGAATACGCCTTCGGTAAAATGTACGCGCTCGACGGTCTGGCTCTTTTCTTCAAGCGCTTCTTCCTGCTGGCGGCGGTGATTGTGCTGGTGATGTCGGTCGAGTTTGCCGACCGCATCGAGACCGGCATCGCCGAGTTTTACGCACTGATCCTGTTTGCTCTGAGCGGCATGCTGTTTGCCGCTTCGGCGAATGATTTTGCCCTGCTGTTCGTTTCGCTCGAGTTGATCACCGTCGCCTTTTATGTGCTGACGAGCTTTCATCGAGCGCGGCTTACTTCCCTCGAAGCGGGGGTGAAATATTTAATCATCGGCGCACTCTCGACCTCGTTCACAGTTTTCGGCATCGCGCTGGTCTCGGGCATTTCCGGGAAACTGAACTTCGGGGAGCTGGCGGCGGTCGCGGGGCAGTTCAGCGGCAACAAAGTGTTCCTGTTCGGCCTGCTGCTGGTGCTGGTGGGGTTGGGGTTCAAGATCGCGGCGTTCCCGTTCCAAATCTGGGCGCCGGACGTTTACCAGGGGGCACCGACACCGGTGACTGCCTTCCTGGCGGTCGGCTCGAAAGCCGCGGGGTTTGTCCTGCTGCTGCGGGTTCTGTTCCTGGCGGTGCCGGACATCACCGTGCAATGGTCCAGGCTGTTGATCACCATCTCCGCGATCACGATTCTCTACGGCAACTTATGCGCCATCCCGCAGCGCAACCTTAAGCGGTTGCTGGGCTACTCCAGCATCGCCCACGCCGGATACATGCTGCTGGGCGTGGCTGCCTTCGCCTCGGCAACCAGCCATCCCGGCCTGGCCTCCGCGCCCGGCACGGGGGCTTCCGCCATCCTCTATTACCTCAGCGGCTACCTCTTTACCGTGCTGGCCGCGTTCACCGTCATCTGCCTGGTCATGCGCCACGTCGAAGGCGAAGATGTCACCGCGCTGGCGGGCCTGAACCAGCGTTCGCCACTCCTGGCGACCACCCTGACCCTCGCGATGGTGTCGCTAGCCGGCATCCCGCCGATGGCCGGGTTTTTCGGAAAGTTCCTGCTGTTTAAGGCTGCGTTGACGCAAGGGACATCGGACCCGGCATTTTACTGGCTGGTGGCGATCGCCATCGGCGGCGTTGTCGTCTCCATCTACTATTACTTCGGCGTCGTGCGCGCAATCTTCTGGCCCGGACAGGCAGCCGACCCGCGGCCCATCCAAATCTCGCCGCTGGTCCGGCTCTCTCTCTGCACCTGCATCGCCGGGATGTTTATCCTTGGGCTATGCCCGGCCCCTGTGGTCCGCTGGGCGGAGGAAGCAGTGCGGATGTTGCGGTAGGTAGGCGCGTAGCGCTTTCGCTGCGGATTAAAGCCCGAGTTCCCTCTTCACCTCCCCAAACTGTTCGCTCGCAAATACCAGCTCCTCCCGGCTGTGAGCCGCCGAGATCTGGCAGCGGATGCGCGCTTTGCCTTGCGGGACTACCGGGTAGGAAAAGCCGATGACGTAAACGCCTCTGCGCAGCATCGCGTCGGCGAACCTGCCCGCGAGCGCCGCATCGCCGAGCATTACCGGCACGATCGGATGTGTGCCCGGCAGGATGGTAAAACCGAGCTTCGCCATGCCGTCGCGGAAAAACTTGGTGTTTGCCTCCAACCGATCCCGCAGCTCGGTGGACGCAGTGAGCAACTCAAGCACCTTGAGCGATGCGCCGGCAATAGCGGGGGCCAGTGTGTTTGAGAACAGGTAGGGCCGCGACCGCTGCCGGAGCAGTTCGATGATCTCCTTGCGGCCGCTGGTATAACCGCCACTGGCGCCTCCCAGCGCCTTGCCGAGTGTGCCGGTCAGCACATCCACCCGGCCCATCACGTTGTTGTATTCGGGTGTGCCCCTCCCGTGCTGGCCCATGAATCCGACCGCATGCGAGTCATCCACCATCACCAGCGCGCTATGCTTTTCGGCGAGGTCGCAAATGCCGGAAAGGTTGGCGATGTAGCCGTCCATCGAAAAAACACCGTCGGTCGCAATCATTCGGAAGCGCGCGCCCGCAGCCTCCTTCAGCTTAGTCTCCAGGTCCGCCACGTCGTTATTGCGGTACCGGTAGCGTTGCGCTTTGCAGAGGCGGACCCCATCAATGATGCTGGCATGGTTGAGCTCGTCGGAAATGATCGCGTCCTCCGCGCCGAGCAGCGTCTCGAACAAGCCGCCGTTGGCGTCGAAGCAGGAGGAGTAGAGAATGGTATCCTCGGCGCCGAGGAACTCGGTAAGTTTCGCCTCGAGCTGCTTATGGACGCCCTGGGTGCCGCAGATAAAACGCACGCTCGCCATGCCGTAACCCCATTTGTCGATGGCGTCCCGCGCGGCCGCCGCTACCGCCGGATGTTGCGCCAGCCCAAGGTAATTGTTCGCGCACAGGTTCAACACCGGCTGACCGTCTGTCACCCGGATGGTCGTACCCTGCGGGGTGACAATGACGCGCTCGTGCTTGTAGGTCCCGGCCGCGCGGATGCCGGCGAGTTGTTCCCGAAGGTATTCCTGAAACGTTTGCATGGGGGTGATGTTAAAACGTTAAAAGGGTTAAAGCGTTAAAAAGCGAAAACGGATTCACACGTTACGATTCGCGTGTTGACGCTTCAATGTTTTAACCTTTTTAACGTTTTAACCCATCGCAATCACCGCCAATTCAAAATCACCTTCCCCGCCTTCCCGCTCGTCATCACTTCAAAACCTTTCTCGAATTCAGTCAAATGGAACCGGTGGGTGATGGCCGGTTTGAGGTTAAGGCCGGTTTCGAGCATCACCGTCATTTTGTACCAGGTCTCATACATCTCGCGGCCATAGATGCCTTTGATGGTCAGCATATTGAATACGACTTTGTTCCAGTCAAACGGCACCTGTTCGGAGGGGATGCCCAACATCGCAATTTTGCCGCCGTGACACATATGGTCGATCATTTCGCGCAACGCCGCCGGGTTACCGGACATTTCGAGGCCGACGTCGAAGCCCTCTTTCATGCCCAGTTGTTCCTCGACCTGTTTGAGCGTCCGTCCGTTCTTCACATTCAGGGCGACGGTGGCGCCCATTTGCCGCGCCAGGTCCAATCGGTAATCGTTCACGTCGGTCACTACCACGAACCGCGCGCCCGCATGCTTGGCGACCGCGGTGGCCATGATCCCAATCGGGCCTGCGCCCGTGATCAACACGTCCTCGCCCAATAGCGGAAAGGTGAGCGCGGTGTGCACCGCGTTACCGAACGGGTCGAAGATGGCCGCCACATCCCGGTCGATCCCGCTGCGGTGATGCCAGACATTGGTCATCGGCACCGAGATGTATTCCGCGAAGGCCCCCGGGCGGTTGACCCCGATGCCCAGCGTGTCCTTGCACAGGTGACGTCGCCCGGCCAGGCAGTTCCGGCACCGGCCGCACACCACGTGGCCCTCCGCGCTGACGACCTCTCCGGGAAAAAAATCCTTCACGTTCGAGCCCACCTCCGCCACTTCCCCGACAAACTCGTGCCCGATGACCATCGGGGTCGGGATAGTCCGTTGAGCCCAATCGTCCCATTTGTAGATGTGGAGATCGGTGCCGCAAATCCCGGCGCGGTCCACGTGAATCAGCACGTCATTGATGCCGACTACGGGCTGCGGCACTTCCTCGAGCCACAAGCCGGGCTTCCGTTCTTTCTTGACGAGCGCTTTCATGGGTTTGAACAATTTCTAGTTTATCGGACCTGTTTCCGGTATAACAAACATAGTGTGTTCCTGTATGCAAGAACAATTTCCAGTATATTGGATGCAGCGGTTATGAGGACCACCTCGAAGCCGACCCGGAAGCCCGCCGCCTCGTCCGCGCCCGCGGACGCGATCAGCCGGCACCTGGGAGGCAGGGTGAAGCACCTGCGCGGCGCGCGCGGCTGGTCGCTCGAAGCGCTGGCGCACGCCAGCGGCGTCAGCCGCTCGATGCTGAGCCAAATCGAGCGCGAACGGGCCAATCCCACCCTGGCGGTTACTTTGCGCATCGCTCGCGCTTTCGGCCTGACCCTGGGCGAGTTGCTCGAATTGCCCGGCGCGGCCTCGGCGGTCACGGTCATTCGCGCCGAGGACCACGCCTACCACTACCGGTCAGACAAGGATTGCCGCATCCGGACGCTTTCGCCGTTGAACCTGGAAAAGGACGTCGAGTTTTACGAGATCCGGTTGCAGGCTGGCGGTGCGTTGCGCAGTTCGCCGCATTTCGAAGGCACGCGCGAATTCCTGACCCTGCAAAAAGGCCGGCTGCGCATCGAATCTGCCGGCGACGCGGAGGAGCTCAAGGCCGGCGACTCGGCGAGCTACCGGGCGGATGTCCCGCACGCCCTCATCAACACGGGCAAAGCGGAGGCGGTGTCGTTCTTGATCGTCATCTATCGCTGAGACGCGCCGAGGGCTCAGCGCGGGTTAAGCCTCGCCGCGGTGAAAAGTCCGCCACGGCTTGCAGCAGGAGAGACAGCCTTCGTGCCCCAGGGCCGGGGACACCGCGGGAGCTTTGGCTCGCCGGGCCGCGGGCCGCCGCCTGGCGGTTTTCTTTCCCCGGGTGGCCCCGCGTCGCGCGGTCTGGCTCATGCCGGTTTGCGGTCCCGCAGGGTCCACCGCGGCGATTGAAACTCAAACATCAGCATAGGTGAATGAAGTATGTAGTGACTCTAATTCAGCGCCCGGACCTGTCAAGGGACGCGGCGATGTCACGACCCGGTTCGATCGACGTGGCTCGGTCAGAGCGGGCGAGCGTCACCGCGAGCCCCAACCGTCACGAGCCGTGGTTCATTTCGGGGGCACGGAGACGCTCGCCCTCCGGGTTCGAGGTCGATCGTGACCTCGAGAGGGCCGCGAGTGCAGTCCGGCGGTGGTTTCACCTATCTAACTAATGCAGCTTTCCGAAACTATTCGCGTGTCAGTCATTTAACTGACATGACGGGCGCGGCACAATCGGCATGATACGAAGCGCCATCGTGCACGGCTTGTCATTTAATGCACGATGGGATTGGGGTAGAGTGACAGGGGGTGGCGAGTTGTGCAGCGCCACCTCCTGTTTTGAGCAAGCGGTCGCGCCTAAGCGAGTCCGGCGCTCGGGACGGTTGGGGTGTGCGGTCAAACGCACACTTCACAAAATGGGCTAAAGGCCATAAGTTATGTTGACAGCGGTACAAAATGGCGAGATACTAAACAACCCTTAGCTTTTATGAATGCGAAAAGCTCCTCCCCCGAACGCCGACCGGGCTTCACTCTGATCGAACTCCTCGTGGTCATCGCCATCATCGCGATTCTGGCAGCGATGCTGCTGCCAGCCCTGGCATCCGCCAAAGATAAAGGGCTGCGCACGACTTGCATCGGCAACCAGAAGCAGATGGCGCTGGCGATGCACATGTATGCCAATGATTTCACCGACTGGATGGCCTTTCCTGGCTGGGATGGCGGGGGGACCTATGCGGGCATCTACCAGCAGGGTTGGCTTTATACGCCCAGCGGCGCCGGGATTCCGGACCCGGGGCCAGGCGGACTTTACCAGAATAACCAGGTCGCTGCATACAAGACTGGCCTTTGGTTCATATATACAACCAATCCCAAGACTTATCTGTGCCCGGTGGACATCAGGAGCCCGACCTACCAGAGGCCGGCGTCGCAAGGGGGCCGCAACAATCGCATGTCCAGCTATGTGATGAACGGCGCCCCCAATGGATATGGGGAGCAAAACCCACCGAAGATTACCTGCAAAATAACCGGGGTGTGGAGTCCGATGTGTTGGTTGCAGTGGGAACCGGACGAGAACAATCTAGGGACGGGAAACCCTGGCGCTTTTGAATTCAACGACTCGGCGAACTTTCCCAACGACAGCGAAGGCATTGGCCGGCTGCACAGCCGGAAGGGCGGTTCGGTGGTCGCCATCGGCGGCCATGTTGAATTCGTGACGCGCGAGCGTTGGCGAGCCGACGCCGATGCCGTGGCGGGTACCGGGCCGGGGCCGGGAGGCAGGACTTATTCCCACTGGAGTCCGTACGCCGGTAATTCCGGCGACAACGGGTGGTGACGCTGGGGTAGAGGGGTTGATCCATCTGCTGCGATGATAGGCTGGCTAAACCAGACTTTCGCTTGCGTCGCGCTGATAGGTTTGCTGGCTGGGTGCCGTGGCAAGAGCGGGCGTGGATTTGACCCGAATACCTTCGCCCAGGCGGCGCCGGAGATAAAGCAGGCGTGGGAGGAGGCGTCGGCCGCTGATCGCACTAACGGCTACGCCTCGGCGCAAAGCTTGTATTTTATGTTGCTTCGCCTGCAACTGAGCCCTCAGCAGAGACAAGCAGTCGAGCAAGCCTCGACCGGCTTGAACGATCGGCTGTCGTCGGCTCTGCAGAAAGGTGACCCGGACGCGAAGGCAGCCCTCGAAGAGTTGCGCCGCCATCCGCCCAACCGGCCGATGTGAGACGCTGCGTGCCCGGCAAAGGTGCTCGACTACTCTCTCATAACGTCCTCGCTACCTTGGCTTGCCGTTTGGCCTTGCACGGCGACGGTCAGACGTGCAACATAGGCTCCATCGACCCCTTCCATAAACGGTTTCAACTTACGTTCCTGCTGGAGCCGGAACGCAGGATTGGCCTTTAGAAAACCGTCCACGATGCCCCGGTTTTCCTCAGGCTCCAGGCTGCACGTGCTATAAACCATAGTTCCGCCAGGCTTTAGCAACTCGGCTGCCTGGCCCAGCAATTCGGTCTGCGTCCGGCACAACCGCTCGATTTCCCCAAGCCGGATTCGCCAGCGCAAATCCACGCGCCGAGCCATCACCCCGGTGTTCGAACACGGGGCGTCTAACAGAAGACGGTCGAACAGCGGAGCGCGGGCTGCGGGGTGCGGAGTGAGAAATGAAGAAGACAACCCGGTCTCAACACAGGTTATTCCGAGGCGCGCGCAGTTTTCCTCGATCAGCTTCAGGCGGCCGGGGGCTACATCGAGGGCCATGAGTCTCCCCTCGTTGCGCATCAATTGGGCGATGTAGCTCAACTTGCCGCCCGGCGCGGCGCACAGGTCCAGCACCGTTTCACCCGGCTGCGGGCCGAGCTCGCGCACCGCCAGCAGCGTGCTGGGGTCTTGAATGTAAAAAAGACCCTGCTGGAAACTCGGCAGCCGCTCCAGCGGTGGGTGCGACTTTAACTCGAATGCTAGATTCTCTTCCGCCCAATCGGCGCGGAAGAAATCATATTCGACCCCCTCATCTCGCCACTGGGCGAGCAGTTTACCCGCTTCGGCCTTGAGCGTGTTGACGCGGGCAAAAGTTCCGGGCGGTATGTTGTTCCAGGCGAGCAGCCGCCCTGTGGCCTCAGCCCCCCAGCGCTCAAGCCAGCGCGCGACGAGCCAATTCGGGTGCGAATAACCGAGCGCCGGCTGCCTCGTCTTGAGCTCCACCAGCGCTTGCTTGGTCACATCAAACTCCCGCAAGTAACCGCGGAGCAAGGCATTAACAAAACCCGCCTGCGCGCCGAGACCACGGTGCTTGGCCAGCTCTACGGTCTCATTCACGGCTGCGTGGTTGGGGATGCGATCGAGCCAGAAAATCTGGTACAGCCCGAGCCGGAGCAGGTCCTGCAAGGCGGGCTTTTGAGGCCGGTTTTGGGCTTTGCGCGCGACCAGCCAGTCGAGCGTTGCCTGCCAGCGGACGATGCCGTACACGAGCTCCTGGCAGAGCCGGCGGTCCGCGGCTGAGAGCCCGGCGTGGGCCAGCGAGCGGTCGAGCAAATCCTCCACATACTCTCCCGCCACGCGTTGTCCCAGTACCCGGGCCGCAATTTCTCTTGGTTTTTCTCCGCTCACAATCTTTAATAAAGCGATTCAGCTCGGGGGACGCGAGCGCTAAGACACTTTATGAGAGAAGAATTCGAGAAGATGGCGACGGCTGGCAAGTTGGACCGCCACCATATCGAAGCCCTGGTGCAACTGACCAACAGCGGCTTTTGCATGCATCGGAGCTGGGGCTTCGGTAGAATCAAAACGGTCGATACAGTCTTTGCTCGTTTTACGATCGATTTTCAGAGCCGCGCGGGCCACACGATGGACCTTGCCTTCGCGGCGGAATCGCTCCGGCCCATTGGCAAAGACCACATCCTCGCGCGCAAAGCCGCCGACCTCGAAGGCCTGCGCCAACTCGCCGCCACCAATCACCTCGAACTCGTCAAGCTGGTCCTCAATAGTTATGGCGGTAAAGCCACCACGGACCAAATCCAGCAGGTCCTTGTGCCCGAGGTCATCCGGGATGATTGGAAAAAGTGGTGGGAAGCCGCCAAACGCGAGCTGAAAAAAGATGGCCATTTCCAGGTGCCACTGAAGAAGACCGAGCCCATCGTCTATCAGGTCAAAGAAGTCTCGCTGCAGGACCGGCTGCTGGGCGAATTCCGTGCCGCCAAGGGTCTCAAGGCTCGCATCGTTGTCGCGGCCGAGCTGCTGAAAAACGCACACGACCTTGTGGACAAACAGGCCGCTGCCGCTGAGGTTATACTGGCGCTCAACGCCGAGATTCCCAGTTATCAGCGCACCCAGCCCGCCGTCGCCCTCGAAGCCATTTTCGTCCGCGACGATACCCGCGACGTGGCCGGCTTGGCCCCGGTCCCGGGCGAACTCGACGCGGCCGCCATTTGGTCGCAAGACCTCAAGCTCGGCTCGCTTATGGAGCAACTGCCGGCGGCGAAACACCGTCGCGCCCTCGAATCCTTCAAAGGCGCCAATCCCGACCGTTGGGTCGAACCGCTGCGCAATACCCTGAACTCCGTTTCCGCCCGACTGTGCCGCGAGTTTGCGTCGCTGCTGATCCACGAAGGCAAAATGGACCAGCTCAAGGAAACCCTGGCCCGCCTCATCAGCCAGCATACCGCCAGCAGCGAGCTGCTCCTCTGGCTCGCTAAAGACCGCAACGATTCCTTCGCTGACATCCTCGGCCCGGAAGTCTTCCGCGCCATGCTCACTGCGATGGAGCGCGACCAGTTCAACGAAAAACGCTCCAACCGCCTCCGGGATTTCATCCTGGACGACCAGGAACTTCTTGTCGAACTCATCGGCTCCGCCGACCTCGAGGTCATCAAGGACCTCACCCGTGCCCTGCAGCTTTCTCCCTCTTTTGACGACATGGACAAGCGCTCCCTGCTCGCGCGCATCGTCAAGAGCTACCCTGCCATCCAATCCCTCATCTCGGGCGAACAAACCCGGCAGGAAACCCATCTCATCGTCTCGTGGGAAAGCCTCGAACGGCGAAAAAACGAATACCATGAGCTGGTCGAAAAGAAGATCCCGGCTAACTCGAAGGAAATCGCTGTCGCCCGCAGCTATGGAGATTTGCGCGAAAACCACGAATACAAAGCTGCCAAGGAGATGCAAAAGCTGCTCATGAAGCGCAAATCCGAGCTCGAAACCCAGCTCGTTCGCGCCCGCGGCACCGATTTTGCCACGCCCCCGAGCGAACTCGTCGGCATCGGCACCATCGTCCGCGCGACCGACCTTGAGGCCAACCAGCCCGAGCAGTTTACAATCCTTGGTGCGTGGGATTCCGAACCGGAGAAAGGGGTCGTCAGCTACCTCTCCCCGATGGCCCAGGCGCTGCTCAACCACAAAGTCGGCGACGAGGTCGAGTTCGAGGTCCACGGCGTTCGTCACCACCACCGCATCGAGACCATCGAGCCTTTCAAAACGGCGCCGCTCCAGCAGCCGGCAGCGTAAGGCTGACCTCCAATCCGGTGTATCGCAGAATTCCATTCTGCAAGCGTTGGAACGTGCGGAGCGCTTCTCACGATTTGAGGCTTGGCAGATTAAAAATCTGCGCTGCTTCCAGTGGTTGGTGAGAACGTTCGGGTGAAGTGAGATGCGCTCCACGGCGACCTGTGCGAAGGCGGTTTGCAAAGAACGGAGTTCCAGCGTAGCTTCCTCAACAAGTCTTCAGACGAACGTTAGTCAGGTTCCGTCTTATGAACCGAACAGACGAACCGATCGGCGGAGCTGGCACGATGCCCGCAAGCTCGTCCAGCACTCCAGCAGAACGCCAGGAGTTCTGGGTAAACACCTGCCAGGAAGTCAGCCAAATGCACGTCTGCTCCCAGCACGTGCTTGAGCTTTACCAGAAACACGGCTGCCGCTTCACCGTTCCCAGTCGCCAGCAAGTGCAGGATGTCCTCAATGCCCTCGACGCCGCGATGCCCCATTGGGAAAAGGAGCACCCCGAGTTGTTTTACCAAACACTTGAGCTCAATTTCCCGGAGCTGATTCGGCGGCCCTGAGCCGATTCCATCGAGCCGGGTAACTGCCACGAGTCCCTTCCGGCGGACCCTCCGGGTGCTTAGGTGGACGCTGCCGCCTTCGGTCTTGCGAGCACAGTCCCCAGCAGCACGAGCCCGTAGCCGGTCAAGAGAGCCAGGAGCAGGTGCGATGGAGAAGAGTACAACCTCGCCAAATCCTGCGAGGCTCGGTCGAACGTCGGATTCAGCATGGCGATAAGAACTATCGAAAGACAAAACCAGAGGCACAGCAGTCCAATCACCCAGCCGCGGGCCTGGGCTGGCATTCGACGCAAAAACCAGAACGGAACCAAAGCAAGCAGGAGGTAAATCAGGCCGAAATCGGAATCGGCGGCTTTTGCGTAGAACCAGACCTGCTCGCCAAACCGGCCCAGGTTGTCAACCGCCCGCATGCGCTCATACTGCCCGCGGCTGATAAGGTGGAGATATCCTTCCAGCGTCCGTGGGTAGGCCCAATTCACCGGCGGGTTGGTCATCGAGGCGACTGGCATGTAAAGATAGGGGCATAGCCCGGACACGAGACAAGACGCGGCGGCGGCGACCGACTTCCAGTTCCCAAGTATATTGCGCGTTTTCATCGCGATCGCGATACCCACGAGAAACGGCAGCACTAACGCCCCAGCCTGAGCGAGCAAGGGAAGACCTTCGACCGCATGCGTAAACAGGACTATCGCAACCAGCACCGCGGTGATCAGGCAAGCGTCGCGGCCAAGGGCTGGCTTGGCGAACACCGTTAGAATTTCAAGGCCCAAGAAGGCCATCACCAAGGCCGAATTGCTGCCGAGGCTGAGGCCGTAAACGAACAGGGCAGCGTAAAGATAACGTGTTTGCTCGGAGCGGTAAGTCCACCGCATCAGCAGGCATAGCACGAGCGAAAAAAGCAAGAGGCTGAGCGTCCAGGCTTCGACAATGACTGCCTGGCTCCAAACAACCCGGTCCAGCCCGAACGTCATTCCCGCAACAAACCCCGCGACAGTTCGAACCCACCGCTCCTCTTTCGGCTTACAACGCCGGAGTCCACGAATCCCGTCGAGCATCACTGCCCCGCCTCGTGACACCATCATCGCCGCGACCCCGCAAGTCAGAGCCCCAGCGACAGCCGATGACACCGCTACACGCCAGGCAATGTTCGAGAATGGCAGCAGGACTGCAAACAACCACGCGTACAGCGTCCAAACCGGGAATCCTGGTGGATGCGGCACCCCGGCATATTTCGCGCCGGTCGCGAAAATCCCCGAAAACTCCAGTGTCACCTCCGGGGCCAGTGTCAGCAAATATACCGCCAGAGTCACCACGGTCGTCATCCCGAAAATGAACCAATCCAAGCGGTCAAAAACTGGGCCCAATAGAGGCGGTTCGGCGAGTACGGTGTCCCCTTGCCCTGAAACATTGACTCCCTCCGAGAGACGATCAGTGTTTTCGTTCATGACCACCGGCGTTCCAACCTGTATCACGGCCCCTGCGATCGAAACCGTCGCACGGGCTCTCCGGCGGATATCCAAAGCGGCAGAAGACAGCCGCACTCCAAAACCTTGCGGGCATGGGTTCCGCTCACGAGTTCGCTTGCGTTTTGGAGAGTTCTGTCCCCTGCCGCTTTTTGCGCTCCTGACCAATAACCCGCGTTTCGAATCACGCTGCGCCATGCTCGATCAATAGACACCGCAAGCGGGAGATTCGTATAAGTTCGCTGTAACTGCTTCCCCGGTACGGGACATCGCCGCCGCGCACTTTAAAGTGCAGGTGGCCAGCTAAGTGTAGGTCTGAAGGCTCGGCCAATTGTTTTAATCGCGTTCAGGGAATCGCTCCGGCTTGACTGGAGACTGGGGACCGCGGACTGTGGACGGACTTTGGTCATCGAACTAGTCAACACCGGCAGCGAATTGATGCTCGGACGGGTGCTCAACACCCACCAACACTGGCTCGGTCGGCAGCTTGCTGATTTGGGTTATGTCGTCAGCCGCCAGGTCGCCGTGCCGGACGCCGCCACCGACATCGTCGCAGCCGTTCGCGAAGCCCTCTCCCGGGCGGACCTCGTGGTCACGACCGGCGGCCTGGGACCTACTTCCAGCGACCTCACGCGAGATGCGCTCGCGCGGTTTCTCGGCAAGCGCTTGAACGAAGACCCCGCTGTGGTGGCGCATATCACTCTTTTTTTCGAGGTGAGGAAACGGGCGATGCCGGAGCGGACGCGTGTGCAAGCGCTGGTTCCTGAGGGCGCAACCGTTCTGCACAACGCACACGGAACCGCGCCCGGGCTGGCGATGGAGCTGAGGCCCAACCCGTTTCGAGCCGGCGGCGCGGCGAGCTGGTTGATTATGTTGCCAGGACCGCCCCGCGAACTGCGGCCGATGTTCTCCGACTCGGTGGCGCCTCTGCTCCGCCGGGTGCTGCCGCTGAAAGACGTTTTTGTGTGCCGCACCCTTCGGACAACCGGGATTGGCGAATCGATGGCCGAGGAGAAAGTCGGACGCGAGTTGCAGGCGATGGTTCCCCTGGGGCTCGAACCGGGCTATTGCGCCCGGCCCGGACAGGTCGATGTTCGGCTCGCCGCTCGCGGCCCGCGCGCGGAAGAACTGGTGCGCCAGGCCGAATCGGTGGTTCGCGCTCGGCTCGGTTCCTTCATCTACGGCGAGAACGAGGAGGAGCTCGAGACGACAATCGTCAAGCTGCTGACGGAACGAAAACAAACGCTCGGACTTGCCGAATCTTGCACGGGCGGCTGTATCGCCCATCGGCTGACAAATGTGCCTGGCGCCTCGAAGGTGCTGCTCGCGGGCTTGGTGACTTACGGCAACGAGGCCAAGCTCAAGTTGCTCGGTGTGCGGCCGGAGACTCTTGCCCAGCATGGCGCTGTTAGCGAAGCCGTCGCCCGACAGATGGCCGACGGCGCCCGTGGCGTTACCGGCGCCGATTACGCCCTTTCCGTCACTGGTATCGCCGGCCCGGGCGGCGGCACGGCCGCCAAACCGGTCGGAACGGTCTTTATTGGCCTCGCCGGTCCTTTCGAGACGAAGGTCGAAGCAAATTTCAATCCCTGGGACCGTGAGACCTTCAAGCAGGTCACCACCCAGCAGGCCATGGATTTATTGCGCCGCTCCCTGGCGTAACCCGACTTGCCGGGAACAACGAAAAAGCCCGCAGACCTGGCTGCGGGCCTCATGAAAAACGTAGAGACTAAGCGCCGTTGTCGCCAATAGCTTCGACCGGACAGCCTTCTTTGGCTTCCTTGCACCGGCTTTCTTCTTCCGGAGATTCCGGCTGCTTAAACACGTAGGAGTAACCGCCGTCCTCATTCCGTTTGAAATTGTCGGGCGCCGTCTCGCGGCAGAGATCGCAGTCGATGCATTGATTATCCACGTAATACTTGCCCGGAGTGTTTTCAGGATATTTATTTGCTACGTCAGCCATAAAAAGGATCAAGTTTGCTGCGCACTATGACCAGCGCTCCATCCCATGGCAAGCCCATTTCCCCGCCCGGGCACGGTTTTTTTTGGGCGGATGCAACAGGTGCGTCGGTGCTGCGGATTCGCCCAAAGCCCTGAGCCTTCGCTGCTTGGCCAACTCAACTTTTATTGCTGTGCAAGGTATCAATCGATGGTGAATAAGCGGTGAACAAGCGTTGGAATTTGAAATGCCTCTGTTTACATTTAGAGCTGCCAATGCGGCAAATGACTTCGAAATTGGGTCGTCCGAACTACCTGCGCACCTCCAATAGTGTTGTTTTCCATTACACACCGGGGACAGAGGCGAAAACCGTTAGTCTTGAGGCCACCGGCGGGAATCGACCGCCTAGGTTGACAACTCGGTGAATAACCCGGTTTTGAAATGATGAAAATGATGCAAACCTGGCGGTCGCGGGCGGTTCCGGGTGCGGACAATAGGCCAGCCGGTATAACAACAGTATATTGTCGATGTGACAATATATTGTCACAGCTAGCACTGCTCTCAATCGTGTTCGCACCGTGTATTTAGGGTTGATTACGCCGTATTCACGGCACGATCAACTCATAGCTTACAAAGGCCACCTGCTTGCTGTCGGGCGACCAGGAGGGAACGTTCATGGTTCCTTGGCCGCCAAACAGCCGAGCCAACTCCTGGATCGGCCCGCCGGACGCTGGCATCAGTCGTAAGCGGACAGGTTTGTTGGGGGGATGGCCGGTGACGCCTTTTTCGAACGAAATGAATACGAGCCACCTGCCATCCGGTGACGGATGCGGGAACCAATTGTTGAGTTCATCCGAGGTGACTTGTTCCTGGTCGCTGCCGTCAGGTTTCATGCGCCAGATCTGCATCGAGCCGGTTCGCTCCGAATTGAAGTAGATGTATTTGCCGTCGGGCGAATAATCCGGTCCATCATCCAGTCCTTTGGCGGTCGTCAGCCGCTTTTCGTCACCACCTTCCGCCGGGATGGTATAAACATCGAATTCGCCGTTGCGCTCCGCGCAGTAGGCGACTGTTGAGCCGTCGGGGGACCAGCCATGCCAATAGGACGGGGCCACAGTCGTGAGCTGACGCGGCGTCCCGCCGTTGACCGGAAGGATATAGATCATCGATTTGCCTCCGCGCGACTGGTCGCTGATTGCCAGGCGGGCGCCATCCGGGGAGAGCCCGTGGTCATTGTTGCAGTGGTCGGCGAAACCGGTGTCGATTGGCTCGGGCTTCCCGCCAAGAACGGGCAGCCGATAGATGCGGCCTCCGGAGTTGAACAGGAAATACTTGCCGTCGCGCGACCAGTTTGGCGCTTCGATGTGGTCCAGCGTGTAATAGACCACACGGCGGTCTTTGGACCCGATGGGGACGACCTCGAGGGCGCAGTGCAACACGGGTTTCGCGTCAACCTGGGCTGCCTTGGCGCGGAGTTGCACGTGGGAAAAGCGCGCCTGTTCCAGTACCCGGTCATCATGCGCGCAGACGCCGAGCCCGACATAGACAGGGTCAACAAGCTTCAGCCGGGTGAAGGTTCCTGAAAGCGGAGTGGGAACGACCATCGAATCCGGCAAGGTCATAAAGAACACATCACCCTGCCGTTCGATCCCGACGCGCGGCGGCCGGCTAACATTGGCTTGAATTTCATGCGTCGCCCCACCCTGAGTCTCGCGGAACTGCAGCGAAGTTAATCCGTTGCCGTGGACCGCAACATCCACGTAGGGCGACCCTTGGGTGAGGTCCTGCCGCACGATGAGGCAGGCCTTGCGATGCGCGTTGCCGCCGGCGCCGAGCCATTCGATGGCTGCCTGGAGAGCGAAATCGCCGGACATCCGCTTCCAGACAAAATGAAACGCGTCGTTCGTGAACCACATGTTTTCACCGCCGCCGGCAACGAGAAAGGAATTGTCGGCCGGGGAGAAACTTGCCGAACCGGTCTTGCTGACCGTGCCGATGTCGGCTTGAGACTCAAATGACCCTAGATCCGTTGCTTGGCTCACGAACGCAGATTGGATGAGCGAGCAGAAGAGAGCGAGGATGAAGGGGGGGGAGTGGAAGCTGGCCGGCGAATGGGAAAGCACCTTGAACCCTGCAAGCTGAACGCTGCGAGCCGAACCCTGCACCGTGAACCTTGAACCCAAAACAATGGGGCGAGTTGTCATGAGGGAGGTCTATCATGATGACATGAGGATGGACACGGAAAACTTTAGCGACGATCACGCCGTCAGTCATAGCGGGGGGCGCAAGATGCCAATCGTGCGTCGAACGCGGAATGGGGACCGCATTATTGGAATCGGGCGCCCCGGCTCGCTGTCACTAAGGCAGCAACCCGGCAAGGATTTCCGCGCCGTCAGGCCCGGCAGCTCTTTCACTCAGTGACCTGCAGGATCACTGGTTAGCGCTTTTCCTTGCCGGTCGAGGCAATCGATCACGGTCCTGAGCCAGAGCAATTCCATGCCGATGCTCTCCGGCGCCAACTCAGGGTTCTCCTCGTGGCCGGACATCAGGATTTCGACGCCGAACCCAAGCAACTCGCGCTGGGGGTAGTTCTCGAACGTTTGCTGGACGGTCTTTTGCTGTTCGATTTCCGAAGCATTCTCAAGTTGTTCCAGCGCTTTGGTATTGAACTCCTCTGCGCTTTCTATCTGCTGCGGTGTTACCGGGTTCAGTCGGCGGCCGGCGGCCAAGCTGAGGACTTGCCAGGACGCAATTACCAGATCAATGAGCGGGCTCTCCTGTAATGACCCAGCCTCAAGCGTTTCGCCACTGGCAAACAGGTAAATGCCCAGCGCGGGCTGCTCTTCCATGAATTGCTTGACCAGCGTCTCGGTCTGCTGCTCATTCATGGCGCAGAGCCGCTCCCACGCCTGCTCGACGGCTTTGCGCGCTACCTGGTTCATTTCCCCTTCAACGTTGCGACCCCGTAATCGCGGTTCATTTTGGCGATGAAACTCAGGCTGATTTCCTTCGGGCATACCGCCTCACAGGAGCCCGTCACGGTGCAGTTGCCGAATCCTTCGGCGTCCATTTGGCGAACCATGTCGAGCGCGCGGCGGTCTTTCTCGGCCTTGCCCTGCGGCAGCAGGTTTAGGTGTGAAACTTTGGCCGCGACGAACAACATGGCCGAGGCGTTCTTGCAGACGGCGACGCATGCGCCGCAGCCGATGCAAGCCGCGGCGTCCATGGCGCTGTCGGCGGTGGTTTTGGAGACCGGGATGGCGTTGCCGTCCGGAGTGCCGCCCGTGCTGACAGAGACGAAGCCGCCGGCCTGGATAATGCGGTCGAAGGCGCTCCGGTTGGTGATGAGGTCTTTGACGATGGGAAAAGCCTTCGCGCGCCAGGGCTCGATAGTGATGGTGTCGCCGTCGTGGAAGTGGCGCATGTGCAACTGGCAGGTGGCGGTGCCCTGGTGACCACCGTGAGGAATGCCGTTGATCACCAATGAACACATGCCGCAAATGCCTTCGCGGCAATCCGAATCGAAGGCAATGGGCTCCTGCCCACGCTCGAGCAAGCCCTCGTTGACCACGTCGAGCATTTCCAGGAAAGACATATCTTCCAGAACGCCGTTTGCCGCGTAAGTCTCGAAACGGCCTTGAGCTTGTCCGTTCCTCTGGCGCCAAACTTTAAGTGTCAGATTCATGGGACCTACTTGTAACTGCGGGTGCTCATGTGGACTTCTTCATAGACCAGCGGTTCCTTGTGCAACAACGGAGGTTTGTCCGGGCCCTGGTACTCCCAGGCAGCCACGTAGGAGAAATGCTCGTCGTCGCGGAGCGCTTCGCCGTCGGGGGTCTGGAATTCGCTGCGGAAGTGGCCGCCGCAGGACTCCCGCCGGTGGAGCGCGTCGGCACAGAGCAATTCCGCAAATTCCATGAAGTCCGCGACGCGTCCCGCGTATTCGAGCGCCTGGTTCAACTCACCGCCTTCGCCTGTGACGTTTACGCTTTTCCAGAACTCCTCGCGGAGTTGCGGGATCCGCCGCAGGGCTTCCTTCAAGCCCGCTTCGTCGCGCGCCATGCCGCACTTTTCCCAAAGCAATTTGCCCAGCTCGCGGTGAAGGGAAGTGGCGGATCGCTTGCCTTTGATCGCGAGCAGCTTGTTCGTTAACGCGCGGACGCTTTCCTCGGCCGCTTTAAACTCCGGCCGGCTCGTCGAAACCTTGGCCGGCTTTACCGAAGCGAAGTAGTGGCCGATGGTGTAAGGCAGGACGAAGTAGCCGTCGGCTAGGCCCTGCATCAGGGCGCTGGCGCCGAGGCGGTTGGCGCCGTGGTCGGAAAAATTGGCTTCGCCGAGCACATATAGGCCGGGCAGAGTGCTCATCAGGTTGTAATCCACCCAGGTGCCCCCCATCGCGTAATGCACCGCCGGGTAGATGCGCATGGGGACTTCGTAGGCATTTTCGCCGGTGATTTTTTCGTACATGTCGAAAAGGTTTCCATAACGCTCGCGAATGACACTGACCCCCAGGCGCTTGATGGCGTCGGCAAAATCCAGGTAAACCCCCTTGCCGCCCGGGCCGACTCCGCGTCCCTCATCGCAAACTTCCTTGGCGGCGCGGGAGGAGATGTCGCGCGGAGCGAGGTTGCCGAAGCTTGGATATTTCCGTTCGAGATAATAATCGCGATCCGCTTCGGGAATGGAAGCGGGCGGCTTGGCGCAATCTTCTTTGCGCTTGGGGATCCACACCCGGCCATCGTTGCGCAACGATTCGGACATGAGCGTCAGCTTGGACTGGTGCTCGCCGCTGACAGGGATGCAAGTCGGATGAATCTGAGTGTAACAAGGGTTGGCGAAAAACGCGCCTTTCTTGTAAGCGCGCCACGTGGCGGTCACGTTGCAGCCTTTGGCGTTGGTGGAGAGGAAAAACACGTTGCCATAGCCGCCGGTGGCCAGCACCACGGCGTCGCCGGCGTGGGAAGAGATCTCGCCGGTCACCAGGTTGCGGACGACGATGCCCTTGGCCTGGCCGTCGATGACAACCAGTTCGGCCATCTCGGTGCGCGGAAACATCTTCACCGTACCGAGGCCAGTCTGGCGGCAGAGCGCCTGGTAGGCGCCCAGCAGCAATTGCTGGCCTGTCTGCCCGCGCGCATAAAATGTGCGCGAAACTTGCGCGCCGCCAAACGAGCGGTTGGCCAGCAGGCCGCCGTATTCGCGCGCGAACGGAACGCCCTGGGCGACGCATTGGTCGATGATGTTGACGCTCACCTGCGCGAGCCGATAAACATTCGCTTCGCGCGCGCGGAAGTCTCCTCCTTTAATCGTGTCGTAAAACAGCCGGTAAATGCTGTCACCGTCGTTGGCGTAATTCTTGGCCGCGTTAATGCCGCCCTGGGCGGCGATGCTATGCGCGCGCCGCGGAGAATCCTGGAAGCAGAAGCATTTGACCTGGTAACCCAGTTCCGCCAGCGAAGCTGCCGCCGAGGCGCCGGCGAGCCCGCTACCGACGACGATGACGTCGAATTTGCGTTTGTTGGCCGGGTTGACCAGCTTGATGTCGAACCGGTGCTTGTCCCACTTCTGCGCCAGTGGTCCCGCGGGAATGTTGCCGTCGAGAGTCATATCAAGAATGGGGAAAACCACGAAAATCACCAAAGACACGAAAACCTCTGTTTGGTGTGGTTCGAATATTTAGTGGTTTTTGAGCTTTCATTTCAGCGCCCACCTTCCGTAGCCGCACAGGATCGCGACCGGGATGGAGGTGTACCCGAGGAAAATCAAGGCCGCGAGGGCACGAGCCCCCTGGTCGAGCAACGGCCGGTAAGTCTCGTTTTTCAGGCCGAGCGATTGGAACATGCTGCTGACGCCATGACTCAGGTGCAGGCAAAGCAAGGCCATCCCCAGGATGTAGAACCCCGCGACCCAGGGGTTATTGAAGCCCACCACCATCATCTTGAACACGTCATGCCGTTTTTCGGAATCGAAGAACGCGGCAAAATCCTGGCCCGTAAGATTGAGGTACTGGACCTGGACCGTGTAGTGCAGCAGGTGATAGACGACAAAAACAAAGACGACCGACCCGCTCATCAGCATGGTGCGGGAGGCGTAGGTGGAGCCGACCGGCTCATAGACGGCGTAGCCGACCGGCCGCGCCGCCTTGTTTTCCAGTGAGAGCTTGGCCGCCGCCCAAATGTGAACGAGCAAAATCAGCAGCAACGCGACCCGCACGGGCCAAAGCAGCTCCATGTTGCTTTGGAGGAAATGGCCATAGCGGTTGATCGCCTCGGGGCCGAGAAACACCTGCAGGTTGCCGGCCAGGTGACCGACGACAAAAAGGAATAGCAGGAACCCCGTTACCGCCATGAGGTACTTCTTCCCCAGGGACGATTTGAATATGTTGGTAATGATGTTCATGGCACCGGGGCCGGGCCCCGCCGCCCGCGGGCAAACTCAGGCCGCGCAACCGAAGCAATATCTAATGATAATTCGCCTTCAGTCAAGAAAACTAAACTGATTTTAAAGAGAAGAGACACTATAAGTTGTGCTCACGGATAGGGGCCGCGACTGTAAATGAAACCCGCCAGTTGGTCGAGGGATTGGATTTCGCAAGGGAAACGCCGTTTGGCTTTTCGCCTCAGCAGCAGGGATTGCAGGCCGGCAGCGCGAGCGCCCTGGACATCCATTTCAAGGCTGTCGCCCACGTGAAGGATGGTCTCTGGAACGAGGCGAAGTTCCGCGGCGGCACGGCGGAAGATGGCGCGCGCGGGTTTGGCGGCTCCAACTTCGCAGGAAACGATGATGACATCGCAATGTTCGTGCAGTTTGAAAGCGCGCAAGAGGGGACGGAGCCGGTCATCCCAATTGGAAATGATTCCGAGCTTCAAGCCGTGGGCGGCCAGGGCTTGGAGCGCAGGCAGGACATCTTCATAAAGGTGCCAGGCGTCCCGCTCAGCGAAGCGGTTATACAACTTGGGAAAGAAGCTGTGGCTCGGCGGCGGTTCGGTGAGTCCGCGAAAGGTGGCATCCACCAGGCCGGCCCATTGTGAGCGAGTATGGCGGAAGTTTTTGAGTGTACGCCAGGCGGCAGCGAATCGACGGTTCAGCAAGGCGGCGGAAATGCCTTTGTAGCCATGTCGAGCGGCGACGTCTGAATAGATGTGGCCGACCGAGGGATAGGGGTCGAGCAGCGTGCCCCCGACGTCGAAGGTGACGGCGCGAATTCGCGGTACAGAAGGCGGCATTAAGAGACTCTGGTTATTACGAGAGCGCGGGTGAGGGGTTGGCCGGGGGGACGTGATGCGTGATGCGTGAACAAACAATCGGCGGCCAGTTTGGGGAGGTCCTCCGGCGGTGTTCAGAAGCGGGGCCAAAGTTGCGCGCTTCCCATTTCATACTTCTCACGTCATTTGAGGACTGTCCACTCGTTGAGGCCGCGTTCATTCTCGGTTTTCGCCGGTGAGAGCTGCAGCAGTTCCATGGCTTCGCCGATGAGGTAAAGGGAACCGGCGATGGTGACGAAGGGGTTGCCGGCGGTTTCCTGGAGAGCGGCGCTGAGAGACGAACATTCGACGACGCGTGCGTGCGGATTTACCCGGTGGCATACTTCGGCCAGCCCGTGCGGTTCGGCGGTCCTTTCGCTGTGGACCGGGACCAACAAAATGCGTCCCGCCAGAGGGGCCAGGATTTCACACATGCGCGTCCAGTCCTTGTCGCGCAGGATGCCAAGCACCAGGGCTGGTTGGGCGGAAGGAAAGTGTTGGCGGAGCGCCGCGGCCAGCATTTCGGCTCCGCCGACATTGTGAGCGCCATCGAGCAGCACTTTTTGCCCGGAGGGACGGGTCACGAGTTGCAAGCGGCCGGGCCAGTGGACGTGGGATAGACCGGCGCGAACCGTTGGTTCGTCAACGGGCACGCGGGCGGCCAACGCGCGGACAGCGGCGATCGCAACAGCGGCGTTCATTCGTTGATGCTCTCCCAGGAGCGGCAGTTGCAGGGTATCCAGAGGCGGAGCGTGTGCCTCGCCGGCGGGGACAATCGTCAGCGGCGCGCTCTGGCGGCTGGCGGTTTCCTGGATGACCTGGAGCGCATCCGGTGCATCCGTGCCAGTAACGATGGGTATGCCAGGCTTGATGATGCCGGCTTTTTCGGCGGCGATGCTCGCCAGCGTTTCGCCGAGGTACTTTTGGTGATCATACTGGATGTTGGTGATGATGCTCAACAGCGGCGTCACGATGTTCGTCGCGTCGAGCCGCCCGCCCAAACCGGTCTCCCAGATCACGAGGTCACATTTTTGCTGGGCGAAATAGCGCAGCGCCATGACGGTGACGACTTCGAAGAACGTGGGGTGGTCGTCAATGGGGAAGTCGGGGTGGGAGTCGCTGGCGGCGCCGGGTTGGCGGTCCGCCAGCCCGGCGCTCTGCACCCGGGTTCCCCAGCCTTGCCTCAGCAGGACTTCCACTTCTTCAGCCAGGCGCGCGACCTCATCCTCGGGGATAGGCTGGCGATTGAGCTGGATGCGCTCGCCAAACGCGACAAGGTGCGGTGAAGTAAACAGGCCGACCCGTAACCCGGCCGCGCGGTAAATGCTCTCGAGCATCGCGGCCGTCGAGCCTTTGCCATTGGTGCCGGCGATGTGGATGAAGCGAAGCCGCTCCTGTGGGTTGCCGGCGAGCGCGGCCAGCTTGGAGGTATTCTGCAAGCCAAACTTGGCGCCGAACCAGCGCAGGCCGTAAAGGAGTTGAATGGCCGTCCCGTAGGTCACAGCCTTAATCTGGACACCGGGAGCCCGAGCTGCGGACCCGCAAAGATGGTTTCAAAGGGTGAACTCGACGACGCATTTTCCCGGCCTCTGGTGGCGTCGTTTGGAGTGCGTCGTGGCAAACCATAGCAAATACTGTTCGCAAAGCTCGAAAGCTGTATCCACACCCACCCGGTTCGCGGAGTGTTCCATGCCGCTCCAATCGGGGAATTCAAGTCCCGTGGGTTCACCCTTGGCGGCAGATGCGTTGGACTTTTTCATACAGTTCCGACGTGCCGTGCTTCAGGAACAGCTCCCTTATGTCCGGAGCATTGATATTGAGTCGGTTCACTTGCACCAAGTTTATCACATCATCCACGTCTTTCACAATTCGTCCCTTGTGGCCATGTTTTATGGCATGGCATTTGAGGGCGAGCAGGTGTCGGATGGAAACCACTTTGACCGCCCTCAGGGCTGGAGACGCAGGCACCGCCTCGGCCACGAGTTTAGGGAACGTTCTCTCGTTAACCAACATCAGATCGAGCGGCATGCTTCCCGGATCCGGTGGATTAAATTGAACAAAGGTCGGACCTTTCCGGTGGGGTTTGTATTTCAAAGACCTGGCCAGCTCCAGCCAACGGTCACGGTCAGAGCGACAAACGATGAGATCGAGATCGAATGTCGCCCTGGAGTGGCCATGAGAGATCACTGCATGTCCACCGGCCAAAAGGAAATCCAGGCCCAATTTGCTTGCCCGAGCAGCAATCGTTTGCAGCGTACTCACAAACCCCTCAGTGAGATCAAATCGACCAGTTATGCCCGTGGCTGTGGGCATGGGCGGCCGCGATAAAACCTTTGAAGAAAGGATGCGGCTGGTGCGGCTTGCTATGGAACTCGGGGTGAAATTGGCTGGCAATGAAGAACGGATGCTTCGGCAATTCGATGATCTCGACCAGCTTGCCGTCGGGTGTAAAGCCGCTAAAAACAAAATCGGCCTTTTGAAAGCGGTCGCGGTAAGCGTTGTTGAACTCATAGCGGTGCCGATGGCGCTCGTTCACGACGAACGCCCCGTACAGCCGCGCTGCCTTGGTGCCCACAACCAACTGGCACGGCTGCGCACCGAGCCGCATCGTCCCGCCTTTTTTCGTCACCCGCTTCTGCTCGTCGAGCATCGCAATGACCGGATGCGGCGTGTTCGGATCAAATTCGGCGGAGTGGGCCTTGTTCAATTTGAGGACGTTCCGCGCAAATTCGATGGTGGCGATCTGCATACCCAGGCACAGGCCCAGGTAAGGCAGATTGTGTTCGCGGGCGTATCGGGCAGCCTGGATTTTTCCCTCAATGCCGCGTTCGCCAAAGCCGCCCGGCACCAGGATGCCCCCCAGACCCTTGAGGACTTTCTCCGCGCCGTCCCGTTCGATGGTCTCCGCCTCAACTCGTTGAATCTCGACGCCGCAATCGTTCGCAATGCCGCCGTGGCTGATGGCTTCATAGACCGATTTATATGCGTCCTGGAGGCCGATGTATTTGCCAACGACTCCGATGCGGACGCGATGTTGCGGGGCGATGATTTTGCGCAGGATTTCCTGCCAGTGTGCCATGTTGGGGGCCGGGGTATCGAGATGCAATTGGCGGCACACCAGGTCATCGACGCGTTCGCGCTGCAGCATCAGCGGCACTTCGTAGATGCTGTGGTCCACGTCCTTTTCCTCCACCACGGCCTCGAACGGCACGTTGCAAAAGAGCGAAATCTTCTGGCGCAGCTCCTTGTCGAGCGGCCGTTCGCAGCGGCAAACCAAAATGTGCGGCGCGATGCCGATTTCACGCAGCTTGGCGACGGACTGCTGCGTGGGTTTGGTCTTGAGCTCGCCGGCCGCCTTGATGAAAGGCACATAGGTGACGTGGACGAACAGGGCGTTGTGGGGTCCGACTTCGAGGGCAAACTCCCGGATCGCTTCGAGGAATGGCAGGCCTTCGATGTCGCCGGTAGTGCCGCCGATCTCAGTGATGATCACATCCGCCTTGGTCTGCTCGGCCAGCAGATGAATGCGATTCTGGATTTCGTTGGTGACGTGCGGAATAACCTGGACAGTCTTGCCCAGGTATTTGCCCTCGCGCTCGTTGTTCAGGACGGTCTGGTAAACCTGGCCGCTGGTGAGGTTGTTCAGCCGGGTCAGCTTGCAATTGGTGAACCGCTCGTAATGGCCCAGGTCCAGGTCGGTTTCGGCGCCGTCATCGAGCACGTACACCTCGCCGTGCTGGTAGGGATTCATCGTGCCCGGGTCAACGTTAAGGTAGGGGTCAAACTTTTGCAGCGCGACCTTGAGACCGCGGTTTTCGAGCAGGGTGCCAAGCGACGCGGCCGTGAGCCCCTTGCCCAGGGAACTGACCACCCCGCCAGTGACAAAAATGTATTTCATAGCAAAGTTAAAACGCTAAAAGGTTGAAACGGTAAAAACGGGCAACGGCTCAGCAGGTCCGTCCGTTTTAACGCTTTAACGTTTCAACGTCTTCACGCTTCACGAACGAGTCCGCCGAAGCCTCGCCGAAGGCGGATCACGCGTCACGTCTCACGCTTTAACGCTCTAACGCCTTAACAGCTTCTCCACCCGCGCCACGTCTTCCGGCGCATCCACTCCCACGCCGTCGTAATCGACTTTGACGACCGCGATCGGAATGCCGTGTTCGAGCGCCCGCAACTGTTCCAGCCGCTCAGCCGCCTCGAGCGGCGACACCGCGAACCGCACCAGGCGCAGCAACGTTTCCCGCCGATACCCATAAATGCCCAGGTGCTTCAAAAATGGAAACGCCGCCAACTGTTCGCTCACCGAACCACTGGCGGCCTCGCGCAAATACGGTATCGTGCGCCGCGAAAAGTATAAGGCGAGACCGGCGGCGTTGACAACGACTTTTACCACATTGGGATTGTCGTATTCCGAAGGGTTCTTGATCGGGGCCGCTGCCGTTGACATTTCCGTCTCGCCCAGTGCGCCGGCCACGGCATCAATTACCGCGCAGTCGATTAATGGCTCATCCCCCTGGATATTCACCACCGCATCACAGGCCAGGCGCGCCGCCACTTCGGCGATGCGGTCCGACCCGCTCGGATGCCCCGCGGAGGTCATTTCCACGCGGCAGAACTCCCGGGCCGTTTCAGCGATTCGCTCGTCGTCCGTAGCGACAATGACTTCCGAGAGAACGGAGGCTTGTTGACAACGCTGGACGACGTGCTGGATGAGCGGCCTGCCGGCGATGAGCGCCAGCGGCTTGCCCGGAAACCGGGTCGAGGCGTAGCGAGCGGGGATAATGCCGACAACTTTCATCCGTTCCATTTAACCACGCCGGACTGGGATTGCACGGCAGAATTCGCAGCAGGGGCGGCGGGGCGGGGACGGCCACGTCCCCGAGCGACCGCAGTCCGTCAGTGCTCTACGGGGACGTGGCCGCCCCCGCCCCGGTGTTCGTGTTTTGAATCAGCGCCGTCTTTTGAGTGTAGCGCAAACCCGGGTAGGGAGTCCGATTTCGCCAAAAAATCCAAAACGCCGCCGCCAGAATCCCGGCGCCGGCAAAGTAGCAAATCGGATCCAGCTCCGCTTCGGGGATCTGCAGCTTATACGCGAGAATGCCGGCGGCGTTACTGAGCGCGTGCCACAACATAGCCGGGTAGATGGAGCCGGTCAGCAGCGTGACCGCGGCGAGCATGACGCCCAGGCAAGCGGTCGGAACGAACCGGAACAAGGCGACATGAAAAATCCCAAACGCCAGCCCAACCACCACTGCCAGCGGGGCCGGACGCAGCCGCCGTCGCAGCCCGTGCAACAGCAGACCGCGAAACGCGATTTCCTCGAAAATCCCCGGTAGCACGCAGAGAAAAAACAGAAGCTGCACCAACGAGATGCCCGGCGGCAGCACGTTTTCTCCAAAGCTCTCCATCACTTTTTGAGGCATGGGCAGCAACAGGTCGGTCAACCGGAACAGGCCGAGAGCCGTCAGCATCCCGCCGGGCACGGCGATAAGCACCCCCAGCCAGACCATCGGGCGCGGGGCCCGCAACGCCAATGCCGCGCGGGGATCCAACCGATACCGCCGCATCATCAAGCAGGAAGCCGCGAAAAACACGCCCACCAGGTTGATGACGATTTGCAGGCGCACGTCCGCTTTCCCGGTGTAATTGCTTACGATTACCAGCACGGCCCACAGGGCGGCGAACCAGGGCACCACCCGGCGTTCGAACAGGGCCGGCCCGCCGGTGAATTCGGCGGCATCGGTCCCGGCGGCTGAGAGCAGTCTCTCGGTGGAAAGGGCTTTGACCCCCAAACGCGTAGTCCAAACCGCGGTCGCAGCCGTGACCACCCAGGCGAGGAGAATCATCGGCCAATCGAAAGAGCCGATGAGGATCTCCTTGCTGGCCAGCGCGATGTTGGCGACGGGCACCAACACGATGGCGGAACGCAACGACACGCCGGGCAGGAGCGGCGCCAAGGCGGGCAGCAGCCCGATTAACATCGCGGGCATGAAATACATCTGCGCCTCCTTATAGGTGCGGGCGTATCCGGAAATCAACAAGAGGACGTTCGCGGCGAGCGCGGCGACCGGCAGGAACAATAGCAACAATAAACCCGCTACCCACGGAGGCACGGCCGCCGTCAGGCTCGGCGGGACCGGCAGCAACCTGAAGCCGACATAGACGAGCAGATTAAGCGCCTGGATGCAGGTGATCAGCAGAGCGATCGCCAGGACGACGAAGTGCTTGGCTGCCAAGATTTCAACCCGGCTGGCGGCGGTGGTCAGCAAGGTTTCGAGCGTACCCCGTTCCTTCTCGCCGGCCAGCGAGTCGGTGGCGATGACTGCCCCGCTGGTCAGGATGAACAACAGCAACACCAAGGTGAGCATTCGTCCCAGGGCCAGGCCGGCGAGCTGCGACTTCGAAGCGAGGTCATGCTCGACGGCAACGGCAAGGTCCCGGGGCCTGGCGAGGAACCCGCGCGCCTGCAGCAACTCCGCGCGTTGCTCGCGCCGCGTGTCGCGCAGGACCTGCTCCATGCGTGACATGCCGGCCGAGGACACATCCCGGTCCGCGCGGTAGATGATCCGAACGACCGGCACCCCGGTTATCGGAGCCTCTCCTTCATCGAGGTCCACGCTGCTCCGGGCCCCGGACCGGGCTCTGTGCGCGCTTCTGGTTTTAGCGGACCCGCCCTCTGGCGGTGATGGCGGCGGCCTGGCTTCCACCGCCGTCAGGCCTTCCACCACGAAATGGATCTGCAAATTGTTTATTGCGGCCTCAGGGTCGGGCCAGGCCACTTCCTGGAATCGGTAGTGATTGGTTTGTTCAGCCGCGACCGGCCGGTTGGTTTGGGAACGTTCGAGCCTCTCGCGCGCAGCGTCCAGCAGGGAGTGAACGTAGTCGGCCCGCGAACCCGCAACGGTGTAACGGTAGGTGAGGTGCTCCAGCGTCTGCTCCCGCTTTCGAATCGTCCAGCTCGAGGCCAGGATCATAAAAGGCGTCACCAGCAACGGCAGCAAGAGCGAGGTGATCAGCATGCGCCGATCGCGCAGCACCATCCGGAGCTCAGCGCGGAACAGCGTTCCGACGATCGGAAAGTTCAGGCGCATCGGTTTATCGGGTCTGGACGAAGTGCACGAAAATGTCTTCGAGGTAACGTTGTCCGGTTGCGGTGCGGAGGTTCGCCAGGGTGTCGCAGGCGTGGATCCGGCCCTGGTGAATAATTGCAATCCGGTCACAGAGTTTTTCGGCCTCGCTCATGATATGCGTCGAGAAAAGGATCGTTTTTCCCTCAGCGCGAAATTCGGCGATGACCTTTTGCATCTCGATCGCGTTGAGCACGTCCAGACCCACCGTCGGTTCGTCGAAGATCAGCACCGGCGGGTCGTGCACCACCGTGCGCGCAATCGAGACCTTCTGCTTCATGCCCTGCGAAAGCTTGTCCACCCGCACGTCGGCGTAATCAGCGATGCCGAAGCGCTGAATCAAGCCCTCAACGCGGTCGTGAACCCGCGCGTCCGGCAGCCCGTTGATGCGAGCGAAGAAATCAAGGGTCTCGCGCGCCGTCAGGCGCGGGTAAAGCGCGGTGGTGGACGAACTGAACCCTAGGTTGCTGCGCACTGCTTCGGGTTCAGCGACGACATCGTGGCCCATGAGCGTGGCGCCGCCCGAGGTCGGCTTCAGGATCGTCGCCAGCATCCGCAGAGTTGTGGTTTTGCCGGCCCCATTGGCGCCGAGCAGGCCGAAGATCTCGCCGGGCTGGCAATCGAAGTCGATGCCATCCACAGCGCGGAGTTCGCCGCGGCTCTCGTCGTAGAAGAGCTTGGTCAGGCCGTGAACGGAAACGGGGTGGTCCATAAGTGTGCGGTTATTTCGTCAATCCTCCAGTGCCTTAGACGGTGCCGGCCGGGCGCGCCCAAACATTCTTTCCTTGAGGAATTTGGGCAAGCTTCCGCTGTAAGAGCCCATGAGGACATCTTCGAATTGCAGCACGAATGCCGCCAGTTTGAGGCAAAGCGCAATCAGGGCCAGGGAGACCGCCAGGGTTACCGCGATGTGGGCCCACTGGAAGATTCCCGAGATGGCTTCGCGAACCACAAGGACAAGGTTCACCACGGGCACGCAGGCCAGCGGCAACGTGAACTTCAGCCCGGGCGCCTGGAGGAACACCACCGGCAGCAGGACGAGCAGGTAAAAGGGAGTGATCATCGCCTGGCCCTCTTTGAAGGTGCGCGCGAAGGAGGCGAAGATCATCATTGCGGCGGCGATAAAACCGGCCAGCAGCATCGCCGCCAGACCCGCCACCAGCAGGGCGGCCGGGGAAATAGTGGCCTCAATCGTTCGTCCGGCCTGGGCCAGCAGCGGCGCGAATAGCGGCTTAACCGTCAACATGACCGCCGCCAGGTTAAGCAAGCCGGCGAGGCCGCCCATGGTCGCCACGTATAGATACTTGCCGGTGACAATATTGAGCCGGGATGCGGCGCTGGACATCAGGGTTTCCCACGTGTTCCGCTCGCGTTCGCCGGCGGTGGAATCGACCGCTGGGTAAAAACAGCCCACGGCTACCATCACCAGGAACAGCACTGGGGCCGTCAGGCCCAGGATGAACGTCCCCATTTGCTTCTCCGACGCCACGTTGCGCGACGTGAGTGTGAACCCCTGCCAGGTGACGGCGTCAATGCTGCGGCGCCGCGCCTCGCGCTTGAGCCAATCCGCGCGGTAGGCATTCAGTTCATCCACCAGCCGTTTCCTGGCCTCGGCGCTTCGCTCTTTCGATTGGTCGAACGTGATCCGGACCCGAAAATTGTTGGTCAACGATGCGCCCGTCCCTTCAGCGGGCAGAAACTCCGCCACGGCATCGAGCTGCCCATGCCTGAGCTTCCGCTCGAGGTCGGCGGGCGATTCTTCCAGCTCGAGCAATTCGATTTGTTCATTCCGCCGCAAATTGACTTGCAGTTTGGGATGGGCCTTGGGCCAATGGAACACGACGACCCGGGAGACGAAGCCTTGAGTCTGGCCGGTAACGAACAGTATCCCGGTGAACGCCGCCCACAACAAAAAAGGATAGAGGAGCACGGGCATCAGAATGCTGTTGATAACGATGGCCTTTTCTCTCATTGCCCCTCGCATCTCTCGCGAATACATCAGCCACACCTCGCGCCAGCGCGGCATAAACGGGTTGCGTCTAGTGGAAATATTCATGGCAGAATCGAAACCTCGAGCTCGACCAAGGCATCGCGAAGTTGGGGGTGTCGCGCAAGCTGCAGCGCCGACCCATACGCCAGCTTGTCGGTCGTCGCTCCGGCGGCCAAAGCTGGGACGGGGTAGTCAAGCGAGGCGTCGAACCGCTCCGGCAGGAAGTTGGCCTTACGAAACAAGGCTACGTTCCAATCAACTGAGCTGTGACGCGAAGGATACAAGATGCCATCGATTCCACTGGGGTGCCGAACCAGCCGGAGCGCCCAACGTCGCGACGTTGAGTGCCTGCCCGTTACCAGTTGCTGGTCCGTGCCGATCTTTGAAGGGTTTTGGCCACGTGCGTCGAACAACATGACTTGGGGGACCCAAACCAAGGTGACCCACCACTCGTAGAGCTGCGTGGCACTCAGCGACCGCGAGGAGCTGCCTATTGGTCCCCATGAATCATCAAACACTTCCATAAGCGCTACCGTCAGGGATTTTCCGAGATGCAGGGTTCCCGGTCCCCCTGCCGGATCAAATCGCGAAGCCTTACGCCTGCTGAAGTGGAGTGGTTCGAACGGTTTCCCGGTTGAAGGGTTCAAGCCGTGAACGCGATAAAAAATCCCCCGAACCGGGACGCAGAATCGCTTCAGGTCCAGCTTATCGAATTCCGCCTGGCTAACCGGCTGGTTCGGGTTACCAGGTGTTTTCCGCTGCATGAGCTTTCGCGTGGGCCAGAACCTTGCCAACCTCGCCTGCCCTTAGCAAGTCCAGCGCGCGACGCCCGTCGAATTGCCGGCGCGGTCCCAGAAAATACCGCATTATCCGCCACTCATCCTGGCTCCTGAAGACCTCGAGCACCTCCTGAAGTCCGCACAACAGCGCTCCCGTAGGTGTAAACTGCCACTTTGGATAGTGGAATTGATGCAAAGCATCGCGCCAATGCACGATCCGATGTTCTTTACGCCGCCGATGTAAGGTTGCCGGCGTCAAACCGAAACGGCTCTCCAATTCCGCCCCCGTCCACGAGCCACCCTCGGCTTCCTGCATTCGAATCGTCAACTCGTGGCCCGCTTCGTGTGGATCGAATCGAACTTTCGGCGGTGCCGTTTTACTCAAAATCCGCTTCAATTCCACTTGCAGAGCGGCGATCCGTTCCTGAATCTCGGCGGCCTGTCGCGTCCAGGACCTTGAAGGTCTTGTCAAAGTCTTCGTTGTCGCTGCCATACTCCTAATCTAATCAACCAAATCAACCAAATCAACTATATTTCCGACCTTCAAGGTCACGCATCACCACTCTTCTACGCTCTACGCTCTACGCTCCCCACGTTCCCCCCCCCGCCCCCCTTACAACTTCCCAATCAACCTCCGCATCCGCACCATCGCTTCCTTGATATTCTCAAGACTCGTCGCGTAGGCGCAGCGCACGAACCCCTCGCCGCAGGCGCCAAAGGCGGTGCCGGGAACCACCGCAACTCTTTCTTCGTGCAACAGTTTCAAGGCGAAATCCCGCGAAGAAAGCCCAAATTTCGCCACGCTGGGAAACGCGTAAAAAGCCCCCAGCGGGCGATGGCTCTCCAGGCCCATATCGGCGAACGCGGCGGCGATGTAATTGCGGCGGCGCCGGTACTCATTGACCATTTCCGCAATGTCGGTCTCGGGCCGGGCCAGCGCTTCGAGCGCGGCCTTTTGGCTGAGCGAGGAGGCGCACAGCATCGTGTACTGATGGATCTTCATCATCGCCTCGATCAGTTCGGCGGGCCCGCACGCATAGCCGAGCCGAAAACCCGTCATCGCCCAGGCCTTGGAAAACCCGTGCAGGAAGATTGTTCGGTCACACAGGCCCGGCAGGCTCACGATACTGGTATGCGGCGCGTCGTAGGTCAGTTCACCGTAAATCTCGTCCGTGATAACGATCAAATCGCGCTCGCGAGCGAAGGCAGCAATGTCTTCGAGGTCGGCCCGGCTCATGACAGCCCCGGTGGGATTATTGGGAAAATTGAGCATCAGCACTTTCGTGCGGGGCGTCACTTTCGCTTCGAGCATGGGGCGCGTAAGCCGGAAGCCGTTTTCGGCGCGGGTCTCGACCGCGAGCGGAACGCCGTGAGCGAAGAGAATGGTGGCTCGGTAAGAAACGTAGCAGGGCTCGTGGTAGAGCACCTCGTCGCCCGGATTGAGCAGCGCGCGCAACGCCAGGTCCAGCGCCTCGCTGACGCCGACCGTAATCAGCACCTCGTTTTCGGGATTGTATTCGCCGCCAAAGGCTTTCCGCACATACTTCGCCAGGGCCCGGCGCAGGTCCAGGTAGCCGAAATTGCTCGTGTAATGCGTCGCGCCGCGTTCCAGCGCGAACACCGTCGATTCCCGCACGTGCCACGGCGTGTCGAAGTCCGGCTCCCCGATGCCCAGGCTGATCACATCCTTCATCGTCGAGACGATGTCGAAGAAATCCCGGATGCCCGAGCGCGGAATGTCGCGCACCGTCGTGTTGAGCCGATTACGGAGAGACGCTGAGCCGTTCATCGGAGCTTTCCTGGTGCATCAACACGCCGAAGCGCTTGTAGGTTTTGAGCATGAAATGCGTGGATGTGGACAACACGCCTTCGAGCGGCGAGAGCCGTTCGCTGACAAACGCCGCCACCTCGCGCAACGTGCGCCCCTCGACAAACAGCAGCAAATCATAGGTGCCGCTCATCAGGTACGCCGAGCGCACCTCGGGAAAACGGCTGACCCGGTGGGCGATCGTGTCGAACCCGCCCTCGCGCTGTGGCGTCACCTTCACCTCGATCACGGCGGTGACCTTGTCCTGGTCGAGCTCGTCCTCGTTGAGAATCGCCTGGTAGCCGCGGATGACGCCGCGCTTCTCGTAATCGGCGATGCGGGCGCCAACCTCCGCGGCCGGCACCCCAAGCATCCGTGCGATGTTCTCGCGCGATTCCAGCGCATTCGTCTGCAGGATTTTCAATAGTTCATCCATAATTCACCTCGGGTGAAGTGCCCGGACGATAGCGGGCGGGCCGCGAAGGGTCGAGCGGAAAGCGTGCTCCGCCTCCCCATAGGGTGCATCTCATCTTCCCTGCCTTCTCAGAATTCCCCTTCCGACCGACCGTCCTGGGCAGGGCACGTTGTCCCGCGCCGGGCATGGCTTGCCTCAAAGCAATGGCGTCTGAAAAACGCCACGCTAACTGAAAATCCCAACGGGATTACATCATGCCAGCCCAGAAGTTCCCTGTGCTGAGAAGTGGCTTTTCATAAAATTATTCACGTATTTGTTCACTTCGCCTTAGGCGACTTCACCGCAAGAAGCCACGAACCTTGTTTGAGTTGGTTGGCCATGTGGAAATCCCCGTTGTAGCAGGTGTTGGTCTGCCACATCTTCAAGAGGATTCTTAGCCACCGCTGGCCTACGTAGGGCGCACCGTCCCCAGAGTATCATGTGCCGGTTAAAGTTCCTTGGTTCCGCCTTCTGCGGACAGGGCGCCCTACCTCCACGCGTGCGAGTCTATCCTCCTATCCCTTCTGCATTTTCGGATCACTAACCGGAAACCAGGATCACGTTCGCGTACTGGACGGTGTCGCCGGTGCGAATCAGGCCGATGGCGCCAGGGACACGCTTCTTAAACTCTACATGCGGTTCGTGAGTCGTCGGTATGCCTTGGAGGGCTTGTGCGAACTTTGAGCGCGTTGCTTCCGTGTTTTGCTCGAGGAACTCCCGAGCCATAAACGCCTGCACCGCAAGGAAATCCAATTTTACGGCAGCCAGGACCTGCACCACGGTCGGCACATCGTCCGTCAGCGAGATATCCACCGTCTCAATTTGGGGCCAGAACGGAAAGCCCCGGTCCGCGATCACAAATGTATTAGTGTGCCGCACTCGTGCCAGCAGGGAAAGTAAGCCGGGATTGATGATTTTCGTGTTCAGCATAGCCGCGCCGACTGTGGAAAGCTTGCGGGGTTCTGACAAGAGAAAAGACGGAGAAGCAGACCATCGGTCGCATGCAAAAGCGCCTGAGGTTCCTGCCGCCCGAGTCCCACCTCCCTTCACCGCCCACCCTTTCTCAAACCTGAGTTGGCACGGCTCCTGCACTGCAAAAGATGTGTGTAGATTCCCGTTCTGCACGTTCCTGAGTAGGGCGGCGACCGGGATTCCGGCACCGCCCTCTTTTCATGGTGGTTGGGTTGGGTTGGAACGGCTCGGGGGTTTCCCCCGAGCCGTTTTTTTCCACTTCGACCTGCTGGCGACGGTATGATAATCATCCCGTGTGACGACCAGCATCGGTCAGCGCAGCCAGATCGTGACCCCGAAATCCCTGTGATTAATTTCGTCCTATGGCCGCTACTTTTCTCTCGACGCGTCTTCTCGCAACGGTGCTTCTTTCGGTTAGCGTTATCGCTCAGTCCCAAACCCGCTCGGTCAAAAAGTCCCCGCCGCTCACCGAAGCCCCCCGGCCAGGGTTGGTATGTCGGCGGAGCGGTTGGCGCGAATCGACACGCTCTGCCGCAAAGCTGTAGCTGACGGCGATGTGCCCGGCGTGGTGGCGCTTGTGGCCCGCCGCGGCAAAATCGTCTATTACAAAGCCTTCAGCCTGGCTTTCGGTGTGTTGACACCTGAAGTCCAGGGCAAAGGCGGCAAGGGCAGTGCCGGCACGTTCGAATGGGGTGGCTACTTCAACACTCAGTACTTCGCCGACCCGCGCGAAAAAGTTATCGGAATCCTCACGAAACAAACCCAGGGTCCTACAACTGACAAAACCGCCGACCTGTTCCGTCAGTTGGTGATGCAGGGGATCGATGACTGACCGTATCGCCAGGAACCCTCAGGCATTCATCTTCGGCACATAACTCAGAATCCAATAATAGCGAAGAAACTCGACCCGCACTCCTGCAGCCAGGCCGTCCACCGCAGCCCTCAGCTCGGCCTCGGTCGGAAAGTTTTTGAGCACTTCGTGCTTCGACCCATCGTTCAATTTGCGTATCTGGTAAGTGTCGCCTGATTCCTCAGTCCGCGAGATGGGAGTGCTGCTCCCCTCCACATAGACATTGTCGATAAAGACCACTCTTGCGCCCGGGGAGAAGATGCGGTGAAAGTCGCGGAGGAAGCCATGCAGCCTCGACCTTGGAACATGAGACCACCAGAACGCCGCCAAGCCGCCGGTAAATCGCTGCGACAGGGCCGGCAGGGCGTAAGCGTCCTGTCGGTGAAACTGTACCTTCCGGGAGTCGCTGGCTTTGGAGCGAGCGATCGCCAGGACCTCCTCATTGATGTCCGTCGCAAAAACGGCCGAGGCAGACCGAGCAATCACTTCCGTCCAGTATCCCGTGCCACAGGCCAGCTCGAACACATCAGCTCCCGCGAAGGCGCGCCCAACGAAACTCCGCAACTGCAGCAGGTCCGCCTGACGCTCGGGCTTGGCATAGATGCGCTCATATTCCTGTGCCCGCTCGGCGTAATAGCTGACCATTGAGGTCTCGATGCCCATAAGACGATGGTTGTAACTGATGCCTGCCGCCACAGGCGGCGGTCATCGGACATCTTACACCGCTGCGCTCGGAATGCACTCAATTCACTGCCTCCGAGGCTGGACGCGATGCCGCCAGCGCTTCGAAACGGGCTTCACGGAGCGAACCTGCGGGAAGCGATTGAAGCTACGCCGTTGCTGCCCGCGTCATAAACCACTTGGACGGCGAGGGAGTAGCTGCCGGCGCTCACGTTGGTCCAAATGACGCTGCAGGGGGCTGAATTACAACTCTCCATGCCCACCCGCCGGGGCGGCGGACGTCTCCTACATCTCGAAACATCATTAGGAACATCTTCATCACTTCCCTGGCCCGGTGAAACTGGCAAATTCCGCATGTTTCTCAGAAGATTCCCTGGCGCCAACCAATGTTTTTCCCTGCACGGAAAGTGGGCACGTGATAATCTGCCGCATGCGTCTCCCGTATGGGTGCAGTCAGGCTGGCAACCGAACCTCCTGGGTTTTCCTCGGCGCCTGCCTGCTCGGGCTGGGTGGCAATGCGGCGGTGATTAACATCTCACCCGGGAATCCCTATGCTTACACCAACATCGAGTCGGCTCGAGCGGGTGATCAGGTTCTCATCGCGCCCGGGACTTACGCCTTCAGGGTTTATCTCACGCAGCAGGCCACACCGACCAACCCCATCATCATCCGCGCGCAGGACCCGTCGAACCCGCCGGTGTGGGATTTCGGAACCACCCTGGTCGAAAACGCCAAAGGCAGTTACACGGCCCCTGACCGGGGCCGCGGCGGATGGCAATTCAGTGGCGCGAAAAACTACTCGCTATCCGGCCTGGTCTTCAAGAACTGCCGCACCGCGGGTTTTAACTCCGCCGGCATCCGGTATTACAGCGGCACCACCAACCTTTACGTCAAAGATTGCGTGTTCACGCAGAATGACAACGGCATGACCGGCGGCACGCAGGAAAGCGCCGCTACCGTCGAGTATTGCGAGTTCGTCGCGAACGGCAACACCAATGCGAGCTCCGGCTCCCCCACGCATAATTTATACATTTACGGCGGCTATTTCACCCTGCGCTATTGCTATGTCCACGACCCGGTCCAGGCACAGAATTTTCATATCCGCGCGCGCAATTCGACCCTGGAATACAACTGGATTGCGCGGGCGCAGTCGTATGAAGGCGATTTGATGACCGACGACGACTTAACCGGCCCGGGCCCTTTCAGCCAGGCCATGACGCTGCGGGGGAACCTGTTCCTGCAAAGCGCTGCGCCAAACAATCACAGCCAGGAGGTGGCCATCTTTAATGACAACTCGGCCATCTCCAATCTCACCCTCGCCGTGCGGGCGGTGTTTAATACGTTCGTTGGCAACGGCGGCAGCACCGCGTTCTTCCACGTATCAAACGCCGACAAGACGCGCATGGTTTTGGAAGAGTGCGACAATATTATCTCCGGCACCACGCTGCCTTATCTGGTCGAGAACGTGGCGTTCGCGACTGTTTCAGGCGTGAACAACTGGCTGCCGTCCAACGCCTCCACCGCCGGGTTGAGCGGCTCGGTTCAATCGGCCGCGCCGGGCTTCCGCAATCCGGCGGCGAAGGATTACACGCTGGCGCCGGGCAGCGCGTGCATTGGCGCCGCCAACGCCTCCGTTTATGGACTGCCGGGGAGGGAGTATTTTCGCAACGAGCTGACGAATCGCTTTTGGCGGGTCCGCGCCGCTGCCCGCGATATTGGCGCCTTCGAGAGCAGTACAACCTCCAGCCCCGTGGGACCTTATGAGCCCGCGCCCTTGCCAGTCCTGGGCCTTGTGCCGTTCAGCGGGGCCGCCGCTGCAAGCTGGCCGCTATTCGCCTCCGATTTCCAATTGTGGCAGTCGGATCTGGCGCAGCCGGTAACCTGGTCTCAGGTTGGGTTCCCCACCAGCACTAGCGCGATCGGGGTAAGCGTCGCCATCCCGCTTTCCTCCGCCAAAGAATTCTTCCGGCTGCAGAAGCCCCTGACTGCGGGCCAGTAGCGTCGCTCGCCGGCGCGCTGCAAACAACTTGATCGGCCAAACGGCCGCCGGCGGCAACGGACCCGACCAGAACCTTGGCACCTTGACCGCTGGTGGCGCCGACAACACACCCGGCGAAATTATTGTTGATGTCAACAACACCACCTCCAAACCCCAGCAGTTCTACACCATCCAGGCGCCTTAGCCGTTTCGGGGCGGGGACGGCCACGTCCCCGCCGGGAGGGTTGAGCGCGTATTAATACCCCACGGGGGCGGGGCTATGTCCTGTCCGCCGGTTTGGCACGGGTTCTTTATCGGGGCGGAGGCAGTTTAAACGCCTGGTCGTGGAATCCGGCTTGGCAAGCGCGGCTGTTGGTCTGTTGGAGCCGCAGGGAGAGGCAGCGACCATTTCTCTGCCATCCGCTCAACCACATTGACTAGTTGCCGAAAACCGAATAGCTTGTTCAGGCAGAAGTCCGCCCCCAAAGCATACGCCCGTTGGATGTCCGCTGGCCAAGTGGTGCCGCTGAGCACGGCGACAGTTATCCGCTCCGAGCCGGGTTGCTGCCGCAGCCAGGTCAGCACCTCGAAGCCGTCCATACGGGGCATCTTTAAATCCAGCACCAGCAGATCGGGGAGCGGGTACTTGGCGCGATCGTCAAACGGAGGCACGCCCCGCAAATAATCCATGGCTTCCATCCCATCGCGCACGAAATTCATGGGCACAATCACCTCCGCCTCGGAAAAGGCCAGCTTCAGCAACAGCGCATCGCTGGAGTCATCCTCCGCTACGAGAATCGTCAAAGGTTTGGTCATGTTTCGATAGTGGATTGTTGCCGGAATTCTACCGGCGGCTGATAAAGGCTTGGCATTCGGCCTTCCTTGCTGTAGCAAGCAATATACCGTAGCACTCTGCACGCTTATTGCTTGTGGGGTAAACACCTACTTTGGTCACGCTCAGTAAAAGTAGGGCGGGAGGCACGATTCCAATTACCCCCTGAGTGAAATCCGGCCGTTCCCCTCTGGCATCTGCCTCTGGGACCCAAAGTAAAAACGCGCAGCCAGCGGAGGCTGCGCCAACAGAAAAGCTAACTGGCGGGCAAGCTCAAGCCATTCCGGCCTCTGTCTGGAACCTTGCATCCGCAGGGTTTGAATGTTCCTGGAGGTGCTCCAACGCAGGCTCTCCAATTAGCGGGGCCGCCGCTGCAGGCTGGCCGCTATTCGCCTCCGATTTCCAATTGTGGCAGTCGGATCTAGCGCAGCCGGTAACCTGGTCTGAGGTTCGGTTCCCCACCAGCACTAGCGCGATCGGGGTAAGCGTCGCTATCCCGCTTTCCTCCGCCAAAGAATTCTTCCGGCTGCAGAGGCCTCTGACTGCGGGCCAGTAGCGTGGCTTGCCATGGGTTACCGACCGTTTACCGGGAGAAGGGACTACGGGACGACGGGACCACGGGACCACGGGACCACCGGACTACGGGACCACGGATGAGGACGGAGTGGACGCAAGAAGGCGCGAAAAGGCACAAAGCGGGTGGCGGGTGAAGGGGAAATTAATTTTGGTCGAGATTACTCAAGATTAGTCGAGATTGGTCGAGATTGGTCGAGTTTTTTGCGAGAGCGAACTTGAGGTTTGTTGAGTAATTTGGAGTGAAGGTCGCGAGTGATCTCGACCAATCTTGAGCGAGGACGCGGGCAGGAAGGAAAAAGGATAAAACTGCAGTTCGGGCCTGGAAGAATTTCCCGTAATTGGGCGTCCGTAGGTGAAATTAAGCGTAATCGAGCGCAGCCGGGGCGGGGAAGACTTCCCCATGCACATGGCTGCAGATGACTGCAGATGGCTGCAGATAGGTGCCGATGCGGGCACAGTCCGGCGGGAGCTATCGGGAGCTGGGGTGGAGGTCTAAAGGCTGAAGGATAAATTTTGTTTTCTCCGCCGGAGAGGGGTGATCCAGGGGTGATCCAGGGCTGAAACGTTTCCACACGCCGCATTTACCGAGTGATGGTGCGTTTCAGGGGTCGCCGAAGGCTGATCCATGAGGCTGCCAAGGGTGATCCTTGAGGTTGACAAGGCTGATCCTTGAGGGTTGCTGAGCCTGGCAAAACGGACGACGCGACTGGCGGAAGAACGAGCGTCGAGGACGGCGAGCCGATGGTGTGAGCGGCAGGGGGTAAATATGCCGTCAAAGTGTCCCAAGGCCGTGTTTACCGAGGTATTCTCATTTTCAAAGTGTCCCAGAAATGTCCCGGAAGCTTCCCACAGTATCCTGCGTGGAATAGTCGGGAATGTGCGTTATCCGTTAGGGTGACCCGGGAGAATTTCTTTCTTCGGGCAGGGGTTGAGAAATGCAAAAGCGTAGCCAAAAGCGTAGCAGAGCGCGGAAGTCGTTAATGGCCGGCGGTTTGTGAAGTGCAAAAACGTAGCAGCAAAAACGTAGCAGCAAAAACGTAGCACCGACAAAAGCGTAGCACCCGGAAGAGCATGGCTGGAAGCGGCCGGGGCTCGCCCGAGGTGGAAAAAGGTGGAAGAAGGTGGAAAAAGGTGGAAAGGGACAGGGAGGGATGAGTTTAAGTCGCGGTTGGCCGCGGTTAGTCGCGGTTAGTCGCGGTTAGTCGCGGTTGAGAAGGACGATTCTGTCAACTTTGGAAAGTTGACAGTTGACAGGTCCGGGGCGGGGGAGAGATGGAGTTTTTCTTTTCGCGAGGGGAGGGGGAATGCGAAAGTTGACAGTTGACAAGAAGTGGGTGGCAGCCCGGTTTTACCGTGGGTTTTGGCGGTTTTGAAAGTTGACAGAGGGTGAAGTTGTCAACTTTCGAAAGTTGACAGTTGACAAGGCCAGGGCAGGAAGGTGGGCCGCCACGAGGGCCAACCCTTCATTTCTGTCCGCGAGCGTGTCCTGGCGGGGAGCCGTTATCCGTTAGGCCCATCCGTTATCCGTCAGGAATTTCCTTTTTTCGGACGAGGGTGTCGGGAATGCAAAAGCGTAGCCAAAAGCGTAGCAGAGCGCAGAAGTTGTTAATGGCCGACGGTTTGTGAAGAACAAAAAGGTAGCTGCAAAAGTGTAGCAGCAAAAACGTAGCACCTACAAAAACGTAGCACCCGGAAGAGGATGCACCGGCGCGATCCGTTATCCGTTAGCGTGACCGGGGAGAACTTCTTTCTTCGGGCAGGGGTCGAGAAATGCAAAAGCGTAGCCAAAAGCGTAGCAGAGCGCGGAAGTCGTTAATGACCGGCGGTTTGTGAAGAGCAAAGACGTAGCTAGAAAAGTGTAGCAGATGCAAAAGTGTAGCGGCAAAAACGTAGCACCTACAAAAGCGTAGCAGCCGGAAGAGCATGGCTGGAGACCGGCGGGATACTCTTCTCACCCAGGTCAACGCGGGGTGCATCATCAGCGGGATGAACACCAGCCGTGGGTAAACGCTTGGCTGAGCGACCAACTGATCGAGGCGATTCAGACAACGAACGGAATTGGAAATTTGTGCCGCCGGGTCAAAGAGCGTGGCGAGCGCGTGTATGTTCACCGGTACGGTTGGCAGCAGTGGCCGCCCGTGATCTGCTGTTCTGCCGAGGTAGAAGAGGTAGCAGCGATCGACAAGGCGACGACTCTTGTTCGGTTCGCTGGCGCTGCCGCCCTGGAGGGGAATCCGCCGGTTGCGCCCGTCAAGGGCCAGAACTTTTACCTGGCCTGAAGGGACCGGTGAGTTCCTCGCCGGTTATTGCCTTGTAGGTTGTCGAATAGGACTGCTTACGCATTCCGTCGTACCTTGCAGCGGCCTCCAGGCCGGCGAGGACATTTGAGGACTGTAGAGAGCCGCCGTTTTGGAGCTGGCTCAGCAGTAACCTGGGCCCAGCCTCCATGCCACGCATTTGGGTCTCGGCGGACTCCCTGAGGCGAGGGGGAAGTGATGCGACGAGTGTTTTCGTGCGTTCAGTGAGGATGTCGAGTTGCGGTGTCGAGCTCGGTGCGATCCGTTCATGAGAACTCACGGTTTGCTCCAGTTGCGCATACCAGCGGCTGACATCAGCATACTGGCTGTCCTCGTAATCGACAAAGCGACGCACGAGATCCCGAACAAGGGCCTTCTGGTCCGGGGTGCAGGCCTTGTATTGCTGAGCCAAAGTGGGTATCGCGCGTTGCACTTGCCGCCGCAAATCGCCCGAAGAGTCCTCCGGATCGCTCTCAACGATCAATGAGGCAACCACGCTTAGGGCGAACTCCTCATGTTCAAAAGGAGGCGCGGGGGTCCTTGTGCATGAGGCAAGGACCAAGGCTGCCCCGGCGGTACACACTGCGAAGAGTAGGTGAGCGGGGAAGGAATGGTGTTCAGGCCAGCGCCGAATGAGGCCCAGTTTCCACATGCGGATATTCAGACTCAAAGATGACCTTCCTTCAAGCGAAACCTTGGTGCGAAGGTTTGATGCCCCGAGGGCTGAACGCAGGTGATCGCCGTGGGGCGGTTTGGTCGCCTGCGGCGAAGGTAACGGGTGGCTCCAGGTAGTTGCGCGGGGTGTAGCCAGCAGGGCGGCGCCTTGCGCGGTGGGCCTGCCCGGCCAGAGGGCTAGTGGCTTGGCGGCGTTTGCAGCGGGGATCCGGGAGAAGGCCACGGGGATTCCGACCAGAGTGCGCGGGGGCGCTGGAATAATTGTCAGTTTCTCCTTGGCCTAAACCAATCTCCGGTGACCCCTTTCCCTCGGGCGGTGGAATTCCTTGGGTTCTGGGGTAGATTCATCCGCAGGAAACACGAACATGTCGGACCAGTACATAGGGCAGAAGATGATTGAAGAAGAGGAGCTGGCGCACTTCCTCGAGGCATATGAGGAGATCACGGGCCAGGCGCTGGAGGTTGTTGAGGGTGCGGAGAGTCCGGATTTCATTTGCCGCAGGCCGACAGGCGAACTGGTGGGCGTGGAGCTGACGCGGTCGCCACATGACTACCAGATGGCTCAGCGTGACCGAATCTGGGCGGAGAGTATGGCGATGGATACGTATAGCCTGCTCGAAGCCATCCACCGCATAGTTGCGAAAAAGGCGAAGAAGCGTGCATTGAGCGGCTGGCGGTTGCCAGAGAACGCCATGCTGGTGGTCAAGCTGGTCGATTATTCGTTCGGCTCGCTGCGGTGGTTCTCGGAAAAGCGTCTCGCCACAGATTTCGCGGCGGCCGGGTTCGCTGAGATTTGGGTCGCCGACCATACTGAGATAGACGCGTATGGAACCGCGCGGCTCATCGGACTGTACCCGGAGGAGGTGTGGGGAACACATTACCAGGACGCGTTCTATCGGAAGCCTTACGGGTAGCAACTGGGGGAGGGTGGGGGCGCCTTGCGCGATGGGCCTGCCCGGCCAGAGGGCTAGAGGCTTGGCGGCGTTTGGAGCGGGGATGCGGGAAATGGCCGTGGTGGTTCGGACGGGGCGCAGCGGGCGCGCTAAATCTCACTCTCAAAGCAACTGAGGGCCTCCGGCAGGTGAAGCGGACCTGGCTTTCGACGGTTGCGGCTTTGTCGAACCAATCGGGTTTGGCCAACCGTGAGCCTTGCTACGCCGGCCGAGTTATGTAGTCTAGCGGCATGCAGGTGTGTGGCCGCCTCTTGGTAGTTCAAGTTCTGACATGTGCGATTGGCTTACGCGCGGCTGGCACATTAACACCGATCTTTTCGTTCGAGGGACCTAGCGGGAACCCAAACGGCTTAATATTTGCTACCGACGGTTATCTTTACGGCACCACTCGCGGCGGTACGATGTTCAGGGTTTCCACCAATGGTTCGGTCGATCGGGTCCCGGCGGTCTTATCTTACCCGACAGGAGAGCTGGTCCAGAGGAAGTATGATGGGAGTTTTTACGGGACATATGACATCGGCGTGTTCAGGGTGACGCTGGACGGAAGTGTCCAGTCGTTCGGGATGTTCGCCGGGAGCGGTTACGGGTATGTTGCTAGGGCAGGGCTCGTCGAGGGGGCGGATGGGAATTTTTACGGTACAACGTACAACACGACTGCGACTGCGCCTTACGGGTGGGGAACAATATTCCAGTTGACGTTTAACTATCGGGTTACGACGCTGCACACGTTCACCAATGGGAACGAGGGTGCGTATCCTCAGTGTGCGCTCGTCGAAGGCCCGGACGGGGCTCTATATGGGACGACAAGCCAATGTGGAAGTAATAACGCTGGAACAGTCTTCCAAATGACGGAGGATGGGGCTTTTCGTACTCTGTATTCATTCACGGGTGGTGATGACGGTTATTACCCGATCGCTGGATTGCTGTTAGCCAGGGATGGGCTCCTGTATGGCACCACTATGTTCGGTGGGAGTAATGACGTCGCCCTTGGTGGCGACGGGACTGTATTTAGGATCAGCACAAACGGAAGTTTCACAACATTGGCCTCCTTTGCGGGGAGCAATGGCGTATCTCCTAAAGCCAGGCTTACCCAAGGCTCGGATGGGAATTTCTACGGGACCACGGTCGGAGGAGGGAACGGGAACGGTACGGCCTTTAGAGTCACCACCAACGGGATCATCACGACTCTGTATCTGTTCGGCAGCGTGACCAATTCATACGGCGTCGCGTTGGACGGCTCGAATCCGCAGTCCCGGCTCGTTGAGATTACTGGTGGTACGTTCTTCGGCACGGCGCATGATGGTGGCACGAACGGAGTTGGGACCGTGTTCCGACTCACAACTGGCAGTGGAATTGGTCCGATCCTGCAATTGGCGAGAAGCGGCAGCGGCGTGGTTCTTAGCTGGAACGCTGAGGTAGGTGGGCGGTACCAGGTACAGTCGACCGCGGCTGATGTTCCGTGGCAGTGGAGCAGCGTTGGTACTGCTGTTGTCGCGACCGATGCTGTGGCGAGTGTCTTTGCCCCGCTGGTGTCGGGTACCTCATGCCTTTACCGACTGGCTGTGTTGCCGTCGCAAGGGTCAGACCGGAGATGAGGTAGCGCCGGGTCAGGGGGAACGGGACGAATAGGAGGGATGGGCAAACCAGGGATAGGTCGAGGCGTCGCTACGCGGCGCCGTGCGTTTGGCGGGGCGGCGTTCCGTGGACTGAAGTCCTTGTCATTACCCACATCTTTGAGCCAACCAGATTAGCGCTGCCGCCCAGTGGAGGCCCGAATCGCGGCTGAGCGCCAACGGCGCGGCCCTATCTTAGCCCGGGGCAACGCCCCGCGGATAGGCGGATCGAAAAACCGGCAGAGGCCCAACTGGGCGGGATAACCCACGTCGAACCCCAGACCCTCACGCTACCTTCGGCCATTCTCCCGCAACGGTATCGCGGCCCTTCAGGCCGCAGGTCCGTTCACCGCCGTTGTTCCCAGCCCGTTGGGCTGGGCTAAGATATCCCGGCCCTTTGGGCCCACAACAAAGGGCGCCCGGCTCATCCGTCGCAAGGGTCAGACCGGAGATGAGGTGGCGTTCGGGGTCAGGGGGAGGGGACGAATAGGAGGGATGGGCAACCAAGGGATTGGTCGAGGCGTCGCTATGCGGCGCCGTGCGTTTGGCGGGGCGGCGTTCCGTGGACTGAAGTCCTTGTCATTACCCACATCTTTGAGCCAACCAGATTAGCGCTGCCGCCCAGTGGAGGCCCGAATCCCGGCTGAGCGCCAACGGCGCGGCCCTATCTTAGCCCGGGGATTACGGGCATCCAAAAACCGGCCGAGCTCCAACGGGGGTGGAATAACCCACGCCGAACCCGAGACCCTCACGCTACCTTCGGCCATTCTCCCGCAACGGTATCGCGGCCCTTCAGGCCGCAGGTCCGTTCACCGGCGTTGTTCCCAGCCCGTTGGGCTGGGCTAAGGTATTCCGGCCCTTTGGGCCGGCCACGTGCTGCCAACACCAGGCAGCGTGGACCCGCCACCCAGCGCCAACGGCGCGGGCATACCTTAGCCCGGGGCAACGCCCCGGGGTTACGGGCATCCAAAAACCGGCTCAGCCCCAACGGTGGCGGGATAACCCACGCCGAACCCGAGACCCTCACGCTACGTTCGGCCATTCCCCCGCAACGGTA
>DATMRF010000048.1:0-33868 GCA_035566435.1 Candidatus Acidiferrum sp.
TTTGCTGCTTGTAGCCGCTGCCAACAGGCGGCAGGCTCGTAGGTGAGGGCTTCGCAGGCTCTCATGGGTGTATCGCCTTTCGTTAAGGTTTGGGTTTTCATTTGTCTCTAAACCCCGATACACCCGCTCTCTACGCTTTTACACAACCACTCTTACGCCACCGGCTCTTCTGCTTCGCTGAATGCAGCTTGACTCCCTGCCGGGATTGCGTAACATTTCCGCTAATCCCGTCTATAAGGACTGAATCGGCCTGCGCAGGGGCCCTCCCCTCCCGCACCCGTCGCGGCAAGGCCCGGCTCGGTCCACAGGCGGGCGCAGCGCGCCGATCGATGTGAACGCAACCAGCACCATTTTGAGCCTTCAGCCGCCGGCCCGCTCCCGCTTTAAACGGGGCCTCATGCTTGCCGCCGCCCTCGGCTTCAGCCTCGACCTCGCGCTGGCCGACCCCGCTGCCTCCAACCCGAAGCCCCAGGACCTCACCGGCCTCAGCCTCGAGGAACTCCTGCATGAACAGATCACCCCGATCAACGTCCTCGGCAGCCATACCCATCTGAAAAACCAGATCATGGTCGGCTACCGTTACATGTTCACGCAGATGGGAGACAACCTCGAGGGCACGCGGGAAGTCTCCCAGGCCGAGGTCCTCGCGCGTTACCCGGTCGTCCATACCGGCATGACCATGCAGATGCACATGGCCGAGCTCATGTACGCCCCTTCGGACTTCGCCACCGTCATGGCCATGATTCCCTACGAGGACATGTCCATGGACCACCTGTTTCGCAACGGCTCCACCCGCACGGACCACGCCTCCGGGCTCGGCGACGTCAGCTTCATGGGCATGTTCAATGTGCTGGGCGACCCGCATCACCTGGGACAGCGCCTCGTCCTGAATGCCGGCTTCACCGCCCCCACCGGCTCCATCGACCAGAGCCTGAATGGCAGCCACCTCGAGTACGCCATGCAGTTGGGTTCCGGCACCTTCGATTTGCTTCCGGGCCTCACCTACCTCGGTGAGTCCGACCAATGGGCCTGGGGCGCCCAGGTCCTCGGCACTGTTCGCCTGGATTACAACGATAACCACTACCGCCTGGGCAACGAATATCGCCTCAGCGCCTGGGCCCAGTTCAAACTCACCGACTGGTTCGGTCCGTCCGCCCGCTTTGATTGGCACGCTTGGGGACACGTCCAGGGCGCCGACCCCACCCTCGATCCCAACCGCAACCCTGCCTTCGATGCCACCAAACTTTGGGGCGAACGGCTCGATTTCCTGGCGGGAATCAATTTTTACATCCCGAACGGGCCCTTGCGGGGCAACCGCTTCTCCCTCGAAGGCGGCGTGCCGGTCTATCAAAACATCGGCGGCCCCAACCTCGGTGTGAACTGGCTGATTACCGTCGCCTTGAATTATACCTTTCACTGAAATGCAACGGCGCAACCAAATCCTTCGAGCCGGCGGGGCTGCTGCCTTGTGCGCCCTCGTTGCATTCACCCTTTGTCTCCCCACCGCCGCCCGCGCCCAAACCGCCACCCTCCACGAATACGAGCTCAAAGCCGGCGTCCTCTTCCACATCCTTGAATACGTCGAATGGCCCGCCGGCTCCCTCCCCTCCGCCTCCTCCACCGTCCAAATCGGCTTGCTCGGTCAAATCCCCTTTGCCGACGCTTTGCAGGTCCTCGACGGAAAAATGGTTCAAGGCCGCAAACTCGTCCTCAAACAGCTTTCCGATCCCGCCGAGGCCCTCGATTGCCAGGTCCTCTTCGTCGCCGCCTCTGAAAAACCGCGCTTCGCCGAAATCGTCGCCGCGGTCAAAAAACACCCTATCCTCACCGTCGGCGAGGTGGACGGCTTCGCCGAGAACGGCGGCATCGTCAACCTGCTCGCCGCTCAAAACCGGATTCAAATGGAGATTAACCGCGAAGCTGCCGGCGAGTCCCGCCTGAGCATCAGCTCTCAACTCCTCAAGCTGGCAAAAGTCTTTCCGCGGTAACCATTTCCGCCCGCCCCCATGGCCTTGCTGCGCGCCACCTCCATCCAACGGAAGCTCACCCTGGTGATCATGCTCGTCACCACCCTGGCCTTGTTGGTCGCCGCCGCCCAATTCGTCATCAACGACGTCCGCGATTACCGGCGCCGCGTTGTGGACGACCTCGCCATCCTCACCCGCATCCTCGGCCAGAACGTCACCCCGACCCTCGAATTTGACGACCCCAAAGTCGCCGAACAAATCCTGGCCTCCTTTCAAGCCAAGCCCCACATCCTCGCCGCCGCCGTCTATGCCAGGGACGGCAAACTCTTCGCCCGCTATAACCCGCCCGACCGGCCAGGCGCCGAAGTGCCCGCCACCGCCCCCGCCGAAGAACGCCGCTTCTCCCGGGGACGCGTCTTCCTTTGCTTCCCCATCCTCAAAGGCCCCGACCGCCTTGGCAGCATCTACCTGGATTTCGACCTCGTGGAGGTTTGGCTCCGCGTTGGCAAAAATTGCGTCATCATCGCCGCCATGCTCGCCATCTCGGCCCTCGTCGCCCTCTTCGCCGCCACCCGCCTCCAGCGCTTCATTACCCGCCCCATCCTCGACCTCGCCAACCTCGCCAACGCCGTCTCCGAAAAACACGATTACTCCGTCCGCGCCGCCAAGCACACTGAAGACGAGATCGGCTTCCTCATCGATTGCTTCAACGGCATGCTCGGCCAGATGGAAAAGCACGAAAAGATCTTGCGCGAGGTCAATCAGCAATTGGCCCGCTCCGAACAGCGCGCCCAGGCAGCCACCGAGGCCAAGAGCCAGTTCCTGGCCAACATGAGCCACGAACTGCGCACCCCCCTCAACGCCATCATCGGCTACTCCGAAATGGTCGAGGAAGAACTCGAAGAGCAAGGCCACCGCCAGCTCGTTCCCGACCTCCAAAAAATCCACGCCGCCGCCAAACACCAGCTCGGCCTCATCAACGACATCCTCGACCTCTCGAAAATCGAAGCGGGCAAGATGACCCTCTTCCTCGAGGTCTTCGACCTCGCCGCCACCGTCCACGAAGTCGTCAATACCATCCAGCCCCTCGTCTCCAAAAATGGCAACCACCTCGAACTCGACTGCCCCGCCAACCTGGGCATGATTCGCTCTGACCAGACCAAAGTCCGCCAGGTCCTCTTCAACCTCCTCAGCAACGCCGCCAAGTTTACCGAGAAGGGAACCATCCGGCTGCACGTTAGTAGAGCACCGCGAACGCAGGACCAAAACCTGGGGGCCGGAAGCCAAAACCCAGGTGCCGGGGCCGCCGGCAACGGCGAACATCAACCCGGTCTCACGGATGACCTCTTGCGCGCGGACGGCCAGATCGTCTTCACCGTCACCGACACCGGCATCGGCATGTCCCCCGGCCAGCTCGGTCGCCTGTTCCAGGCCTTTACCCAGGCCGAGGCTGCCACCACCCGCAAATACGGCGGCACCGGCCTCGGCCTCGCCATCAGCAAAAAATTCTGCCAGACCATGGGTGGTGACCTCACCGCCACCAGCGAGTTGGGCAAAGGCTCCGTTTTCACCGTCACCCTGCCGGCCAACACGACTGAACCCTTCCGCGGCGCACGCGGCGGGATGTTGACCGTACCAACCGCGCTCACCGCCGAAACGCGCGCCTCGGGCTCTGCCATCCTCGTCATCGATGACGAACCTGCCGCCCGCGACCTCGTCCAGCGCGCCCTCACCAAACAAGGCTACCAGGTCGAAACCGCCGCCTCCGGTCCGGAAGGCCTCGCCCGCGCCCGCCAGCTCCTCCCCGCCGCCATCACCCTTGATGTCATGATGGCCGGCATGGATGGCTGGGCCGTCCTCAGTGCCCTCAAAGCCGACCCCGCCACCGCCGATATTCCCGTCATCATGCTCACCGTCGTGGACGACAAGAACCTCGGCTTCGCCCTCGGCGCCGCCGATTTCCTCATCAAGCCTATCGACTGGGACCGCCTCACCTCGGTCCTCGAAAAACTCAGGCGCAAGCGCGTTTCTCCTCAGGTCCTCATCATCGAGGATGAACCCGAAACTCGCGAACTGCTCCGGCGCGCCGTTGAAAAACAGGGCTGGCAGGTCGTCGAAGCCGAAAATGGCCGCGTCGGCCTCGAACGTGTCGCCGCCCAGGTCCCAGGCTTGATCCTCCTCGACCTGTTGATGCCCGAGATGGACGGCTTTGCCTTCATGGAAGAACTGCGGCGCCGGCCCAACGGCGGTCACGTTCCCGTCATCGTCGTCACCGCCAAGGACCTCACCGACGAAGATCGCCGCCGCCTCAACGGCCATGTCATCCAAATCCTTCAGAAAGGCGGCCATTCCACTCAGGAACTCGTGGACGAAATCTACCGCCTCCTCGCCAGCGCCACCGACCTCGCCAAAGACATTTAGCCCCCGCCGCTTTCCGCCATTGAACTATCAACTTTCCGCTATCAACTAACGACCATCCACTTTCTGTAACATGTCGAAGATACTTCTAGTCGAAGACAACGAAATGAACCGCGACATGCTCTCGCGCCGCCTCGAGCGCAAAGGCTATTCAATCTCCCTCGCCCTCGACGGCGCCGAAGGACTCCTGAAAGCGCGCACCGAAGCCCCCGACCTCATCCTCATGGACATGAGCCTGCCGGTGATGGACGGCTGGGAAACCACTCGACGCCTCAAAGCCGACGACGCGACCCGCAAAATCCCGGTCATCGCCCTGACCGCTCACGCCATGGCCACCGACGAACAGAAGGCCCGCGAGGCCGGCTGCGACGATTTCGACACCAAGCCAATCGAACTGCCCCGCCTCCTCGGCAAGATCGAAGCCCTGCTCCAGCCAAACGCCGGGACCTGAGAGGTAACGATGCAAACAGGCTTTAACGCAAAGACGCAAAGGTGCGGAGGCGCAAAGGTGAGAGCCAGGTTTAACCTCAAACAAGAGGCTAATCTCGTCACCTTCCGCGTATTCCGCGGTTGTTTTCTGCTGTTTTCGGTTGCGTCTTTGCCTCTTTGCGCCTTTGCGTTAAGCATTTCGACTGAACAGGTACCCCGGCAATAGGAAGGCCATGAGCGATCCCCACAGAACCCCCGCCCCCGCTCCGCCGTCCCCCGCCGGTGGCCGCCGCCGGCCCATGGCCAAGATCCGCCACGACCTCCGCACCCCCGTCAACCACATCATCGGCTTCAGCGAGATGCTCCTCGAAGAAGCGCCCGGTCGCCTCCCTGAAACCTTCATACGCGACCTGCAGAAAATTCGCAACGGCGGCGAACAACTCCTCGCGCTCGTAAACCTCCACCTCAGCGACAAAGCCTTTCCCGAATCCCCGCCCGACCTGCACCAGCTTTGCCACGAATTGCGCACACCGGTGAACCATATTATCGGTTACAGCGAACTGCTCATTGACCAGGCCCTCGAATCCGGTCATATCGATCTCCAGGGCGACCTGGCAAGAATTAACGCCGCCGCCAGGACCTGGCTCGCCCTCATGGAAGAGAATTTGCTCGGCGAGGCCACCCTGGGCGCGCCCAACCCTCCCGCCTATGCCGAAACCGAGACCTTCCTCCGCATCGAGCAGGCCTTCACCGAGCCGCTCCTCGAGCAAGTGCCCCTCCTCAAACCTCTCGAAGGCAGACTCCTCCTCGCCGACGATGATGAGCCTAATCGCGAGCTGCTCCGCCGCCGCCTGGAAAAGCTGGGCTACGAAGTCACCGCTTGCGGCAACGGCCTCGAGGCCCTCCAACGCCTCGGCGCAGCCGAGTTCGACCTCGTGCTCCTGGACCTCCTGATGCCGGGATTGGATGGCCGGGAAGTCCTCGCGCGCATCAAATCCGACCCGGCCTGGCGCCATTTGCCGGTCATCATGATCTCCGCCATGGACCAGGTTGAGGGCATCGTTCGCTGCATTGAGCTGGGCGCCGAGGACTACGTCGCCAAACCCTTTAATTCCGTCTTCCTTCGCGCCCGCATCGGCGCTGCGCTTGAAAAAAAGCGGTTGCGCGACCGCGAAGTGTCCTACCTGCTGCAAATCCAAAAGGAAAAACAGCGCTCCGACGAGCTCCTCAATATCATCCTGCCCCAGGATGTCGCCGAGGAACTCAAATCCACCAGCGCCGTCCAGCCCCGCCGCTTCGAGAATGTCGGCGTGTTGTTCTGTGACCTCGTCGGCTTCACCGCCTTTTGCGACCAGCACGCCCCCGAAGAAATTGTCGCCCAGTTGCAGCAGGTCGTGGAGGCTTTCGAACATCTCGCCCTGCGCCATGGACTCGAAAAAATCAAAACCATCGGCGACTCCTTCATGTGCACCGCCGGCCTGCGCACGCCCTTGCCGAATCCGGCCCTCAGTTGCGTGCGCTGCGCGTGGGACATGGTCGCCGCTGCCGGCGGATTGCCGCCCCGCTGGCAGGTCCGCGTCGGCGTGGCCGTCGGCCCCGTCGTCGCCGGGGTGGTCGGGCGCAGAAAATACCAATACGACGTCTGGGGCGACACCGTGAACCTGGCCGCCCGGATGGAGGCCGCCGCCGATCCCGGCTCGGTTTGCGTCCCTGCCGAAACCTGGTCCCTCCTCGAAGGTCTGTGCGGCGGCTCTGCTCTGGGACGCCTCGATATCAAGGGCAAAGGGCGCCTCGAACTATTTATGATCGGCCCGCCCCACACCCCTATGTGACTTCCGGGTGACTTTTGCTTCACTGAGTATTTACACTCCGCCGCGGGCTTTTACTTGCCGTTTTTGCGCTGGTTCGCAAGGGTTTCAGCATGTTGAGATTTGCCAGGTTATTCACCGCGCTGTCCATCATCCTCACGACAGGCGGCCTCTCCGCCGCCGCCGGCAAGGCGGCGCACGTCGTGGTCGTGGTCTGGGACGGGATGCGCCCCGATTTTGTCAATGAACACAACACGCCGGCACTTTTCAAGCTCGCTCAGCAGGGCGTAACCTTTGCCAACCATCACCCGGTTTATGTCAGCTCCACCGAGGTGAACTGCGCGGCACTGGCAACCGGGGCCTACCCCGAACAGAGCGGCATTATCGGCAACAACGAGTTTCGGCCGGCGATCGACCCTTCCGTCAAGATCATGACCGCGGCTCTCAAAGCCGTCCAACGGGGAGACGAGCTGTCGGGAAATCATTTTCTTGAATATCCGACCATCGCCGAGACTCTCCGGCGCCACCATCTGGGCGCGGTCATCGCCGGGGCGAAAAGTGTCACGCTACTGCAGGATCGCCGCGCGGACAACATCGGCGCGCTGGACATCGATGTATTCGAGGGAAACGTTTTGCCGGAGAGCTTTGCCCAAGAGCTCAAATCCGCTCTGGGGCCCTTCCCGCCCGTCGAGCTCCCCAAGCGCGGCCGGGATCTCTGGACCACCCGCGCGCTGTTAGGTCCGCTCTGGGAAAAGGGTGTCCCTGCGTTTTCGCTGTTGTGGCTCAGTGAGCCCGATTACTCACAGCACAAGACCGGGCCCGGCTCGAAGACTTCGCTTGAAGCCATCAAGTCCTCCGATGACAACCTGGCTCGCGTGCTAAAGGCGCTCGACCGGCGCGGCGTCCGCGCTCAAACCGATGTCATCGTCGTCTCCGATCATGCCTTCTCCACCATCGCCGACAACCCGGACGTGGCCGCCGTGCTCAACCGGAACGGGTTCCATGCCGCGCGTGCCTTTTCCGCTCAAGGCCCGCAACCGGGTGAAATCATGGTCGTGGGAAACGGCGGTGCCGTGTTTCTTTATGTGACGGGCCATGAGCAACAGCTTATTGAAAAGCTCGTTCATTTCCTGCAAACGCAACCCTTCTCAGGCGTGCTGTTCGCCCGAAACCCGATCGAAGGCGCCTTTACGCTGGATACGGTCAAGCTCAACTCGCCGGCCGCGCCGGATGTCGTCGTTTCCCTCAAGTGGACGCGGGACAAGAGCAAGACCGGGGCGCCCGGCATGGTTTATAGCGATGTGGGCGAATACGGTCCCGGCCAGGGCATGCATGCGACCCTGAGCCCGCTCGACATGCACAACACCTGCATCGCTGCCGGACCTGATTTTCGCCGACGGTACCGCGACGAACTCCCCACCGGGAACATCGACATCGCGCCGACGGTTCTGGCCATTCTTGGCGTCGTGCCGGAGAAGGAACTCTCTGGACGCGTGCTGAATGAAGCCTTTGCCGGGTCGCAAATCCCCGCGCCCGCCGTCAAACCCCATCATCTCGAAACCAGCTACAGTGCCGGACGGTTCCGGTGGCGGCAGTATCTCGACTCCTCCGAAGTCGAGGGCGTCACCTATTTCACGGAGGGCAACGGCCAGGTCGAAGCTCAGCCAAAACCCGCAGGGAATTAACCCCGATGTTTCATACATGCTATAACGGGGCGCTGGCGTGTTGCCGGCTTGGGCTGTTCGGTCTGTTTAGGCCGGCAACATGCCGGCGCTCCGCGCTAAGCCTGCATCGGTGTCATGCCCGAGCCGGGGGTGCTCGCCGACGAAGTGGAACTAGCGCCGGCTGCGGGCGCCGGGGGTGGGAGAGCCTTCGCAACTTTAGCGCGACGCGGACGCGGCGACGCGGCCGGAACCTTGGATGCTTGCGCCTTCCGTTTTCGGGCCCGTGGCTTTCTGCCGGCGGGCCTCCTGGACCGCTTGCTGTGAGCCTGCACGACTTTGGCGGCCGCTTTCGCCTCTTTGCGTGCCAGCCGGGCCGCTTTTCGAGCCAGTTTGAACAACTTGCGCGCCTCCTTGAACCTGGCTTTGGCCAGGCGAGCTTGTTTTCGCGCCGCCTCGGCCTGCTTCTGGGCCTCTCCCGCCATGGCCGTGAGGGCCCGCACATCCATCTGTGCCTTGCCATTCCCCTTCCTGGAATTCCTGGTCTTCATATTTGTATTTTCATCCCGGGACGCCGGTGCCAAACCCATAGCAGACCCCAAAACCGGCGTGCAGTCGTGAGTAAGTTCAAAGTTGTGAATTCCCCTTCTCTAGCGCAAGCCTCGGATTGTTACATTTTTTGGATGCGAGCCGTCAGCCCTCGAGAAAGCAGGAACGCCGCCGAGTGAGCTGCCCGGCGGCGTGTGACGTGCGATCGAGCCGATGCTTCCTCCCCGCCCTGACCATGGACCTGGAGCCTCACAACCGCGTGGCAATTGCGTTACGGATCGGTGAACTCGTCAGGCCCGAGCCATTCGACTTCCAGCGGGTTCATGGCTAATCTGCCCGCATGGCAAAACCATCCTTAAACGTCCTGGCTGTCGTTGGAAGCTTGCAGCGTGACTCCGTCACGCGCGCGGTGATTCTCCACGTCGCCGACCAGCTCCGCGCCGACGGTTGTTCGGTGGATGTGCTCGATTTCCTGAAAGAGCCGCTCGCGCTTTACAACCCCGACACTGCTCACGAACTGCCCGGCTATCCCGAACTCCAGGCCAGAGTGGACCGAGCGGATGTGATTTTCCTGGGAACGCCGGACTACCACGGCAGCCTGAGTGGAGCGATGAAGAACTTCCTCGACCATTTCTGGCACGAGTTCGCCGGCAAGCTCTTCGCGACCGTGGTCGCTTCCCACGAGAAAGGCCTGACGGTCACCGACCAACTGCGCACCATTGCGCGCCAGTGCTACGCCTGGACTTTGCCCTATGGCGTATCCCTCGCTGAAGAAGCCGATGTAAAAGACGGGAAGATCGTGAGCGACTCGCTCCGCCAGCGCCTCGACATGCTCATCCGCGACGCCCGCGTTTACGGTGAAGTGCTCGCCAACCAGCGTCGGGCGGATTTGGCCGGCAACGACCCGGGCTTCCTGGCGAGGCACAGAGGACGGGAGGCGTGAAACGTACGACCTGACCAGAGACCGTTGGATCACGCATCATGCATCACGTTTCACGTTTCAAGTTTCACGTTTCAAGTTTCACGCGTCACGTCAGCTTGTACTGTCCCGGCACGGCGACTTCCGGGAACGGCAGACTGCCCAGCTCGTATTTCTCCGGCCCCAACCGGGTTTTTGCATTCATCACTTCGTCCCACTCAACCGAACGCCCGCTGTAGGCCGATTCGCGGCCCATGATGCCGGTGAGTGTGCTTTCGGCGACGGCCTCGGCTTCGTTGAGTGGTTTGCCGGCCCGGATGCTGTCAATCAGGTCCTGGTGCTCCTGCTGATAAGGGTTCACGTCCTGCGCCCGAAAGCGCCAGACCAGTTGTTTGTCCGCGCCGCGAATCCAATCTTTGCAGTTGCTCGACCCTTTCGTGCCGACGATTCCCTCTTCGACTTTGCCCTCGCATCCATTCATCTGGCGGCACTGGCTGAACATTCGCGCGCCGTTGGCGTACTCGAATTCCACGGCGAAGTGGTCGTAAATATGCCCGTAATTTTGATTCGGCCGGGCCTGGCGCCCACCCAGGGCCAGCGCCTTGATAGGGTGCGCATTTAAAGCCCAATTGATGACATCGAGATTATGAACGTGCTGCTCGACGATGTGGTCGCCGGAGAGCCAGGTGAAATAGTTCCAGTTACGAAGCTGCCATTCCATATCGCTCCAGCCCTTCTGGCGCTCGACGACCCAAATGACGCCACCGTTCCAATAGGCGCGGCCATACTGAAGGTCGCCGATCGCGCCGTCCTGGAGGCGTTTGATGGCTTCGTTGTAGCTGCGCATGTGGCGGCGCTGCGTGCCGGCGGCAATGCCCAGATTCTCCTGCTTCGCCAACTCGCCCGCTTCGAGCACCAGCTTTACCCCCTGACCATCTACCGCGCAGGGCTTTTCGATGAAAGCGTTCTTGCCTGCTGCAATCGCCGCCTGCAGGTGGATCGGACGGAAATGCGGCGGCGTTGCAAGGATGACGTAATTTACTTCCGGAACTGCCAGCAACTGTTTGTAGGCGTCGAACCCGACGAAACACATGTCGTCGGCGATCGACATGTTCAGCTTCTGGAGCTGTTCGCGGCAGCCGTTCAGGCGGTTTTGAAACACGTCGGCCAGGGCGACCACTTTAACGTTCTTGTTCGCAGCGGTGGCGTTCGCTTTGATGTTCTCCGTGTGATAACCGGCCTGCGGATAATTCACGTCCGTCGCCGCGCCCAGCGCATCGGCGACCGCACCAGTCCCGCGGCCACCGCAGCCAATCAGGCCAATCCGGATCGGCTCATCCGGGGCGGCATGGCTGGTGGTGACAAAGGGAAACTGGGCCAATGCCGCCGCGCCAACCGCGGCCAGCGATGAGTCTTTGAGGAACTGGCGCCGGGAAAAGGAGGCGTTGAGGGAAGGGGAGATTGTTTCTTTCATAAGCGCTTTAAGTTGATTTTCTGAAACGTTCGTTCGCTGCGGCTTACAACGTTCTAATGATAGGAAATTGACAGCAGAAGACAACGGTTTTGAAAACAACGACGACTAGAAAAGTAGCGAAATGCTGGCCATTTCGGATGTCATAGGCTATTTGAAGAGCAGACATGACTCCCGAGCCGCCGCCACTCAAAGAGTCCGCCATGGGCTCCGTTCCATATATTCCAGCCCAAGCTTCCATGCACGAACTCACCCTCCGGGCGGTGGTAGTCGGCGCTCTCCTGGGGGTGGTTTTCGGCGCGTCGTCGCTCTATCTGGTGCTCAAGGTCGGTCTCACGGTCAGTGCCTCCATCCCGGTGGCGGTGATCTCGTTGACCCTCTTCCGGCTTTGGTCAAAAGCCGGCGGACGCGACGCCACCATCCTGGAGAACAACATCGTTCAAACCGCCGGGTCGGCGGGCGAGTCGATCGCGTTCGGGCTGGGCGTGACGATGCCCGCGATTATGATTCTTGGGTTCGACCTGGAAATCGGCCGCGTGATGCTCGTGGGCTTGCTGGGCAGCCTTTTGGGTATCCTGATGATGATTCCCCTGCGACGCGCGCTAATCGTGGCCCAGCACGGGCAGTTGAAATACCCGGAAGGCACAGCCTGCGCGGAGGTCCTCAAAGCCGGCGCTTCCGAAGAATCCCGCCAGACTGCCGGAATCACGGCCAGGCAGGGAGCCGCGGCCATTGGGGCAGCGACCATCTTTACCGGGTTTGGGCTAGGACTTCTTTACAAGAGCTTGATGAACGCCTTCAAGCTCTGGAAGGACACCCCGGAAAAGATTTTCGGCGCGCCGCTCAAGGGCGGCTCGATCTCGGCGGAGATCTCGCCCGAACTGCTCGGCGTCGGCTACATCATCGGCCCGCGAATTGGCTCAATCATGATGGCCGGCGGCGTGCTCAGCGCACTTCTGTTGACCCCGCTAATTAAATTCTTCGGCGAAGGCATGTCCGGCGTGGTCGCGCCAGGGACCAAGCTCATTTCGGAGATGACTCCGAGCGACATCCGGAGCGCGTACATCCTTTACATCGGCGCCGGCGCGGTCGCCGCGGGCGGTCTCATCAGCCTGGGGCGGTCGCTGCCGACCATCTGGCACGGCCTGCGCTCGGGGTTTTCAGATTTTAAAGCTGCCGCCGCAACGCAGGCCTCCACGCTCCGCACCGAGCGGGATCTTTCGATGAAAATTGTCGCTGGAGGTGTCGGCGCGCTCATTCTGGCAATTCTCCTAGCCCCGGGACTGCACATGAACCTGCTCGGGGCGGGCCTGATCGTCGTGTTCGGATTCCTCTTCGTCACCGTGTCCTCCCGGCTTACCGGCGAAATCGGCTCGTCATCGAACCCCATCTCGGGCATGACCGTGGCCACGCTGTTGCTGACCTGCCTGATCTTTCTCATCGCAGGCTGGACGGGTGGCCATTATTACGTAACCGCGCTTTCGGTGGGCGGCATCGTTTGCGTCGCGGCGTCGAACGCCGGCGCCACTTCGCAGGATTTGAAGACCGGGTTTCTGGTCGGCGCGACGCCGAGGTACCAACAAATCTCGATTCTAATCGGCGCCTCGGCCAGCGCGCTGCTGCTCGGACCGATCCTGCTGGGATTGAACAACACGGCGACAGTGTACGTGCCGATCGTCCGGGTCGCGCCGGGGTTGCAGGCTCCGGCCGATGCGGTCCTCGGTCCGCCGGAAACGCTTCGTGGACCGCAACACCAGTCGGATAACAGCAGTTACCGCGTTTGGCACAAGACCGACACGGCCGGAGGGCCCTCAGGACGATACCTGGTAAGCGATTCGCGAGCAGCGGTGTGGCTGGCGGACCCCGGCATCAACGGCGCTTACAAGGTTCGGCCCGATGGCACCGGAGTGCAAAAGTTCGATGCGCCCAAGGCAACGCTGATAAGCTACATCATCAAGGGAATGCTGAATGGCAAGTTGCCGTGGGGCCTGGTGCTGTTCGGCGTGACGAGCGCGGTGGTGCTTGAACTGTGCGGTGTGTCCTCCCTGGCGTTCGCCGTAGGTGTCTATTTGCCGATTTCCTCTTCGGCGCCGATCTTTGTCGGCGGGCTTGTGCGTTGGCTCGTGGACCAGCGGATGCGCCGGAAGCTGAAGCAACACGATCTCAGTGAAACGGAACTAACCGCCGAGAGCGACAAAAGCCCCGGTGTGCTGCTCGCCAGCGGATACATCGCGGGCGGCGCGATTGCGGGCATCGTCATAGCTTTCATGGAGGGCGCTCTGCCCTCGCTTAGCTTTAAACTCACCGAATGGAACAGCGCCCGTAATCCCTTCTTCGCCGGGCCGAACTCGGACTGGCTGGCCTTATTGCCCTTTTTGGTGCTGACCGGGTTCTTGTATCTCGTTGGACGCGAGGCGTTGCTGGGTCGCATTGACGTCCGTTCCTCCGGGCGTTAGCTTTTGTTGATGGCTGAATCAATGCAACTTTCGCCGACCGGGGTGGACCGGTTCCCGGTGCGCAAGCCGTTGCCGCGCGCACAGGTGGCCGCGCTGTCACGTGAGATCTTCATTCTCAAGAAACAGCTCAACGCCGTGATTCTGGCGCACAATTACCAGGTCCCTGAGATTCAGGACATCGCTGATTACGTGGGCGATTCGCTCGGCCTTTCCCAGCAGGCGGTCCAGACCCCGGCGGACGTCATCGTCTTCGCCGGCGTGCATTTCATGGCGGAAACGGCAAAGATTTTGAACCCGGGCAAGATTGTCGTGCTTCCGGACAAGGACGCCGGGTGTTCGTTGGAACAAAGCTGTCCGGCGGACAAACTGGCGGAATTTCAAAGGACCAACGCGAATTTCTGGACCATCGCTTACATCAATTGCAGCGCCGGCGTGAAAGCGCTGTGCGATGTCATCTGTACAAGCGGCAACGCGGTAAAAATCGTCGAAGCCGCGCCCAAGGATAAAGACCTGCTGTTCGTCCCGGACGAAAATCTCGGCGCGTGGGTGATGGAACAGACCGGCCGGCCGATGACGCTGTGGCGGGGCAATTGCTACGCGCACGTCGAGTTTCGCCGCGACAGTTTGTTGCGAATGCGGCAGATGTTTCCCGACGCGAAAGTGGTCGTTCATCCCGAATCCCTCCGCGAGGTGCGCGACTTGGCGGACGCCGTTTGTTCGACCGAAAAGATGATCACTTACTGCAGGTCGAGCCCCGCGAAACAATTCGTGATTGTGACTGAGTCGGGCATTATCCACCGCATGCAGAAGGAGTGCCCCGGCAAAGAGTTTATCTGCGCGCCCACGGTTGACGTCATGAGGGCGCCCACCGATCCCTGCCATTGCAGCGAGTGCAAATACATGAAGATGAACACGCTTGAGAAGGTGCGCGACTGCATGAAAAATTTGTCGCCGCGGATTGAACTGCCGGCGAATATCATTGAGCGCGCCCGGTTGCCCATCGAGCGCATGCTGGAGATCTCCGCGAGGCCCTGATCTCAATACGTGGTTTTGTCCGGCTTCCGCTGCCATTCAACGAACGTCGGCAGCGCTTCTTTGCGGAGGATCTGCTTCATCTCAAGCCTGCGCCGGGGCATCGGGAGGGCCACCTCGCGGTAAAGGAAGTCGTCATCAAAATCGATACGGGCGGCATCCTTGCGCGTATTGGCGTAGTACACTTTCGGAATGCGAGCCCAGTAAATCGCGGACAAGCACATAGGGCACGGTTCGCAATTCGTGTAGAGTTCGCAATCCTCGAGGTGAAAACTCTTCAGGCGTCTGCAAGCCTTGCGGATAGCCATAACCTCGGCGTGAGCCGTCGGATCGTTGGCCGTCGTGACTTCGTTCCAGCCGCGGCTGATGAGCTTGCCGCGCCTAACGATTACGGAGCCGAACGGCCCGCCTCTGCCTTGCTGCATCATTTCGCGCGAGAGCCGGATCGCCTCGCGCATGAAGGAGGAATTCATAATCGAAAGCAGTTCAGGCGAAAAGTTCGCCGATATCCATCGAGCAGGGAACCATTTTGCCGCCTTCGAAAAGCCTTTGCGGCTGGCCATGGCTCCACTTGCGCAACCGGTAAAGGGCGGCAAAAGTGAAATCAGGGGCTGCCCCGCCCTGGCCGCCGGTGACCTCCGCGCCTCGGCGCACGTTGTCCATCGTCCAGGCCGGGAGCAGCAAATGATAAGGATTGCGATTGACTTCGCCGACGTGAAACGTGGTCGCCGCCATCATGTCGCCAAGGTCTTCGGCGCTTAGTTCGACCATCAGGTTGGGGTCAGTCATCGCTCCCCAGAATTCGGTTTCGACCAGGTAACACTCGAAGCCGGCAGGCATTTGCTTTAGGGCGTCCAGGACAAGGTAATGGGTGCCGATGTGTGTGGTGTTCCAATCGCGGTCATGTGGACACAGAACAACGCGGGGTTGATGTTGCTCGATGATGTCCCGGATAATCTTTACGCACGCAGACCAATGGGCGGGCTCCTGTTCCCGTGTCTTCGGATTAATCCGCTCCAGGCCGTTGGGACTCGTGGGAATCAACCCGAACCCGATATACTTGCAGGCATTTTGAAGCTCCTGCAAGCGGGCGTTCTGGCGGTCTTTCTTGCTGCCGAGGGTGACCGCCACGTTAAGAAGATTTAGACGGGCCTGCCGCATCAGGCGCACCGCGATGCCGCCCACAATGCATTCGTCGTCCGGGTGCGGCGAAAAGAAGAGCGCCTTGGGGGCGTTTGGCGCAAGCTGCGGGCGGGCAGCGGGTGCGAGGGTGCCAAGGGGAAGCGACCGCCCGTCCTTCAACAAGCGGGCGTAATCCGAAACGAGTTGGTGATAGGGATTCATAATTTCGGCAGAGATGCAGCGGCGACCGCCTGCCCATGGCGCTTATCCTTTTCATCCGGAATATGGAATGAGATTTTGCCGGCCAAATCCGGGAAGTCGAGCTTCAGCACCTCCTTGGCCCCGGCGATAATAACGTCCCCGCCCGATCCAGACGTGACCCGTCCGAGGATGAGGACATTCTCGAGGTCATAGAAGTCTGCGAAATGGGCGACGGAATAACCGAGGTAGGTGCCGATGGTTTCGTAAATCTTGCGGGCGCGGTAATCGTCTGCCTCCATCAGCGCTTGAACTTGTTTGAGCTTTTCGGGCAGCGGGAGTTTGCCATCAACTTCGATACCCGCAGCCGCAAGGAGCCGACCCACGGCCTGTTGCGAAAAATACTGCACGTTGCAGCCGTAATCGCCGGACCACTCGTCCGTGGGCGCCTTGGGATTATAGTCCGCGGGCACGAAGGCCAGCTCGTTAATCCAGGAAGTGATGTTGCCCTGAGTATTTACATAGCCCCCGGCGGTGCTCGTGCCCAGCGAGATGCCCAAGATCCGATTCTTGGACAGGGACATCGACCCTGCCAGCGCGGTCACCTCGCCGTCGTTGACCACTTCAAAGGGCACGTCGTTCCAGCGTTTCTTGATCTCCAGGAACATGTCCCGGACTCGCGCCTTGAAGACATCGGGCGGCACACCGCGGAAAAGCGAGGCGACTTTCACGCGGTTGTTCAAATAGATCCCGGCCGCGCTGCCGCCGATCGCGTCCACTCGCGGCAGATGAGCGGCCGCTTTTTTCAGAGAATCCATGATGCCGTCGAAATGGTATTGCGGGTCGGGCTGGAAATACGGGTCCCAGACGGTTTCCTCGCTGAACTCGACTTTGCCATCCACAACCGCCGCGACTTTGCGGTCACTGCCGCCGAGATCAAAGCCGATCCGACAGCCTTCGAGGTGACGGCCAAGCGAAGCCGCGCCGTGACGTTCGGCGGGCAAATCCCGGGTGTGCACGACCTCGAGCAGATGGTCGAACATGCGTTCGCCGACCAGGTCGGAATCGAACTTGCCTGTCGGCGTTTCGCGGTAATAAGCCGCAAGCTTTGCCGCCAGCGGTGCGGGCCCCTGGAAATGAATGCGGAAGCCCCCGCGGGACCAAAGCATGCATTTTACGATGCGCTCGAGGTAGGTGAAATTGCCAGCCGCGCCGGGAAGGGCGTCTGGAAAAACCTCGGTGCGGAAGTGCGAGACGTTTCCGTCGGCTTGTTCCAACGCAAGCCCGACAGGCACTGCCCCTTTGGCAGCTCGAACCTGTTCGCGAAAGGCGTGGTTCGCCAGCACCGCCGGCCGGAACCAAGGGTCCAGAACCGGTGTGATCCTGGGCGCAACCAAAGCAAGCCCGTTGTTCATGTTCATCACAGCGCCGTTGTTGTAGTGAAGGCAGCGGGCAAGCGCAATTCGAAATGGCTTGACGGCTTATGCCTGCGCGAATCTGCCCAGAGACTTACGTCGTCTGCTACAGAGCCAGTGGATTTCCAAACAGGTTCTAACCGGAAGCGCTTATGGGTGCTGTCACGACACCGTCAAGCGTCGCAGCAGCCGCCAAGCCCAGAAACATAAGGCTCCAGCGGCGAAGGTCAGGAGAATGAACAAGGGTTCTTTCGCCAGATGCGGCCACTCCGTGATGATTCGCACCAGATGGGCCAGAGTGATGAGGCCAAAGAGCGCGCAGGTAGTTATGAGGTACGCTTTCATGGATTCGACTGGATGCGAACTCAGGCGGGCTCCTTTTGGACCTTCAACCGCTTCATTTTTGAGACCAGGGTCGTCGGCTTGATCCGCAACAGCGCCGCAGCGCCATCGGGGCCATAGATTTTCCAATCGGTCCGGTGCAATGCCGTCACCACGATCTCGCGCTCGCGCACGTCCAGTTCATCGAAGGAAAGGTCTCCCTCCTCTTCCCGCGCGGAAACAGGCGCAGGGCGATTCGCGCGCTGACCGCCGGCGCTGCGCTGAGGCAGGTCGAATTGCAGCTTGCCACCCCGGGCAAGAATGACGGCGCGTTCGATTACATTCTGCAACTCCCGTACGTTGCCGGGCCAGTCATAGGCCTGTAATTCCAGCACGTGAAGTTTTGTCAGGCGCGGGGCCGTTATCCCCAGGCGGCGGGCGGATTGTTTGATGAAGTGTTCGGCGAGTTCGCCCACGTCTTCGAGCCGCTCCCTCAACGGCGGCACTTCGATCGGAAACACACTCAGACGATAATAGAGGTCTAGGCGGAAACGGCCCGCCTTGGCTTCAGCCAGGAGGTCACGATTGGTGGCGGCGATGAGACGGACCTTTACCGTTCGGGTGCGCTCGTCACCCACCCGCTCGAACTGGCCTTCCTGCAGAACGCGCAACAGCTTGCTTTGCAGGTCCAGCGGAATTTCACCGATTTCGTCCAGGAGGAGTGTCCCGTCATCGGCCAGCTCAAAACGGCCAATCCGGTCCTTGATGGCGCCGGTAAACGACCCTCGAACATGGCCAAAGAATTCACTCTCGAACAGCTCCTTGGGGATCGAGGCGCAGTTCACGCGCACCAGGGAGCGGTCTTTGCGCGCGCTTAAGTCGTGAATGGCCCTGGCAACCAACTCCTTGCCGGTGCCGGACTCCCCCAAAATAATCACGTTGGCTTCAGTCGGAGCCACAGTGGCAATCTGGGCTAGTACTTTCTGCAGCGCCGCGCTGCGCCCGATGATGTTACCGAACCTGGCCCGGGCCTCGTCCTGAAGGAACTCGTTTTCGAACTCGAGGTTTTTCTGTTTGGCAATGCAGCTTAGAGCCACCACCCGGCCGACGACTTCGCCCCGATCATTGCGGTAGGGGGTCGACCTCACATGCATCCAGTGGGAGCGGCCATCCTTGCGTTTCATTTCGAACTCGAAGGATTTGGGCTCGTCCGCAGGGGACTTATTAGCGGGGCATTCCGCAGGCCCCGAATCGGCGCGCAATAGATAGGGGGTCTGGCCCAGGAGCTCTTCAGGCGAATAACCTGTGATCTCGTACACCAATCGATTCGCATAGATGATCCGGCAGTCTGCATCTAGAATCATTACCCCTTCGGAAAGGCTCTCGAGGGCAGTGCGATAGAATGTCTCGGAGTCGAAGATCGCTTCCGGGCCAATGCCGTTTGCCGTCTGTGTTTCTACAACTTGATTCATGCGCCGCAACATGGCTCAGGATGCCGCTCGACGCAACGATGCGCCGTTGTTCCCGCCACGCTTATAAGTTGGAAACGTTAAACCGTGGCGAGCAGTAATCATCAGTCAGGAGGCTGATTGCTTTCGTATCCAATTGTCTTCCAAATAGTTGATGGAGTAGCTGGCAGCACGTCGAGCGTTTGGCACAAGGCTAGCATCAGGGGGTTCAGTTGCGTTTCGAATCGAAACGAGCGGTGAAAACAAAACAGAATATGAATAGATTATTGGAAAACAAGGTGGCTCTCGTCACTGGCGGTGGCAGCGGAATTGGTCGTGCGTCCGCTCTGGCCTTCGCTGGCGCAGGTGCGAAAGTAGTGGTTTCCGGACGGCGCGAAAAGGAAGCGTTTGAGACCGTGGCTCTTATCAAGAAGAATGGGGGCCAGGGAGCGTTTATCAAAGCGGACGTGTCCAACGAAGCCGATGTGGAGGCGTTGGTAGCCCAGACGCTGTCCACCTATGGCCGGCTTGATGCCGCTTTTAACAATGCGGGCATTGAAGGTGAGGTGGGGAAGCAAACCCACGAGCAGTCGCTCGCAAACTACCGCGCCGTCATGGATACCAACGTGCTGGGGGTGTTGCTCGCCATGAAGCATGAAATTAGCGCCATGTTGAAAAATGGCGGCGGAGCCATTGTCAACAACGCCTCGGTCGCCGGTCTGATTGGGTTTCCCGGCGTCGGCGTTTATGTCGCCAGCAAACACGCGGTTCTGGGTCTGACCAAGACTGCCGCGCTCGAATACGCCAAGCAGGGCATTCGGGTCAACGCTATCTCGCCCGGCGGCATCGAGACGCCGATGCTGCATCGTTTCACGGGTGGTCCGGGGACCGATTTCTTCAACCAACTCGCGAGCATGCATCCGATCGGGCGCCTGGGGCGTCCCGAGGAGATGGCCGAGGCTGTGCTTTGGCTCTGTTCAGAGAAATCCTCGTTCGTCACCGGCCTGTCGCTAACGGCAGACGGTGGTTGGACCGCGCAATAATAGCAAACGGAAAGGAACACACTTATGCTCACACTACTCGTCAGCACCACAGTCCTGGCCGTGCTCTTCGGCCTTGCCTGGCACAATGAGCCGGCCAGCGAGGCTGTACGCGTGCGGCACTCCAACAGGAAGTAAAAGCCCATGGATGGAATCACTCAGTTCCTGGTCAGTCACGGCGGTGCGGTTTTGTTCGCGGTTGTCTTCGTGGAACAGGCCGGCCTGCCACTTCCTTCGGCACCGTGGCTGCTGGCGGCCGGGGCTCTTTCAGCGGCCGGGAAGCTGAACCCGGCGCTGGCTATTGGAATGAGCGCTGTGGCCTGCGTGATTGCGGATTCGCTCTGGTTTTATGTGGGCCGCCGGGGCGGCAACCGTGTCTTGCGTTTGTTTTGCCGCATGTCCCTCGCGCCGAATTCCTGTGTTGGGCGCACCAAGGGCCTGTTCGCGCGACACGGACTGCAAGGGCTGGTTGCCGCGAAATTCCTGCCTGGACTGGGCGCCGTAATGCCGCCACTTGCCGGAGCGCTCGGCATGAGTGCGGCTCAATTCCTGTTGTTCGACACTTTGGGTGCATTGGTCTATGGGGCCGTCTACATCGTTGCAGGCTTTCTTTTCCACGACCAATTGCAGCAAGTAATGGCGGTGCTGAGCCAATTTGGATTCAGTGCGTTGCTCCTGACTGTCGCCTTGGTTCTCGCGTACATCACCTTCAAATATGTTCGGCGACGCCGACTGGTGGCTGGGCGGACTCCTCCTAAGCCCACCAAACGCCAGGAAACGGGCATGCCCAGCGAGAACCCGATCGCCGCTCGCGGTGGCCCTCTTTCGAATCCTGGGGCTGTTCTCGATGAGAATCCAGAACGCGTGGCGTTTGAGAATGTCGCCCTTGGTCTCATTCCGCAGCAGGAAACGGTGTCACTAGAGATGCCGGAGAATGTTCCCGCCTCGCTGGTCCCACCCACCCCGTGTGAAGTATGAGCGCATTTCTGCCAGACCAGACCAGGGTCAGCCAGGTGCATCTGCGCACGGCCAGCCTCGAGCGCGCCCTTGAATTCTACGCCCGAGTGCTGGGTCTGGCGTCGGTCCGTGGACCGGGTTCCCAAGCCAGGCTTTCGGCTGCCGAAGAAAGTCCGGCGCTGATTGTCCTCAGTGAGGAGCTGAACGCAGAGCCGCGGCCGCCGCGTTCAACAGGGCTTTATCATTTCGCCATTCGCTATCCCCGGCGGGAAGACCTTGCGCAGGCTTATCGGCGGCTGGTGAGAAATCATTATCGCGTTGCGGGCGCTTCCGATCATGGTGTCAGCGAGGCGATTTATCTGTCAGATGCTGACAGCAACGGCGTGGAATTGTATGCCGACCGGCCGCGTGCGCAGTGGCCCTGGAACAACGGTCAGGTCACAATGGTCACCAAGCCACTGAACCTCGACAACCTGCTTGCGACAGTGGAGCAGCAACCCGAACCGGCCGGTCCACCAGCGGAGACCGACATCGGCCATCTCCACCTGCACGTCGGGGATCTGGTGGTAGCCGAGCGATTCTATGGGGAGTTCCTTGGCCTTGCCGTGACGCAGCGCGACTATCCCGGCGCGTTGTTCTTATCGGCCGGTGGCTACCACCATCACGTCGGCGTCAACACATGGGCAGGAAGGGCAAGCGCGCCGCCCAATAGCGTCGGGTTGGTCTCCTATCGCCTGGAGGTGCCGGTGGCTGAGGTCTTATACTGTCTCAGCCACCGGGCTCCGCTACTGGGCTACGAAGCCAGGATCGAACCGGGCGAACCGCCCCTGCTCCAAGTCCGCGACCCCAACGGAAACTGGCTGGAAATCCAGACGGCCACTACTTCAGCGGAGGTCCGTGACCATCCTCAATGCAGGCTTACATCCAGGCTTGCCAGGATGTCTCTCGCTTGGAATCGAAAGGAGTGAGTCCATGTTAACTCTCCTTGGTGCCGCCGCGGTGGGAGCGCTTTTCTTTAGCTCGAATTGGCATGAACAATTCTTGTGAGGATAAACCATGAATGGAATAGGCAGGTTCTTCGCATTCGTCATAACCTTATTGGCCGCCGTGGGCGCATCGAGCGCAGGCGAGCCGCGCTCGGAGTCACCAGGCGTCGATTCGACAGCCTCAATTGATCTGAATTCGTCGCCGCCAGGAACAACCATTTGGCAAGACGGTGTCGGCCAGGGTTTTCGGTCGTCGGTTCACACCATTAGCGTTGAGGCTGGCGCTGCTGTGGGTTTCGCGGCTTTCGGTAGCCGCCAGGCACACGATTTGGCTTTGGTCAGCCTCTCGTACGGCCACATGCTGGGCGAGGTAGTAGGCGAGGATCACTGGTTTCGCGGAAACTTCGAGTGGCGCGCCGAATTCTTTACCGGCGCGCAGTTCGCTCCGTCAAGCGAATGGCTCGTCGGGCTCACGCCCCATTTGCGGTACAATTTTGCCACGGGAACTCGTTGGATACCCTTTCTCGATGGCGGCGCCGGCGTAACGGCTACGGGGATCGGGCCGCCGGACCTCAGCAATACATTCGAATTTAACCTGCAAGCCGGCGCAGGAGTGCACCGGTTCTGGCGGGATGATGTCTCGCTCACTCTGGAGGCCCGGTACATGCATATGTCCTGCGCGGGGCTCAGCCAACCCAACCTTGGCCTCAACAGCGTCATCGGGATGGTAGGTCTAACCTGGTTCTTTTGACCCGGAAGGCGAGAATGGGAGAATTCTGCGGCCGCGGGTTTCCGTCGCAGAGTCAGGACGTCAGCGCCTATCTTGAGGTCTTGCCCAACAGCAGGCGCAGGCTGTTCATGACGACCACCACGGTGCTGCCCTCATGACCGACAACGCCCAGAGTCAGTGGGATTTTGCCCAACAACGCAAAGGTCACCAGGACCACAACTGTGCCGAGCGAGACGACGAGGTTCTGCCGGATAATACGGCGCGCGCGTTGGCTCAGGCGGAACGCCGCAAGGAAATTCTCGAGCCGGTCGTGCATCAGGACCACGTCTGCCTGCTCGAGTGCGGCATCCGATCCGCGGGCGCCCATCGCAACCCCGATGTGCGCGGCCGCCAGGCTGGGGGCGTCGTTGACACCATCGCCAACCATCGCGACGCGACGGCCATGCTCGCTCAGCGCGCGAATCTCGCAGAGCTTCTGCTCGGGCTTGAGTTCGGCGCGCACATCATCGAGCCGCAACTCGGTGCGCAGATTTTCGGCGCTAGCCTTGCGGTCGCCGGTGAGAACTACCGTTCTCAACCCCTCGGCGCGCAACTCCTCCACTACCGCCCGTGATTGCGGGCGAATATCGTCACGCAGGATGAGCCGCCCGAGCAACTCGCCGGAAGCGAGCCATATCTCCGCGAGACCGGAATCGACCGCGGGGACTTTCCCAATGATGTCGCTACCCACGCGGTGGGACAGCCATTCGCGCCGGCCCAGCACGCACTCGCGTCCCTCGCGGCGGGCGCGCAAGCCCTGGCCGGTAATGGATTCAAAATCCTGCAGATCCAGACTCCGCAGGCCCTGTTGCTTGCCATGGCGCGTGATGGCCCGCGCCAGCGGATGCGTCGAGAGGCGTTCGAGCGAGTAAGCGAGCTGCGCGACCTCCGCTTCAAATCCGGACGGAAAACTTTCGACGCGCTCGACGCGCAATTCGCCGGTGGTGAGCGTGCCGGTCTTATCGAGCGCCACGGTGGTAATGCCCGCCAACTTTTCGACCGCGGCCCCGCCCCGAAAGAGAATGCCATGGCGTGCGCCCCACGCAATGGCCGCCAGCACTGCGGAGGGAATCGACAACACCAGCGCGCAGGGCGAGGCCACGACCAGCAGCGTCATCGCGTGGTAAAAGGCGCTGTGAGGCGCGTCCTTCGCCGCGAACGGCGCCTGGCCGAAAACAAGCCACCAGACAAAGAACATCGCCACCGACAGCCCGAGCACGGTGTAAGTGTAGTACGTGCTGAACCGGTCGGTGAACTGCTGCGACGGCGCTTTCTGCCGCTGCGCCTCCTTGATGAGGTGAATGATCTTCTGCAACGAACTCTCCGCGACGGGCCGCAGCACCAGCATCTCTACCGCGCCCCACAGGTTCATCGTCCCGGACAACACGGTGTCGCCGACCCGCTTTTCGACTGGCGCCGCCTCACCGGTCAGGTTGGACTCATCGCTTGATGTCTCGCCTTTCACAAGCTCGGCATCGACCGGGAATTGCGCACCGGGCTTGACCAGCAAGCGCATGCCCGGACGCAACCGCTCGACCGGCAGTTCGCGTTCGTGACCAAGCTCGTCCAGTACCGTCGCAAACTTGGGCGCGTCATGAAACAGCGCGCGGATCTCGCGTTGTGTGCGACCCAAGGCAAAATGCTCTAGCGCGCCGGAAAAAGAAAAAAGGAACAGCAGGGTCGCGCCCTCGCCCCAGGCGCCGATGCTGGCGCAGCCGGCCGCCACGGCGAGCATCAGGAAATGCACATCAATTGCTCGTTTCTGGAGCCGTTCCAAAACCTCTTGCGCCGTGAACCAGCTTCCGGCGAGGTAAGCCAGCGCATAACCCATCAGCGACTGCGGATAGGCTCTAAAGACATAAGCCCCCACGCCGAACAGGCCACACAGAATCGCAGCGGCCAACTGCGCTTTCCATTCATCGATTTCGTCGGCATGCTCGAGAAACTCGACATCGCGCTGCACCACCTTCGGCCAGGGAATGTCCCGCCAGAGCCAGAACTTCGGCGCCGTGGGGCACGTCACGCGCGCAATCGTGGTCTTGTCGCCCTCATGCAGAATCGTGATGCGCTGGCGCTCAAGCTCGGAAACCGGCTGGACACAGTCATCGCACTCGCCGTGGCCGGCCAAAAGGGTGCATCGCCGTTTGGCTTTGGTTGCCTGCGCCTCTTCGAAAGTTCGACTGATTTGGTCGGCTAGTCGTGGCGCGTCCGTGCGGCCCATCGTCGCCACTGAAATCGTTTTCCGGGCGCGATCGATCGTCACGGCCTCGAGGGTCGGGTCGTCCGCCAAAGCCCTCACGACCGATCGTGTCAGGCAGGCCCGGCTTTCGCCGTCAGGCGTGGTCTGAGATGGCGCGCTCGAACTCATTAGTTAATGCAAAGTAACATATCCCTGGTTGCTGCTTGATGCCAGAGAATAGAGGGAGGCAGGATAACCGCGTTGCTTTTCTTTTCGCGGTACGGTAATGCCTTTGCGGCGTTCGCCCGGCGGCTGGTGCAGAATCGCGTTTCAGCCCCCTGACAACGCCAGGCTCCGCACCATGGACCTGAACCACCCGCGGCCGGCGGCGATCGCGGATCGGACTGACTATGACAAAAGAAACTTTAGGCACCTGCAACACCACCAATAAGGCCGTGCTGGCCTGGGTGCAGGAGATGGCGAATCTGTGCCGGCCGGACCAGGTGTTTTGGTGCAACGGTTCCAAGGCGGAACGCCAGGCCTTGACGGAACAAGCGGTGGCGACGGGCGTTCTCATCAAACTGAACCAGAAGAAGCTCCCTGGGTGTTATTACCATCGCTCCAATCCCAATGACGTGGCGCGTGTCGAGCAATCCACCTTCATTTGCACGGTTAACCAGGAGGAAGCCGGCCCCACTAACAATTGGATGGCGCCGAAGGAGATGTACCAGAAGCTGCGCGGATACGCCGCGGGCGCGATGCGCGGCCGGACCATGTACGTCATTCCCTATCTTATGGGGCCGCCGGGCTCGCCGCTGACCAAGGTCGGCATCGAATTGACCGATTCCATCTACGTCGTTTTGAGCATGGGCATTATGACGCGCATGGGGGACGTCGCTTACCAGCAGCTCGGCGATGAAGACGAGTTCAACCGCGGCCTGCATTGCATGCTCGACGTCAATCCCGACCGCCGCTACATCGCTCATTTCCCGCAGGACAACGCGATTATTTCAGTCGGCTCGAATTACGGCGGCAACGTGCTGCTGGGCAAGAAATGCCTCGCGTTGCGGATCGGCTCTTATCTGGGACGCCAGGAAGGGTGGTTCGCCGAGCACATGCTCATCCTCTGCATTGAATCGCCGGAGGGTGAAAAGACCTACGTCGCCGCCGCCTTCCCCAGCGCCTGCGGCAAGACCAACTTCGCCATGATGATCCCGCCGCCGCGGTTCAAGGGCTGGAAGATCCGAACGATCGGCGATGACATTGCGTGGATGAAACCCGGGCCGGACGGCCGGCTCTACGCGATCAACCCGGAAGCGGGCTACTTCGGTGTCGTGCCCGGCACCAACTCCAAGTCCAATCCCAACGCGCTGGAGATGATCTCCCACGACACCGTCTATACGAACGTCGCCCTCACGCCCGACTTGGACGTTTGGTGGGAGGGCAAAGATGGTCCCGCGCCAAAGAAATGCCTGGATTGGAAGGGCAACCCGTGGACGCCCGATTCCAAGGAAAAGGCCGCCCACCCGAACAGCCGTTTCACCACCCCGATGGCCAACAATCCCGTGCTGGCACCCGAGGCCAACGACCCTCACGGTGTGCCGATCAGCGCGATTATTTTCGGCGGCCGGCGCGGGGACACGATGCCGCTGGTTTTTCAGGCCTTCAATTGGGTCCATGGCGTCTATGTGGGCGCAACCATGGGCTCCGAAATGACCGCTGCGGCGGTCGGCGGCGCCGGCCAGGTGCGGCGCGATCCCATGGCCATGCTCCCCTTCTGCGGCTATCACATGGGCGACTATTTCCGCCACTGGATCAACATGCACCGCTTGATCAAGCATCCTCCGCGGATCTTTCACGTCAACTGGTTCCGCAAGAACGCCCAAGGCGACTTCGTCTGGCCCGGTTTCGGCGAGAATATGCGCGTGCTCAGGTGGATCGTGGACCGTTGCCGCGGGCGCGTCGATTCCGAGGAATCGCCCCTGGGTTGGATTCCCAACCCCAAGACATTCGATCTGGCCGGCTTAAGCAAATTCACTGCGGAACTCTTCGAGCAAGCGCAGATACTCAAACACGAAGAATGGCGCCGCGAACTCCTCATGCAGGAAGAGCTCTTTATGAAGCTCTACTCGCACCTGCCCAAGGAACTGATCTTCCAGCGCGAATTGCTGATAGCGCGACTCTAAGCCCGGAGTTTGCTTACTTGCGCGCGTCAGCCAGCGCCTTGGGGCTCGTCAGAGCAGGCTTGGCTGCGACTTCCTTGGTCGTGTTCCTGGCCATGTACGGGCAAGTGGCCTTGCCTTGTTTCGCCATCGGACATTCTGCTTTAGCTTCGGTCGAAGTCTTCGTCTGGCCGCAGCAGGAGGAATCTTTATCGCCGAGGGCCTTATTATCGGCCGCTTGCACCGCGACGGCAAACGCCGCCAACATCATCGAAAGGACAAGTTTCGTCATATACGGTCCTATAAAGCAGAACCTGGCAGCTTTCAAGAAGAAGCTACTTCGGCGAGGGCGGGTTCAGCCACAGTTTGCTTGTGCCATAGTCGAGCAGCGCTCCGGCTGTCGCCAGCGTTTCGACCCCCAATAAGCCCTGCGCTTCGGGTATTTCGCTGCCGCGGTCAGCCAACCCCCAGGCGCTCATGTCCGCCAACGCCACATACGTACGCCTCAGCGTCGCCCCCGCGAGTTGGAGAGTTTGAAGTTGCGTTTCCTGAAGGCCGTGCGCGCCGACTTTGCCAATGCCGACGAGATTCAAGTGGGTGGGTTTGCTAAAAACAGGCAGCTTAAGACGCTTGCCGCAGTCCCAATCCAGAACCGTCCAGGGTGAGCCGGTATCGAGGACGAGCATCAATTCTTCGCCATTGACCCTCGCCTTGCACATAGTTGGAAGTCCCAGTTTCAAATGCATTCCAGTCTCGGTAAACCCGCCCTGATGGAGGCTGGCGACCAGGTCGGACTCCAAGTCGGGCGGCAACGCTGTCGGCCGCACGTAAAGAAACGCATGCAGGCAATCGATAATGCAATGGTTCCGAACGAAGAAATCACACCCCAACAATCCCCTTTCGGCGACCTGTGAAAAGTCGAAAACGACCTCTCCAGCCTGCGCCGGCTGGTTCAGAAATTTTATGCCGCTGATCCTGAGCTCATCGATCAGCACCAATCCCGGGCCCTGCGCGTCCTTCAGAAAGTCGTCATCAACCTTGATCTCTGTCCCATCGATCGTCTTGAGGTCCCTCGCCAGCTTCGGGGCAAGCCGCGTAATGCCACAACCTGTGTCCAAAAGGAATCGTTCCTTTTTGCCCTTGAGAACGCCGCGCACAAAAAAGTGGTTGTCCCTGTCCATCTCCAGCCGGATCGGCGCGTAGCCGAGCCGTTTCAAGTAGGCATCGAGCGTAACGGCGTCTTCACCACGCGCGTCACCGACCTGCGACAGCCACAACCAGGACAGCACCACCGCTACTCCGAGATTTCTAAGCATACAGACCCGCTATTGCTTTGCCTCTTCGAGCAGCTTCCGGGAGAGGGCCAGCGCCTCATCCAGCTTGCCCACCTCTTTGCCGCCGCCTCGGGCATTATCAGGGCGACCGCCGCCCTTGCCGCCAACAATCGGAGCAATCGCCTGGATGATTTTGCCAGCCTGGATTTGCTTGGTCAGCTCGGGCGAAACCGTCGCCACCAGCGCAACCGCGCCATTCGACGCGCTCCCAAGCACGACGACGCCTTTGAACTGGCCTTTTAGAGCGTCGGCCACGGTTTGCAGAAAGTCGCCATCACCGGCGCCCAGGTCTTCGATGATGGCGCGCGTCTTGCCGAAATCCTGGGCTTTGGAGGCCAGGCTGCGAGCGAGCTCGACCGCCTGTTTTTGCTGCACGACCTTAAGCTGCTTCTCCAGCTCTTTTTGCTGGGCTAGCAGCGACTCGACCTTTTTCTCCAGCTCGCCGACGGGCGAATTCACTTTGCCCGACAGGGTTTTGATGAGCTGCAGTTCCTCGTTAGCGCGCCGGTAAGCTTCGAGACCGGAGACCGCCTCGATGCGCCGGATGCCGGCGGCGATGGCAGATTCCGCGGCGATCCGGAACAGGCCGATTTCGCCGGTGGCGCGGGTATGCGTGCCGCCGCAGAGTTCCATCGAATAACCGTCCAACTCCCCTGCCCTGCCGCCAATTTGGACCACGCGGGCCTGGTCGCCATATTTCTCGCCGAACAACTGCATGATGTCTTGGCGGGTTTTCACGTCAGCGTACGGAAAATTTCGCCAGGTTACGAGGGCGTTTTCCAGGATGCGTTCATTAACGAGTTTCTCGACATCAGCAACCTGCTGCGAGGTGAGCGGCGCGCTGCTGAAGTCAAACGTAAGCTTGTCGGGACCGACGTAAGAGCCCTTCTGTACGGCGTTTTTGCTGACCACCTCGTGCAGCGCCCAGTGGAGCAAATGCGTGACCGTGTGGTGGCGCTGGATGGCGAAGCGGCGGGCAATATCCACTTCCGCGCTCACGTGTGTGCCACTCAGCGGCGGCTGGTCACCGTCAATAAAGTGCAACCAAGTAAGATGGACCTTATTGGTATCAACAACAGGCCAACGGTCTGGTCCCGCAGAAATCGTTCCTGTATCCCCTACTTGCCCGCCCATCTCCGCATAGAAAGGCGAGACTTCAAGCACAACCGCCCATCTTTTTTCTTGGCGGAACACGTTAAGGACACGAGAAGGCGCTCTTGTGGCGTCATAGCCAACAAACCTTGTAACGGCAACCAAGTCCACGCCCTCCTGCAAATTCACAACCGTCTTCTTCTGGGCGGCTCGGGCGCGGGCTTTCTGCTCTTCCATCAACTTGTTGAAGCCGGCGACATCGACAACAAGGCCGCGCTCGCGAGCCATTAGCTCGGTCAGGTCGAGCGGGAAGCCGTAGGTGTCGTAAAGCTCGAAAGCGGCCTCGGCTGAAAGCGGGGGGATATCCTTCATAGTCCATCCCGGCTTCTTCCTCCGTGCGTAAGCTTCTACTGTGCCCCAGCCGCCTTCATGAAGCTCGGAAAGAATCTCTATCTCCAGGCCCGATGTATCTGATCCGCTTGGTTGCAAGCTGGTCGCTACGAGTTCTGCGCAACGCCCATCCAACCTTTCAGTTCCAGTATCCAGCGTCTTAGTAAACGCCTCCTCTTCACGCTGAATGACTTGCTCGATGTTGTCCTGTTTGGCGCGGATCTCGGGGAAGACGTGGCCCATGGTATCGGCCAAAACGGAAACGAGTTTGTAAAAGAAGGGCTCGTGGAAGCCGAGGGAACGGCCGTAGCGGACAGCGCGGCGGAGGATGCGGCGAAGGACGTAATTTCGGTCGGTGTTGCCTGGCTGGATGCCGTCGGCAATTGCAAAGCTTAGGGTGCGGATGTGGTCGGCGATCACGCGGAACGCGACATCGATCTTCTCCTGCTCTATCGTGCCGGTGGTCCCGGCGGCGGGCAAAGTTGACCCGTATTTCTTCCCGCTCGACCTCTCGAGCTTGTCGAAAATTGGCCGGAAGATGTCGGTCTCGTAATTCGAAATAACGCGACTGAAATCGGTGAAGTTCCGGGTGTTCTGCATGATACCCGTGACGCGCTCGAAGCCCATCCCGGTATCGACGTGTTTGGCGGGCAACGGGGAGAAGGTGCCATCCGGGTTGGCGTTAAACTGGATGAACACGAGGTTCCAGATCTCGATGCAGCGGGCGTCGCCTTTGTTGACCAGGCTGCCTTTGGTGTCATCGGCGGGAGTGAGATCGACGTGAATTTCGCTGCACGGGCCGCACGGGCCGGTGTCGCCCATCATCCAGAAATTGTCTTTCTTGTTGCCGTGGACGACGTGGACTTTCGGGTCCAGACCGGCCATGCGGAATTTATCGGCCCAAATGTCGTAAGCTTCCTGGTCGAAATCGCTAGGGTCGCCTTTGGTTTTGTCCGGGGAATACACCGTCGCGTATAGGCGGTTTTTGGGGAATTTCCAGACCTCGGTAACCAGTTCCCACGCCCAGGTGATGGCTGCCTTCTTGAAATAGTCGCCGAAGGACCAGTTGCCGAGCATCTCGAAGAAAGTGTGGTGATAGGTGTCCAGACCGACGTCCTCGAGGTCGTTGTGTTTGCCGCCGGCGCGGATGCATTTCTGGGTATCGGCGGCGCGGGTGTTACTGCCCGGGATCGCGCCGGACCACTTCGAAACGTCCGGGGCGCGCTGGCCGAGGAAGATTGGCACGAACTGGTTCATGCCCGCGTTAGTGAACAGCAGGTTCGGCGAGTCGGGCATCAAACTCGAAGAGGGCACGATGGTGTGGCCCTTCGACTTGAAGAAATCCAGGAACGACTGTCGTATTTCCGCACTCGTCATAACAGTAATTTAACCGCAAAGCGCGCAACGAACGCAAAGAGTTTTTCCCCGTTGCAGCCGGCGCTGCCACAGGCTCCGAACAGGGGCGGGGAAGATTAGGTGAGAGCGGAGAGCGAAGCGAGGGGATTGTGGAAGCGTTAAAACGTTGAAACGTTAATACGTTGATACGGTCGCGCGAGCGCGCAAGGCGGCGGATGCTACGACGGCGAGGTTCAAACTTGTGGTCAAATTCCTTGGCGCGACGATCGGTTCAAGGTTTATCGACGCGCGCCCTCTCGAGTGGAGTGCGGGGCTCGCAGCAGCCTGGTGCAGCCGGGAAGAAAAGCGGCAGAGGACAGCCGCACTCCAAAACGCAAGCGAGTTCTCAGCGCCCGCAGTACTTCCGCCAGGTTTTGGAGTGCGGCGGTCCTCTGCCGCTTTGGCCTTCTGCGCATTTCACGCATCGGGCATCACGCATCACGTTTTTAACCTTTTAACGCTTCAACGTTTTAACATCAGGAAAAAAACCCGAGGCTGGGCGCTGAGAACCCTTCATCGCGCCCAGGCCTCGGTCCCGCGCTTCGGAGGAAGGCGCGGGAAAATTGAGTAGTTTGTTTGCGGCTCACGCCGAGTTCAGAGCGTGCAGCTCGGCTATGTCCCGCTTGCCCTGCCTCCGCAGGAGCGTTCGGGCCTGATCGAAAATGTCGCGGCGAAAAACATTCGTCAGCACCGGTGCCCGCCCGAGATTGTTCGACCGGAAAACATTGTCCTGGAGCAACTCGTATAGTCCGTCCATGAGCCACATCGCCTTTTTGTCGGTTGGTTCGTTGGCGTTGTGGTCATGAAAGATCGTCAGGTCAGGCACGAGTTCGACCTGCCGGCCGCCGTGCTGAAACGATCCCACCAAGCCGGCTCTCACGCATTCGGCCGGGGCGTTCAAGTAGTGGGGATGGGCCAGCATTTCGCTGAGCAGCACGCGGTTCTGCGGTTGCTCGCAAAACTCGCAGGCCTCGAGCAGCGCGGCCAAAAGCCGTTCGTGTTCGGAAGCTCGTCCCAGCGCAAAACTCTGCCGCACCATCAGGACTTTTTCCGGGTGCAGCGGCGCCAGGTCTGAGCTGGTCGCCACGCACCTCCCCGCGCCTGCTTGCACCGCCATCGAGGCCCACGGTTCGCCAACGCAATAACCGTCGATATAGCCCAGTTTTAGCGTCGGAAACATCTGGTCAGGCGGAACGGTAACGATGCGCACTTCGACCTCAGGCACAATGCCGGCCGCTTTTAGCCACCGGCGCAGCAGCAACTCCTGGGACGAGTAGGTGAAGACGACCCCGAAGGTAAAGGTGCGTTTGTGCCAATGCTTGTAAATCTGTTCCCGGAGTGTGACGGCATCGCGCACGCCGGCCTCCCAGAGCTCGCTTGAAATCGTGATGACGTTGCCTTGCAAGCTCACGACCATCCCCGTGACACAGGCGCAAGGGTCGGACTCAATCCCCAGATTAGCCAGGAATGGGAGCGTCGCTGGAGCGTGAGCGGCGTCCAGTTCTCCATAAATGACCTTATCGCGGACTTCCGCCCAGCGGGTCTGCCGCTGCAATTCGACGTCCAAGTCATACTTCTCAAACAAACCTCCCTCGCTGGCATAGACCAGCGGCGCGCAGTCACTGACGGGCAGGAAACCCACCCTCAACGGTTCTTTCCTCCGCAAAGTAGTTATTCTGGCGCGGCTCATAACTTTCCGCAGGACGGAAAGCAAACAGCAGGCCAGAGAGTCAAAACGGTGGAAAACAGGCGGTTATGGCCCGTTCCGGCCTCTTCGGCAGCCCAACCGGCGCGGGAATGCTGATGAAATTTGTCCAGTCTGGATAAATCAAATGCGGCGCGGAGGGGTACAGGACTACGGGACTACGGGACCACAGGACTACGGACCACGGACCGGCGGGCGGCGATGCTTGGCGTGGGAACGGGATGGACACGGATGACACGGATGAGGAGGGAATGGCCACACGAAGGCGCGAAAAGGCAGGAAGAGGTAATAATCGGGCTGGGTGCGGACAGCGAATAACAGTTCGCGACAAAATGCGGGAAGTGTTAGTACGCGGTAGTAGGTTAGTAACTGATATTAACTGTTATTAGGTGATATCGGGAGGGGCAGCATTCCTATCGTTCTTCATTGGGGCACTTATGTTTAACTTGGCTTAATTTAGCTTAATTTACCTTAATTTAGCTTAACTGATTAAAGCGGCGACTGGGAGAATGTCCCTGCGGCAGTTGAAATTGAGGTGGTTCTCAGATTTCACCTAAGCGGCCTTTAGAGTTGGGGTTAGGGGCAGTTGGCGCAAGACCTTTTCCAAGTCATTTAATTGTTCACAGCCATTGAGGCGGCGGAAGT
>DATMRF010000049.1:0-2779 GCA_035566435.1 Candidatus Acidiferrum sp.
ATCCCGGTGGAAGGTTGATGGATGGCGGCAGGTTGGTATTGAAGAACGCCGTGTTGTTCATACAGTCGGGCGCAGTTGACGGGTTCGATACCGTCTGCGCCTCGGTAACCGCTGGCAGCGCTAAAAGCGGTGCCACCATAACCCAGGCAGGGAAGACGCGTAGTTGCATCGCGTTATCTCCTCTACGCCTAATGCTTAAGCATTAGGGACCGCACGGTATTGGAAAGGACCTAACGGTGGTTCGTGACAGGACGGCGGGCCGCGGATAAATCCGTGATTGGGCCAGCCCGCAGCCGGCCGTCTGCGATAGCGAGGAATAGCCATTTCCTCCCCCAAAGATGAATTTAACCCCGCTCGCTGCCTCCGACCCGCGCCGCGACGGCCGGGCGCAGGCGTGGGGAACCCGTCGGCCCACGCGCGGAGAATTACTGTTTCGACGCGGGCGTGATCGTTCCGAACAACCCGTTGGTCTCGTCGTTGGGACCGGCCGTGAAATAGAGGGTGTCTGAGCTGGAATTCCGGCCTCCGCCCAAGATCAACTTCCACAATCCGTCGATGACGAGCGGCTTGCCGTTGGGGCGGTCGAGCTCATCGATGAATTGCCCTTGCGAGCTGAACACATTGATTTCGCCGTTGCCGAAATTGCCGACGAGGATGAGGCCGCTAAACCGGCCGAAGGCAAAGGATGCCCGCGTCATTCCCCACGGCGAGTTGAGCGGCCCACGGCTGGCGAAGCGCCGCAACAGATTGCCATTGGTGTCGAAGACATCGACAAAGCCATTGCCGGGACCAGCCACGTCGTCATGCATTTCCGCGTTCTGCTTCGCATAGCTGACGAAGAGGTCGCCATTGATGTTCTCGATGCCGAACGGCGCAAAGCCGGCCGGGATCTTCGAATCTTTGAAGCCCCCGGTTGTTGTCGTCTCGATATACTGGCCACTGCTGGTGTTGTCGGCGGGCTTGAAGACGTCGACTGTTCCAGCATGGAAGTTAGTCGCAAATAGGAATACACCGTTGGTATTGGTGCCGAAGACGAGGCCTTTGTAAACTGCGCCGCTCGCCGAATTGTCGAATGCGATGACCGCTTGATTATTCGAAGTCGCCGCATTCGCCCAAGCTGCAATCGTTCCGTCCTCGGTCGCAAAAATGAACGAGGCGGGGGTGCTCGTGCGGGGGACCAGGAATGTAGTTGTGGGGTTCCAAACGACCCCGGTCGGAGCCGCGGGTGTCGGAGGCGGCGGATTTGTGTGGGCGGACGCCGGTTGGCAAGCCGTACTGGGCACGGAATTATCGGGGAGAGGGATCGGCACCTGGAGCGCTACCTTCACGCCGGTACCATCGTAAAGGGTCGAACAACCCGAGGCGTTATCGGCTATCCAGAAGGGGCTTGCGCCCGGGGTAAACGTCACGCCCCAGGCATTCCGCAGGACCGGATCCCGGAAGTTGGCTACGCCATTTTGGTCGGAGACGAGCTTGTTGACGACATAGGCATTTCGTTGGTCTTTGAAGCCGTCATCATCAGCGCGGACGGCGGTCGCACCGGTGACCGCCACCGCGATAACGACAGCAGAGGCAAGATTGCGACTGAGGGGCTTCATCACGGTTGTCCTCCCTTTTGATGCGAGCACTGGTTTGAATCCATCGCATCGCGCCACAATCGCCCTTGTAACGCGACGCACGATGGCTCCCACTCCATGCGACTCACCAAATCGCCTTTTATTCCGCCGCGAAATCGGCGGTATGAAAACCGATGCTTTGAACCCCTGAGGGCAGATTAATGGACCGCGGCAGGGTTGGACGATTTCCGCGCTCAGCGCGCCAGCCCGGTTAACAAAAAAGTAAACGTGTTCTTTTCCAGCGGTCTGTATAAAAATTCGAGGTGTAACCGAGGTGTTACGTATAAAAAAATCTTTATTAACTATGTTTTCTCATCAATTGCAGGGTCTTGTGGCGCCCGGGATAAAAACGGCAATCGCCGCCGATTCTAGTCCAGTGCCGACGGCTCACTCGACCGTTACATCCAGAACGAGAGTTCCGGGTCCCACCTTTTGCTGTCTGGGCGGCGGCCCCGTCAGTTCAGCGGCTTTGATGGCGAGTAGGTTCCGAGTTTCGTCTACCGCCTGCGGCTTTGGCGCGTATAGCCGCAGCGTCGATCCGAACTTGCCACCCTTGGGAGGCAGTCAGTTCGACACCTTATCGGCCGGCCTGAGGTCGAACCTCTCCGTTCTGGAAGGTCCGGAATCGGCGCGAAGGCGTCGCCAGCATAAAGCGGGGGATCGTCGACTCTCCATCAAGATATTCAAGATAATTGCAGCGTTTGACTACACGGGTGTCCGCGATGACAGGCGAACGCCCGCGGCTTCCAAAACCGACTGTACAAATTCAGTTTTGGCATAGGCGTTGCGATCGCTCTGGTGCTTTCTGGCCAAATCCTCCTTTAAGGAGGAGTAAGCCTTCCGAAGAGGCGGGTCCTGCCGCAACGCATCCCTAAATGCGATCAGTGCTCGAAGATTCGGATGATCATGTTGGATGACTTGCAGGTGATGAGTGCGCGCCGAAGGGCTCGGTCGCAGGAACCAGAGACGATAGTTCTCATTGGGGTCGTCCAGCCAAAACAGCCACCCGTCTTTTTCCAGGGCCGGGATTGCCGCGCGAGAGGCCGCAAGGGACACAACCGGCGCCAAGATATCGACAATCGGCTTAGACCTTAACCCTGGCACGGATGTTGAGCCAACGTGCTCTATCTCCCCGGCAAGCCACGGCTTGAGCAGAGCCGCTA
>DATMRF010000050.1:0-94723 GCA_035566435.1 Candidatus Acidiferrum sp.
CTGCTCCAACCGCCGCCGCGTCCATTCGCGTCCTTCCTCCAACACTTCCAATTCGATATCTCGTAAAGACCGAGCTGCTGCTTTATCCGAATTCATATTCCTTTCTACGGGTTAAGGTTCATGTTTCCGGATGAGGAACCGCTTCACGCCTCGATTATGGTGGTAGTGTCAAGATGCGCTCACCAAATTCCACCCGTCATACACGAACTTGACATCATTGGTCGGACTGCCCGAGCCTGTGGAGTTGCCCCACACTTGCTTGTGGATGCGCCTACCCTTAGCATCAGATTCGAATCGCAACACCTGCTGCGGCCCAGCACTGGTTTTGTTTGTCAATGCCACCAACCGGTTCTCGGCATCCCATCCGTAGTACCAGCGCCCGTCGCTGGTCAGGTTGCCGTCCGCGTCATACGCGAATTGTTCGGGTATCTGCGGCACAAACTGATTGCCCGTCACCGTGCTCTGGCCCGGAGCCGAAACAGTGATATTCGTCCAAACTGGCAGGCTCGCGTTATTTACACTCAACTGCAGCCGAAAATACTCCCCTTTCCGGTACGCCGTCTGCCCGTTGACGGTCACCGTGTTGGTCGCGATGCTGATCCCCATAATATCGACTGCTCCGGGCACATCCCGGTTCGTGTACTGGTTCAGAAGGTTGGCGAAATAATTGGCCACTCGCTGGTTCGCGCCGGCCGCGTCCCCGCCCGCTTTGGTTTGCGTCCGGTTGCCGATGGTGTCGAAACTGTAATCAAACTGCTGACCCGCTACCGGCGTTTCATCCGCGAAAAACTTATGCCCGCTCGTCACCTGCCCGAGCAGATCGTGATTGAACCGCCAATAACTGCCGTCCGCCAGGCGGGACATGATGCGCTGGTTGGCCGAATTGTATGAGTAATTGAAACTGGCCGGGGAAGCCGCAGAGGGCACGGATGAGATTTGCGCCAGCCGATTCAGGAAATCGTATGTTTTGGTCGTTGTCATGCGCGTAGGCGCGCCCTGTTTGAAGGTAATTTGCCCGATCAGAGCCGAGTTGGCAAGATATCCGTATGTGGCCGAGTTATTGTTGAGGTCGCTGACGGTCTGCAGCCGCGAAGCTGCATCGTAAACGTAGGCAACGGAGCCGAGCACCGCAGATTGCGGGTTAAGCAGAACCGTGTTCGTCCGGCGCATCAGTGTATCATAACCGTTGGTCACCGCGAGTCCGGCCAGAGTGCCGCCGCTGTAAGTTTCGCTCAACAAGTCGTTCGCATTGTCGAACGAGTCGGTGGTGGTTGCACCGCCCTGGGTGATGGCGGTAGTAACGAATTCAATGTTGCAAGCCCGATTGACTTTGCGGCACTGCATTACTCTCCTCGTAATATTTGCCGATCTTCAGAATTTGAAATACGATATCTTCTAAGTCTCGAGGATCCTTCCGTGGGTTGAACCTCAGGTCGAATGAAATCACGGCATTTGTAAGTTCAGCTATTTGTTGACTCTGTGCAAGCGTGCGCAAATGCTTTGAGTACTGAGAAAATCGCCAAACGTACTGGTCGTACATAACGACCTTTTGATAACGGGATCCCACTCCTATTCCCAAGCAGAACAAAGCCGCCACCGCGACTACAACAGCAAGCTGTCCTGCCGCTTTCTTGCCGCTCGTTGTTGCCCGCCATGCAACAGCAATGGCGGCGAAAATAGTGATTAGCAGTATCCACATAGGTTGGCAGCAGCACCAAATTGCGTTATTATAGCTCTCGGTGGCCTCAAAAACCTAATTTACCAGCGGTGGCCAATCCGGGCTATCTGGCGGTGTAAACGCATACCAACTAGGAGGCCATGTGGATTTTCCACAGCACGCTCGCAGTGCATCCAAGGTTGTAGACTGACAATTATCCCCCGGCAGGTATCCAGCACAGGTGGGGTGCATTTTGAAGCAACGCCCCATGTCTGAATCAGTCAGGATGCCTTTATTGCAACACTTTACTCGTGTGACCGGATATTCTTTATCCCCGGGATCGCATGGATCCTGTCGCAAATCACAATGCTTAGCCACCCACGACCAGCCATCAACATCGTGACAGCAGATCCGCCACGGTGCCGAAGGAGGGTAGATGTGTGCTGGTGGCGTACTCGGTGGATCCGGGTCATGCGTCGGTGGCGTTGGCCGAGGCAAGGGCCATCCGTTCACTAGGTCGGCGAATCCTAAAATGTCAACTCGGTTAAGCGGACTATTCGCTACGAAGCAATAATGATTTGGTCCAACCTTCTCCCCAATAGGGTCGCGACTGATCCAACGCCCGGTGGTCGTGTTCAGGTTGCGATGCCCGTAGTCCAGTAAATCTGTCTCGTCATCCTGATACTTCGTCGAGAACCGGATTGGATTTGCCTTGGCCATTGGTCCGGTAGCGCGGACCAATTCACCGAAGGGGCCGTACTCGTACTGAGCCACAACCGTTCCGTCCCCGGCGTTCGCCAACGCCGAAACGTTGCCATTTCCGTCGAAAGCGACAAAGCAATTCGTGGTCGTCGAGCCGTAATAAACCACTTCCAGCAAGCCGCCCACTCCGCCAGCGCCCTGAGGCGAACCGCTGAGGTCAATGCCCCACAAATAAGCGCGGACCGCGACGTTCGCGCTGGTCAGTTCTCCAAGCAGGTTCCACCCGTCATAGACGAACTTCACGTCGTTCGTTGGGCTGCCCGAACCTGCCGAGTTGCCCCAAACCTGTTTGTGAATTCTCCGCCCTTTGCCGTCATATTCAAACCGAATGACCTGCTGAGGGCCAACTGAGGCATTGTTATTCGTCATGTTGACGAGCCGGTTCTCCGCATCCCAGCCGTAATTCCACCGGCTGTCACTGAGGAGATTCCCATCATAATCATACGTGAACTGCTCCTGCGTCTTGGGCACAAACTGGTTGCCCGATTGCGAACTCTGGCCGGTCGCGGACACCGTGATATTTGTCCATACTGCAGTCGAGCCGTTGCTCACATTTAACTGCTGCCGGAAATACTCACCTTTCCGGTACGCCGTCTGCGCGTTCACCGCCACCGTGTTGGTCGCGATGCTGATTCCCATGATATCGACTGCTCCGGGTACATCCCGGTTTGTGTACTGGTTCAGCAGGTTGGCGAGATAATTAGCCGCTCGCTGGTTCGAGCCAGTCGCGTCCCCGCCCGCTTTGGTTTGCGTCCGGTTGCCGGTGGTGTCGAAGGCATAGTCGAATTGCTGTCCCGCGACGGGAGTTTCGTCAGAGAAGAACTTGTGCCCGCTAATCACCTGGCCCAGCGGATCGTAATTGAACCGCCAATAACTGCTGTCCGCAAGGCGGGACACGATGCGTTGGTTGGCGTTGTTATATGAATACCCGAAACTGACCACGGATGACACGGATGAGATCTGTGTCAACCGATTGAGGAGATCGTATGTCTTGATCGTTGTCATGCGCGTGGTCGCGCCCTGTTTGAAGGTAATTTGCCCGATCAAAGCCGAGTTGGCAAGGTACCCGTATGTGGCCGAGTTGTTGTTGGGGTCGCTGACGGTCTGCAGCCGCGAAGCTGCATCGTAAACGTACGCCGCGGAGCCGAGCACCGCGGATTGGGGGCTGAGAAGAACCAGATTGGTCCGGCGCATCAGGGTATCATAACCGTTGGTCACCGCGAGTCCGGCCAGGGTGCCCCCGCTGTAATTTTCGGTCAACAAGTCGTTCGCGTTGTCGAACGAATCGGTTGCGGTCGCACTGCCCTGCGTGATGGTGCTTTGCCGACCGCGCCGATCGTAAGTGTACACGAGGGCTGCTGTGTTCTGGGGATCGTTGGAATATGTGACGCCGACCAGGTTTCCGTGGTCGTCATTGGCATTGCCATCGTTGAACCCATACGTGTAGGTAGTCAGGACCCGCTGCCCGATGCTATTGGTCCTGGCCCAGGAGCGCGTTAGCAATCGGCCTCCGGCAGTATAGGTGTAATCCGGGCCGGTGCTGTCCGCGTAGCGCTTGTTGTCCAACCAGGCGCGATACGGATTATAGTTCCAAGTGGTCACGGCCGCGCCGCTCAGCGTGCCATAATTGGTCCACGTGGTCATGGTTTTCATCCGTCCCTGGGCATCATAAGTGTAGGCCACCGGATACGTGCGGCTCCCGCAGTTGTTGGTGAGCAAGCCCGTGGCCGCATAGCGGTTGGTCACCACGGTTCCATCGGGCTGGGTAATCTGCACAGCCCGCAAAGAGAGATCGTAGGTCGTTGCGGTCGTTTGCGGGGACTGCCCCGATCCGGGCGCCGGAGTTGTGGCCGCGACCAATTGGCCGGCGTTGTTGAGCGTGTAGCTGGTCGTCCCGTTTCGCGCGTCTGTGATCGTGTTCTGCCGGCCCTGGGCATCGTACCCGTATGTCATGGAGGTCAGTACCCCGAGGCTGGAATTCGAGACGGCGGTCGAGACCAGCCGGCCATATTGATACTGGCGTAAGGTCTGGGTGCCGTCCGGCGCATACATCGTTTCAACCCGGGCGGTCCCCGGGACCGTCACGCCGGAAGTGACGACCGGCGTTGACGGGTCCCGGTACACGGTGGACCAGTTGGTCAGGCTGCTCGTGGCTGTTTGCAGCGTTGAAACCTTCGCGCCAGTCGTCTGACCGCTGTCGAACAAATAGGTGTCCACCTCTGTAAGGTCCGGCATATTTCCCGAGGCCGCTACCACCGTCTGCTCGACCTGGGTAATCCGGTCGTTGCCGCCTTGGATGGTGCCGGCGGCGATGGCACTTAGCATCGAATCATAGGTAGCTATGCCCCGAGTGGCACTGGTTAGAGCCAGAATCGTGTATTCCAAGTCGCCCTTTCCGTTGTAAGTGTAAATGGTGGCGACTCCGTCAGGGTCCACCTGTTTCCAAGGTCTTCCGAATTCATTGTAAAACGTGAGTTGGGCGGGCGGGTTGTTCGGGTCATCCACGCCAGGCCGCGGCGCGTACACCGTCTTGTAAACATTCCCCGCCCCGTCGGAATATGTCCTGGTCCATTCCGAAGAATCACTGCCGTCGGAATTAAGTTTGATTTCCTGGCTGCAGACCCGATAATATGAGCCGTCCAGCTCGACATCATTGACGTAGCGCACTGGGGCCACGGCCGTGCCGACGAGTTCGTTGAGTTGGCCGTCGCGGGAATACATTTCCACTCGCGTGCCGCCGTCCGGGTAAATGTTCGTCGTGATGGTGAGCCCGGAGGAAGAGTTGTAAAAATTGGTGTGGCTGGTGACCCCGTTGAGCGCATTGGTCTCCAGCACTACCCGGCTCAACAGATCATATTGCGATTTGGACAAGATGACCACCGACCCATCGGTGCCGACGCGCATCGCGGCCAGGACGCGTCCCAAACCATCCAGCAGGTTTGTGGTCGTAATCACGCTCTGGGTTTGCCCGTTTACCGCCACCACCTTGCTGGTGCCCAATAACCGCTTCGAATTGTAGTCATAAATATAGGTCGTGGTCGCGCCGTCGGGATCGACGCTGTAACTCAATCCGCAGCAATCGTTGTAGCGAAGCTGGTTGGTACGATTGGCGAGGTCAGCAAGATCATAACTGCGCCGCAGCCGGTCCAAGTAATTGCCGGAGCCATCGGTGTATTTATAAGTCTCGGAGGAGAGCTTTACTCCCTCCGGGATGGACGTTGTCACCCGCGACGTGATGTTGCCCAGGTCATCGTAGATGGTCGCGGTGTATGTCCCGTTGGGGATGGAACCGGGGTAAGCCACAGAGTCAGGCTGGCCGCGCCACTCATCGACTTCGGAATAGCCCGCTGCGTCGTAATAGATGCTGGCGGTTCCATCCTGCCGGCTGACGATGTATGGTTTGCCGTCCGGGTTGTTCTTCGTGTAGGTGTACAGGTTGGCGGCATCTCCCCATTGCGCGCCCGGGTTGGGGCACACCTGGGTCTGGTACTCGTTGGTGCTGATAACGTGGCAGTATTGGCGCGAGATTTCCTGCAAGGCTCCCTGGACCGGCGCCCGCACAATCGTCCGGCGAGCCACCCACGGGCGGTTGGTGCCGAAATCGTCTATGCCGTCCACACCTGCGCTGAGCGTATAAGCGTAGGAGGCCACCTTGCACGCACTGGTGATCGGATTGGGCTCGCTCCCCGCCGGTGGCGCGGGATTGTTCTCAAAAGTCGAGTAGTTCGTAATGACCCGGCCAATGGCATCATAATCATAATACTCGAAGCTGCCATCCGGGTGATCCACACGTTGCAATTGATTCGCGTTTCCGCCATTGCCGGGATCCGACGAGTAATACGTGTACGTGGTGGTCCTGGTGGTTGTACCGTCACCTTCCGTTCTTTGCGTGAGGACTTTATCATTGAGAGCGGGGACAAATTGATAGGACTCCTGCACCAGGCCCAGTTCCTGGCCGTTTAAGCTTATCTGGCGAAAATAATTGCTCGTGATGCCATTAGGCACCCACCAGCTTGAAAGCGTGGTTTGCTGGTCCGGTTGCAGGAGATCCCAGCGGTAATTTTGAGCGGTGTAAGTGTATTGGAACGTCCGCGTTGCACCTCCCCTTAGCTCGGTGATCCACAGCCGATTATAATGAGTAGCCTGGTCGGGATTTTGAACTTCCCACGTCGTAAACGGGGGCGGACCGTTGGTTTGATAGTAACCACTCCCTCCTAAAGTCACGTCACCGATGTAATAGCACTCCAGATGATACTCATAGGAGTTGATCGTGTTTACGTTCACCAATATCTGCGGGGTCGCAACCTGCTGTATTACCCCGCTGGCGTTTGTCAGCACTTGCACCCCGGGACGGCTAAAGGGCGCCTGCAGCAGGGAAGGCACCGCCAGATTTGCCAGCGCAGCGTTGGTATAGAGCTGGATAAAACCAGCGTCCACAAGGCTTGAACTGGCCCGCCCAAGGTACAACCGGAAATTGAGGCTATCGTTCTCAACCGCTGCGGTTCCTGCGGACTGCACCCCGCCGCTGCAACTACCCGAACACCCACCCCCGCCGCCGCCACAATCCGCGCTGGTGCTCGGCGGGCATGGGGTGTGGTCCCTTTCCTGCTCCGGTGGCAACTCTACGTCCACGGTTCCCACAACACTCCAGGTCGGGTGTGCGAACGAGCAGTCCGTGCACATGTTAGTGTAGCCGGTCGGACAAATCTGCCAGTCGCCTGAAACTTGAGCCGTTATCTTAACGGTCCCCGAGTGCTGCGGACAGTAGATCTTAAAATGGTAGCTCCCGCAGCCTGTATTTGTGATGGTATATTTGCATCCGGTGCCGCCCGCGTCGATGCTTAACGTGCCCGGGATAAAGGTTTGTACTAAGCTACAACCGCCTCCCTGGGTGTCATAGCTGAGTTGAGCGGCGTGTCCCCCGCCATCGCCCTCGATACATTCACACTTGGAAGTTAGGACAGGGGTCGTCCCGGTAATCGAAGTTGCAGGGGGATAGCCGCCCGATTGCCAGGAGGCAGTGCCTATGCCAATTGCTGCTCCGGCGCACCCAAAGATGTTGTCGCAGTTACTATCGTCCGCGATGACAAATCTCAGCATTGCGGTTAGGAATACGACCGTTGTCAAAGGAACCCAGATTCGAGTTTCGTTTCGGTTTTTCATGCGGTTGCCTTTTTGAAAGTTGACATCTACTTTAGAGGGGTAAAGACTTGGAGGCCATTGGCCAAAGTCAGGCCGTTAGGAGAGGTGTAGTTCTGCCAATCAATCTCCCCCAGCCCCGGATCATAGATTCCGTTGCCGTTAGAATCCCGTAAATAATCCGGAACGGTGGCTCCGGAAGTGTCAATCGCCACCCTTTGCCCGACCTGGCCGGCGTAGTCCCACGCGGCAGTTGCGTTAAAGAGCGCGAACGCCATGCCGTTAACGGTCTTCCCTACTAGGTTCACTTCCCTAGCGGGCACTTCCAGGCGGACCCAGCCGCCGGCCGCGGGCAGCGGCCCCATGTACGTGCGGGTTCCCCACCCCTGGATGCCGTCCTGGCCCCAGAACGCCCGGTGATACCAATAGCTCGCGTCGGTGGCTTCCCATTGGAGCATCACCTCCGAAGGCAGGTTGGTCTGATTCAGATACACGTAACAGAAAATCGTATCCGCCGGACCGAGCGTCCAGGTGACGCTGCTGTTGTAGAAATAATGCTGGTGCATGCCCGAGAAGTTGGTCGAAACGTGGCAATAGCTGCCGGAATAGGGGCTTGGGCTATTCGTCCACGTCCAATAATCGTTGTTCAAGCCAATTGTGGATGAGGGAATCGAGTCGTCCACCCAAACAGTGGCCGGGGCAGCCGAGGTGACCGCGACTGAGTGGTAACCGATATCGACGATCGTGTTGGTCTCTTTTGGCCCAGTCGTCGTGAAATGATACATCCCCGCATTCGTGGCATTCTGACTGCCCGCATCCACGAGCAGGCTATTGGTTGGGACGTTGTAAGAAATCAACGGTCCCCGGACCCAGTTGAAATTGGTCACCCACACCACCCCGGCTCCGATTGGCACTGTCCCTGTGGTATTCGTCGAAAAGACGTTATGGCTGTAATCGGAAAGGCTCGTGTTGTTGGTGTAAGCGTCGGCGGTGTTGTTGGTGCTGCCGTCAAAGGCGGTGTCGCGGATACTCACGGGGGTGGTCGTATTGCGGTTAATGGAAAGATTGCCCCCGTGGAAGGTGCAATTTCTGACCACATAAGTGGTATCCACCTGGCCACCGGCCAGCGACAGCCAGGCGCGGTCGAGGAACGAGTTAGTGAGATAGACCGCGGTAACATAAAGTCCCAGGCTCCCGCTCCAAAACTCGCTGTTTGAGCAGCGCACAACCAGGTAGCCGTTATCGTCGCGGAAATGATTCCCGCTGCCGCCTTCCCCGGCCAGGACCGAGCATTTCAAGAAGCTGCCGTGAACTTCGGGCGAAACCGACAGCGTTGACGCCCACCCGGTGATGCCGCCCGGGCCGTAGCCGCCGGCCCAATTGGTCGTCGATTGCTCCTGGACCGTGTTGTATCGAACCCAATAACAAGGCGCCTCCAGCGTGCCGTTGAACGCGACCACTTTGCTGTTCCCGGCATGAATGCCGTGGCCGGCGTGATACCAGCCAGAGCTCGTGCGGAACCAGCCAGCGGCCGTGCCAGGTGCAAAGGTCAAATTTGCCTCGGAATCAAAACCGCCAAAGACATAATCGAGCGGGTCCGCATGGTACCCCAAGTCGGGGATGCCCGTGTCATGCTGCGCCTGTGGATAGAGAGTCAGGTCGGCATAGTTGGTTGTATTGTAGAAGACAATGGGCGGCCAAGTGGTCAGTTGGCGCAAATCGGCCAGCAGTGCCGGATGAATATTCGTCGTGCCCGAGCCGTGGCATCCGCTGTCGGGCAGACCCTGCGCCAGATAATAGCTCGAAGCGCCGACGGCCTGGTAAATGCCCGCGCCGCTCGTTGCCTGCCGACAATTGGAAACCACGAATGAGGCATTCAGATTGGTCAGCCCGGTAAGGATGCAATTGGTCAAACCTGAAGCAGTTGGCGACGCAATCGAGCTTCCGAAAGTCCCGGATTGGTCGCAGGTCACCTGCTGAGCCGAAAATGAAGAGCAGGTGTTTAAAACCGTTCCGCAACCTGAGGCGAGCACATTGTAAAGACCGACAGTCCGTGAACTCGTGCTCACTACCGCATTGCTGCACGACACGAACTGGCAGTGCCAGATTTGATTCCCCGTGTAGCTCTGCGTGATGGACACCGCCCGGTTGGCATACGAAAAGCGCAGGTGCCGGAAGGCATTGTCCGCATCGCTGGTATCCTCGAGATATGTGGCCGCGATCGGCGCGGGATTGCCCGAAGCGCCAGGGGCCGGGGCGCCGACGGTCCAATCATTTTGGCAACTGAAAATCCCCGGCTTGTAACGATCCGTGCGGCACCAAAGAGGACCGGAAAAGGAGATCTTTGCGGAGGGAGTGTTGCTGAACTGGCAGATCGTTCCGCCTTCCACCGTTAAAATTCCACTTACATAAAACGGACCGGTGCATAAGTATTGACAATCCGATTGCAGTGTGAAGTTAGTTACACTTCCGTTGAGGATATAGTCCATAACGAATCCATCCCGCTCCTTTTGCGCCGACCGAGCCAGTTTCAGCCTGGCTTTGCTTTTCCTGACTGGGCGGGCCGCCGAAACCCACAGCTCTTTGGATGGCGAATAGTGTCGAGCCAGGAGCTTCGATTGGTCGGCAACCCGGGCCGAAGCCTGGAGTTTGCTAAGCTCAGGTTTGATGACGGGATACGACAGATCCTCCAAAATGAATTTTCGCCCCGAGGAATGTATCCACTGTTTTCGCACGTTGAAACTGTTAGTCCCATTCCCAAGGGAACCGATGAAGAAAGCTTTACCCGCCGGCATGGACATGCCTGCGAAGTGAAGCGTCACCGAGTCCATGGTTCCAACCGCAGTCACCGCGTTCGTGCCACTCGATGGATCAGTGACTGCCGGGGTTTGAACATCCACGGCCGGATCAGGGCTGTCGAACGTCTCGGTCAGAAGCTGAAGCCGACAGTTTTCCGACAATCCAAGCAACTGTGGATCAGGCGGTTGCGCACGGAAGACCAGATCGCACTCGAATGACCCACGGTTATAGGTCGCCACCAGGTCTGCCTTGAAATCTGTAAAAGCCGATGGCCAGGTGACCGAGCGGCCGTCGGCGGCGAGCTGGCCGATGGAATTCGTCAGTTCCGCAATTAGTACATTATTCGTCCCGTCGAAATAGCTGATGGCCACCGGGCGCGTGTGAACCACTTCTCCGGACGGGAGCGTCACGGCGATGACCCCGTCGTAAATGTCAGCCGGCGCAAATACCTGGTAGGGCCCCTGAAGGGCTACGGCGCCTGAGCCATCCGGCAGGATCGTGAACGACTCCTGGGTTTCCAGCCATTGGCCGTTGGTTCCCATGTAATGCATGCCTGTGGCAAGCTCATAGACAAGGTTCGTCCTCGTGATTGTCCCGCCAAAGGCAACACTTTCAACCACAGTCGAGGCCCAGGTCCGGCTGTTGGGGCCGCGGTCGATGATCGTGTACTGGCTCGACAGCGGGGAAGCGATGGCGGGGCCACCAGGGTCCAAGGTCGCTGGTTGGGCGTAGCTTTGGCTCACCAGGCAAAGCAGCGCTGCGGAGCAGCAGATTTTCGTTTTCATAGTCTTTAACATCTGTGGCGATCTCAGCGCAGTGGGCGGAGAATTGGAAGCGTCGGAAAGGGGTATATTAGGGGGAGATGGAAATTGTTCCAGGGATGACAATTTCTGCGAAGACGGCTTGTTGAATCCGTGCCGCGAGGGAACTCAAAAGCAGTTATTCGGTCGTTTCGAACAACTGTCGGCGCGCTGAGGACAGCGCGCCCTACCTGAGCGCCAGCGGGGCAACGCGTCCTAACGTCGTCTCAGACAGGGAACGCGGATTTCCAGCGTGCCGCTGGCGGTCGAAGTCGGGGCTTACCGGAGGCCTAAATAGGCCGCGACCGCTTGATGGCGGCTATGCGCACCGAGCTTCTGATACAGCTCCGCGCGTTCAGTGTGCACCGTGCCCTCAGCCACACCAAGCTCGGATGCGATTTGCTTGAGGGAGAGGCTGGCCAAAAGACACGCGGCCACTTCGTGTTCGCGCGCGGTAAGATGGGCAGGACATGCGCCCGTGCCAACACCGCGGAGGACGCTGACCAAGGTGGCCCATGAAAGAGCGCAAAGGGATCCCCGACCCATTGTTATTTCGCTGAGCACGCGCGAGAGGTCTTCGATCGGGAGCCCCTGGACGACGTAGCCGTCGGCCCCCGCGATGAGCGCTTGCAGGATGTGAACCCTTTCCGCCCGCGCGGTGTATACGAGGATGGGAGCTTTGGGCAGGGAAGTCCTGATGTCACGGATGCCGCGGACTCCGCCGCCGCGATTCCAGGGATCCATGGCCACGACGAGTCTCTCTCTAGCCGCGCCACCGCGAAGGTGAGCGACAAGAAGGTCTTCAACTTTCAAGTACTTGTCCACGCGGTTCCCGCGCGGCACAAGCGCTTCCTCGATCGCCGCCTCGGCGTTCGCATCGAGGCCGACGCAGACAACGCGCATGCACAAGCGCAGGAGGAGCTCCGCCTTTTGCATCACGGTCCCCGGCAGCCGGTCCTCTTCAGACGTGCGCGGCACAGCCTCTTGCCGCGGTGCTTTTTCCATCGTCGGGCGCAACGGTTTCATGCGAACTCGTTTTCTGACAGGGACTTCTACCGATGTGGCCAATTGGCAACATCTGCCAAGCTGGCGGCCTCAACCGCCTGGAGTCCCTACAGTATATTCGGTCGAAAAGGGGACGATCTTTCAACAAAATGGAAAAATCTTCTCCCTCAGCCAAGGAGTGGTGGATTTCATGGGGGCCTCCTTTCGCGCCCTGCGCCACAGACCAACTCCCAAACTCGTTAAACGAGCAGTTCTCTCAGAACAAGTCATGGGCGGCCTCTGGCGGTTTCTATCGTGCGACGCAGCTACCGTCGCACCATGCGAGGTGGTTGCCACTAGGAGATTCCCAGGGCAAGCCTCGGGCGGACTCCGCCTCATCTCGCCCTCGGGTCAATAACTCTGGAAACCGTATCAGGAAACCGAGCTTTTCACCTAAGAGAATGCGCCACCAAGTCACGTGCGGTGCATTAGCGTCCAGTGAGCCCTCCCGAGCTCGGAAACCAGAGGTCCGCTTCGTGCTTATGCCTCCGTTTTCTCTGTGATCTCCTGTTCAACTTCCTGGATACGGCTAAACGCACTCGTTAGCCCCAGCTCTCGACACCCCTGTCAATGAAATTCGGCACGAAAGCTGCTCTCATTCTTTCCGTGGACTGTATTAGTCCGCTCCCTTCTTGTTATTTGAAGGGCAAAAAATAGAAAGTTGTGCAAGTTATGAATGATACCAAAGAATCGGAACCAAATCCTACACAAAATCAGAACGGAAACCCTCCAGCAACGAATCCATCAACCCAGGAACCCATCGCCCTCCCGCCCGAAACCGGCGAAGTCGCAACAAGCAAACCACCCGCGACCTCTGTCCCCGCCGCGTCCCCGCCCCACAAATCCGCCTTTGCCACCGCCAAGGCTTTCGGAAAACTCTTGCTGAAAGGGACAGGTAAAAAGGTCCAGGACAGCATATTCCTCTGGGAACACGGAACGGAAATCGAGCCCTGGCCCGAACCCGTGGACGGGCCCGCTCTCCTCGACGCTCTCGAGGCCACCGTCAAGCGGTTCGTCATCCTGCCCAAGTGGGCGGCTGAAACCCTGGCCCTTTGGATTCTGCACACCTATGCCTTCCTGTTGCGCGATGTCTCGACCTACATCGGCCTGGAGTCGCCCCAGAAACGCTGCGGCAAAACCACCCTCTTGGCCGTCATGTGCGAACTCGTCAACCGGCCCGTCGTCGCCTCCAACATCAGCTCGCCCGCCTTCTTCCGCGTCATCGCCGAGGCGACCCCGACCCTGATGATCGATGAGGCGGACACCCTGCTGCGCGGCAACGACCAGTTGCGCGGCATCCTTAACGCCGGCTACTACAAGAAAACGGCCTACGTGGTCCGAGTCGAGCACCGGCCAGCCAAGGTCTCATCGCCGGGCCCCGACGAGGCCGAACGCGAACGGCAGGAGCCCGACGGCGATAGCAAAAACGGCGTCGCCCAGCAGCCAGAAGGGAACTCTGGTCCAGACTTGGCTCGGTTCTCCTCCTGGTGCCCGAAGATGATCGCTACCATCAAGCACTTGCCGGACACCCTCCGGGACCGCTGCATCATCATCGAAATGCAACGCAAAACCTCCCGCGAGAAGTGCGAACGGGTCAAATACCTGCAAGGGACCGAACTGCGACGCAAATGCGCGCGCTTTGTCCAGGACCACGCCGAAGCCCTCGCCGATGCGCGACCGGACCTCCCGGCGGACCTCAATGACCGTGCCGCTGACATCTGGGAACCGTTGCTGGCCCTGGCCGACCTCGCGGGCGGCCAGTGGCCGGAGCGGGCGCGCAACGCCGCGTTGGGCCTCAGCGCCGGCGCCCAGGAGGAGAGCCCCATCTCGGCCCTGCTCCTCGACCTGATGGTGATCTTCGCCCAAACAACCGTCGCCGCTCGCGAGGCGGCAAAGGACCCTTCCGGCAAGCAAACGACCCAGTTCGCAGAAGGCCGTGTCTTTAGCCGTGACCTCGTCGCCCTCCTGGAGCGTTACGCCGACCACCCCTGGTCGGAATTGCGCCGAGGCAAAGCCCTAACCGAACTGTGGCTCACCAAAGAGTTGCGCCCCTTTGGCATCAAACCCCGGACCATCTGGATCGGGAACACATCGGCCAAAGGCTATGTCGAAGAAGACTTCCAGGAGACCTTCCATCGCTACATTTCGAAGTCGGCAGCCCTGGCGATGATTGCGGACGCTCGGGCGAAGTCGCAGCCCCCCAAACCAACCGACGGCCAATCGCCAAAGTAAGCAACCTCACCGCCGTACCCCAGGCCGCGTCCCTTCTCCCCGCGGCCTGGGCCTTCCGCCCTTGGGCTTTGGTCCCGTAGTCCCGTGGTCCCGTAGTCCTGTGGTCCTGTGGTCCTTTAGACCTGACGGGTTCACTGACGTTTTCTGACGGGTGATTTGACGGGTAAATCGTGAAAAAAAGCCTGTTTTTTGCGGGTCCTGACGGGTTGACGGGTTCAGCCACCCCCAAGGGTATATACCCCCATCATAATCGTCCCTTGCGGCGCCGGAGCGAAGCGCAGGCGGGTCGTCCTCGTTCTCGTCCTCGTAATCGATCTGTAGCCATGTGCACCCACCTGCACCCATCTGCACCCTGTTTCTGCGGCATCCGGTCAACCCGCACCCACGTCATTCCACCCCGCTTCGAACTGATCCGAACCAACCCGAACATTAAAATATTTTCCTTGATGAAGTCGTGCGCCCGGCCCCGCCTCGCCCAGGCGCTGCCTATCAAGAATCCACTTAGTGCGCGTCAGAGTGCATGAAAGTCTCCCAGGCCAGATTCCCGCTCTCGGCCACCGGCACAGCGCCGCGGTAGCAAATTCCGTTCACCTCACGCGAGGGTCAAGCGCTTGGGTTCAGCGACGGACTGCGCAGAGTGGTGGCGGGCTTTGTCCCAAACGATTTCGATGGCTTTGAGCAGGTCCGCCAGCGGGAAGGGTTTCCAGAGCATCAAGCCGTGAACGCGGCGGATGAACCGGTCGGTTCTCGGGTCGGCCTGATGGCCGGTCATGAACACGAATCGCTTGCAGAGGTGCGGTTTGGCGCGGTCGATGGCTTTGTAAAATTCATCGCCCTGCATGTTGGGCATCACCATGTCGCAAACAATGATATCGAAATCACCGGCCATGAGCTGCCGCAGGCCTTCGGCGCCGCTTGCCTCCCGGGTGACACAGAAGCCATGGGACTCCAGGAACAATCGCAAGACCTCGGCAAATTCGGCGTTATCCTCCAGCATCAAGACCGAGCTGGGGTCGCGAGCGGCATCGGCGTTCGTCGCAGAGGTGGCGTCCTCGCCGGCAGCCGCCGGAGCGGGAACTGAGCCCAGCGCCGTCTGAACGGCTTGAAGCATCTCTTCCATGGTGCCCTTGCGCAGGTAGCGATTTGCACCCTGGCCCAACATCCGCCGCACCGTGGCGTCATCGTGCTCGAACCCGGTGTAGAGAAGGACCGGCACGCCGGGATGCTTCGCTTTCAGCAGCGTCATCAATCTCATCCCGGTCTCGCCCGCTAGGTTCAAATCCAGGATGATCAGGTCCGGGCGGACCGCTTCGGCGTGACGCAGCGCCTCGGTTGAATCCGCGGCGGCGAGGACACGGTAGCCTGAGTCCGTCAGGTACATCGTCGCCATGAAACGCCAGTCGCTTTCGTCATCGACGAAGAGGATGGTTTTGCCCGGTTCGGTCGCGGGCGCGGTTTCGCTAACGGTTGTTTTCAGGATTCGGGCAATGGATTGTTCGAGGTCTTCGTAGTCGATGGGTTTGAGGAAGAAATCGGCCGCGCCGGCGGCAAGGCATTTTTCCCTGCACCCCTCGGATTCCGCGCCGGTGATGACGATCACCGGGAGATTTTTCCCCTCGTCGATGCGCCGCAGCCAGCTCAGGATGACGAAGCCGTTCCAAGTGTCGGTGGGGAAATCCAAGTCGAGCAACATCAGGTCAGGCTTTTCGCGGCGCACAGCGCTTACGGCCCCGGGGCTGTCAACGGCGGTAAGCACGTCGTAACCGCGAGCGCGCAGCTTCATTGACAGCGCTTTCAGGATAATCACGTTGTCATCAACGATTAAGATCCGTTTTTGGCTCATTCTCGCGAACTGTTCGTCGGCTTGGTACCCAATCCATGGCCGCAGCGGCACCGAAAATGCCAAGACACGACCGGCCAGCATCCGATTGCACGTTTGCGACAGGTATGGTTCAGCAGGATACGGGCCAAGAATCACATGATTTGCCTCAAAAAACGGAACCGAACGTGATGTAAGTTGCTGTGCATTAATGACCTAGGCCGTGGCTATGCGACGGGAATTCAACGCCAAGGCGCAAAGAAGCAAAGATGCAGTGATCGGAATCGGGCTCCCGTGTTGAGTTATTGACCACGGACTTCAGGAATTTCACGGATAGGCCGCAGGAACGCGGTGGGGACTTAACGCAGAGGCGCCGCGCAGCGAAGCCGCAACCAAATCCGCCGAACACGTAAACCGCAGAGCCGCGATGAGCGCAGAGAACCCAAAGGCTCACGACTAGCGGAATCTTGCTGAAATTGCTGCATCCTTGGAGAGAGCACTGCAAAGACGCAGTGATCAAAATCGAACTCGGCTGTTGAGATGTTGACCACGGATTGCACGGATATCACGGATTTCTCTTCGGCCATCCGTGGAATCCGTGGTCGCCAACTCAGCTTACCCGCCGCACTTCGAGGTTCAATAGCGCTCCGAGCTTGTCGAGCTTCGCGGCGATGTGGCCGACCCCGATCGCACAGTGGTGGGCCGGGCCGGCCTTGGACCATTCGTTCATGAAGGCCTTCGCGCCGATACTAAACCGGTAGCGGCTGTTGGTGTTGCCGATCTGGAGCACCGGGCCGGGAACCGATTCACCTTCGGCGGTAAGCAGGAACACTTTCCCGCTCGCCGCCTGCACAACGGACAACAGAGTGACCGGGCCGTGCTTGACAGTCATCTGGATCGAGAGTCCTTTGCCGGGCTTGCCGTGATACACAGGCAACGGCACCAGGCCGACCCGGCCCTCCGCAATTGCGAAATGCGCCGGGCCGTCGTGACCCAGATAAACAACGTCGTCCTTAAAGTCAGCGAGGTAGAACTCCGAGAACGAGCCGCCGGCGCCGAACAGGTCCATGATTTTCATCGCCTGAGCGTTCTTGATTTCACACTCGCCGGCGACCGGCACATGATGGCCCGTGAGCAATGTGTTGCCGGCGATCACGGAGGTGACGATGTCCCGACAAGGATAGCCATCCTCGCTCTCGTAATAATAGGCGAGCGACCCGAGCCGGTGCTCCCGGACGAGCGCATCGAGCGCGCACGAGGTGCGGGCGGCGCCAGCCAACTCGGCCGGCTCGCATTCGGGCGAAACGTCGAACTCACGACGGAACTGCTCCAGCTTGGCCTTCACCTCGGCGTCGGCCACCGCCTCGCGGAGCTTGTGCAGGCCGCACATTTCCAGCAGTTCGAAGTGGTTCCCAAAGGCGGCGGATTGCTGGGTCATGTCGCTATAGACATCGAGCATGCCGCAGTAGTAATGCCCGAGCACGCCCACCCGGTTTTCGCGCATCGCCACCATGACCTTCGTCGCATCGACCCAATCGCGCAGTTCGGTCCAGGCGGCTTCATCCTGCAAGTAGCCGGTGACCAGGTGATATGGGATCCCGGCGCGGTTGAAGACGCATGCGAGCTCCGGCGCGCTGCAGGCCTGGCAATGTTCGAGCCAGACGCCGGTCATCAAGCCGCGGTCGCCCAGGGCGTTGAATTTAGTGTAATCAAGTTGCGGCACGGGCTGGAGGTTCATGACCACCACCGGCACCCGCGCCTTCTGGACGACGGGCAGCACAGTGGAGGAAAGCGCATAGGTCGAGACGTAAAGGAATATGAGCTCGACGTCTTCGCGTCGGAAAAGCGACGCGGCGGCGCGGGCTTTGTCGGGGTTATCGACCATGCCGGCATGAATCAGGTCGGCATCAAAGCTGCGGAGGCGGGCGGCGACTTCGTTTTGGTAACCGGTGAGCCGCTCGAGCAGGCCATGGAACTGCGGCCAGTAAGTGTCGAGACCGATGCCGAAGAGGCCGATTTTGGTTGGCGCGGACATGGCTTTGTTTTAACGCAAAGACGCCAGGACGCAAAGGCCCGAAAAGAGGGGCACTGTGCGCTCTGTATGACCACAGCGAGAAATGTTGTTTCTCCGCGCAGGCTTTTGCGGTTCCAGGTTGCAGGTTGAAGGTTGCAAGTTGGTTGCGTGAACTTGCAACTTGCAACCTTCAATCTGCACCCGATTCCACAACGAGTTTGGTTCCGGCGATGCCCGACCAAGTTCTCTTGTGGCTTCATTGCTGTTCCATCATGCGGACGGGGCCGAAGAGTTCGAACTGAAGCGCTAGAAAGGGCTGGCTCCGTCCCAACGAGTCGGGAGAATCTGCAGCCAACCGATCAAATCCAACTCGCGAGGGGCTCCATCGCTTCCCTGCGCCGTTTGGGCCTTCCTAACGTCCAGTTCGACGATACTCTTGCATCGTGCCTGAGCTGCCTGAAGTTGAAGTCCTGGTCCGGCATTTGAGACCGCTGTTGCAGAACAAGAAAGTGCGCCGCGTGGAGGTGCGCCGCGCCAAAGTGCTTGCACCGACCTCTGTCCGAAAGTTCGCCCGAACGCTGACCCATGCAAGGTTCACGGGTCTGCGCCGCCGTGGGAAATACCTTTTGTTCACGCTGCGCGGGGTTAACTCCCGGGCCCCTTTTATGCTGGTTGGGCACCTCGGAATGACCGGACGCATGTACCTGCTTCCAACCGGTTCCCAATTGCCAAAACATGCCGCGGTGGTGTTGGATTTGGGCCGTCAGAATTTCATTTTTGAGGATACGCGGTATTTCGGCAGGCTGACCCTCGATCAAACCGCGACGGACCGTCTTGGGCCGGAACCGCTGGAAGCGGGGTTTACCCCCGCAAGCCTCAGCAAGGGCCTCCAGCGTTCAGGTCAGCCGATTAAGGTGAAACTGCTCGACCAATCACTGGTGGCGGGGATCGGGAACATTTACGCCAGCGAGGCGCTATTCCGGGCAGCCATATCGCCGTTCTTGCCGGCAAACCGATTGAAAATCAGCGAGGTAGCCAGGCTTTGGCGGGCCATCCGCGCAGTGCTCAACGAAGCGATTGGGTGCGGCAGCACAGTGCCGCTGGATTACCCCGGTGAGGGGAAGCGCGACGGGCTATTTTATTTTGGCCGTGCCCCCGGCACCCCGGATTTTTACGAAGAGCGTTTGCGCGTGTACGATCGCGCCGACCTCCCCTGCCCCACTTGCGGGACTGCGATCAAGCGTTCCGTGCAAGCGGCTCGCAGCACCTTTTACTGCCCCAAATGCCAGCGCAGGCGGGCATGACAGCAAAAGAGGTCGGACTTAGAATCGGACTTAGAATCGGATTGACGTCGCGGATACACGTCACTAAATTGCGCTCTCTTTGGGTTCCAGAGTAGCTCAATGGTAGAGCGTCCGGCTGTTAACCGGAAAGTTGCAGGTTCGAGCCCTGCCTCTGGAGCCATTTGTCCATTCCGCCGCAGCGGAGGGAATCAAACCGTTAAGGTCAGGCTGCCTTCAACAGCCCTAACACCTCCTCGTCGGTGGTTTGGGGAAACACAGCGTAATAACGGCCAACCGCGTCGAAGTTCGGATCGACCCACCCCACGATCACCTGCTCGGCGACCCTGTGAAGGCGCTCAACCGCTTGAGTGGAACCGACCGGAGCCGCGACGGTAATTCGGCGGGCACCCTGACGCCGGGCAGAGAGCACTGCCGCCTCAGTGGTGGCACCGGTAGCTAACCCATCATCCACCAGGAGCACCGCTTTTCCCGCCAGGCTAAGCGCGTTGCTGCGATGGAACCGCGCCTGATAGCTTTGCAACCTTCCCGTCTCCTCCTCGATAATGTCCGTCAACTCAGCCCGAATGATGGGATTGTTTCCGATAACCGCCTCATCAAGGACAACCACGCCGTGTTCAGCCAGCGCGCCAACGGCGAACTCCCGGTGCAGCGGGTGGCCGATCTTGCGCACGATCAGCACGTCCAATGGCAATTCCAGCACTCGAGCGACCTCCGCCGCGACGACGACCCCGCCCCGCGGCAGGCCCAGAAGGAGGTCGGCACTTACACCCTGCTCCTTCAATTGGCGGCCGAGTCTTTGTCCCGCATCTTCTCGTGATGCGAAAAGCATCAGTGTTACTGATCGGCCCTTCGGCACAAAAAAGCAATGGCCGACGTTCTTGCGGCCTTAAAACGTTCCAACGTTTCAACGCCCTAACCAGTAACCAATGTCCCCACTTTTTCGCCCAGAACAACGCGCTTGAGGTTGTGAGGCCGAAAGAGGTCAAAGACGATGATCGGCATGCGGTTGTCCATGCAAAGCGAGAAGGCAGTGGAATCCATCACTTTGAGCCGCTTTTGCAGCGCATCGATGTATTTGATCTGCGCGAAGCGCTTCGCCTTGGGGTTTTGTTTCGGGTCCGAGTCGTAGATGCCGTCCACCTTGGTCGCCTTGAGGATCACCTCAGCTCCAATCTCGTTGGCCCGCAAGGCCGCGGCGGTGTCAGTGGAAAAGTAGGGATTGCCGGTGCCGCCCCCGAAAATGACCACCCGGCCCTTCTCGAGGTGGCGCACCGCGCGGCGGCGGATAAAGGGTTCGGCTACCTGCGCCATGGTGATAGCGCTTTGCACGCGGGTAGCGACGCCAACTTTTTCCAGGGCATCCTGCAGCGCCAACGCGTTGATGATAGTGGCCAGCATGCCCATGTAATCCCCGGTGGCGCGTTCGATGCCGCGCTCGCTCCCGCGCAGGCCGCGGAAGATGTTGCCGCCCCCAACGACGACCACCACCTGGACCCCCAGCTCACGGACCTCGCTGATTTGTCGGGCCATATCCTGGACCGATTCGGCAGAAATGGCGACACCCGACTCCCCACCGAGGGCCTCACCGCTGAGCTTAAGCAAAATCCGGCCATACTTGGGGCGCGGTCTGTCTTTCGTGGCAGTCATCTCGTTCGCACTGGAAATGGTTTGCAGGTATTTATCAGGCACGGAGCAGAACGTCAAATGAAAGCCCGAGTGAGACGCGAAAGGACGCATTTCCAGTGACTCCGCATGCCGCACAAATGCGGCCGTCCGAAAACAGCCGGAACGCTGGATTTATGTGGCAGAGAGCATCCCTATCCTGCCCCCAAAGCAAAAGGCGCCCACTTGGGCGCTTCTCGCTCGCAAAGTTGGCGTTTAACTCACGCCGCCGGCGCCTCGCCCACCTGGAAGCGGACGAAGCGGCGGATCGTGATCTCGTCGCCGAGTTGTTTCGCAACGGCCCCTACATGTTCTTTGACGGAAACCTCGGAGTTCTTTTTGACAAAGCCTTGATCCACGAGGCAATAGGTCTGGTAGAACTTCTCCAGCATGCCCTGGATAATTTTCTCAAGCGCCTGCGGCGGTTTGCCCTTCAGGCGATCGGATTGAGCAGCGATCTCCCGCTCTTTGGCCACGACCTCCGCCGGCACCTGCTCGCGGGATACGGCATGCGGATGCCCGGCCGCAATCTGCAACGTGATGTCCTTGACGAGTTGTTTGAAATCATCATTGGCAACGGTGCCTTCCTTCCCGGCACCGACCTCCACCAACACACCGACCTTGGCACCTGTGTGAATGTAAGCCCCGACCAAGCCATTGCCGGCGACTTCCATCCTGGCGTGGCGCGGGATTTGGATGTTCTCGCGGATCTTCGCTACGAGCGCCACCCGGTCCGCCTCAAAATCTGCCTTGGGATCGGCCGCAAGTCTACGGGCGACGTCGTCCGCGAAGGCGCGGAACAGTTCGTTGCGCGCGACGAAATCGGTCTGGCTGTTGATTTCAACCAGCACTCCGAGCCGGCCATCCGGGGCGATGTATCGGACGATGACGCCCTCCCGTGCCTCGCGCCCCCCTTTGGAGGTGGCAGTGGCGGCGCCCTTTTTGCGCAGGATGTCCACCGCTTTGCTCAAGTCTCCCTTGGCTTCCACAAGCGCTTTTTTGCAGTCCATCATGCCGGCGTTGGTCATTTCGCGCAACTTGGCCACGGCGGCGGCGTTAATTTCCATGTTAGTCGATAATTAAAGGTTGATTGTCGATAGTCAAAAAAGGGGGAGCACGGAACAACCGCTCAGCTCGGACCGCGCGCTGACTCGTAGTTAAACCGCAGGTGCGACCGGCGCGACGAACGCGGCAGCGGCATCGGGAGCGATCTGGGGAACCGGTTCCGCACCCGGCACAGGCTGGGCGGCTGTGGTCTCTTCCGCTGGTTTACGCCGGGCGTACTTCGCCTCGTATTCAGCCTGGGCCTGCGTAATCACCTGTCCAACCGTCGCCATTACCATGCGCACGGACCGAATCGCATCGTCGTTGCCGGCAATGGGGAAATCCACGAGGTCCGGGTCGCAGTTGGTATCGACGATGGCCACTACGGGGATTTTCAGCCGGCGCGCCTCGGCCACGGCGTTGTGCTCCCGCTTGATATCCACAACGAACATCGCGCCCGGGTGCTTGTCCATCGCGCGGATGCCGTCGAAGAATTTGACCAGCCGCGCGGCTTCCCGGCGGATAACCGACTGCTCCTGCTTGACGTACTGGTTGATCGTGCCATCGGTTTCCATCTTCTCAATCTGCTTGAGCCGGGCGATCGATCGTTTGATCGTGGCGAAATTGGTCAGCGTGCCGCCCAGCCAGCGTTCGGTGACGAAGTATTGGCCGCATTCTTTGGCCGTTTCCTTGACGGCTTGCTGGGCCTGTTTCTTGGTGCCGACAAACAGCACTTTGCTGCCCTTGCGGACAGTGTCGCCCAGAAAATTACACGCGGCTTCCAACTGGTTGAGCGTCTTGCTCAGATCGATGATATGTATCCCGTTCCGGGCATCAAAGATGAATGGCTTCATCTTGGGGTTCCACCGCTTGGTCTGGTGTCCAAAATGGACCCCGGCATCCAACAATTCCTTTACGCCAATACTAATCACAAGTTTCCTTTGGTTAAGAGCCCGCTTTTTTCGGCGAGCCATCCCGCGGAACACGGGATTGATTTTAGTGTTGTTATGGCCACCCGCGCCCACGCGGCACGGGAGTGTTTAAGGCCGTTCACCCTTCCGAAAACAGGCTCATACCTGAGCACTGCCCGCGAAAAAGGCTCGCCACAGTAGCAGAGCCCGGCCGGGTAGCAATGCAAAAAATTAACAAATCCCCTTGACAGGAACCGCGCTTCTTCTGGTAATCTCGCGCTGTTGGGTGTCCGGTCGTTTTCTTCAGCGGGATTCCCCATCCCCACCTCCTTGGCGACCGGGCGCCCGACAGTGTCAATCATTGGGTTGCATGAAAAAGCAAGACCTCGCCGGCAAGTGGCCGATTCTGACACTGCTGCACCTCGAGCGGCTTAAGGGCTGGAAGGCGCATCTACTGCAGTATCGCCGCCGCCGCGCCGCTAGTTCCGATAGGAATTCCGCTCGAAATCCTGCCGGCACCGCCCTGTCTGCTCCCGTCGCTGAGCCCCTGGAGCCTCCGGACCGGAGCTTCCTTCTGCGCCTCGCGCGCCAGGCCGTCGCAAGTGCAGTTGCAAACACCGCCCCTCCCGAGGTGAAAGACGTGGTCCCTCGACTCACCGAGAAGCAAGCCTGCTTCGTAACCCTGACCGCCGGCGGCGCGCTTCGTGGCTGCATTGGTCATCTGCTGCCACGGCTCCCGCTGTACCAGGCCGTCATCGAGAGCGCGCGCAACGCCGCCCTGCGCGACCCACGTTTTCCGCCGGTGCTCCTTACGGAAATGGACGCTCTCAGAATCGAAATCAGCGTCCTGACGCAGCCGACCGCGGTTTCCTACAATTCGCCGGAAGACCTTCTGAGCAAATTACTGCCTGGCGAACACGGCGTGCTGCTCCACATCGGCCCCCGCCTGGCAACCTTCCTGCCGCGCGTTTGGGCGCAAATCCACGACAAAGTCGAGTTTCTTGATCGTCTCGCTGAAAAGGCTGGTTGCTGCCCCACCGCATGGCGAGGCAAGGACGCCACCGTCTCCATTTACTACGCCGAGTGCTTCGAGGAAGCCGGCCCTGTTCCCCTCCATAACTGAGCGGCCGCATCCCCCAGTGACTTCGTGATTGACGCTCAGGCTTGCGCCGCCGACCATCGTCCCCGGACAGAAACGGAAGTACACAACCGAAAGCATCCACCATGTTCAAGATTTTCCGTGGCACAGCCGCCCTGGCGCTGCTCTTGGGCTATTTGTCCATGCCCGCGTGCGCAGACGACAAACCCGCCATCAGCCCCGGCCCCGGCGAGGATCGGGCGTTGGACACCTTGCAGAAGGATTTCCTCCAGTGGCGTTTCGGAATGTTCCTCCATTTTAACCTGGCAACTTTCGCCGATGTGGACTGGGCCACCGGCTACGAAGACCCGGCGATTTTCAAGCCCGCCAGGCTCAACTGCGGCCAATGGGCTGACGCCGCGAAGGCTGCGGGAATGAAATATGGAGTTCTAACCGTCAAGCACACCGAAGGTTACGCGCTATGGGATAGCGCCGTTACGACCCACGATGTCACCGCTTTCAAGAACTTCCGTGACGGAAAGGGCGACCTCGTGGGCGAGTTCGTTGAGGCTTTCCGTGCGCGCGGGCTGAAGGTCGGCCTGTACTACTGCTTCCCGGGAGATTATTCGAAAGGCAAACTGGCCGCTGGTCAGGCAGACCTCCATGGGCTGCCACCCGAGGCCGCAAGCGATTATGCCGGCTGTATCAAGCGGCAACTCACCGAGCTGTTAACCCGTTACGGTCCGCTCGACCTGTTATGGATCGATCAGTACGCCAACCCGTACACCGCCGCGCAATGGCCCGAATTCCGCGCCCTGGTGAAGTCCCTCCAGCCCGCCTGCCTGCTGCTGGCTAACAATTCTCATGATTTTAGGGAAACGGATATTTACAGCTACGAGTTCCCGTGGAGCCACCAATTGCCCGCGGAGACCAACACCGCCCCAAGCGAAGTCTGCGACACCATCCAGCCTGCCCAACGCTGGTTCTGGGACAAAAATGCCCGGCTGGAGAACCTGCAAAGCGCCGATGAGATTACCCATCGACTTCGCCTCTGCAACGCGCGCCACGCGAATTACCTCCTGAATGTCCCGCCCGACCGAGATGGTCTGATCTCCGGCCCGCAATTGGACCGGTTGCGCGAGGTGGGCCGTCTGTTGGGGAAAGAATAAGGATGGCACGATTCTCTACGGGGTTGCTCGTCGGCGCGGGCCAGGAACGATGTGTTCCGCTCCGCGGCCGCATCACGCGGCAGGTTGCCGCCTGTTGTATCGCGCGGTTGCTGGTCCTGGCCACAGAGCAGCCCGGACGGCCGATTATCATCTATATTGATTCGCCAGGTGGCCCGGTAAGCGAGTCGCTCCCGATCCTTTCAACCATGAATGGCATCAAATGTCCCATCGCCACGTTTTGCCGCGGTGAGACAAACGGGACGGCCGCGGTGATCGCCGCCCGCGGCACGTCGGGTTTCCGGGTTGCCAATCCCGGCGCCCGTCTGTCGTTCCGGCGTACCGCCGCCACCAGGCCGGGTCAAGACCTCGTCAGCGACGAAAAGCTCTTCCCGGCTCTCGCTGAGATCTTGGCTCAAAACGTGCGGAAGCCTGAGGCTGAGGTGTTGGCCTGGCTGATTAACGGTGCCGAATTCAGCGCCGCACAGGCCGTTGCAAATGGCTTGATTGACAAGGTCTCCCCCATTCCTTCTCTGCCGCCGCGCGCTTAGCCGGAACGATTCAGTTGAAAATGGGGAGCGCGCCCGCCCCGAGCGCGGTGGTGGGCGCCTCGCCGACCACATCCCGCAGTAAACCCGAACCACAGCTGTAGTGAGTTCACTATCCAGGCAGTCAACCGTCCAGGGCGCTGGTTGAAGGCGCCCGGGCCGGGCGCGCTCCCCGTTCCCAACTGCATAGATACGGCTTAGCGATGGGCATGCAACGCGCTTATGCAAGACTTAAGCCTTGCTCTCACCCCAAGGCACCGTTAGGTTGGCGCCATCGTCAAAACATCCAAACGTATTGTCCCATGAAACGACTCCTTCTCGCATTATGCCTTACGGCGCTCCTGACCCCGGTTCGCGGAGCGCAAAACGTCACCCCCGAAGAGCGCAGCAAGGCGCTCAAGTACCTCGAAAAAACCCGCGCCGGCGTCCTCGAGGCGACTAAAGGCCTGTCTGAGGCCCAGTGGAACTTCAAGCCGGGCCCGGACCGTTGGTCGGTGGCCGAAGTCACCGAGCATATTGCGGCCGCCGAAGATTTTATCATGGACATGGTCAAGGACAAAGTCATGAAAGCTCCGCCGCGTACCGACCCCGACGATATCAAGGCCCTGGACGAACTTGTCCTCCAAGCCATCCCCGACCGCTCGAAAAAAGCGCAGGCACCCGAACCTCTTCGCCCGAACAACCGCTTCGGCTCCCCAAAGGATAGCCTGAAACATTTCACGGAAAGCCGTGCCAAGACCGTCGCGTTCCTCAAGCAGACGCCAGACTTGCGCCAGCATGCGGCGGACAGCCCGCTCGGCAAAAAACTCGACGCCTACCAGTGGGTGCTCTTTGTCGCGGCGCACAGCGAGCGCCACACCAAACAGATCGATGAAGTAAAAGCCGACCCGAGCTTCCCGAAAAAATAGCGGCCGCCGTTGCCTTGGCACCCCGCCTGATCTGGTGGGCCCAGCAGGATTTGAACCCCCGACCAACCCCGGGAGCATTCGGGGCTGCTCTAGCCGCTGATCCGGATGGTGGGCCCAGAGGGATTTGAACCCCCGACCAAGCGATTATGAGTCGCCTGCTCTAACCACTGAGCTATGGGCCCCGCCAGGAACGTCCGGAGACACCATTGACCTGCAGCGCGCGCCCGGCAAGCCTAAAACAACCGGGGTCGCTCCTTCTTCCTTGTTTTTATCCGCCGGGCTGATAGTACAGCCAGCGTGAATTCACACATCCTGTTCGTGGACGATGAGGCGCCAATCCGGGAATTGCTGTCGTTGTTTTTTCGCAAGAAAGGCCTCCAGGTCACGACGGCGACAACCGCGCAGCAAGCCAGGGAACTCGCGGCCAAGACTTCCTTCGATGTCGCGATCGTGGATGTGAACCTGGCCGGAGAGAACGGCCTGGAGCTGCTGGGCTTTTTCAAAACCAATCAGCCGCGCATGCCCGTGATTATTTTCACCGGGTTAACCGGCGAGGAGCTGGTGGATCAGGCCAAAGCGGCAGGCGCGGCCGGATTCATGCGCAAAACGGAGCCGCTCGGCGTGCTCTTTGACGAAGTTTCCAAACACCTGCCCAAAGCCTAACTGACCTCTGATTACCGATTACTGATTACTGATTACTGATTGCCGGCAACTCGCCCCAGCTATCAACCGTTAGCCGCCCTCTGCTCTCTGTTTGCGGCAAGCGAGTCTATTGGGCCAGGCCTCTCACGAATCGGTCGATCCGTTCCAACCCTTTTTCGAGATTCGCCATGCTGGTCGCGTAGCTCAGGCGGATGTAATCATCCGCGCCAAAAGCGATCCCCGGGACCGCAGCGACCTTTTCCGCTTCGAGCAACTTCGCGCAAAAGTCCGTGGAGTTCAGGCCGGTCTTGGAAATGTTCGGGAACAGGTAAAACGCGCCTTTGGCATTCACGCAGGACACCCCCGGGATGCTGTTGAGCTTTTGCCACGCGAACGTTCGCCGTCGGTTGAACTCAGCCAGCCAAATCTTCAAGTGGTCCTGCGGACCGGTGAGCGCGGCCACCGCGCCCTTTTGGGCGAAGGAAGTTGGATTGCTGGTGCTGTGACTCTGGATCGCGTCGATCGCCTTGGCAATCGGTTCCGGCGCGGCGCACCAGCCCAGGCGCCAGCCGGTCATGCTCCACGCCTTGGCGAAACCGTGAACAACGATCGTGTGTTCCAGGTGCGCCGGCGAGAAACTGGCGACGCTCTGGTGCACCGCGCCATCGTAAAGCAAGTGCTCGTAGATTTCATCGCTCATGATGAGCACGCCCTTGTCGACGCAGATGTCCCCCAGCACCTTGATCTCCGCAGGCGTGTAAACCGAGCCGGTCGGGTTGCTTGGCGAATTCAATACCAGCAGCCGCGTATGCGTGGTAATCGCCCGCCGCAAAGCCTCCGGCGTAAGTTTGAACTCGGTCTTGTCGCTCGTTTCGACAATCACCGGCTTCGCGCCCGCGAGCTTGACCATCTCCGGATAGCTCAGCCAATAGGGCGCCGGGATAATCACCTCGTCGCCCTCCTCGCACGTGGCGAGAATGACGTTGTAACAGGAATGCTTGCCGCCGCACGATACGATGACCTGCGATGGGTTGAATGTAAGCCCGTTCTCGCGCTTGTGTTTGTCGGCGATGGCTTGGCGCAGCTCGGGAATGCCCGCCGCCGGCGTGTACTTCGTAAACCCGGCCGCCAGCGCCTTGGCGGCCGCGTCCTTAATGTGCTGTGGTGTGTCAAAATCCGGCTCGCCCGCGCCAAACCCGACGACGTCCTGCCCGTCGGCCTTCATCTGCTTGGCCTTCGAGTCGATGGCCAGGGTGAGCGAAGGCGACAGCGACGCAGCGCGGCGCGAGATCTTGTAATTCATATTGAAGGAGACAGATAACACCAGTCCGTCGGAGCGCAAGTGGGAAGTGCGAGCGCGGAAAATATGAGCATGACAAGAGCTCCCATCGCTGGTTCGGGGCGGGGACGGCCACGTCCCCGTCGGTTAGTCGAAGCCGAGTCAAGGACGGCCACGTCCCCGTCGGTTAGTGCAAGCCGAGCCAAAGACGGCCACGTCCCCGTCGTTTCGCAACCCAACGCATTCAGGGATCGCAGCTGGTCGGTCATGGAAGAGGCACACCATTCCAATCGTGCGGCTGCCCCGGAAACCACACCCCACGATTGAAATCGTGCGCCCCAGACCGCCTCCACCAAGGCATTACCGGGGACGTGGCCGTCTCCGCCCTCCATTAATCCCAGCTCTGCCGATACCCGCTTTGCATCCGCCGGTAATCAGGCAGCTCAGCGTCAGGAACCGGCTGAATAGCGTCTTTTACCTGGACGATCTTGGGGACAACCCATTTCCAGTATTCCGCGTGGCCGTCGCCAAACGACAGGTTCGCGCCCTGGTTGTGCCGGTTGCCGGGAATGTCCCACCAGGTCCGCGGATCGCCAAACCACTGCTGATTCGGCATGCCGAAAGTCGCGTCGAAAATCTCGTCTTCGTGTACATCCAGAAACACCCAGAGTTTGGCCGGGTCAGGGTTCCTGATCTGAGTGAATTTCTTGAAGCTCGGACTCTCAAAGGAGTAGGGATCCATGTCGGGCAGGCCATTAATGGAAAGGTTCATGTTGTAGCTGCGCCACCGCAGTTGGCCCAGCGCCGTGCCGTCGGGAGCCGTCACTGTCGAACGGTCGGCCGGACAATGGTAGATGGCCAGCGATGTGTTGTACGGGAAGAGCAAGGCATTCTGAATCCCCGCCGGGTCGGCATCATACGGCGCAATATTGGTGCACCAGGACGCCGCACTAGCCAGCATGGTCCCGGAGGTAATAAGCGCGATGGAATTGTTCGGGGGCAGAATGTCGTTGTAATCCAGAGCGTACAAGTGCCAGCAAGTCTCCAACTGTTTCAAATTGCTCAGGCAAGCCAAACTCACCGCGCGCGTCTTGCTCTTGGAAAGCGCTGGCAACAGCAACGCCGCCAGGATCGCGAGGATGGCAATAACCACTAGCAACTCGATCAGGGTAAACCCGGCACCGCGACCATCGAAGGGGCCAGAATCCGGCGCCGCGCAAGCCGCACCCCCGCGAGTTGAGGCGACTAGCCTGGGTATTCCACACCCCGCACGAAATGCCAACAGCCCGGAGCGCCGGCATGTTGCCGGCATAGGCTGTTCGGGGCGAGTAAGCCCAGAAAATGCCGGCGCTCCGCCCTGGGAAGTCCGAAATCTCCCGTCTAGTTGTCCGTCCATTTCCGCATGGCGCTTTGGACGCGCAGATAATCGGGCATCTCGTCCGTTGTGGGAGGCTGGCCGAGATATTGGAAAACCTTCGGGGCCTTCCATCGCCAGCGCTCCACATGGCCATCGGCAAACGACAAACACGCGCCCTGGTTATGCCGGTCGGCTGGCATGTCGAACCACGTAGCCATATAGTACGGTATGCCCACAGGGTCTCCAAACTGAGCGTCGAGCAACGAATCCGGATGCTCGTCGATAAACACGAAAAGTTGGCTCGGCGTCGGCGCCCGGATTAAGGTAAACATTTTCCACGACGGGAGCAGCGCGAGCAGGCCAGAAGGGTCGGGAAACTCAGGGTACCCATTCACCGACTGGCTCATGTTGTAACTACGATTTCGAAGCTGCGAAAGCGGCTCGCCAGCTGCGTCCTCCACCTTCGAGCGGTCCGCCGGGCAGTGGTAGATTGCAACGGACCGGTTATACGGGAACAAAACGCCACTCTCCAAATCCACGGTGTTCGTATCCGTTCGCGCATGATCGGGACACCAGGACACCCCGCTGGACAGCGGGCCGGATTCCACGCCGTTAACGAACCCCATGATCGAATTGTTCGGCGGCAATATGTCGCGGTTATCCGTCGCATAGAGATGGAAACAAACCTCCAACTGCTTCAAATTGTTCAGGCAGCCGGTAGTCATTGCTTTCTCTTTGGCCTTGGACAGCGCCGGCAACAGCATCGCCGCAAGAATGGCGATAATGGCGATAACCACCAGCAACTCGATCAGGGTGAATGCACCGACTCGGCCCCGGTTCGGCGAACTTCTGCCCGGCAAAGCTAATCGTTGCATAGTGCCAGTCTTATAAGGTCAACTATAGTTGACGATTCGGACTTCTGCCACCGGAAATTTCCCAGGCACCCCGGGAGGGCGAGCCACCTCGGGAGGGCTAGCGTCCCTGCGAGCCTTTATCGTTTAGCCTTCAACCTTCGGCTTTTCCGCTCGCCTACCACTTAGGGTCCTTGCCGGTTTCCAGCTTTTTCGCAACATTGCTCAGCCCCAACACGATCATGTCCGCCTCTTCACGGCTGGCATCGGGTGTGAACGCGAGCAGCCCATCGGTGATGTGAGTCGCTATCCTCGGTGCAGCCAGCCATCGGCCCTGGTTTAACGTTTCGTCAGGCGGCGTGCGAAACTGACTAAAGATCGCCAGGTGCCGCCCGGGATTTGCAGAAGTGTATTGCTCCAGCAGCATTGCCCCTTCGTGGTCGAGCTGAACCTGCAGCACGAAACCGCCGAGGACGTCCACCACTTTCGCCTCCTTCACGTGCGCCTCGACCAGGAAGGGGGCTTTCTCGACCGTGAGTTTCACCGGGTTGTCGCGGCCGATGGTGACCTCCTGGCTTCGCCCCATCGGGTCAGGGCGGGCCTCAAGATGAACCTTGAAGGTGGCAAGCACCTTCTTCCGCTTGCTCTCCTCCGTTTTGCAGCCACAAACACACACGAGCGCGACTGCCGCCGCCAAATAGATGTTGAATGGACCCCAACGGCTCTTCATAGTGGGCTAAACAATCGAATCGCTTTATTAAAGTAAAGACCTATATGAGCAAGCAATCCAACAAAGTCCAGAAACGCCAGCGCCGGAGGAGCTATTTGAAGCGAAGAAACGTCGCCGCTAAAGCGAAAGCCGCTAAGCTCGCACCCGCCGCCCCCAAAGCCGAAGTCGCCGCCTGAGCCGTAACGATGCCAACAGGTTCTCACGCAACCGTGCAGCGGCGCAAACGCGGGAACCGGGTTTAACGGCAGACAAGAGGCTCACCTTTCAGGCACCTCAGCGGACCCACTCTTCGGCGTCGCATTCCCCAGACCCTTTGCCCCGCTAGCGAAAGATTAGAACCAACATGTTGGTCGCAACGACGGAAGGATATTGACGCCCAACCGGTTGCGAAGCCTCTTCTTCCAAGCGCAGTCTCGGAAAAAGTGTGTAGTGCTATCCCCAAGGATGAAGCAATTCGAGCAAGATTCTTCTAATCGTAAGTGTTTGGGTTCTCTGCGCTCATCGCGGCTCGGCGGTTTATCTGTTCAGAGGATTTGGTTGCGGCTCGACCACTCTATGCCCTTGCGTTCAGGATTTCGACTGAACAGATAGGACTGAGCAGACCTGCAATTCGTCGTCTGTGGTTCAACCCCCGTTTTTGACCCGCTTCATCGGCTGCCCTTTTCGTGCCCTTCCGCGGCTACTCCGTCCTCATCCGTGGTTCACTTTTCCTCACCCCCGCGCCAGCGCGGTCGCCGCGCAAGGAAAGAAAGCGTGAAATTTCGAGCCAGTGCCGGCGTGGGTATTGACCTCGATCCAGCCCGACTGCTGCTTCATCAAACCGTGAACCGTCGCCAAACCTAGGCCTGTCGCTTTCGCGGGGTCTTTTGTCGTAAAAAACGGCTCGAACAGTCGCGCCTGAACTTCGGGAGTCATCCCGCAGCCGGTGTCCGCCACGGTCAGGCAAACAAACGCGCCCGGACGCGCATCTTCGTGTCCGCGGGCGCGGGCCTCGTCGATCAGCACCGGGGCCGTGCACAGCGTGAGCGTGCCGCCTGCAGGCATGGCATCGCGCGCGTTCAAAACGAGGTGGTGAAGCACCTGCTCGACCAATGCCGGGTCCGCTGCAATCGGAGGCAGGCCCGCCCAGCAGAGCTTCTCCACGGTGATGTTGCCGCCGGCGAGGCGGCCGAGACTCCCGTTTTGGTTCTCGATCAGCTGGTTCAAGTCCAGCGACTGAGCCCGCATCGGATGACGGCGGACCAGCGCGAGCAACTGCCGGGTGAGCCCGGCCGCGCACGCAGCCGTGGCGGCGATGCGCCGCAGCGGGACGGCCGACGCCGGGTCCTGACACCGCTGCGCCAGCACGCTCGCATCACCCTCAATCGCGCTGACCAGCCGGCTGAAATTATCAGCTACGCCGCCGGCGAGCTGGGTCGTGACTGCCATCTTTTGCGAATGCAGCGACTGTTTTTGCAGCAACCGCTGCGCGCTGATATCGCTGGCCAGCACCAGCCTCGCCGAGCACTCGGCATAATGAAGATCCAGGGCGGCGATTTCCACCTCCATCACCGTTCCGTCCTTCCTGACATGCCGGCGCACCGCCCGCGGCTGAACGTTGTTCGTGGGTTTGGCAGAGTCGGCGGCGAAACCGTCCGCTTCTGAGGGATGGCACAGTTCTTTGGCCGTCATCTCCCTGAACTCCGCGCTCGTAAAACCATAATACCGCAGCGCCGACGCGTTGTAGGCGAGAAACCTGAAAGTGAGCCGATCATAAATCCACATCGGCTGCGGGTTCTCGTCAAAGAGAAACCGATACTGCTCTTTGGACTTTTTGAGTTCCGCCTCACCCTGTTTGCGCAGCGAGATTTCCTGCTGCAATTCCTCGTTCGCTTTGTCCAACTCAGCGGTTCGCTCCCGGACTTTAACCTCAAGTTCCCCCCGCAGACGCTTCTCCTCGTGCTCCACCCGCACGCGCTCCCTGAAAAAGATATCGATATGCACCATCCCGATCAGCAGCAGCACCGGGATCAGAAGGTTAAGCAAGTTAATGGTCAGCTCCGGGTCAATGCCGAACCCGACCGGATGCCAGGCGCGCATCACCTGCAAAACCGCCAGCAAAGTAAACGTGGCGAAAAGCGTCCAGCCAACCCGCTGCATCCCGAAAGCCCGGCTCAGCCGAATCGCGTATGGGGGTATGAGACAGGCCACCAACCCGATCAACACGGTATAACTCGATGGATTCCTCATCGCCGGTCTCCCCCGGTGGCGCACGCCAAAACCACTCGACGCAGCCCATGTCTCGGAATGATGCAACCCTCGTTGCCTATTGAGACAGCTTGCTGCTCGGTCGTCCGCGCCCGGATTCGGCTTGCGCGGCATTCTTCTAACCCGGTCATCGCCCCTATCTTAAGCAGATGTCGGGCCACACCCGGATTCCCCCGCCCTCCTCCTCGCCCTCGTCCTCGTCCTCGTAATCGATCCGCTGCCAATGCCAACGGCTGATTACTGATTACTGATTACTGATGACTACCCCCTCCGCCTTTGGACCTTGGACTGTGGGACCGTCATCCCCGGGTCATCAAACACGGCCCCTCGCCGACCGCCTGCCGACGATCCTCCCTCTCTCCTTGGGAGAAGGCCGGGGTGGGGAATTGCCTTCCTGTCCCGGGTCTCTGACATCTCCCAAGCGCACGTTTTTCGCCAATCAAAAATCAAAAATACCCTGACTCAGCCTCCCGTGGAGTACGGAACCCCTCTCCGTGTATCTATGGCTAAATCCCCTCGACGCCGAACGCAAAAATTGCTTATATTGAATCAGCAGAATGACTCTCGCTCCAAGCTGCCTTTTTCCAGTGCAAAACAAGAAATCCTCCCCCCTCGGCCGGCTCCTCCAGGGCTCCACACTCTTGCTGCCGCTGCTGGCGCCAGCCATCGCGCGCTCGCAGTTCGTTGCTTTCAACGACCACGCCCCTGGGACCATCGGCGTTACCACTTCCTCCAACGCCACCACTTATAATATCTTCGGCCGGGCGCCTGGCGCTTCCGGACCGCTCAAGGACATCAGCAGCGCAGTGTCACTGCCCGTCACCCTCACGATTACCACCAATGGCAATGTCGTGGCGTCACCTAGCGCCGCCAACCCCTCCCCCGGTACGCCGCTGTTCAATATTTTCAACGGCTACGTGGACTTCCAGGGCGCAGGGAACCCTGACGCGGCGGCCCAACTCTACCCGAATGCCACCGTCACCTACACATTCTCCGGCCTCAACACCAACCGCACCTACAGCTTCATGGGCAGCGCGGTCCGCGGCGGCAGTGGCGGCACTTACCCCCAGCGCTGGACCACTTTCCAGTTGAATGGCGCCCGCTCCTTCCGCAGTGCCCACACCGCCGGCTGCTACACCAACGGCTTGGCCATCAACCAGGTCGCCATCAACACCGGCGTCAATACCAACGGCGACATGGCTGATTGGGAAAGCATCCTCCCCGCGCTCAACGGGACCATCTCCATCGTGAGTACCCAGTACCAGGGAGCGATCCCTATAGGTGGCACCGCCAACGGCCCCTATGCCTATGCTCTCACCGGCTTCCGGCTCGTCGAGTTCAGTCCCCCGACCATCCAGTCGGCTGCCGCCGTCGGCAACAACGCCGTGCAGGTCGTCTTCTCCATCCCCGTCTCCGCCGCCACGGCCATGGCCCTCACGAACTACTCGATTACAAACCTGGTTGGCACTGTGCCGGTCCTCGGCGCTGCGTTCGTCAACGACACCAAAACGATCCAACTCACCACCGCCACGCTGGCTCCCTACGCCACACAGTGGCTCACCGTCAACCGCGTCGCCGACGCCGCCACCGGCCTCAGTGTCATCGCCACCAATACTCAGGTCTTATTGACCAACGTGCCCTTCACAATGGGCTACATCCAACGCCAGCTCTATTTCAATGTCACCGGCGGCCCGGCCGTTTCGATTTTGACCAATAGTCCCAAATTCCCCAACAGCCCCGACCAGGTCGATTACCAGCCCAACATGGGCTGGCCCGTGGAAAATATCGCTGACAATTACGGCGGCCGCTTCTCCGGCATCCTCGTCCCGCCCCTCACCGGCAATTATTACTTCGCCATTCGCAGCGACGACGCCTCCGTGCTTTACCTCAGCCCCAATAACAACCCCGCCTACAAAAGCGTAATAACTTCCGAACCAGCCTGCTGCGAATCTTTCGACGCCCACACCAACGGTCCCTTCCTCCTCAACGCCGGCCAGCGCTATTACATCGAGGCCTTGATGAAGGAAAATCTCGGCTCGGATTATCTTTACGTCGCCTGGAAGACCCCCACCAATTTATCCTGGACCGTGATCTCCGGGACTGCTCTCGGCAACTACCTCAACGTCGCCGGGTCCTCGCTCACCATCCTCCAGCAGCCCACCAGCACCACCGGCATGGCCGATTACACCGCGACCTTCACCGTCGCCGCCAGCGGCAGTTCTGTCGCCACCACCACCCTCAACTATCAGTGGCAATTGAACGGTTTCGATATCGCCGGAGCCACCACCGCCAAATACACCACTCCGACACTCCACGCCTCCGATAACGGCTCACTTTATCGCGTCCTGGTCGCCATTCCCGGCAAAGCCCTGTTGAGCGCCAATGCCACGCTTACGGTCGTCCCCGACACCATCCCCCCAACGGTCATCCGAGCCTTCAATCTCGGCCCGACCAACGTTCAGCTCGTCTTCTCGAAACCCGTGGATCCCGCCAGCGCCACCAGTTTGCTCAACTACGGCTTCTCCGGCGGTGTTTCCATCGGCACCGCGGCGCTCGACTCGAGCAGCACCAACGTCATCCTCACTACCACACCGCTGGTTTACGGCAGCAACTATTCCGTCACCATCAACAACGTCCGCGACCAGGCTGTTCCGCCCAACACCGTCGCCGCCAATACCATCGTCACTTTCCTCGCCTCCCCTTACGCCCCCCAGGACATTGGCAACCCTGCCATCCCTTCTTCCGTCACCATCCTCACCAACGGCCTCAATGTCACCGCCGCCGGCAGTGATCTCGGTGGGGTCTCCGACCAATTCAACTTCAACTGTCAGGTGCGCTCGGGCGATTTCGATGTCAGCGCCCGCGTCGCCGGCCTGAGCCTCGCCGACGTCTGGACAAAAGCCGGCCTCATCGCTCGGGAGACACTCGATCCGGCCAGCCGCTTCGCCGCCGCTCTCGCGACCCCCACGATGACGGGGTGCTTTTTCGAATTTCGCGATCCGGCTTATAGCGCGAGCAGAGCCATGGGCAGTTTCCCGGCGAATTATCCTTACACCTGGTTGCGCCTCAAACGCGCCGGCAACCAGTTCACGGGGTTCGCCGGTTACGACGGTCAGACCTGGACGCAACTGGGCAGCGTCTCGATCGCCATGGCGACGCAGATCTATTTCGGCTTCGCCGTCTCGAGCCACAATAGCGCCCAAGCCGCCATCGCGCAGTTCCGGGACATCGCCGACGTGGGGACCAACGCCGTCGCCGGCGCCCTGGTCAATCCTCACGAACCCATGGGACCTTGCAGCCGGCTCACCCCGGTTGTGATTTCCGAGATCATGTATAAACCCGCGCCTCGGACGGATACCAACAACCTGGAATTCCTCGAACTCTACAATTCCAATCCCTACTACCAGGACATCAGCGGTTACCAGGTTGTTTGCGCCGACATGAATTACACCTTCCCACCGGGCACGGTCATGGCCGGCGGCGCGTACCTGGTGATTGCCGCTTCACCCACGAGTATCCGCAGTGTCTATGGAATCACCAACGTCCTCGGGCCTTACACCGGCAGCCTCAAGAAGTCCGAAACGCTCGAGTTACTGGATGAGCGAGAGGCCATCATCCTGACCGTCCCCTACTCGAACGGCTCGCCCTGGCCGGTGGCGGCGGATGGCACCGGGCACTCGCTGGTGCTCGCCAGGCCGACCTACGGCGAAGGCGATCCGCGCGCCTGGGACATCAGCGACGTCGTCGGTGGATCGCCCGGCGCGATGGATGCCTTCCGGCCCAGCCCCCTGCGCAATGTCGTCATCAACGAGTTCCTGGCCCACAGTGATCCTCCCTATTCCGATTTCGTCGAGCTTTACAACCACGCCAACCAGCCTGTCGATATCTCCGGCTGCGTCCTGACCGACGACCCGGCCACGAACAAGTTCCTGATTCCAGCCGGCACCGTCATACCCGCGGCCGGGTTTGTTTCCTTTGACGAAATAACCATGCAGTTCGGTTTGGCCGCGCCAGGGGCAACCCTCTATTTCAAGAACTCCGACCAAAGCCGCATCCTCGACGCGGTTCAATACGCCGGCCAAGGCCACAACGTTTCCAATGGCCGCTGGCCCGATGGCGCCGGCGAGTTCTACCCCCTGGCGATCCCGACGCCCGGCGGGCCAAACACGAACATCCTGCTAAGCGACGTCGTGATCGACGAGTTGATGTATGCCCCCATCAGCGGCAACGACGATGATCAATACGTCGAGCTTTACAACCGCAGCGCCAACCCGGTGGACCTGAGCGGCTGGCAATTGGCCGATGCCATCAGCTTTACGATCCCGACCAATACCATCCTTGCGCCCGACGGGTACCTGGTGGTCGCCCGTAACGCCGCGCGTCTGCGCGCGAATTACAGCAACTTGAACACGACCAATTGCCTTGGAGATTTCGGTGGCAAACTCTCGCACAAAGGCGAGCACCTCGCCTTGACCATGCCCGACGTCATCCACCTGACCAACACAATCCAGGTCACGGTCAACGACCTGACCTACGGCACCGGCGGACGTTGGGGCCAATGGTCCCACGGCGGCGGCAGCAGCCTCGAGTTGATTAATCCCAACGTTAATAATCGCCTCGCCTACAATTGGGCTGACAGCGACGAGACGATGAAATCGGTGTGGACGAACCTCGAATACACCGGCGTTCTGGACAACGGCGCCAATTATACCAATGGCCCCATTAACCTCGTCCAGCTCGGCTTAATGGACGTCGGCGAATGCCTCGTCGATAACGTCGAAGTCCGGCCCGGCGGGATAAACGGTCCAAATATCATCGCGAACAGCGATTTTGAGATCGACTTGAGTAACTGGTCCCCGCAGGGCGATCATATCCGCTCCAGCCTCGAGACCGCCCTCGGCGGCTACCAAAGCAGCCAGTCCTTGCACCTCCGCTCCAGTGATAGCGTCTGGACCCTCGGCGATGGCGTCCAGGGCATGCTCACGCAGACCACTCTTGGAGCGGGCCAGACTGCCACCCTCCGGCTCAAAGCCCGCTGGCTCGCCGGCTGGCCGGAGGTCCTCATGCGCCTTCGCGGCAACTGGCTCGAAGTCACCGGCGGCATGCCCGTGCCGGCCAACCTGGGGACGCCCGGCATGCCCAACAGCCGCTATGTCACCTATCCCGGGCCTGCCATTTATGAAGTGAAGCATTCCCCGCCCCTCCCTTCCGCCAATCAACCGGTCGTCGTTACAGCGCGTTTTCACGACTTCAATCCGTTCCGGCCAACCCTCCTGTACCGAATCGATACGGGCGTTAATCCATTCCCCGCCTATAACTACCTCCCTATGGTGGACGACGGCACCGGCGATGATGCCGTCGCCGGTGACGGGGTCTATACCGCCACAATTCCCGCCCAAACAAACGGCACCGTCGTCGCTTTCCTCGTGCAGGCTCAGGATCTGATCTACGGCCCTATAACCACCTTCCCGGCCGACCTGCAGAACAACGCCGGTGTGCCTCGCGAATGCGTCGTCGCTTTCGGCGACCCCATCCCGACCGGCAGTTTCGGCCACCACCACGTTTTCATCACGCAAAACTGGGCCCAGCGCTGGGCCAACGGCGGCGGCGTCTCGCACGAAACCCATGATGGCACCTGGGTGGATAGTGGCGGACGCATCGTCTATGATTGGATGGGCCGCTACGCCGGCAGCCCCTATCATCAGTATTTGGGCTCCCCGGTCACCACCATCGGCGGCATGCACTGGCTCATGCCCGAGGACGACCAGGTTTTCGGCACCACCTCCTTCAATAAGCAGCACGTGCCCGGCAACGGTCCGCTGGATGACAATACGCTGCAGCGCGAGCAGGCCGCGTTTTGGATGGCACGCCAGATCGGGTTGCCCGTCCAGAATCGCCGCTTCTATGTCTATTACGTCAATGGCGTCCGGCATGCCCCCTTGATGGAGGATGCGCAAGTCCCCGGCGCCGAAATGCTCAAGGAGTACTTTCCCAACGACAGCAACGGTGTGCTGTACAAAAACCACTCTTGGTTTGAAGGCGATATTAATCAGCAAGCCAACGCATACATGAGTTTTAACAACAAGTCGTGGTGCCTGCTTGGAAAATTCACGACCACCATCAACGGTGTCCCCAACCTCTACAAGCTTGCTCGTTACCGCTGGATGTGGTGGATCCGCCAGTTTCCTGATTCGGCCAACAACTTCAACGATGTGTTCGCGTTGATTGACGCCGCCAATACCCCCACTAATCTCCCGGCTTACTACGCCAACATGGAAAGCCAGGTTGATACCGACGAATGGCTACGCCTCTCGGCCATGGAACACGCCACCGGCGATTGGGACTCATTCTTCACTCAGAACCAGTGGAACATGTACTGTTACAAACCGACCATGGGCAAATGGACCGCCCTCAAATGGGATTGGAACATCACGCTGGGCAGCGGCACCCAGACGTGGCCACCCGACGGCAGCAAGCTCTTCACCACCGGCGCCAATGATCCCGTGATGGCTACCTTCCAAAACTATCCGGCCTACCGGCGCACTTATTTGCGCGCGCTTCAGGACATCGCCAATCTCGCGATGAACAACGCGGTCGTGAACCCGCTGCTGGATGCCAAGTATGCAGCATTCGCCGCCAACGGCCTGGCCACCACTGCTTACAACGGTCTCACGGTCGTAGATCCGGCCGTCGCGGGGGGCCTTGAAAGTTGGATTGGGACCATGCACAACTCCATCCTGACGGCCCTCGTGAACCAGGGCGTAAGCAGCGTCCCCTTCATGGTAAACATGGCGGTCGTGAACAACAACGCTGCCCAGGTGGGCGGAACCGCGCCGCTCGCGGTTAAGAACATCTGCTTTAACGGCATCCCCTATCCAGTGACGTGGACCAGTGTCACCACCTGGCTCGTCACGGTCCCGCTGCTCCCGGGGCTCAACAACTTTAATATCGTCGGTGTGGACCCTCACGGCCGACCTGTACCCGGGGCCACCAACTCTGTAGCGGTCAACTATGGTGGTTCCGTTCCCTCTCCCGTAGGACAGGTGCTCATCAATGAAATCATGTACAACCCGGCAGTGCCCAATGCTCAATATGTCGAACTGTACAACCGCTCAGCGACCTCCACATTCGACTTGTCGGGCTGGCAATTACAGGGACTGGGCTATACCTTCCCGTCCGGCTCTTTGCTCACACCGAACAGCTTTTTGGTGCTGGTGTCCAACCCCTCCGCCTTCTCAGCCGCCTATGGCGGTACTATCCCAATCTTCGACACGGTCAGCGCACCCCTGCAAACCGGCGGCCAAACCCTGGTCCTGGTTCGTCCCGGCACCAACGCGGCCATTAACCTCGTCGTCACAGGCACTCGATTTGGCGCCGCGCCGCCCTGGCCGCCGGGCGCCAACGGCCTCGGCAGTTCCCTCCAGTTGATCGACCCAGGCCAGGACAACTGGCGCCCGGGCAATTGGGCCGGGAGTTTTCCTCCGGCGGCGCTCAGTCCCGGTACCACCAACACGGCCCTGGCCAGCTTGCCGTCTTTCCCACCGCTCTGGCTCAATGAACTCCAGGCCGATAATCTCACCGGCATCACCAACAGCGCCGGCCAGCACACCCCGTGGGTGGAACTTTACAACCCAAGCACCAACATCGTTTCCCTAAGCGGATTATACCTCGCCAATGATTACAGCAACCTCACCGCCTGGGCCTTCCCCGCCGGCGCCAGCATCAATCCGGGCGAATTCAAGGTCATCTTCGCTGACAGCCAGACCAATCTCTCGACCCTCGCCGAACTGCACACCAGCTTCACGCTCCAGAGCGGCAGCGGTTCGCTCGCCTTGAGCCGCCTCTACAACAGCCAACCTCAGGTGCTCGATTACATCGATTATGCCAACCTGGGCCTCAATCATTCCTTAGGCTCGTTCCCCGACGGCCAATGCTTTTATCGTCAGGAATTCTTGCACGTCACTCCAGGCAGCGCCAACGATGGAACCACCTTTCCTTCCTCTATCCCTTACGCTATCCCGGCCGCGGTTTACGCACAGGATTTTAATACGCTGCCCGACCCGGGTGCCGCCTCCGTCAATACCGCGAACCCTGTCACTATCAATGGCGTCACATATTCGCTGTCCAATCCTTATGACTTTGCTTTCCCAGCGACCGCCAGCGGCAACGCCGGAGGACTGGGGCTGCCCGGTTTAGCGGGCTGGCACGGGCTCTCGGCGCTTCTCTCCAGGTTCGGCGCCACCGATGGCGATCAAACCACCGGCGGCCAAATCAGTTTTGGTCCACCCAGTAGCACCAACCGCGCCCTGGGTCTGCTGGCCACCACCAGCACCGGTGCCACCGCTTTTGGTGCCAGGTTCATCAACAAAACCACCAATGTTCTTCACTTTATCAACCTGCAATTCACGGGCGAGCTCTGGCGCCAATCGGACAAGAGCAAAATACTGGAGTTCTATTATCTGATCGATCCTGCCGGCACGAACGCCTTTTCAACGAATTACACCGCGTTCTTGCCGGCCTTGAACGTTGCCTTCCCCGCGAATCCGGCCGACGTCGGCGGCGTGCCCGTCGATGGCACTTCCCCCGCCAACCAAACCAATCTCAGCGTCATCAATCAGGCGATTACCAATTGGCCCCCCGCCGCCGCATTGTGGCTCGTGTGGGAAATGGCCGATTCCGGCGGCAAAGCGCAGGGTCTGGCTATCGACAACCTCAGCTTCTCTTCCGCGCCCGGCCTTCCAAATACCGCCCCTGTCCTGGCGCCGCTCAGCGATCGTTTCGTCATCCTGGGCCAGACCCTCACCTTCACCGCCAGTGCCACCGACACCGACCAACCTCCGGAGAGCCTCACCTTCACCCTCGGTGCGGCAGCGCCCAGTGGCGCCGCCATCGCTCCCTCGAGCGGTCAGTTCAGTTGGACGCCGCCTTCCGCTCCCGCAACCAATGCGATCAGCATCATTGTCACCGACAACGGCACGCCGAGCCTGAGCGCGACCCAGAGCTTCACCGTCACCGTTTTCTCGCCTCCGCAGTTACAGAACCTCAGCCTGAACGGAAACCAATTCACCTTTAGTTGGCTTTCACTCAACACGCAGACCTACCAGGTTGAGTACAGCACCAATCTCACCGCGGGCGCGTGGACCCCGCTGGGAACACCCGTCAGCGGTACCGGCACGTTACGCACCTTCACCAATAGTCCTGCCACAATCTCACAAGGCTTCTTCCGGCTCAGAATCCTGCCCTGAATAAGAAACCATGCCCAATAGTATCAGCCGACGACACGAGACTCGGTTCCATTCCGCCCTTGGTCCGCCCTTGGCAGGGATGCGGAGAGCCGGCACTCGGCACTTACTCACCGCTGCCGTGGTCCTGTTGCACCTTTCGCCCTGCAGCGCTCTCACTCTTACTACCCTGGTTTCCTTCGGTGGTACCAACGGCGCAGCCCCTTCTGCTGCCCTCCTTCAGGGAGCAGACGGCAATTTCCGTGGCACGACCGAAAGCGGCGGGATGCCGGGTAGCCGCGGTACTATATTCATGATGACCCCATCGGGCGCCTTGACGACGCTCCTTGAGTTCGCCTCACCTTATTCCTATGGCGCCGATCCTCAGGCCGCCCTCGTGCTTGGACCTGACGGCGATTTTTATGGCGCTGCCCCTGCCGGCGGTGCCTATAGCCGGGGCACCGCATTCAGAATCAGCCCCGATGGCGTGCCTGACCTGCTGTACTCCTTCGTCGGTACGTACGACGGAAGTCAGCCGTTTGGAGCGCTCGCGCGAGGCAGCGACGGAAATCTTTATGGCACGACATTCGGCGGCGGCTTTTATCTGAACGGCACGGTGTTTCAAATGACCACGAATGGCACGCTCAACTCCCTCTACTCGTTCAGCGGACCCGATGGCGCTAATCCCTATGCGGGACTAATCCAGGGCCGGGATGGCAATTTCTATGGCACGACAGAATACGGCGGCGGTGCCTACAACGGCACGGACTTCAGCGGGCAAGGCACCATATTTCAGCTAATGGCCAATGGCACTCTTAACACCTTGGTTTATTTCGGCGGCAAAAACGGCGTTTACCCCACCGCCGGCCTGGTCCAGGCAGCCGATGGGCGCTTTTATGGCACGACTTACCGCGGCGGCACTAATGGGGACAATGGCACCGTCTTCAGGATGAGTACCAACGGCGCCCTGACAACCCTCGTGATGTTCAATGGCACGAATGGCGCCCTCCCTTCCAGCGGCCTGGTTGGCGCCACAGATGGCAGTTTCTACGGAACCACTTCCTGCGGCGGCATTGGCTATAACGGTTCACCGTCAAGCGGTTATGGTACGGTATTCAAGGTAACAACCAATGGCGTCCTTACCACAGTCGCTTTTTTCACTGGCATCAATGGCAATACGCCCTTGGCTGGACTGGTCCAAGGTACGGATGGCAACCTCTATGGCACTACCTCAGGCGGCGGCGCCTACAACAATGGCACCGTCTTTCAGCTTAGCTCGGCGTCTTCGCCGCCACCGGTCTTCCAAACGGTGAGCCAGTCTGGCGCCATCATCACCCTCACCTGGTCCGCGGTCGCCGGACGGGCGTACCAGGTCCAGGCCAGCACCAATTTTAGTCAGGCTAATTGGAATAATAAGAACGGCTTAGTAACCGCCACCAACTCCACAGCGACCTGGTCCGAGGGCGTCGGTCCTGACCCCCAGCGATTTTATCGAGTCCTCCTCCTGCCGTAAGCGGCTGTCCGCCAAAAAGGGTAGGGCTGTTTGTCCCCAAACAGCCGCACTTCAAAACCTGGCGGAAGCACTACGGGCGCCGGGAACTCGCCTGCGTTCTGGAGTGCGGCAGTCCTCTGCCGCTTTCAACTCCCCCCGCTCCTGTCTACCGCGTCGAATCGCACGGCGCCCTACCGTGCCCCGACGACCTCCTGCTCCTGCGCCGGTATAATCTTCACCGGCCCGATCAAGCCGGATCGCTGCAGCGGCGAGTCCTTCTTCCACAGGCGCCAGCTTGTGAACGTGAATCTTCCCGTCGGGCTGCGCTGGCCCTGCTCAAGCCAGTCAGGCCACCGCTTGAGCGTCCCGTTCGGATTCCGGTCGCTGTCCTCGGGCAGTTGCTCGTCGCCAATCATCCGGTTAATCCAAAGATTGACGACCTGTACCTCAAGAACGTTCTCGCCGGCCTTTAACGCCTGCGTCACCTCCACTCGATACGGAGCCTTCCACAACGTGCCCAGGTCTTTCCCGTTCAGCTTCACCTGCGCCATCACCGCCACCTCCCCCAAATCCAAAAAGGCTCGGCCTTGAGGATCGGGCAGGTCCCCCGACAGCGTGAAAGATTTCTTGTAGGTCGCTGTGCCGCTGAAGCATCTCACATCGGGATCGCTATGCTGCGACCAATCGCTCAGCACTGGAAACGTGACTTCTTCCGGCGCGCCGCGTCCAGGCTGAAAGTGAACCTGCCACGGACCGGCAAGTTCGATGGCTGACGGCAGAGCGTGCAACTCCAATGAGCGAACTTGGCCCGTCGTAGTCTTGAATTCATAATGCCCTGCCTCCCAGACCAGCCCGCGCACCTCGCCACTCCGACCGGCAGTTAATTCCATCGACGGCGATGCCTTTGAACCCTGGCCCGGCTTTGGCAGCAGTTCCTGACCGTCCCTGCTCATCGCCACGATGGCTTCCGGATTACCCCTTCCCCCTCGGCTTCGCAGCGCTTCGCGGAAGATCACAAAAACCGATCCGGCCGGCTCAAAGGTTAGAGGCACGAATGTTCGGCCATCTTTCTCCTCATAAGCAGCGGCGAAACTAATTCGGCCGGTCAGCGGGTCCCAGAGCTCCGGCCTCTTGCCCGCAACGCGAAAGCCGCAGTTCGCCTGCAGCCAGTTGGTCTGGCTATTTGCTACAAAATAAATGTCAGTATCCCGTTCCCGTCGATGAATAAACCGAAGACTGGGGTCAGCCTCGAAATCCGGCGGTACGCCCAGCATCTGCAGCACACCCGAGATCGCCTGGAAATCAGGAAAGACATAAGGCGGACCGGAACTCGTATCGAGGTCGCCCCAGGGTTCCATGCCGAACGGGCCCACTTCCATCGCGGCCACCCATCCCTCTGGGGCGTAGGCGTCGGTCAGCCAGTTTGGTGCCGCATTTGTTGCGGACTCCCATTGCTTGTCGGTTTTGATTTCGCGAGCCGGCTCGTCCTGGAATCTGAGTTCGAGTACGCCGATGAAACCCGCCGGATTAGGAAAGTCCAATGTGTTCTCGGCGGCCACGGCAATGAGATTCGTGCCCGGCCGAAGCGAAGCAGCCAAATCAAACACATAGACCTGCTTGAAGTTGTCGCCCGAACCCGTGCGTCGCCCGTTGACCCACAACTCAAAAGCGTTGTCCACCGTCAGGTTGAACCGGGCGGAGGCGAGCGATTGGCCGGGAGCCAGCACGACCTGTCGGCGAAAATAGCGCTTCCCCGGAGGCGCCGAGTGCGCCGGGTTCCCTTCCGGATACCAAATCCAGGTCGAGCCCCGAACCAGATTTGACGACTCAGCGGGCCCAGTAGTTTTGAATTCTGGCCCCCACAAAACACTGCGAGCCGACACGGAGTGGTGGCGTGTCGCCGCGGTGGACTCCTGCCGAGAAGGGGTGGATTCCCCGTTCGACTCATTACTCCAATACTCCATTGCTCCATCGCCCCACAGTGTCCGGGCCAGCTTTTGCACCTCCTCATCGCAACCGGGATACCCCGCAAGACTCGGCGACTTGCGCGGAGGCGGACCAATCACAGTGGCGCCGGCGCTCACCAGTTCTTTGATCCTGCGCAACAGCGCCGGCGTCATGGTCTCGACCTGCGGCAGGACCAGCACGCGATAGCTCATCCCATCCGGCAAGACCAGCTTGCCGTCCCGGACTTTCATGCGGTGCAGCACGACCTCCGCCGAGCAGCCATCGAAGTTGTAACGCGGCCGATCGGGCGTGTTGCCCGTGCGCCATGGCATCGTCGGTGTAAAGCGCATGGGTGAACCTTCGGGTTCCAGGAAACAAAGGTCCGCCACAAAGAGCCCCTGGCGCAGCAACCACTGGCACCGGGCAAGATATTCGTGCCAGGCAGCGGATTGCTCCCACCCTGTCTGCGTCCGCTCGTAGTGCAGTCCCCACGGTCCCATTGACATGCCCGGCTTCACGTCCTGCCACCGTTGCAGCGCATACCGATGGAAAACGAAACGATTGATGCCTTCGCAAAACGCCCAGTCGCCAAGAGTCTTGATGAGGCTTGGATGGAACTGCCACTTCTCGCCGTCGTTCGCGGTAAAGGCTTCCGCGCCAAGGATGCGTTTGCCATACACATGAGCGGCGGAGGACATCTCGAGGCAACTATAAGCGGTGTTATAGCCCCACGACCAGAATTCCGCCATCGGCTCGTCGGCCGTTCCAGCGTAAGTCATGTCGTCGCAAGGCGTGCCGTCGTAGGCTTCGATCGAAAGCCGCAGCCCGTGTTTGTGCGCCAGGCTGCGCAAGTGACCCGAGTAATTCTCAACCAGCAAATCGGAAACGGTTTGACGCAAGTCCCAAAGGAAGCGCTCCGAGCTTTCCAAACTGTCCACCACCCGCCCCGTCATCACCGGCAGGAACCGCAAGGGATCATAACCACGGCGCTTTTGGAATTCCTCGCGGAACAGCGGCGTCCAGTTTTGCGAGCCGGTTTCCCAGCTATCAATGTGCGTCGAAACCAGGGTCTTGCCGGCGAGCGGCTTGGAATCGGAAATCAGCTTCCCCATCAGACCGTTGAACATCACTTCGGTCGCCTGCTTGCTAAGCTTGTCGGACTCAAGACCGCGGCCTGGTTCCGGCGCCGGATGGTTGTCCTTGCCTGTGGGGGTGTGTGCGAGGCGGAGAATCGTCCATTTGCCAGGTGGCACTGCCCAGCTCAAATGGCCATGCGCGTCGAATTCCTTAGTAAGGTCCAGGATACGGTCGCGGGAAATGGTTTGGTCGGGAGGCACCGCAGAGAAAGCTGCCTGAACCGGGATATATCGGGGAACGAACGAGGCTTTACCGTCAATGTTTTGAATCCGGGCGTTTCCTGCGGGAGCAGGAAAGGCCAGCACGACGATGTCACGGAAATAGTTGGACACTGCCTTTGGCTCAGCCAGTGAGGCTTCGAAATGACGCGGCCCCTCAACTTGCGTCTCCGACCAAACGACCTTCTGCATCGCGAGGTCGGGCGTAATCCATGGACCGCCGCTGCCGCACCACCCTGCATCATTGTTCATGTTCACCTCGAGGCCAAGGCGCTGGGCCTCAGCGCAGACGTGCTTAAAAAGGTCACGCCATTGGAGCGACCCAAAATCCGCTGGACCGCGCGGAGCGCCCTGGTCCACTTCCATGATAAGGACGCCGCCGATGCCGGCGCGCTGGATCGCTTCGAGGTCGGCAGTGATGCCGTTGCTGGTGATATTACCGTTGAGCCAGAACCAATAAACCCACGGCCGGGCCGAAGGTGGTGGGTGGAGGAAGCTCTGCTCCAACTCCGGCACACCGGCAGCGCGGCCCGGATTGCCCAGGAATGCTGCCGCCAGGAGAATTGCTAAGAGACGAAGGAACACCGGTAGAACCGTACGAACGGGCCTCATAATTTATACTCCAATATGGAACACCTCTTTGAGCACTATCGAGACAGGACTATCGTCAGGATTCGTGGCCATGAGCGGTTTCATCGAAGTCCACCATTGGCGGCAAACGGGCGTCGCCGCGATGGCGTTCCACCGCGTTTCGTCCTGAATCTCCGCATAGGCAAAAAGCTGCCGGGTCTCAGCGTTTAGGAAAATCGAGTAGCTCAGGACGCCGTGCTCCTTAAGAACGGTTTCGAGTTCCGGCCAGATCGGACTGTGCCGTCGTTCGTATTCGGCTTCGAAGCCCGGATTTACACTCATCACAAAGGCTCTTCGAATCATAGGAGCCGGCTCCAATAGCTAACGCTTATTACAAGGGTTTCAAGTCGCCGTTCAGGTTATAGGAGCGGCCGGGCTTCGTGGCCAGTTCGAGCACTTTGGCCCCTGAGCGCACCAGGCACGAGTTGCCCAGCAGCGAACGGATTTCGGCGCGACTCAGCCTTCCGTCCTTCCAGAACAGGGCCACTTCAAATCCGCCGCGGGCGCGCAGCCCCTTCACAGACCCGCTGCCCCACTCCTTCGGCAACGCGGGCAAAAGCTCAACCACTCTGGTGCTCATGGCCCCGGGCACCGTCCCTCGGGTTTCCTCCTGGTGGCTTTGCAGCAGCATTTCGGCGATGCCGGCGGTCGCGCCGAAATTTCCGTCGATCTGAAACGGAGGATGCGTGTCGAACAGATTCGGCAGCGTGGACTTCTGCAGCAGCGCGACGACATTTTCGTAAGCCTTTTCACCATCACGAAAGCGGGCCCAGAAGCTGATTATCCAGGCTCGACTCCAGCCGGTGTGGCCACCCCCATGCGCCAGGCGATACTCAATCGATTTGCGAGCCGCAGACATCATTTCCGGCGCGTTCTGCCACGTAAACTGCCTGCCGGGATGGACCCCGAACAAGTGCGACATGTGGCGGTGACCCGGCTCCGGTTCTTTGAACTCTTCGCTCCATTCGAGCAAGCGGCCGTCAGGGCCGGTTTTCGGCAGCGCGAGCCGGGCTACTGCCTTCACTACGCCCGCTGTAAAGTCGTCTTTGATGCCGAGCTCCGCCGCGGCCTCAAGCGTGTTCCTAACGACATCCCAGATGATTTCCTGGTCCATCGAACACCCCATAGAAAGACTGGCTTGCTGGCCGTCCGGCGTGATAAACGCGTTTTCCGGTGAAGTGGTCGGGCCGGAAACAAGTTTTCCGGTCTTCGGGTCCGGCACCAGCCAATCAAGGAAGAACAGTGACGCCTCCTTGAGGATGGGATAAGCACGCTGGCGCAGAAACTGGCGGTCGCCGGTGAACCGGTAATGCTCGATGAAACCCTGCGTGCACCAGCCGCCACCTGTGACCCACATACCCCAGCGGGGACTCCCGTACGGTGTCGTCCAACGCCAGGGATCGCTGTTCAGGCAGGAGCAAAATCCGCGGCAGCCAAATACCTCACGCGCCGTGCGACGCCCGGCAGGCTGAAGCCTTTCAAGGTAATCGAAGAACGGCTCATGACATTCCGCCAGGTTCGCGACCTCCGCCGGCCAGTAATTCATCTGTAAATTGATATTGATGTGGTAATCGCTGTTCCACGGCGCACGCATGTGCTCGTTCCAAAGCCCCTGAAGGTTCGCCGGCAAACCGCCCGGGCGAGAGGAACCCAACAGCAGGTAACGGCCATATTGGAGATAGAGCGCGGCCAAGGCGGGATCGGAGTCACCCCGCCACACCGCGTCGAGACGTTCATCCGTGGGCTTATCGGGCGCCGGACCAAGGTCGAACGAAACGCGGTTGAACAGACGTTGGTGGGCCGCGATAGATGCCTGCCGCAAATGGAGGTAGCCCTTGGTTGCAGCGATCAGATCCTGTTCGCAACGACGGCCCAAGCCTCGCGTGAGAGGCTTGGACGGCTCCGTTTGGTTGTAATCCGTCGCCGCAGCAAGCACGAGCGTGACAGCGTCGGCTCCCACGACCTCGAGACTGCTTGCCTCGGCCTGAATCGTGCCATTTCGCGCATGAGCGCAGAGGTGCGCCTCAAAGCTCACGCCCTTGTGCTCGTGTCCGTGAGCCGCCTGGCCCGTTAAGACGACGGTATCCGAGCCGCCAGTAACGATTTCACTATCCGGGCGCGTAAGGGAAACCGTGCAAGAGATTTTTCGTGGCTTGTCCGCCGAGAGCTGCACAACGACGAGATCATCCGCTCGAGTGGCGAAAACCTCACGCTTGTAGGTAACCCCGTCCGCTCGATAAACAGTCGTGGCAATCCCGGTGGAGAGATTGAGCTCGCGCCGATAGCCACTTATCTCGCCGGTATGACCAAAAGCTACTTGAAGATCGCCCAAAGGCTGATAGCTCCGCGGTTCGACGGCCGGCGGCAACAGTTGGCGCTCAATCAACTTTTCGCCTTCGGAGTACTTGCCCGCGAAAAACAGTTGACGCGCCAGGGCGATAACTGCCGGGCCGCCGGGTTTGGGTTCGGGATACGGCGGCCCGGCCCAAATCGTGTTTTCGTTGAGCTGAACGCGTTCGTTCGTGACGCCGCCGAAAACCATCGCGCCTAACCGGCCATTGCCCGCAGGTAAAGCCTCTTCCCATTTAGCGGCTGGCTGACGGTACCACAGCGTCAAGGCTTGCTCAGCCGGGTCTTGGTCAGCGCCGGCCAGAGCCAACATCGCAAGCAGAGCTAGGGTGGGAACGAATTTCCGGCCTGCCGGCGTGCATGGTGCTCTGAAATCCATCCGTCGTTTCATTCGGCCGCACCTTGGTCCAGGGCCTGCAAAGCCGCGCGCATATATCCCATGGCGTAAGCCATACCAGCATGCCACGGAGCGTCGCAAGTCATCTGCGGCGTGTGGTCAGGAATCAATACGCCCTCAAAACGGTTTTCTTTCAAGATGCGCAGGACGCGCAGCATATCGATGTCGCCATCATCCACGAACGTTTCACGGTAGTGAGGAGCTTTCCCGGTGATGTTGCGAAAATGGACGTACGCCAGCTTGCCCTGACGGCTATATTCCTCCACGGCTGTGTAAACATTGCCCTCAGTCATTTCCGCGAGCGTGCCCAGGCAGAACTCAAGTGCGTTGGCGGCGCTGGGATTCAAGTCGAGCACTCGCTGGTACATGTGCGGCTGATAGACGAGCCGCGGTTGGCCGCGCATTGTCGGCATCGGCGGATCATCCGGATGCAAGGCTAGTCTTACGCCTGCCTCCTCCGCTACTGGCACGATGTCTTTCAGAAACTCCCCCAGCCGCCGCCAAAGTTCGTCGTGCGTAACCGGCGGGACTGCTCCAGGCTGGGCATTTGCATCATAAACCATGTTCCAAACCATTCCGTTAGGCATCGGCGTCTCAAGCAGACCGTCCATGCCGACCGAAATAGCGCCACCACGTGCGAATGGGCCGGTCACACGACCGCAGACGCCCGCGATGCTGAAGTTATACCCCATCACCGGAATGTCGGCCTGGCCCAAACGCCGGATAATAGTCTTCACGTTTTCGACCTGCTGACTCCTTTTGGGGCCGTCGAGCAATACATCATGCCAATGCGCCGGATCGAAATTCTCGACCGCTTCGATTTTGAGCCCTTCCGCCTCGGCCGCCCTGCGCAGGCCCAGAAGTTCGTCTAGAGTCCACAATCGGTCTGGGTCTCCCGCAAGCCCCCACCCCTCTTCGGTGCCGGTGGGCTGGTTATCCTTGGGATTATACGCGCCGGCCTTGAAGTAATCCACTAGGTGCACCACGAGATGGGTCGCGCCCGCCTGGCGCGCGAATCGGAAATTCTCGCGCGTCAGCATGTGACGATATAGGCCAAGCCCGAGCTTCATGGGGATTATGCGCGCGGCCGGGCAAGCGTTCCTCGCCCGCCAAACTGCGATTTAGGTTTTTGCGCGAGTCAGTTGCAGCGGTTCGAACCGCGGCGCGCACAAATGATGCAGCGCAAAGGCGACAACGTACATGCAGCCGCAAATGCCGAACAGGATGGCATAGCCGGCGGTCGCGTTGTGCACCGCTTCAAATCGGTCGAGCATCCGCCCAGTGAGGAACGGAAAAATCAGTCCCCCAGCCGAGCCAGCCATGCCGCCGATGCCGATAACGGAGGCGACGGCGGGTTTGGGAAACATGTCCGACACGGTCGTATACAGATTGGCGGACCATGCCTGGTGGGCCGAGGCAGCCAGACCGATCAACAATACGGCCGACCAATCGCCGACCTTCGTGACCGCCAGGATCGGCAACGCGCAAAGCGCAAATACGAACATTCCCGTTTTGCGCGCCCGTGTCACCGTCCAACCCCGCTTGGTGAGATACCCCGTGACCCACCCGCCAAAGATGCTGAGTACGGTCACAATGCCGTAGATCGTCACGATGTGTATCCAGCTCTTCTTGATGTTGAGGCCGCGGGTCTTGTTGAAGAAGTCAGGCAGCCAAATCAGAAAGAACCACCACACCGGGTCCGTAAGAAACTTGGCTATGATAAAGGACCACGTTTGGCGGTAAGTCAACAAGCTGAGCCAGGGGATCTTTCCTTCCCGATTCCCCTCGTCTTTGTCGCTTCGGATCAAAACCAATTCTTCCGCACTGAGGTATTTGCTGCGCTCGGGCACGTCATAAAACGGCAGCCAAAGAAAGAGCCACAGCATGCCGGCGATACCCGCCCCAATGAAGGTGGACTGCCACCCCCAGTGAAATGCCATGGCCGGAATTACACCGGGGGCGATCAATGCGCCGGCGTTTGTTCCCGCGTTAAAGATACTGGTCGCAAACGCCCGCTCGCGTTTGGGAAACCACAGCGCCACCGCCTTGATTGCCGAGGGAAAGTTGCCCGCCTCGCCGAGACCGAGGGCCGAACGCGCGGCCAGAAAGCCGCCAAAGCTGCCCACCAGGGCATGGCAAACTGCGGCGACACTCCAGGCGGCGATCGAAACCGCATAGCCAATCTTGGTGCCGAAGCGGTCTACAAACCAGCCGAAACCCAAAAGCCCGACGCCGTACGTAAACTGGAAAGCCGAGTTCACCAGACCAAACTGCGTGTTGTTCCACCCGATGTCGCGGTCGAGGATTTCCTTCAGCAGCGAAAGGATCTGGCGGTCCACATAATTAACCGTCGTCGCCAAGAACAGGAGGGCGCAAACCACCCACCGGTAATTGCGCATGGTGGCGAGAACAGGGCCGCCTCTCATGGAACTCGGGTCAGAGAGAGTCTTGGAAACATCGGGCATAACTTTTCAATTGGGTTCGCGTAAAATGTTCTCAACGAGCAAGCCATCCGCCATCGATCGCCAACGTGTACCCATGCATATAGTCCGAGGCGGCTGACGCGAGAAACACCACCGCGCCCTGCAAATCTTGCGAGCGGCCCCAGCGACCGGCTGGAATGCGCGCCAGAATCTCCGCATTGCGGTTTGGGTCTGCCCGGAGTGCGGCGGTGTTATCGGTTTCCATGTACCCCGGAGCGATGCCATTAACATTGATGCCCTGTGGCGCCAGCTCGTTCGCCATGATCCGCGTCAAGCCCAACACCGCGCTCTTTGCGGCCGTGTACGACGCCACCCGGACGCCACCCTGAAAAGACAGCATCGAGGCGATGTTGATAATCTTGCCGCCCCCGCCCCGTTTCATCATCTGTTTGGCCACGGCCTGGCTCAAAAAAAACAGACTGCGCTGGTTCACCTGCACGACTTCGTCCCAGTCCGCCTCTGTGACCTCGACCAGAGGCGCCCGACGGATGATCCCGGCATTGTTGACCAGGATATCGATGCCACCCAATTCCTTCACGGTCGTCTCGACGATCCTGGCAATAGCATCGCTCCGCAACAGGTTCGCCTGGATCTGACAGGCGCGCCGGCCCAGCGCGCGAATGACCTTTGCGGTCTCGTCCGTGGTGGTGGAGCCCACAAGAGCCAGGTCAGCCCCCGCCTCCGCCAAGCCGATGGCCATGCCTTTGCCCAGACCCCGGCCGGCGCCAGTGACGATGGCGACCTTTCCGGCCAGGTTGAACTTTTCCAAAATCACAGATGAGACCGATGAGATTTAAGAGATTTCTATCAGCGCAGGCTGTCCAGAGGAGCCGCGTCCATGTCGTCGAAAGCCTGGTTTTCGCCGCCCATGCCCCAGCAGAAGGAGTAGGCACCGGTGCCACAGCCGCAGTGGATGGACCAACTGGGGGAAATGACCGCCTGCCGATCGCCCACTACCAAATGCCGGGTCTGTTGCGGCGCGCCCATGAAATGCATCACCCTGCGGCTGGGACCGAGATCGAAATAAACATAGACCTCCGAGCGTCGGGTATGCGTATGCGGCGGCATGGTGTTCCACACGCATCCTTCCTGCAATTGGGTGAAGCCCATCACTAATTGGCAGCTCTTTATGCCACCGGTATGTATGCATTTGTAGATCGTGCGCCGATTCGCATCCGCTGCGTTGCCCAATTCGACCTTCAGGGCGTCCTCCCGGTGAACCAGCGCCGTGGGATAGTTCGCATGGGCAGGATAGCTCAACCAATAAAAGGCCGCAGGAAGGCCGGCGTCGCGCGTCGCAAAGGTTATGTTTTGGCTGCCACGTCCGACGTACAGACAGTCGAGCTTGCTCATCTCAAAGCGCCTGCCGTCGACCTCAACCGCGCCTGCTGCGCCAATATTCAGAATACCGAGTTCGCGGCGCTCGCAAAAGAAAGCGGCACGGAGCTCCGCGTCTGGAGCAAGCTTGAGCGGCGAAGCGGCGGGTACCGCCGATCCAATGATGGCCCTGTCAGCGTCTGAGTAAACCAGTTCCACTGTGCCCGGCGTGAACAACGACTCCAGGAGAAAAGCGGAGCGGAGTCGTTCCGTGTTAAGCTGCTCGTATTCGGTTTGGCTGGGGGAGAGACGTACTTGCATAGAGTGCCATTGTCAAAACCGGAATCCACGGTTTTCCGGGTCGGGCTCGCAATCGTAATCAAACCGCCTCACCAAGCGGGCTCTGTTCACACTCGTCATTTCGCGCTGATCCTCCCGCAAGACTCCGATACATAACGTACCCACGACTCCTTGTCCTGGAAGTCACCGCTCTTTGTCCAGCCGGCGCCTGCATAGTACACCAGCCGCTGGCCCCGCTTGACAGTAGTTTGCAGAAAGACCTGATCCGGCGTATCGAGCGGCCGCGCAGGCGCGGTCATCGTCACGCCGCAACCGATTGTTCCGTTGCCTTTCTGCTCTGGCTCCCAGTACGCCATCCACGAGCCGTCCTTCGCGAAATCAGCAGCGCCGCCGCCCTCACGTTTCACAATGCCCACTACCGCATCCAGCGTCTCCGGGCCGCCGTCCCAATCAAATCGCGTCTCGATGCGGTTAAGGTTCGAGCCGGTCTCGAGCGAGATTCGCCTGGTCTCGGTCACCTTGACCCCACGAGCGTCATAAGGGGCATAATTTAACTCGAAGGCGACGCGCGCCGGGCCATTTTCCAGCAGACGCCAGGTCGTAAAATTGTTGGCTACATAAACCTTCCCGTCACGCAAAACGCCGGTCGCGCCGCAACCACGGCTGGGTCCCACCTTATACATGTCCAACCCCTCACCATGGTCCTTATGATACTGAGCCAGATAATACCATTTTTCGACAATCGGTTTGCGCGTGCGCTTGATCCAGACATCAAGACCGCTGCTGATTTCACCGGTTGCCTCCAACGCCGGCCCGTAAACCCGGTACGCGATGCGCTCGTTCTCCCATGCGAAATCATCTTTGCGCTGAGGCATGAACGTGGCGTAAGCGGCGGCCGGCAAATCACCCAGCGCCAGACGATACATCTCGCTCCCCACCAACAGGAACGCGCCCACGCCATAAACATCGCTGTGCGACGGTTCGAACTTCTTGGGATCAGCCCCGATGGGTTGCACATGCTCCAGCCTGCCGTCCGGAGCAATGCACTCCACCAACGCCTTCCAAGCCCTCCGCACCACCGGCTCGAACATAGGGCGGTCGAGGATGCCCCGGTTGACACCCCAGGCGAGCGCAAAGGTGAAAAAGCCTGAGCCGCTGGTCTCTTTCAGCGGATACGATTGCGGATCGAGCAGGCTGGAACGCCACAGGCCATCTTCCTGTTGGAGACCCGCGATCTTCGACGCCATTTCTTTGAATTGCTGCTCGTAGAATTTCCGTTGCGCATGCTCCGGCGGGATAACCTCCAGGACACGGGCGAGACCGGCGAGGACCCAGCCGTTGCCCCGGCTCCAAAAGACCTTTTTCCCGTTGGCTTCGCGCTTCTGAAAATAGGTGCTGTCGCGGAAATAGAGGTGTTCCTCTTTGTCGTAAAGGAAATCAGAGGTCGCCCGCCATTCCCGGTCCATGAACTCGACGTACTTGGCGTTGCTGGTGGCGGCAAACAGCCGCAACCAGGCCGGCGGCCCCATGAATAGCGCGTCACACCACGCCCAGCGATCATTGGCCCCTTTCATATCGAATAGCAGAGCGTTCGTGCGCGGATGCTCCAGGATATAATCGAAACGCTCTTTGGTCGGACCCAGCATTGCCGGATCGCGGTGCTGCAAATACAGGTCCAGGTAGGTCTGGCAGATGCAATGGTCGTCGGCGTGATAAATGCGCTTGGCCGGCTTCCATTCATGCGCCTCGCCCATTTGCATCATCGCGTCGTGATACTTGGGGTCGTCGGCGAGTTGGCTCAACGCCATGACACCCGCGTAAAATGCGCCGTAGGTCCAATCATCCGTCGCCGGCCGCACCGGCGGCTGGGCCAGTTGCCAATCCGCCACGCGCTTCATTAACCCCAGAACTCGTTGCGGAACGACCTCGCTCGATGGCGCGTCCTGTGCAGAAACGGTCGGAGGAGCGGCGGCAGGCTGAGCCCAGAGAGGAATCGCAAGCGTCGTAAGCAAGCAGGCAGCAGTGTTTCTCATAGTCTGGTTACGCGGTTGCATTGCGTAGTGCCATCTTGACTCCTAAAGCGTGGTAGTCAATTAGCCTTTTGTTCAATGGGCAGGACCGCCAACACCGCCTTGTCCCGTGGCCGCCCGGCCGCGCGCTTGCTCCCGAGGATCTCCCCCGCGTTAAGGCTGACCCGCTTGCACCCGCACGGTCCGCTCCCCCAGCTCCGCGGAGGCGGGAGCTAGGATCACTTCGATCCCCCGCTCGCGCAGCGCCCGAACCAAGTCGCCCGGAGCGGCGCTGTCGGTTACGATGACGTCCACGCAGTCCAGGTCGCACAGCGGCAGTACTGATTTGCGGTTGAACTTGGTGTGGTCGAAACAGAAGATTACTTTCTGCGCCCCTTGGATCATCGCTCGCTGGATGTCAATCAGCAGTCCGTGAGAATTCGTAATGCCTTCCAGGGAAATCCCACCAGCGCTCATCACTGCTACATCAGCGTGAATCTTCAAAAAGGCATCGACCGCGAGTGGCCCAACCAACACCCCAAGCCTGGGATAAATCACTCCCCCCGAAACCACAACCTCCTGCCGGTTGGCCGACGCAAAAAGGTTCGCCACGGGCAGCGAGTTCGTTATCAGTTGCGGTGCCTTGCTCTCGAGATACTTCGCAACGTGGTACGCTGTCGTCCCTGCATCAATGATCACGCTTTGATTCGGCAGAATGATCTCAGCGCAAGCACGACCGATCATCTCTTTCTCGGTTAACTGGTGTGTGTCCCGGGCCGAGAACGCGAACTCGTCTGAACGTGGTGCCACAATACGAGCCCCGCCATGCGTACGCCTCACCGAACCCTCCGATTCCAGTACTGTCAGGTCGCGACGAACTGTCGAAACAGACGCACGAACTTGATTTGCAATATCTTCTAACGATGCAAACTCAACTTTTTGCAGATATTCCCCGATGCGATGTTGACGTTCTTCTGGCTGCATCTGAAATAATAATGGTAGATTGTGGAGCAATTTGCAATATATTTGTTGACTTTGTTCAGAATATGTCAAAAACTAGCCATGATATGGTCGCAACTGGCCCTACAACGCCGCACCGTGCCGTGGTGGAACACATGGTCCGCCAAGCGGTTTATCAGCGACTTGGCAAACCCCTGCCCAAGCCAGCGACTGCGCCGAACCCATTGGTGGTGAACGTCAGCGCTAGGCATTGTCATCTCACGCCAGAAGCGGTCGAGGTGCTGTTCGGCAAAGGCCGCGAACTCACCGTACACAAGTGGCTCTACCAGGAGGGCCAGTTTGCCGCGAAAGAAACCCTCACGCTGATTGGTCCGCGCAGCCGGGTCATTTCCAATCTGCGTATCCTCGGGCCGTGCCGAAATCTAAACCAGGTCGAACTCGCCTACACAGATGGCATCGCGCTCGGGTTTGATCTGCCGCTGCGGTTGTCGGGGGACGTCCAGGGAACGCTCGGCTGCATGCTCATGGGCCCGGCTGGCTTTTTCGAAATGCAGCAAGGTGTCATCCGTGCACTGCGACATGTGCACATGTCGCCGTCGGATGCCGAATTTTACGGGGTGAAAGGCGGCGACGCAATGAGGCTGCGGATTGGGGGCGCCTGTGGACTCAGCCTCGATAAGATGTTGGTGCGCGTCGATAAGAGTTTCAAGCTGGAGGTGCACATCGATACCGACGAAGGCAACGCCTGCAACCTGCAGCCCGACACACCCTGCGAATTACTCCGTTAACCTGCGCCCCACTGCCAACCATTCTGCTTTCAGCTACCAACTACCGCATCAACTCTCAACCATTAACGAACAAATGAGCGAAGCATTAGGAATGATCGAAACCAAAGGATACGTCGGCAGCGTGGAGGCCAGTGACGCTATGGTCAAAGCCGCCAACGTCACCCTCGTAAAAACCATACCGATCGGCGGCGGCCTTATCACCGTGTTGTGCAGAGGCGACGTCGGCAGCGTCAAAGCGGCCGTCGATGCCGGCTCCAAAGCCGCGGGCAAGGTCGGCGAGTTGGTCAGCTCGCACATCCTGGCGCGTCCGCACGAAGACCTCCTGAAGTCTTTCCTCGGCGAGGCCAACGCCAAACCCAAATAGTCCGGCTATCAACTCTCGACGATCTATCAACTATCACCTTTCAACTCTCAACTAACCTATGGCTCAACAAGCAATTGGAATGATTGAATGCAAAGGCCTGTGTGCCTTGCTCGAGGCTTGCGATGCAGCCCTCAAAGCTGCCAACGTGACGCTCGTCGGCTGGGAAAAGATTGGCAGCGGCTATGTCACCGGCTTCTTCCGCGGGGACGTTGCAGCGGTCAAAGCAGCGACGGATGCCGGCGCGGCGGCGGCGGCCCAGGTTGGCCAGGTCATCAGTGTCCAGGTCATTCCCCGCCCGCACGAAGGCCTCGCGATACTGGGAAAGTGCCTGCAATGATGCTGGCCGTCAGTGGTCGGTAATCGGCTGCTGGACCAATCATCAGTCACCAATCGCGAGTCACCACCGTGAAAATCCTGGTCGCAAATCTCGGCTCCACTTCGCTCAAGTGGCGCCTGTTCGATTTCTCGAACGGCCAGGAAAAACTGCTCCACAAAGGCGGCTTCGAGAGAGTGACTAATTACTCGAAGGCGATTAGCGATTGTCTTGGCGAAATCAAGGGTGCCGGCCACATCCGCAACGAGCTGGACCTCGCCGCAGTAGGTTTCAAGACCATCATGGCGCGCGAGGTTAACGGCTGCGTCCGCCTCGACGACAGCGTGCTCTCCGCCATGGAAGCTTTCAGCGGCATCGCCCCGGCGCACAATCCCCCGTACATCACTGGCATCCGCCTCTTCGCTCAGCGGATGCCCTCAGTGCCCCTGGTCGGCTTGTTTGAAACGGCCTTCTACCAGTGGCTGGCGCCCGCAGCAGTTCGGTATGCCGTGCCCGAAGCGTGGCACGACCTCGGAGTACGTCGCTGGGGCTTTCACGGGGCCAGCCACAAATACATCGCCGAGCGCTCCGCCGAGTTATTCGGGCGCGAGGAGGTGGCCCGGCGCGCGCGGCAGCTCTATGTCAACGGCGGCGCCAGCCCGGTCAGCCAGCCCGACCTCCGCGTCATATCCTGTCACCTCGGCGGCAGTTCCTCGGTCACGGGAATCCTCAATGGCGTCGCCATCGGCACCAGCATGGGTCTAAGCCCGCAGTCCGGCCTGCCTCAAAACAACCGCGTCGGTGACCTGGATGCCTTCGCCCTACCGTACCTGATGCGCCTCACCGGCCTCACGCTCGAAGAGGCAGAAGCATCGTTGTGCCAGGAATCCGGCCTTCAGGCGCTCTCAGGCGGCTACAATGACATCCGCGATGTCCAGCGGCAGGCTGCCGAAGGAAACCCGCGCGCCCAACTGGCTCTGGCCGTGCTCGTCCATCAAACCCGGCGTTGGGTCGGTTCCTTCCTGCTGGAACTCAACGGGGCCGACGCCCTCGTCTTCACCGCCGGCATCGGCGAGAACGATACGTCGATCCGCCGCGCCGTCTGCGCGAACCTCGACCAGCTCGGTATTGTCCTCGACGAGGAGAAAAACGAAACAACACGAGGCAAGGAGGCGCTCATCAGCGCGTCCGATTCCGCCGTCAAGGTCCTCGTCATCCCCGCCAACGAAGAATTGGTCGTCGCCCGCGAAGTGAAGCGCTACCTGGATAAAGCGAGGCCGGCTCAAAGACCTGCCCGGCTAACGAAGAGCGCACCCCGCGACTCGAGGGAAGAAAACCCGGCCGGCACTCTCGGCAAGCTCAGATCCAAACTCAAATCGAGCAACTAAGAACAAACGCGACTCTCAACCATCAACTGACCAATACTATCAACTCTCAACCATCTACTAACCTATGTCTCATCAAGCAATTGGAATGATCGAAACGCGCGGACTGGTCGCCCTCGTCGAGGGTACCGACGCGATGCTCAAGGCAGCGAACGTTGAACTGGCAGGCCCGATGACCCAGGTCGGCAACGCGCTGGTCACGGCCGTGGTTGTGGGCGATGTCGCAGCCGTCAAAGCGGCGACCGACGCCGGTGCCCAAGCCATCAAAGCTATCAAAGGCGACCTGGTCAGCGTTCACGTCATCGCCCGTCCGCACCAGGACGTCGAAACCATTCTGCCCAAGAGACCGGCGGCCAGATGAGGCGACGTGCCCGGTGACGTGTGCCTGGCAACCGTCCCAGTCACCATCTCAATCACCAATCACCGTTTTAACGCTCTAACCTTTTAACCAAAATGTTCCTCGCCCGAGTCGAAGGTTCGGTGGTCGCGACCAAGAAGGACGCGTCGATGAACGGCCGCAAGCTGCTGCTGGTTCGCCCGCAGTTGGTGGACGAAAAGGACCCGACAAAGTTTCGCCCCGGGGCCAACACCATTGTCGCTGTGGACAGCGTGGGCGCAGGCATCGGGGAAATGGTGATGTTTTGCCAGGGTAGTTCAGCCCGCTTGGCGCCTAACCTGAAAGATGCCCCCGTGGATGCCGTCATCATCGGCATTGTCGATACCGTTGATGTCCTCGGAAAACAGATTTATACGACCAAACAATGACATTCTTGACGTTTGAACCTTTTAACGTTTTAACGACCAATGAGTGCTGTCAATGAAACCTTAATCCGCGATGTCGTGGCGGAGGTCCTCGGCCGCCTCGGTAAGAACGGCTCGCTCCCCTCTGACCCGGCGCCTGCAGTTTGCGGCGGCGCCAACGAGGCCCAAGCCAGCGCCGGCACCATCAAGCGCGGCCGATCCGGTGTCTTCCAGGACGCCAACGAAGCTTGCGCCGCCGCTCACGCCGGCTTCCTTCAGTTGAAGCAGAAAGGCGTCGCTGCGCGCGCCAGGATCGTCGAAATCGTAAAGGCCCTTGCCGAAGCCAATGCCGCTCAGTGGGGCCGACTCGAGCTGGAAGAGACGAAAATCGGCCGCCTCGACCACAAGGTCGAGAAGCTTCAGATTATTAAGCTGGTGCCCGGGGTCGAATGGCTGCATCCGGATGCTCGCAGCGGCGACCACGGTATCACGCTCGAGGAATACACGCCGTTTGGCGTCGTCGCCGCCATCACCCCTTCCACCCATTCCATCCCCACATTGAGCGGCAACGTAGTGAACATCGTCGCCGCCGGCAACGCCGTGGTGTTCAATGCCCATCCCAATGCCTCAAAATGCGCCGCGACAGCCGTTCGTGAGTATAATCGGGCGATTGAACGCGAGGTCGGGATCGAAAATGTCATCACCATCATCGAGCAACCGACGCTCGATTCGTTCAAAGCTATCTGCCACCACGAAGCGGTCCGCTTGCTCTGCGTCACCGGCGGCCCGGCCGTCGTGAAGGCGGCAATGCAGACGGGCAAGCGCGCAATCTGCGCCGGCCCCGGCAACCCGCCGGTGCTGGTCGATGACACCGCCTGCATGCAACGCGCTGCCAAAGCCATCATCGCCGGTGCGGCTTATGACAATAACCTGCTCTGCATCGGTGAGAAGGAAGTCTTTGTGCTGGACGCGGTCGCCGATGAACTCATGGCCCAAATGGAGAAGGCGGGAGCCTTCCGCCTGGCCGGCGCCCAACTGCAGCGCCTGACTCAGGAAGCCTTCACCTTCAAAGAAGGCCACGGGGCAGGGTGTCCCGAGCCAGTCGTCAACAAAGCCCTGATTGGCAGGGACGCCAGCGTGCTCGCGAAAGCCGCGGGCGTGACTGCACCCGACAAAACCGAATTGCTGTTCGCCGAAACCGACAAAGACCACGTCTTCGTAAAGGAGGAGCAAATGATGCCCTTCATTCCGATCGTGCGGGTGAAAACCGTCGAGGAAGGGATCGAAGCCTCGCTGGCCGCCGAGCACAATTACAAGCACACCTCCATCATTCACTCGCATGACGTCGAGCACATGACCGCGATGGCGCGGGCGCTCGACACGACGCTCTTTGTCAAGAATGGCCCTTGCATGGCCGGCCTGGGCCTCGGCGGCGAGGGTTACCTGAGCTATTCCATCGCCACTCCCACCGGCGAAGGCGTCACGAATCCTCGCACCTTCGCCCGCGTCCGCCGTTGTGTCATGGTCGACAACCTCCGGATCTATTGACTATGACGTTAGCCGACAAGCGAAGTGGCGGGGTATTGCAGTGTTGGAGTGTTGGCTTCCATCACTCCATTACTCCATTACTCCAATACTGCATCGCTCCATCACTCCATCACTCCCCTCCTCCGCCATGCTCCTCGCTCGCGTAGAAGGCAACGTCGTCGCTACCCGGAAGCATCCCAGCTTCGAGGGCTGGCGACTCGTCATTTGCCAACCGATCGGCCAGGCCGGCGAACCTGAGGGCGTGCCGCAGGTCGCCATCGACGCCCACGGGGCCGGCCTGCACCAGCGCGTTGTCATCTCCTCCGACGGCATGGCGGCACGGAAAGCGGTCGGCGATAGCAAAAGCCCTGCCCGCTGGATGGTAATCGGCATCGTGGACGAAGAAGAAGCATGAGATTGGGAACCGTCATTGGCCGTGTGACGCTGAGCGTGTCGGTTCCGGCGCTGGCAGGGGCCCGCTACCTGGTCGTCTCGCCTTTTACCCGCGAGCATTTTCAGCGCGGGTCCGAAACGCCTCTCGGACTGAGCAAGGAGCCCAGCCTGGTCGTTTATGACGACCTCGGCGGTGGCGTGGGCCAAACAATAGGCTTTATTGAAGGCCGCGAAGCCGCTTGTCCGCTCCACCAGCCGACCCCTATCGACGCCATCAACGCGGCGCTGGTAGACGAGATTTTCTATAACCCATTCAACGCATGAAACCGGTTATCAGTGTTCGAGATTTGGAAGAGATGCTGCGGAACGGCAAAGATGTTGGCTCGTTGCCCGAAGACGCCCTCCTGACCCCATCCGCCCGCGATTTCCTAAGGGATCTCGACGGAACGGCGAGCTACCAGACCCCGGCCAAGGAAACCAACCGCCATGCCGACCCCGCAAAGGCCGCCACCTCGCGAAGTTCGAAAGCCGAGATTGACGCGTTTTTCAACTCGCCCAAAATTCAGGCGCTGAAGCTTCAGATTTGCGACATCGGACGGCGTCTGTGGCAGCGCGCTTACGTGGATGGCAACGGCGGCAATATCGCCATTCGGGTTAGCGAGGATATCGCCCTGTGCACACCGACGCTCGTGTCCAAGGGGTTCATGAAGCCGGAGGACATGTGCTTCGTGGACCTCGACGGCAACCAGTTCTGCGGCACGAAAAAACGGACGAGCGAAATCCTCATGCACTTGCAGATCATGAAACGTCAGCCGCGGGCGGTCGCAACTGTCCATTGCCATCCGCCTCACGCTACCGGGTTCGCAGTTGCCGGGGTCGAACCGCCCACCTGCATGATCCCTGAGTTCGAGGTGTTCTCCTCTGTCGCGATCGCTCCCTATCGCACACCTGGAACACCGGAAATGGGGAAGCTCGTTGCCGATCTCGTCGATAAACACAACACCATTCTGATGGCCAATCACGGTGTGGTAACCTGGAGCCACAATGATGTCGAGGACGCCTATTTCAAAATGGAAATCCTCGAAGCTTACTGCCGCACCGTTCTCGTCGCCTCGCAGCTCGGCAAACCGGTCAACACCATGACCGCCGCCCAACTTCAGGACCTCCTCAAAATCAAACAGACCCTTGGCATCCCCGACCCGCGCTTCGGCCTCAAAGAATGCGAACTGTGCGACAACGAAGGGTGGCGTCCCGGTGTCACGTGCGCCGCCCCCGGCTCGGCTGAGGGCCCAACCGCCGCTTCGGGCGCGCCGGACCCCGAAGCCGAGAAGCTGGTCCAGGCCATCACCGACCAAATCATGTCCGCCAGAAAGTGAACCACGAATGAACACGAATGAACACGAATCTGCTTACGATTCGTGTTCATTCGTGGTTAAACCTTGAAATCGCTCGATTCCAAACTAGCCGAAGTGAAAGCCAACCCGGCGTCGCGCGCGTTTATCATCGCGGATGCCAAAGACGCCGACATGGCGTTCGGCGCGCGCGCGCCTGGTCCGCGCTCGTATCTCTCGCGGCAGGGTGAGCGGCCCGCGCGGTTTTCACCGGAAATCTGGACGCGCGACGAATACGGCTACCGCAACCTGCCCGAGTTTCTCGATATTATCCGCGACGTCGTTCACCAGGGCTTGGTCGATATCATGCTCATGTCCGCCTACGTCAACGAGCAGTTGACGATTAAGGAGGGCCTCTTCCGCAAGTCGCACGTCACCCCGGCGGCTCGCGCGAACGACGCGACCGACGTCTGGGCCGTGCGCCACGGCTGCTACACGCGCGAGCCGGCCCAACCCTTCCGCACCGCCACCATCGACCAAATCCAATGCGGCAAAATCGAGTGCGACCGCACCACGAATGAATTCCCGGGTGCCAACCTCGGCCTCTATTCCGTCACCTTCGTCAACGATCTCGAACCGGACCGCGAGACTCTGCTCGCCTTTAAGCAGTTTCGCGAAGAAGCCGAGCGGAAAAACTTTCGCTACTTCCTCGAAGTCTTCGACCCGAACGTGAGCAGCGGCATCCCTCGTGAGAAGCTCGGGGAATTCATCAACGACAACATCCTCCGAAGCCTCGCCGGCGTTCCTCAATCCGGGCGTCCTTTGTTTCTCAAGATTGTCTATCACGGCCCGCGCGCGATGGAAGAACTGGCCCAATACGATCCGAACCTCGTCGTCGGCATCCTTGGAGGCAGCGCCGGCACCAGCTACGACGCCTTTAAACTCATCCACGACGCACAAAAATATGGCGCCCGGGTCGCCCTGTTCGGCCGAAAGATTAACAATGCCGAGCACCAGCTCGCTTTCATCGAGATGCTCCGCCTGATTACCGACGGCAAAATCTCTCCGGAAGAGGCCGTCCGCGCCTATCATGGCGTGCTCCAGGCAAAGCATATCAAACCGAAATTGGCGCTCGAAAGGGACCTCCAGCTAACCGACCAGGCCGTGAGCTACGACGCAGCCGCCGGACAGGCGACCAGGGTCGCGATCGTTGGGAATCCCCTGGCCACCGCAACCTCTTCTCCAAAGGAGCGCCGCTCTCAAGGCGGCGGCACATCCTCCTTTACGAAGTCTGACGACATCTCCTGGCCGACTAATCCCAACGGCTCGCCGGATTTCGAAAGGATGAGCGCTGCCCAGCGCCGGACCTACGACCAGCGGCGCCTAACCCGCAAATTCGGCTAACCCCGCACCATCTTAAACCCGAAGTAGGGATTCCCAAACGATCCCATCAAGTCGAGCCACAGCGGCAGCAGCATCTCCGTTCCGCGCGACTTCGTGATGTCGCCCAGGTCAATCATGTCGCGCCAGCCCATCGTTTTAAGCAAGCCCTCGACCTTGTCTTTGGCCTCCGAGTCGTTGCCGCAAAGCAGCATCGTCGGATGGCCGCCTTTCGCCGGGTCGACCATGACCTCGCAATTTACAGTGTTCAACGTTTTCACCACCTTGGCCGACGGCACAGCCTTCTGAACCTCCTCGCCGAGCGAGTTCGTATTGCAAATGGAGAGCGACGGCGGCATGCCGTGCGAAAAATCCAGAGGATTGCTCACATCCACCACCACTTTACCGGTCAGAGCCGCGGCGCTCAGCGTTTTCGCGATATCCAGAAACACTGTCCCTTTGAGGCACAGGAAAACCATTTCCCCAAAGGCCGCCGCATCGCTGAACGTTCCTTGCGACGCATTCGCGCCGACCGCCTTGGCCCACTTGGCTGCGCTCTCGTTAGTTGCGGTGCGTGAACCCATCTTCACCTGGTGCCCAAGCTGGGCGAACTTTGTCCCGAGCGCTTCTCCGACCATTCCGGTTCCGAGAATGCCAATCTTCATACATCGTTCCTTTCGTTTGAAAATTTCCAAACCAATGCCGTTCCGCCACACTACCGCAGAAACCAAATCTGGCAACATCACCGATTTCGCGCGATGCGCATGTGCAGGGCAACATTGCGGCGCTGGATACCGAAAGTGGACGAGAGCCAAAAAACCACCGCAAAGTGGTGCAAATCCACCATGGCCTCGGCTCGTTGCCCAGCGGGCCGGGGTTGGCCTGTTTGAGCGGCGCCGAACCAGACGCCTCATGGGGCAGCCAAGTTCGCCTGGATGTCAAAGAACGCTCGGGCGAGGCCAGGCCAGGTCGGCTGGGCGAGCTCGAGGCGTGCGATTGGGCACGCTCATGAAGGCTACACCGGGTAGCGGCGAAAGGCTTCTTAGTGGAAAGGACTTTTTATTAATAAAGAAAAAGCGAGCCGGACGCCAGGGACACGTGGCTCGATTGATGCCTTTACGGTCCGGTCCTGGTGCACGAGTACCAGAGTATACTTAGGACGCCGGGGATGGCAGAATGCTTTGGCGGCAAAGGTTTGACCGAGCGCGGCTGGCCCCGCCACCCTCGACGCAGGAAAGCTTGTCCCTGGCCCAGCAGCCTACTGGCGGAGCGCTTAAGCCCGAACCGATGACGCTTCTGTCCTGCGGCGGTGCGGACTACGCCCTGGCTGAGCCTACACTCAAAGCAGAGGAGCTGGCTGCGCCTTCGCCCAATTTGTGGTTAACGGACGTCCCGGGCCAGCCGAACCCAAGCAGGCCTCACGCGTTGGAGAGCACAAGGCCGCCAGTCTGATACTGCTGCGCGAACTGTGCGACCTACCCCCCTAGGCCTTCAAGAAGAGCCTTTGGAGCCATTCCTCTTCGCCGCCGACGCGTGCTCTTTAGCCAGTCGAGCCATTTTGTCGAACTCAGTTCTCCCGCCGAAGTACTCGTAATTCGTGTAGCCGAGCATCGTCAGTTGGCTGTTCAGCTCGGCCCACTGCTCGCAACGGTAGGCATACCAGGCATATTGGTGGCGCCAGGAGATCGCTCCCGGGTTCAACTGAAAGAACCGCTCGAACGCAGACCTGATATCAGGCCAGACATCGGGCCGTTTCCAATAGTCTGCTCGTTCCGCTTCGCTCTTTACCAAGGCCGCGTAATCCCAGTGGGCTTCACAGAGGATTAACGGAACGTTGCCGCCCCAGTTTGTCGAAGCTACACATTCTCTCCCGAATGCGATCATCGCCTCGCGCGATCCATACCATTGCGGGTACAAGTAATGAAGCTTGTACTTGCAAGCCTGTTCATTATTCGGATTAAGTGCCATCGCCCGGCTAAACCAGAGTTCCATCCGCTCGCGCCCCTTGCCCTGCCCTTCCTCGACTCGAATCATCAGCGTCGGTATCCGGTGGTCATGAGGATTCAGTTGCCACGCTTTTTCCAGCGCCTCTTGGGCTACCGCGAGCCGTTCGCCAAATAGCTTCCAGCCTTCCTGGCTGACAGAGTTGGCATAGCCGCCACCCCGGGCCTGCCAAGCCATTTCCACGTAGGCTTCCCCTTTCAGCAGCCACGTCGTAGACGCCTGCGGCCAATTCTCAAATAACAATCTCTCCGCTGGCTGATACCACGTTGCGTACCGTTCTTTGTCGCCCACCAGTCTGGCGAGAAGCTCACTGCTTGCTTCGTAAGCTTCTTCCGCGGGCATTGCTTTATCTTCAAGTGCAGCCGCCAGCTCTGCTCCAATGTGGTTTCCTGAAAGAAACGCCTGCAATCGCGGCGGGATATTGGTGTACCCGTAAACCTCATGGATTTGTGACGTTGTCATGAATGAAGCGTAAAATTTCCGGAGCGCAGGGTACCCGCTCTGTTCCAGGTCGGTGGCCGCCTCCAAGAACGCCTCAACTCGCGCTTTCGGTTCGGGGTTCGTAGGGCCCGGCGGAAATCGAGCGAACAAATATCGGATCATCGGATCATCGCAGCCGGCGGAGATCGCGAGGTTGCAATTCGTCGCGATGATGTACTCCCAAACTTCGCCCAGGTCTCTGATTCTGGCCCTGCCGCGAGCGAATTCATTTAACGCACTGTTGGCGAAGCCGTCCCAGGCGGCATTGGTTTTCCCGACGCTTTCATAGGCCCCCGTCAGCGTTTTCAGATTCCACTCCAGTCGCTGCCGTTGCGCCTGCGACGGCGAGACCTGTTCCGGTTCGGCTTTCCCCGCGGGCTCTGGTGAGACGGAGGGTGAGGGCGCCTTCTTGCACGCTGTCAATAGACAAAGACAACACCAGGCTAGCTGTAGCGGAAACCACGGCAAGGTTCCGATTCTCATGATAGATAATAGCATAACATGAGTACGGCCGGGCCCGCATGTTTCTCGTTTTAGTCAGGTCCTCACAACCACACCTTTTTTTGAATCGTCATCGCCGCCGATAGTGCTAGCCTCGGTATCCATGTGGCACTCTATTCTTCCCTGGTGGGAATTCATTCTTCGTGGTGTGATCATTTACGTCTTCCTGCTCGTCATCTTGCGCCTCACCGGCAAGCGGCAAGTTGGGCAGTTGGCCCCCTTCGACCTGGTGTTGCTGCTCGTCCTGAGCAACGCCGTGCAGAACGCCATGAACGGCGGGGACAATTCCATCACGGGCGGTGTGATCTCCGCTACCACACTCATCGTGGCCAACGGGATTGTGGGACGCCTCACCTACAAGAGCAAGACATTGGAAAAGCTCGTCGAAGGCCGCCCGGAAATACTGGTCCACAACGGACGCGTTTTCACGGACGTTATGGATCGCGAGCAACTCACCCACCACGAACTCAACGCTGCTCTACGAACGGCAGGTTGCTCCTGCCCCGATGAAGTCCATTACGCGATCCTAGAGAACACTGGACAGATCACGGTTCACCCGAAGAAAAAGCCTTAAGCCTCTCAGCAGAGACCATCCCCACCCTGGCCAGGCCGTTCAAGCCGACGGAATCAGTCAACACGAGGTTTGCGGCGGGCGCCAAACCACAGCGCCGTCGCGCCGCAAGTAAACAGCGCCAACGTGGATGGCTCCGGCACCGTGGTAACGACAAAGATATTTCCGGCGTCAGAAAAAAGTCCTGCCGAGTAGGCGTCCGAACGCCCAGAATTCGGGGCTGCGGCCAACTGGGCGGGTGTGAACACCGCTTGATAGGTGAACCCGGAAAGCGTTTGGCCAGCCGTAATGTCGTTGCCTGCCGAATTGGCAACGTATTGAACAGAATTGCCGGAGACGGTGGCGGTCCATCCCGCCGGCGCAGAAGCGCTGGTGGGAGTTCCGGGCAAATAGAACACCCCGGGGACCCAGGCATACCAAACACTCCCAATCGGCGAGGTGGCCCCTGCCGCATCTTTAAATGACAGAACGTAAGTGTACGGCCCGCTGCCGGAGCCGCTAACCGTGCCGCTGGCGATCTGGCCCTGCGCGCGGACCGAGGTGGCGGTTCCAACCGTCAGCATCAAGCCGAGCAGAATCCTCATGACGGTGGTGGCCGGGCTGGTTGCTCCGGTCAATTTGGGTTGCGACTCGTTATTCATGGCATTTCCTTTAATGTTGTTAGCTTCGATTTCGGCAAAATTTAGCCCGCTCTCTTTCGTGTGATGCCGTAGTCTGAAAAAGGTTCCACGAAAACCGCTTTTTTGCAAATGCGAGCTACTGGCGATGCACAGTGCCTCGGGCGAGGCGACGAGCCGGATCTGTTCAGTGGAAATCCTTAACGCCAAGGCGCTAAGCGGCAAAGGCGCAGTGCAAAGGCGTTAACCACTGATTGCATCGATAACACAGTTTTCTTTTCTGCTATCCGTGAAATCTGTGAAATCCGTGGTCAAAACCTTGAAACTGGCCTTTCCGCCTCCGTGCCTTGACGTCGTTGCGTTAACACCTGGTTGTACAGTTAGGGCCTACGGCGCCGGCGTAACCGCAAGCACTCGCGTATCGTAGTCGATACCTGCGCCGCTCGGGTCAAGGAACTCCAAGGCCACCGTCTTCGCCTCGTGAGGCTGCAGGATGTCGTCGCCGCCAACGGGAACGCTGACGTACGGGCTGCCGAGCGGCGCGAGAACGGCCGACGTTCCATCTGCATTAAACAGCGTGGCATTGGCGCTCAGGTTGTCCAGAACGAGGAACAAGGGAGCAGGCACCGGCGAGGTGCCGGAATTCGTCAGCCGTACCAACTGCGAGACATGATGGGTGTGAGGGTTCAGCACGAAACCGCCGCGGGCCACCGACACGCTCGGAGGAGCCGGAATCGCCCCGGGCACGAACAGGTCGCTCAGGTCATTGACGACCGCGACGTTATTGTAACCGCCGTCGGCGTTGGTCTCGGTCACCGGGATGGGATTATTGACCGCCGGCAAGCCGAAAAGCTCAGACATGGTCTTGATATCCGAGGAATGGTTCAGCGGCACGGAGCTGGCGTAGGCGTTGCCCTTGGCCAGCGGCGAAATAACGATCTCGGGAATCGTGTGGTTGGTGTCGTCAGCGCTCTCGGTTTCATCCCACCAGATAATAATCACGCCGTTGTCCTGGTAGGCGGCGGAAGCCATGATCTGGGGAATGATGGTGGCGAGGAAGTTGTCTCCTTGCGCGATGGAAGCCTGGTCGCCGGCGTAGTGAACGCCCTGGTAAGTAAACCCGCCGCTCAGCGCGCTATGGGCATCGTTAAACTGGTTCGGCGTGATCCAGTTGTACTGGCCGACCGCGTTGTTGTTGAGGTCCAGAAAGAACTGAGCGAGCGGATAGACGTTCTGGACGGCGGTGTCGGCGAAAAAGGCCATCGGGTTGTGCTTGACGGCATAGTTGAATTGGGTGGTGCCGTAGTAAGGATTCATCGGGCCATTGGTCCCAGAGGCGCTGTTCGTGGGGCTGACGCTCAGTTGAACGTCTTCCTGGTAATTCTTCCATGAGATGCCGGCCGCGTTCAACTGGGCGGTGAGGTGGACGGACTGGTCATAGAAAGTATTGCCGCTGGCGGCCCGGGGATCCGCATCGGTATGGACCCCAAAATCCGTCCCGGCTTCGGCCCAAACGTAGTTCGGCTCCGAAGGGTGGACGTGCATGCCCGCGTTATAGTAAGCGGTGGCATAGGAAACCTGCGCCGCGTTCGCGTTGCCCGGGGTGATGAGGCTGTTGATGAACGGTGCGGCCGGGTTGGCAAGAATCTGTTGCGGACTCGAGGTCGGGATGGGTTGGGTGAAGTTGTGATTCTCCATCGCAACCACAAAGATGTCGCCTGCCGGGGCCAGCTGTGCCGCCAGCAGAACGCCCGCCACCGCCGCGCCGATTAACGCGGCGCTGCGCCCGAGCTTCCCGTGCCCCCTGCCGAAAACCCCCGTTGTTCCGTTTTTACCGTTTGACCGACTAGTAAGTAAGCTTTTCATATCCATTCCTGTTTTTTATATGTTCCCTGTTTTCATGCTTACCTAAGCACACCCTCGCGGTCTGAGTAAACGTGACGATTGTGATATTCCGGTCATGGATATGGCGGCGGGATGGCGGTAGTGTTACAAGTCCCGAAAGTGCATTCCAATAGAGGTCCCAGGAAAATTCTGTGTTAAGATTAACGGTCGCAGCAGCGACTCCGGGATCGTTAACCGATTTGTGTGATGGGAGGCTCATTTTTCAGCTCGTCTCGCGCAAACCTCGTAGCGCAGATTCTCATTCCGCTGGCCGGCCGCAATTTCCAACGACTTGCCAACCACAATTCCCCCCGGCCATCAACCATCAACTATGAACTATCAACTTCTCGACGGCTGCGTCCTCGCCTCTTTGCTGCGCCTTTGCACCTTTGCGCCTTTGCGTTAAGTCAGCCGTGAGCGCAATTACTGCTGACTCACGACCGGTTGCTGTCCGTACTTGTTAATGGCCCATCGCAACGTGGCCTCGCTGCCGAAGGCCTTCCAGCGGTCCCAGTAACTGATGATGTCCTGCTCCGACATCTTTTCAAATAACCCCGTCTCCTGTTGGCCGAGCTCCTTGAGGTTTTTGCGAGATTGGTTGAGCTCATCAAGGCGGCTCTGGACCGTCTGCCCGGCGCCGCCCAATGAGCTGTTCGGGTCCATCGCACCCAGCGCATCACGTTCGATGGCGATACCGACGAGTTGACTAATCAAAGGCTCGCCCGGAAATCCGCCAAAACGTTGTCCGAGCCCCGTCTGCAGCTGCAACGCAGCATCCGCTGAGGCGGCGTCGCCCGCTTGCCGATACGAAGTCGCCAGCCCAACGATGTCGCGGCCCAGTTGCCTCAATTCCGACAGGTCGGGAAGCAACAGTTGGGTCGCGGCAATGGTTTTCGCTTCGGCCTCGGAATAACCGGCCGCCCGATAAGCCTCCTCGGCATTTTGCAGAAAATCCCTCGTGTAATCCTGGAACTGCTGTTTGCTGGAGGCGGCCGTAAGCTCCTGCACCGCCTGGTCCATCTGGCCGGATTTGAACGCATCCAGCGCCGCGAGGTAATTCGGCAGCGCGTTACCCGGGGCCGATTGCTTCAAGCGCTCCACCCATTGACTCCGTTCCGCGGGGGAGTCGCTCTTGAAGACAGCGGCGTATTCCACCCGCGGGTCGTTCGGAAATTTCTCTTCCGCCTCCTTCAAATACGCTTTGTCACCGCTGGTGCGAAACGCCGCGAGCAAGCTTTCGGCATTGCGTCCATTCTGCTTCAGATAACCTTCGAGCTGCTCGGGCGACAACTTGGGTGCGTCGCCGTTGATCAGCCGGGTAAATAAATTCGTCACCTTCAAATCCTCCGATGACTCGGCGGGTGGAACCGCTTCGGTGATTCCCGGTGCCGGCAAACGCGGTGTAACCGTTCGTTCTGCTGACGGCGTCCAAGCCGGTTGGAGGGCTGGCGAGAGCGGCTTGGAATGATTGTAAATCATCAATCCGGTGACCACAATGACCACGAACAATGCCAATATGATTTTTCCTTTCATGAAAATCGCGTTCAAATACATGGACAAGGCTGCGTCCAGCTCGTTTTGCACGCTCTTATGGGGCGCACGATTGGAATCATGCGCCCACTGGACAACCCACCACTCAAGGAGAAGGTTTGGTGAAACCAGCATGAGTTCACAAATCTAAGCCAACCGTCTAATCTCTCGCATGCCCCAAAGTACTTGGACAGATGAGTTTCTCGACCAGGCGCGGCAGGAAGGGGACCCCCTCGCCGACGCGACCGTCTCGGCCATCTTCGCACGCGGCCAGGTCGCGGCGGTCAACGAGGCCTTCGGGTTGCTGCTTCGCAACGACCAGTTGCCCCTGGAACAACTGCCCGTCGAGTTGCGCCAATTCGTCGAAGCAACCTCCCCCCTGCCGGACTGGGCAGACCCCGGCTTCATCCGACACGCCGAACAGTTTTTCCTCTCCTGGGGCTTGCTCTGCCTGGCCTCGTTGGCCGCCGCCGGGTTGCCCGAATGCTATGCGCTCGCTGACGAAGCCCGCGTGCTGGCCATCACCCGACGCCTCACCAACCAGGCGCCTCGCCGCATCATCGAAACCGCCCAGCTCACCGTGCGCGTAATGGACCAGGGCGGCCTGGGACCCGACGGCAAAGGAATTCGCGCTGCCCAAAAGGTTCGGTTGTTGCATGCCACCATGCGCAAGCTCATCCGCATGGACCCGCCCCCCGAAGCCGCCACCCGCCCGCCGCGCGACCATTTCGAAGCGCTCGCCTTTTTTTCCTGGCCGGCCGAATTTGGCAGGCCCATCTCCCAGGAGCATCTCGCCTACACGTTGTTGACTTTCTCCTACGTCGTTCCGCGCTCTCTCGAACGCTTCGGCGCCCCCGTCACCGCCCAGGACTGGACCGCTTACTTGCACTGCTGGAACGTCGTCGGCCATCTGCTCGGCTTGCGACGCGACCTAATGGCTGAAACCAAAGAAGATGCGGCATGGCTGTTCGCACGAATAAAAGCACGGCACCAGGCTGACACTCCGGACGGGCGCGCCCTCACCGACGCCGTGCTGGCCTGGATGGCCGGCATGCTTCCCTGTCGTTGCCTGAACTGGGTCCCTCCCCTGGTGATGTGGACGCTCCTCGACCCGCCCACGGCTGCCATTCTGGGTGTGCCGCCGCCAAGTTGGCCCGGACGACTGTTGCTCGCCATCTACCGCGTCCTCCCGTTTGTATTCGAACCCAATCTTATCCTGGGCCGTTGGATGGTCTCCTACTTGACCGCTTTGCCGCGCGGCTGGCAGCGCGGTCTTTTCGATTTGCCCGACTCGCTTCAGAGACCCTGGCGAGTAAAGCGCAAGCCCCCCATCCAGTAAGCCTTTCGCCATGTATCAAGTGGATCCTTTTGGTGTTAGTTTTGTTGTGCCCGTGTTGGGATGTCATTACAAGCAAATGAACCGCCCGGGATCTGGCGAATGCCAGAAACGACCTCAGCAATTTGCTAAGTGACGGTTAGCATGCCGCGCGAACCGGCCTTCCCGATATTTGCGTTCATGGCAAGGCTGTTGCCCAGCGGTCCGCGGCGGGTGACTCACCCCCTCAGCATTTTGCTGAGACGCTTTGAGCAATTCCCCTGATAGCGCCCTCCTGGCTCGTTTTGGTAAAACAGGGGCATGCAATCTCACACGGCCGCATGCGCTTATGACTTTAATCTATCTATGAAATCCTCCACCCAACTGAGTTCGAAAGTTCCCGGCGCCCAGATTCAGTACGCTCATGCTCTGACGGAGCTCGAAGCGGAGGCAAACCCGCTGATGCCGATGGCCAGAATCCGGGCTTTCCGGATGTCCTGGACCCCGCTTAAGAGCGACGCTCCGCCGAGTTCCTTGTGCCTCGCCCCCGTTGACAACTCGCCCGGCGAACGGTCGAGTGCAGTGCGCGTGGATACGCCGGCCACGGAAACTCGCACCGAATCGCTGGCGCTCTCTGGGGAGGGCTCCCCTGCACACTTCGAGCTGGTGCTTGAGGAAATCCGGCAGCGCCGCGAGACCAAAACGACCCTCCTGGAGGAGGGGCTACTGCGCTCCGAGCGCTCGCAGGGACGTTTTTGGGGGATCAATGAATGAAACGATTTTCAGGTGCGTCCCTGGCGGGAGCTGCTGTGGGCTCACGTTCTGACTGCCTGCGCGGAGTGATGTAAGCCCAAGGAGTGCCAGGCAGCGCAGACCGCCAGGACGCGCTTGTTAAATAAGCTCCTCGGAGCCGGCCCAGCGGACGGCGTACTTGGTCAGTTCGGGCGGGGTTTTCAACCCGAGCTTATCCCGAATGTGCAGGCGATGGGTTTCGACCGTCTTGCCGCTGATGTGCAACCGCAGGCCGATTTCGCGCGTGGTCAGGCCTTCTCCCACCAACTGAAACACCGCAAACTCCCGGTCGCTCAGTGCGCCGAGCACCCCGGGCCGCTGCGGCCTGCCGGTTAGATTGTCTAGAATCCTGGCCGACAGCTCATGGCTCACATAGACCTCTCCGGCAAACACCTGCCGAATGGCTTTCACTAATTCGTCCCCGCCGGCCGATTTCATCAGGTAGCCGCGTGCCCCGGCCCGCAAAGCGCGCTCGGCGTAAAGGCGCTCGTCGTGCATGGAAACCACCAGCACCAGGATCTCGGGATACATTGCGGTGAGGTCCTTGATGAATTCCAGCCCCGGCTTGCCAGGCAAGGTCACATCCACCAGGACCAGCTCCGGTCGTAGAGTCCGCACGCCGTCCAGCGCATGCTCGGCGTCGCCCGCTTCACCGCAGATAACCAAATCCCGCTGCTGCCCAATCAATTGGGTTATGCCATGCCGCGTCAGTGGATGGTCATCCACCACGAAGATTCTCCGGCGCGTTTTGGCGGCTCGGGGTTTTGCCATTTCACCTGCCTCACCAGGCAGTTAAAGGGAACGTGCACACGATCGTGCTTCCGCCGGGGGTATGATTCTCCATCGCGAAGCTTCCGCCAATCATACCCGCACGGTAACGCATAAGCCGCAAACCCATGCCTTCGGAAAGGTGCGCTTCGCTCGAGAGGCCATTTCCATTGTCCGCGATGCTTAGCTCTCCGCCTTCAGCCCTGGCCGCCAGCACGATTTTGATCCGCGTTGCTTTGCCGTGCTTAATGCTGTTGGCGATCGCTTCCTGCGCAATGCGGTAAAGGTGCGTGCCGACGGTCGGGTCTTGAACCAACACCGCCGCCGGGCATTGAAAAGAGCACTCCACTTCGAAAAGCTCGGAAGTCCGGCTGGCCAGCGTCTGAAGCCCGCGCATCAAACCCTCGGCTTCAAGCTCCAGCGGCGCCAGCCCCCTGGCCAGTTGTCTGGTGTAGTCGATCGCCGCCCGGATAAGTGTCCCAATTTCACCTGCCTTCGCCGCCTGCGGCCGGGACTTGAGCCGGTGTTGAAGCGCTTTGCTGAGAAATTCGATGCCCGCCAATTGCTGGCACAAGTCATCGTGCAGATCCTGCCCCATTCGCCGTTGCTCGCGCTCGCTAATCACCAGAATTTCCTTCTCCAACCCTTTCCGCTCGGTGATATCCTGGACGATGCCCACGACTCTATAAAACCCACCGGCACTATCCCGAACCGGAAAACCGCGGTCCGACACCCACCGAACCGAGGCGTCGGGCCGCACAATGCGGTAGCAGGACTCATAGCCTTTCTCGGAAATCCCTTGGGTGAAGAGGTGCCGCATCCGTGGCCGATCCTCCGCATGGACTCCCTCAAGCCACGAAGACGGCTCGGCATACAAAGACTGGCACGACCTGCCCCAAATCTGTTCATAAGCCGGATTCACATAAACGATGCTGGTTCGCGAGGGATTCGTCAGCCAAAACACGTCATGAATGGCTTCGGCCATTTGCCGGAACCGCGCCTGGCTCTCCACCAGGGCTTCGTTGGCAGTGACAAGTTCAGTCAGCCCTTCCTTTGCGTTTTGCTCCAAATCCTCGCGCGCCAGTTGCAACTCCTCCTCCAGCTCCCTCTGCCGCGTGATGTCGCGTTCCACCTGCAACACTCCCAGCCACATCCCGTGCTCGTCCGCTTCCAATGACCAGCGGCTCGCCACCACCACCGTCCGGCCATCGCGCGCCGTGTGCGCCAGTTCTCCTTCCCACCGGCCCGTCGCGTACAGGTTCGATTCTATCTCCGGAAGCGGTTTCGGAAACTTCGTCCTCAACAGCTTCTCCGCTATTTCGCCTCGGGCCTCCGGCAGCGTCCACCCATAGAGTTGTTCGGCAGTGCGGTTCCAAAAAACAACGCGGCCATCCTTGTCGCGCACGACCAGGCAATCATGGGTCATTCTGAGCAGGTCAGCCAGACCCGTCGATCCGGCCCCGAATAGCAGCCGGTTCGGGTCTCCCGCCGGCTCGGGCCTCGCCGGCAGCGTGAATCTGGAATCCTCGTCCATTGCCATGAGCGGGTGTGAGCGCTCTCACCGAATCCTCAGCCCAAAAAACCGAATTGTCCAGCGAAGAGGAAGACTTAGATTCGCTTCAGAAGCCCTGGCGAGGGAAGCGCAAGCCTCCCCTGTGACTCAAGGCGGAGGCTCTTGCGGCGCCCCGTTTGGTCCATCCTTGAGGCGCCTTTTCTGGCGGCTTTCGACTTTCTTGATGTTCTCGGCCACGGGAAGGTTTTCCGGCATGGTGCCGCCGAGTTCGCGGATGGTCTGGCGCACTTTCCGCCCAACGGCCTCGTGGGCCTGGTTCGCCGATTGTTTCGAGCGGATGTTCTCCCGCCGGAGCCTTTCTTCGGTCTGGGTCGCCCGGAACAGGTTGGCGGCCAGTTCCGTGCTGCCCATGCGGTCCAGGATGTTCTCTTTCGGATGCAACCGCTTGCGCTCCTGGATGCCGCGCGTGCCCAGTCCGCCGTAGAGCCCGCGATAGCCGTGGTCCATGAAAATCGCATAGTCCAGGGGCTGGACCACGCCCGCTTGTTTGGCGGCGCTGGCGAGGTGCTTGTTGTGCTTCTTCATCTCCCGTCGGAGCATCAGACGCCTCTGCTCCTCCTTCAGGGCTTCGTCATCCGCCAATTCCTGACGCCGCGTTTGAATCGCGAAGTAATTCTGCCCGAGCGCGACCAGGGGCTTGGTCGGGTCGGCGTTTTGAATGACCAGATAGCAGGCGTAGCGTGACAGCGCCCAATCTTCAACGGGCCGCCACGCCCCGGAGCCGATGCCGACCATTTCGGTGATATCAACGAAATGGTCCGGGACGGCACGGCCGCTGTTCGCGCAAGCCTGGCGTGCCTTGTTGATGACCGTGATGAAGTTGCGGAAGTCGGTGTATTCCAGCGCCCGCGCCAGTTCACGGGCGGACCAGAACTCGCCACCTCGCTCGTTGACGCGCTTGATCCGCTCGAAGGTGGTTGCGGCCGCACTGCTCGGTTCATCGCTCATAGCTTTTGTCGCGAGTTACGTTGCCAGAACTGTCACACGCATGGGAAGCCGTTTATTCTTTCACTCGCGTTCTCAGCCGGATCTTGCTTTTCGGTCAAGCGGCGGCTAGAGTTCCTTCGAATCTCAACCATTACAAAGACCACAAATTGGTGGGCGCCCTGGGCATCAGCGGTGATACCTCATGCACGGACCACATCGTAGCATGGAAAGTGCGCAAGGCGCTTGGCCTGGATTACGTTCCAGCCGGAGTGAGTCCCACCGGTGATGACAACATGGTTCACGACCCGGCCAGCCCGTGGTTTCACCCCGTTTGCAGCGCCTCGGAGAAGGCTGTTGTCGATGCCCTGCCGACCACATACCCGATCAGCCACTAAGAGCGTGTTTTAAAATTGTAGGAGCCGACGTGAGGAGGCTCTGATCCTTGCTGAATCGGCTGAGAATTTGAGCTGGGCCTTCCGATGAACCGAGAGAGCCGTGTTCGCTGAAAGAACCAGCTTTTACCGCGAAGCGCGCGGCGCCTTGGGTTTGGGCTTGTTGAGGAATCCCCTTGCGCCCGTCCCGACGGTGCCCAGCTGAGCAGCGCGTTTAGACAGCAACTGCAGGTGCTTCAGTTGCTCTTCCTTGTACTTGGCGAGCTTCGGGTTGCTCGCGCGTGCAATGCTTTTCTGGTCTGACTTGCCGAAGAGTTCCGGATGAAGGTAAAAGCCGCGCAGCTTGCCGGTTTTCCTTTCTTCCGGAATGGTCCGGTTTGCCACCGCCCAGCGGTCGTGGCGGATGCCTGTCACTTGCCATGAAACCTTTGCGCCTGGAGGACCGCCAGCGATTTTGAATTTGTTGTTTGCAGCCTCACCGGCGATGTGCAGCCCAGGGGCCGGTCGACCAATCGGTGTAAGCTGATATCGAAAGTCCCGGTTCAGAGCCTGAAAGTACGCGGGGAGGGTCACGGTAGCCTTGCCCTTGGCGTCGAGCGTTACGACGCCGTCGTACACGTTCTTCATGTCGGGCGATTCCACGAAAGAGTGTACTAAGTACTTGTTCGCGGGGTATTGCGGATGATCGATCTTGAAGCCGCCGCCGGCTTTGTTCAGAAAGCCGTTCACGGTGACGTTGCCATCGAAGTAGCCTGCGCGTCCGATGTAGTTTCCCCCCTGGTCCTTGCCGGAGTGGGAGTGAATCGCGTCACCGGGGCCATTGGTAGCAGCGTAAAGGCCATCTCCGCCTGCGGTATTCCACGCCCACACGCCAATGCCGGAGCCGTTCCCCACAACCCCCGTCGTCCCGTCGCCTTTGACGCCATAGGCCGCGTTACTTATTCCCCAAACGCCTATTCCGGGTTGAACGGCCGGACCTGCTTTGCTCTCGCCGTACACCCCTACGCCTCCCTGGCCAGCGGTGCTGATTCCCGCCACGCCGGCATGATCCTGCGATTGGGTGATTCCGTGGACGCCGTCAAAACCGTAGCTGGTGCCTAGAACACCAGAACCAAAATTGCTGCTGCCGGTCACGCCGTTGGCCTGGTTCGTTGATACGCCATACACGGCATCGTTATACAGGCTGACGGAATAGACGCCGTAGCCCGATTGAGTTTCGGCGTAAAGCGCCGCCACGGCCGTCTCAGGTCCTCCCGCGGACCAATTCGAAGCGCGAACGCCCACCGAGAATCTTGGGTCATTGTCCCAGAAGTCACTGGGCCTCGTTCCGTTCTCGCCCCAGACTCCCGCTGAATAGTCCGAAGCCGTGCCGTGGACACCCGCCTGCACATCGGGGTTTGAGGTCGAGCCGGCGAGGCCGTCGCCGCCCTGGCTGACTCCGGTTAGCGCGTTGCCGCTCCCGGCGTTTTGGATGGACAGCGCGTCACTGCCGCTGTTTACGTTGCCGGTTGAGGGTTGGTCGAAATTAATGGCTGGCATGGCAGTATCCTCCGGGAAATCAGAGTTGGTTTTGCACGGTTACTGATAGGAATTATTGAGAAGAATTTGCTTTTCACCCGCCGCCCTTTGCTTAACGCTGCGCGGGTGAGGGAGAACCGGTTTTTGGGTCTCACCGAGCATGGCTCGACCTTGCCGGGTACGGGCCGGGATGTCAACCCGCACTTTTTGACACCGGCACTTTTGGGCACTTTCCTGAGGACCGGGCTGCGGGCGGCGCCCTTTAAGGATGTAGCGGGCGGCCTGGGGCGAATCCTGGCGCCAGGCGCAAGCAGCCCGGGCTATGGCCCAGGCCGGAAAAGGGCGCGGCGCGCAGGCGCAACGCACCCGTAAGCCAGCCTAAAGCGCGCAGTCGCCCACTCCGCTATTGTTCACACTCTCTGCTAATCAAAACGCTCCCTGGCCCGAAGAACGACGCGCAGCCCCCCGAATCCCCGCTTCCTTGCGCACGAACCGCGGCCCGTGCGGCACAGTTAGTCCAAGTTTGTCGCAGCTGGTGGAAGGAGGAGGAGGACTTTGAACGCGAACTTCGACCTCTGACCTCTGGAACGTGGGGGGTATAGGGAGTGCTTTGGGGGTGTACAGCCGTCCCACCGTCCCAAGGCCGGTAAACACGGGCGATTCTCACTCTTGCAACCGTCCCACAGCAGTCCCGCACCGTCCCAACCGTCCCAGAAAGGGGGACCGGCAATTAACTGGTAGACTAGCCGAACGGCCTCAACCCAGGGAAGAACCTTGCCGGCCCGAGGCGTCGCGTCAGCGACGCCTAAGGCGGTCCCCCATGGGAGCCCGCCGCCTGGCCTGGACTCATGCGATGGTTCAGGCGTTACTAATGCGACTAGGAAAATTAAGAGAGAAAACACCCCCTGCACGAGTGGAGGAAACCCCGACCTGATGAGCCGCGTCAAAACCTGGCGCGAGTCGGACAATCGCGAGCGACTGTTTGAGGTCAAAGATTTACCGCCGCCGCCAACCATTGATCACCTGTTCGGCCGCGACTTTATTTCCTGCGACTTTATTTCCTTTGAAAACAGAAGGAAATTGCTAATCTCTCCCGCGGCGCACGAGGATTCAGTGAGGAAAATGGGAATCATCACAGACCGCATCGTGCACGTTGGCGGCTTTGTTGAACCGCGTCCAAGATCGGTAAACCTCTATCGCACAGAGAATGAAAACCATCGCTTTATCGTCAGCCATCTCGTTTGAGGAACTTGCTGCTTGGCAGGGCTCTGGTGCTGAAGCCCTTTCTTTCAAACTCACAAAAGAGTCGGATTTTTCGGCTTTTGTTGAGGGGACAGCGATCGGGAAATTGTTCGAACTGAGGCAGCGCAAAATATCAATCGAGGTCCAATGTACATTCCCCATTCTAACAGGACAGCTTGAGCACTTTCCTCAAGCAGGCTTGGGTTTGTTCTCAACCCTGTTTGGTTTGGCGTTGCTGTATGAATCGAAACGCGTGTTTGACAGCAGGGGTCAAGATGTCAAGGCATCTTTGTATCAATTCTTGTGGAAGCGGGTGATGGAGAGCGGCGGAAACATTGGCGACGGCAAAAAGCGGAGCATAATATTTCGCGAGCCTGATATTCCAGTCCCACGCTGTCTGCGTGAAGGTGAACGCGCGATTTTCCCGTCACGGTTGAAATTCAAGGCACTGTTGACCGAGTGCGGCATCGACCTGGGCGCAGGTAAGCAATTTGGCGCCTCACAGACAGAAGATAAGGTGGCCACCTTCCTCTATGAGGCCGCACGCAACAGTCACGAGCACGGACGCGAGAACCTCAAGCTGGAGGTCCAAAGTGGTATTCGAGGAATCTTAATTGAGAAAGTCGCGCTCACGCTTAGAGACGAAATCGAAAAACGCCGCGAGTTCCCACCGACTGTCCGTGAGTATCTCCGACGCGTCTGGGATTCCCCATCGCGGGGGCTGTTTTTGATCTCCTTCACTGTTTGCGACTTTGGCTTAGGTATCCAGCACACTTTAGTGCCATTGCCCCGCGAGACTCCGCAGCAGCGGCTCAATCGAGCGTTCAAGCCCGGGGAAAGCAGAAAGCCAAAGGGAGCAGAGATAAACCGGGGCGAGGGCTTGCCAAAGATACTCGAAACCTACCGACGGCTTCGAGCATTTCTGTTCTTGCAGTCTGCCGAGCTATGCGGGTTTGTGGACTTTTCCAAGACAATTTCTCCGCCGACGAATTCGTCTGACGAATTGTTGTGCGGCTATAGCGAAAAGAGTCCAAATGAGTTGGGGACGTCTATGACGCTCCTTTGGCCAATTCCCTCTGAAAGCCCCGACCAACAGGTGTTGCCGCTGTAAACTGTAACGACACTCGGGAATGGACGTGCATTTCTCAAGTCCCTTGCTCCTCTCCGTCCCACGAGAAGCTACCGTTCCTGACTTGGATGAGCGTTTAAGTCGGGTCGCCTCAGACGCCGCAAGGAGTGCCAGTAGCTACGTATTTCGCATTCACGAAACCCTCTTGCAAGACTTGAGAAATCGGCAGGCAGCCTTGGAGCGCGAACGGCTTCTAAGGAGGGCGGGTGGAAAAGCAGTGTATGCCCTATCGTACTCGGAGACGGCGGGAGTGCATCTGCTTTTCGATATCGGGAAAAACGACCTTGTGCTCGCACCCGCAGCTGCAGATTCCATACCTAAGATCAGAGAAACGGAACTTCAGTACCTTCTGGCCTCGGCTTCCGACGCCTGCTATTTCACGTCAAACGAAGGCCATCATTACATCACGCCGGCGCTCGTTCATACGACTCACTTCGTTCGCGTATCGGACGCAATACGAAGCTTAGAGATCTTGGATACGTTCGCTTTTTGGCTCAAACCGGAGCTCAGAGATGCGCACGCGGTTCTCGCTGACACTTGGGGCATCAGCAATATAATTCTTCGAACGCTGCAAGAGCTAAAACTCGACACGCCGTTTGATTGCCTGCCAGGTCACCCCGAGCAACAACGCGATGCTGACCGACTCGTCATCGCGAGGATCGTGCGGCTACTTAGTTCCGAGGCAAAGGTTTTAGTTGTTTGCAGTCTTAGCCAGACAGGGAGGGCGCTCGATCTCATCCAAGACATGATAGTGGATGTAAGTCGAGTTCCGTTGAATACCCGAGGCATAAGTTTGTTTTGTTTCAAAAACACCCCCGCTCATTTGGTTTCGATGTGTCGGCTTCCCGATACACCTGAGTCCTATGCCTCGGAGGAGGAGTGTCCGCTCTGCAGAAACAACATCCCGGCTGTTAAAATCAACCCGAGCCTTTATTACATCAAAGCTGTAACCGAGAAGCCCGTCCCACTTCGTGCAAGACATTTTGAAGGCGGTAAGCCATTCCTTCGGAAATACGGTGGTGTGCGCGGACTTTTGCGAGTTCACCGCGATGACCCAAACGATGGCCGCCACCATGCGTTTGATGTCGATGTTAAAACCTTAGGGGGCCAAAAACAATTCAAAGCGGGTTTTCGCCGCCTAATCGGATCCTTGAAGAACAATCCCGACGTGATCGTCACTCCCAATCACGAGATGGGTAGAGTTCTCGCCGGATGGTCGCGGGACGTTTTCCGCTGCCCCATCGTTGTTCACAATAACCTGAGAAGGGTAGAATTGAATTCCGAGGACAACGCCCTTGTCAGAAAGGCCCGGCATCTGTTGATTATTGATGACGTTATCAACTCTGGCTCGCGACTCGAAACCTTCAACTGTTCCCTGCGAGAAGAATTTCAAGTTCCTTTTTCGAGCGTCACCTTCGTGGTTGGTCTTGCTAGAACCGAATCTGAAGCCGAGCTGCAGCAGATTATGCGCTCTTTGACACTGAACCATTCTTGGACCGCATCGGTACGCTACGTTGAGAAACTCTGTTTGCCGAGGTTGACTGCTCAAGAATGCCCCTGGTGTAGAGAATACGACTATTTAGCAAAGACATCGGGATTCATGGCAAGTCCACCGAGATGGGTCACAAACCGGTTGTCGCTGTTGTCAAACCGCACCTCAGGACTGTGCGGAGAACCGCTTTTACTATTGCCAAAGCAGAAGCGCCGTCGTTTGGGACAGTCCTCGGTTATAGGCCCTCGAGGTTCATCCTCGATGACGGTGGTATTTGCTATTGCGTCAGCCTTGCAAGCGCTCCGCAATGACGAAAATGCTCTCGATCGACTTCACCCTGATTTTCCGCTGGGGAACGTTTGTGGCCTAAAGAGCGTAATGAATTATTCAGAAGGCTTGGTGCGTTCCGTTTTGTTGCGCTTGCTAACCGGGCCTGAATGGGGTGCCTCGTTTCTTCCTCAGATTAAAGACCACCTAACGAATGCCGCGTCAAGGCCCGGTCAAGAGGGTCTTTGCGGAGAAATTCTGCTGGCTTCGTCACGTGGTGACTTGCCCAAATTCGGGCGAAATGCATTCAAGAAGTTTTGCGCAAGTCATCTCGGGGCAGCATGGGAGCAATTCTACGAATCCGTAGCATGAGAGCGCAGTGTTGGCCCGAAGCTTTCCTTGCAGCTTCATATTGGCCACTTGCTGACGCGATGCCACCAGTGTTCGAGTCGCCTCAAATAGTTGCACGATTAGAGGTCGGTCATACATTTTGACACAAAACTCTTGCCGGGTTTTCTGTTCCGTTGGAGCCAACGGCGGCACCTGCCACTTTTCCATCGCAAGTGACCCGCATCGCTGACAGCGACCCACCTTGAAATTTCGGACGAACAAGCAGAAGATGGACCGAAGCAAATACAGCCTATTGAGGCCCTGAAAACCTATGCCGCCTGATCTGAGCCTGATCAAAACCATTGTCGTGGTGATGATGGAAAACCGCTCCTTCGATCACCTGCTCGGTTACCTGAGTCTGCCGCCCTTCAACCGGACGGACGTGGACGGTATTAAAAGCGATCCAAATTGGCTCACACAGGCTTCCAGCATTTATGATGGCTCCAGCTTCCCGCCCTTCGTTCTCACGGACCCGTATGATTTGATGGCCGCCGATCCGCCGCACGAGCGGGATAACATCGTCGTCCAGATGGGGACCGCGGCCAACGGAGCGTTTCCTTTGAACGGATTCGTCATCAATTACACCACTGCCAAAGGCGCCGCCCCGGTAAAGCCCGGCGATCAAATCCCGGTCATGGGCTATTTCACAGCCGACCAGGTCCCGGTCACCGATTTCTTTGCGCGGAACTACGCTGTCTGCGATCGCTGGTTCTCCGCCCTGCCCGCCGGCACTCAGCCCAATCGGTTGATGGCGATGAGCGGGTTTTCGAAAATTGCCGTGAACCAGTTCCCGCTTCCGGACCAGGAGCTGGTTTATGACTGGCTCACGGCCAACAACATCCGATGGCGGGTGTATCACGAAGGAATGCCGTTCTTTGCCATGATGCCGCGCTGGATTCGTGACCTGTTGCTGGAGACACATTTCCGCCCGCTCGAGCGGCTTTACGACGACGTTCAGAACGAGCCGCCCGGCGAATTCCCGCAGGTGATCTTCATTGAGCCGATGTACACCGATGCCCCGCACATCGGCCCCAGCAGCGACGACCATGCGCCCTCAGCCGTCAAGGGCGGCCAGCAGTTCCTGCTGGAGGCCTACCGGGCCATGAGCTTGAACCCCGATGTCTGGAAGGGCACCGTCATGGCCGTCACTTATGATGAGCACGGCGGGTTTTTCGACCATGTCTCTCCGCCCGCGCTGAAAACCGCGGCCCCGCGCGGCGCCAATTATACCAACGGGTTCGAAACCCTGGGCGTCCGCGTGCCCGGCCTGGTGCTGTCGCCCTTCGTCTCGCCCGGGAGCCCCTTCCACGGGACCCTGGACCACACGTCGATCCTGAAGTTCATCGCGCAGAAATTCGGCAATGGAAAGCCGTACTCTGACCTCGTGAACCAGCGGCAGGTGGGCAGCGTTTTGGATGTGCTCAACCTGCTGACGGCAAGAACCGATATTCCGTCCGCGCCGCCCCTGGACGCTTACCTCGCCAAGGATCCCGCCGCCGCCGGCTACGTCCCGGGAACACCGCCGCCCACAGCACCCATCAGCCAGGGATTCAAACAGGCCCTGGATACGATCCGAACGCATCCGGCGAACACTTCAGGGAAGTTCTCGGATCTGCTCAGCCAATTTCCTCCCTGAGCCCAACCTCCGCAGTTTATGCAAAAGCGCCTTAACCTAACCCTGTTGCTGGTCGCACTGGCGGTATCGCCAACAGGGTGTGGCATATTCTTCCCCTCGCACCACCAGACTCTCGACTACAAACCCATCCATGCCGCGGCAGAAAGCGGCGATTTGGCTACGGTTCAGGACCTGATCGAACAGGATCCGGCCCTGGTCGGCGCGAAGGATTGGGACAATTTGACCCCGCTCCATCTGGCGGCTTTTCATGGCCACAAGGATGTGGTTGAGTTTCTCCTGGCGCACGCGGCTGAGGTGAACGCCAAAACCACTGCCGGGGTCACCCCGCTGCACATGGCCGCCCAAATCGGAAGCCAGGAGGTCATCGAGGTTCTTCTAGCCCACGGTGCCGACATCAAGGCTGTCGATTCAAAAGGCTGGACCCCGATGGTTCGAGCGCAAAAATGGCAACATCCGGACGCGGCAGCATTTTTGCAGGCACACGGCGGCCACGAGTGAACTTCCATCGCCTCCTTTGACCCCGGTAGTCGTTTTCAGGGCCTCAACCACGCCAGGCACTCAGCGCGCAAGCTGCATCTCCAAGTGGCCGACCACGCCCCGGACGCGGGCATCCACCTCCATTCGATCTTTCACCAGGCGGCAGGCGTGCAGCACCGTGCCGTGGTCGCGACCCCCGAAAGCCTCGCCAATTGCGCTCAAGGAACCTTCCGTCATCTGGCGCGAGAGGAACATCGCGATCTGACGCGGAAACGCGATATTCTCCGGCCGGCGCTTGCTGCTCATGTCCGCCAGGCGGATGTCAAAGTGCTCGGCCACTTTCTTCTGGATCACTTCAATGGTCATCGTGTGGCGGCCTTCCTCGTGCAGAATTTCGCGCAGCAAACTCTCCACCAGGTCGAGGCTCAGCTTCTGGCCGGTCAAAGCCGTATAGGACGCCACCCGGATCAACGCCCCTTCCAGGCGCCGAATGTTGCTTCGGATCCGGTTCGCCAGAAAACTCATGATTTCTTCGGGCAGTTCCATCCCCCCAAGCTGAGCCTTTTTCCGCAAAATCGCCAAACGCACCTCCACATCAGGCAATTGGAGGTCGGTGACCAGGCCCCACTCGAACCGTGAAACCAGTCGCTGCTCCAGATTCTGAAGCTCGGCCGCCGGACGGTCGCAGGTCAGCACAATCTGCTTGCGGGCCTCATGCAGCGCGTTAAACGTATGAAAAAATTCTTCCTGGATCCCCTCCTTGCCTGCCAGGAACTGGACGTCATCAATCAACAGCACATCGGTCTGCCGGTATTTCTTGCGAAATTTGGCAAGCTGATTGTTTTGGATGCCGTCGATGTAATCGTTCGTGAATTGCTCGCAGGAAACATACGCCACGCGCGTCTCCCGGGTGTGCCGCGCCACATGGTGCCCAATCGCGTGCAGCAAATGCGTTTTGCCCAGACCCACCCCGCCATACAGAAACAAAGGATTGTACGATTTGCCCGGCGCTTGCGCCACGGCCATCGCGGCAGCGTGCGCAAAACTGTTGTTGTCGCCGACAACGAACGTCTCGAACGTGTTGTTTGGGTTAAAACCGGATTCCGGGCGAAGGTTGTTGCTTCGTTCCGACGGCGGTTGAGGAACCGTCGCTTTTGCGGAGGGAGCCCCGGGGGGTGCCTGCAGGGCCCCTGCCCCGTTGGCCCCAACTTTGAATTGAATCTCCAGCTTTCGCCCCGCCGCCAGCGCGACTACCTCCTGCAACAGACCAGTGTAATTGTCTTTGATCCAGACTTCGCAGAAATCGTCGGCCACCTCCAACACTAATCCGTTGTCCCCCTGTGCGTGGGCACGCAAATGTGCAAACCAAAGCTTGTAAGTGTCAGCGTTGAGCCTGGAACGAAGTTGCTCCTGCGCGGTTTCCCAGATTTTTTGTGCGAAGATTTGCATTGTCTTTTCATGAAGCCCGGTTTTATGGGCGTTTTATTCACCTGCACGCGGCGCGGTTCTGAAATCGAACCCGGCTCGCAGCCTCTAACTGCACTGATTCCACAGCAAATGACCAGTCTGGGCTACGTCGAGGCTTCACACTGCTAAACGGTCACTGTAGGCAACTCTAAATCTTTGCGAAAGAAGCTGTTAGCAAGAGTGCCCCTAACAGTTGTGCCGCGCGCGTTCCCCCAACGCCCAATTCCGCGTCACAGATTTCAACCGAAGCGGTATTCTTAGGCAACGCCGTCCCAACTTGCGAGCACAACATATTAATTCTTATTCGCCAGTTGTTCACCGCCGGTTTTTGTCGAAATTTGTGTGCATCTGTGCAACTCTGCAACACTCCACCACTCCGTTTCTACTTCCCCCTACCAATCCATCAATCCACTAATCCACCAATCCATTAATCCGTCCATCCGTCCCTTCAACCCGCGTGCGGCGACTCGAGAACGTCAGGAACGCTGGCTGTCGGTGGGGGCAATTTGCCAAGAACCTGCTGGATCATCTCTGTGTCTGAGGGCGGGCGGACGCTCAGCAACGCTTCGAGCTGGCCGCGCGCGTTCAGCGCGGCGTCTGAATGCATCCAGCCCGGGTCTATTTGCTGCAGCGCGCGCTCAACCGTCTGGCGCACCTGGTGATCTTCGTCCGTCAAGCCGACCACCAGCGCCTCAATGGAGCAGGGATTCCCGATGAGCCCCATCGCCGTCGCCGTGGCCTGCCGGACTTCCAGACTCGGATCGGATAAGAGTGGAAACAGCACCTCGGCAATCTGCTGATGGCGTATTCTGCCTAGGAACTGGACCGCGGCGAGCCGGACTTCGTCGCTGGTGTCTTGCAGCAGACCCAGGAAGTGCGCGGGCGGTGAGTCGTCACGTGCCCCCAGCACCTGGGCTGCCACCAGCCTCACTTCGGAATCACGATCACGGAAGAGCTTTAATAGCTCCTCAGTGATCTGCGGATCGTTGATTTGGCCCAAATCGTGGACGGCAGAAATGCGGGCCAGCAGATCGTTGCTTCGCAGAGCCGCGAGCAAGGATTTTATTCTAACCGGATCGTTCATTTCCCGTAGCTCCTCAGCCGCCACGCGCCGGTAAAAACTGGTGTCCTGATTGGGTCCACTCGCTGGGGACCCTGCCGGGCCGTCATCGGCGGGAACCGCGGCTGGAGTATTGCCGAGGGCGATCTCGAACCAGGCCGACTCCTCCCGGGTCGAGGGTTTCCAGCCCAGCACCCGTAAAGCGCCGGCCGTTGCGATGCGCACGGCGGCGTCTGGATCCCTTAAGCAGGCGGCCAAATCATCGGCGGAGCTAAGAGCGCCGCGCTGGCCCAGCGCGCGGGCGGCAGTCTCGCGAACCTGGAAACTCGTATCGCGCAAGGCGCGCACCAGGGAACTCTGGGAACCCGGGGCGTTGCCTTTTCCCAAAGCCCGGACGGCGGCGCAGCGCACTTGCGGACTCTCATCGTTCAGGCTGGCAAAAATGCGCTCGGTATCGCTGGGGTGACTGGAGCGGGAGAGGCCCTCCACGGCTTTGCAGCGCAACCGCGGGTTTGGGGATTTGAGGAGTAATGTTTCTAACCAGGCCATAAAAAGCTGGAGTTATTTGTTGCTTGAGGCGCAGGAACGTTCTTCGCTGCCGCATAAATGCGGCGTTCCGAAACCGGCTGGAACGCCGCATTTATGCGGCAGCAGGGGTCCCTGGGGGAAATCTGTCATACGCCCCGTTGATTGAGGGACGAACGCTGCCGTGGGGACAGAGCCGCAGAGGCTGGCCGCGACCAGGTTCGAGACGCTGAACCCAACCCGCAAATAGCTTCCAACGGTGAAACCCTCCCCTTGAACAACTGAGGCTACAACATACGACATACAACACCGGCGTTATGCATGAATCTTGCCAACTGCCGGGCATGGGTACTGGGAAATCCCTTGCTCGGAATCAAGGCCGCGCAAGACCGCGCTTCTAGGTGTCTATCCCATGGGCATTTAGCGCAAAGGCGCAAAGGTTCAGAGGCGCAAACGCGGGAACCGGGTTTAACTTCTGCTCACCTCCCTGTGGCTTGAGCGAAGCTGCCCTTTGGCTTCGGATTCCTCAGACTCTTTGCGTCTTTGCCTCTTTGCGCCTTTGCGTTAACCATCTCGACCGAATAGATACGGCCAAGAAATTCCTGCCTGCACAGCGGTGATGCTGCCGCTTTCCGGGAATGTCCAAAGATGGGAATGTTCGCTGACACCGCTGTCTTGGAAGGGATCAGTTTCAGCCCCAAAAGGATGAAGGACGCTCCCAATTATCGTGAATCCCCACCGATACTGACTGGAACACTTGGTCCTCGGTGCGCAGGACTTTATCCACCGTACTAGAGGTAATTTCGCTCCCGTTGGCGAAGGTTTCGATACCGGCGGAACGCCGGTCGCTCGTCCTCCAGACGGAGCAAAGTCTTGAGCCTGCACGGGCGAAACGTGTGAGCCAGCATCCTCGGACCATGCCGCAATACGAACCAGGGGTTATGCCTTAACACCACCGGGAAATGCCCCACCTTCATACTCAATTTCTCCGCTGGCGCTCCCTCCACCATACCCGCGATCGCGGCCCGGTCAAGCAGGCTAAATTGTTGCGTGATATGTAGGGTGGCAGACGTGTTGCAGGTGACAGAATGATTACGAACCATCAACATACTTGCGCATGAAAAAGCCATCTTGGACAACCCATTTGCTTTTGCCCGGCATGATACTGCTGGCTGGCTGGCTGACAGCCGGCGGCGTTAACGCTCAAGACAAGCCTCGCTCGTCTGATCGGTCGGTCAAGTCAAGCGAATCTTCACAGTTGCCACCCTACTCGCTCGAAGTCGACGACGGCCAGCTCGTGGTGGCTGGCGACAAAGCGCCCGCAACGCTTTCCAGGATAGCCGAAGCGCTCCGGAAGGAGTATCCGTATGCTAATATCGTTTTGGCTCCGGAACTCGGGCAAGTTCAGATGAAGGCCGTCGATCTGAAGGTGCGCTCGGCAGACCTGGCGCAGACTCTGGAAGCTCTCCGCGTCGCCTCTGGCGACGCGTTCATGTGGCACAGGGACATGGGGGGAGCCACCGGCATTGACCCCCGGACCGGCCTGCCCGCGGCGTCGCCGCCGGGTGATTCTCCGCTTTATATCCTTGAGCGCAACGATGCTGCCCTGGCTGGAAATCCCAGGCGCATGGTCGAGGTGTTCAACTTGAGCGAGTACCTTGCGCGCCTTGGCAAGACCAACGAGAAAGAAATCGCGACGAGCTTGGAACAGATTCAACAGATTGTGCAGACCACACTCGACCAGGTCATGCAAAGCAGAGTCCAACCTGGCGAGCGACCTACCTTTCAATTTCATCCAGGAGCTAACCTGTTCATCGTGATCGGGCCTCCGGAGGCGATCGAGGTCGCCCGAAAAGTGGTCACCGCCCTGCCCGGCGTGGGGGTCGTGCAGGACTATCGTCCGCCGGAAGCCGATGCGAGGGAGGCGAATGAAGCATTCATGCGACGCTATGGTCTCAGGCCGCCGGGGGGCAACCCCGCTGGGCCGTCACCAACCACCCCGCCGGCAGGCGCTCCGTCCCCGGGCCAGTAATCACGTGGCTGCCACCATCACCAGCGCCTTGCTCACCGTCCGGCTAACCGCCACGAAAACCGTGGAAGAGAGCCCCAGGGCCCACGCTCCGGATAGCATTTTTGCCCTGTCGCGCGGACTCGCCGCGGGAGATGAGCGCGCTTTCCACGAGTTCCACCAGCGGTACTTCGACCGGCTCTATCGCTTTTTATTGGTGGTCGCCCGCGGCCGCGAGGATGAAGCACAGGAGGCCCTTCAGCAAACGTTCTTGCGCGTGCTGCGATACGCGAGGGAGTTCGACTCCGAGGAGGCCTTTTGGTGCTGGCTGAAAGTGCTGGCCCGCAGCGCCACGCGCGACGCGGCCCGGAAACAGCACCGCTATCTCGCCTTGCTCCAGGCGTTCGCGCTCCGTTGGAACGCGCCGATAGAGCCCGCCCCGTTCGAGGAGGACTACCTGGAACAGGCCCTGCAAGAGTGCCTCGAAGAGCTCGACCCTGCCGAGCGGCAACTGGTCCAGGGCAAATACGTCGATGGCCTCACCGTCAAAGAGCTCGCTGCCCAGGCCGGGCTGACCGGCAAGGCCGTCGAGTCGCGCCTGCTCCGCCTCCGGCAACAGCTCCGGCAACGCACGTTGGAAAAGCTTCGAGCCCTATGAACCGCACCGAGCGCGAACGCTTATTGAAGGAAACGTTGACCGGGGATGAGGTGTCCGGCTTCCGGCAGACGACGCTTGAGCTGGGATTGCGAGCATTGAAGACGCGCCAAAAACGACGGGCGGCCGTCCGCGTATGCATCGTATGCTCGTTGGCGCTGGTGTTTGGAGGCGAAATTGTTCGGGAATCGGTGATGAGGCTGTCAGCCAGGCGCGATTCCGTCGAAACACTGCCGCAGGCAAGCACCGCAACCGCTCCCGCCCCTTCCGGAACTGATGAGGTGAAATTTATCTCCGATAACGAATTGATGGCCCTTTTCCCTGACCGGGCCGTGGCTCTGATCGGCAAGCCGGGCCACCAGCAACTCGTGTTTCTGGACCTGGATAAAACAGCCGCCGACTACGAGTAAGGTCTGCCGGCAGAGGCCAGAGGCGGCCTTCGCAACCTCCAAGGATCAGCCCTTGGCAACCCTCATGGATCAGCCTTGTCAACCTAAAGGATCAGCCTTCGGCAACCCTCACGGCTCAACCTTCGAAAAGGCTCATGGATCACCCTTGCCAACCTGAAGGATCAGCCTTCGGGCAACCCCTGAAACGCACAATCACTCGGTAAATACGGCCTGTGGAAACGTTTCAACCCTGGATCACCCCTGGATCACCCACCTGGCGGAAGAAAAAACATTCTACCCACTTTACCGTCACCCGCTTTCAGCGGATTGAAAACGGCCTCTAAACGGCACCCTCTGTCACTTTGTCACGGTTCAAAGCGTGACAGAGTGAGCTTTGTCACGCTTTCAAAAGTGAGAATCACCCGGTAAACACGGCCTT
>DATMRF010000051.1:0-4172 GCA_035566435.1 Candidatus Acidiferrum sp.
CCCGAATTGCAGCTGACTGTTCCGGTTACGCTGGTTGTTCCGGGTCCCGCCAGCGTAAAGGTTATTGTGCTGATCGTTGCAGGGTCCATGCCCGTGCTGAAGGTTGCGTTGATTGTCTGGTTCTTGTTCACATTGGGCGCCATATCAAGCGGGACTGTCGAAGTCACCGTGGGTGCGGACGTATTTGAGGTCGTACCTGTTGTGAAGTCAAAGACAAAGGGGCTTGCCAGTGCATTGCCTGCCAGGTCTTTAGCCCCGGTTGTAATCGTCGCAATATAGTGAGAACTGGCTGTGAGATTGGCACCTGGAGTAAAAGTTGCGGTTGTTCCAACGTAGCTCACCGTGCCCGCAACAGCTGTTGTTGTGCCTAGCGTTACGGTGAATGTTGTTCCGGAGATCGTGGCCGCGTCCATCACCTTGCTGAAGGTTGCGGCGATTTTCTGATTCAGCGGCACACCCCCGACTCCACCCGGAGGGTTCGTGGAAATCACCGTTGGCGCGGTGGTGTCCGCGGTCGCACCTGTTGTGAAGGTCCAGACAAAGGGGCTTGCCAATGAAGTGCCTGACAGGTCTTTGGCCGTGGCCGTGATCGTGGCGGTATAAGTAGTGCTGGCTGTGAGATTGCCCGTGGGCGCAAAGGTCGCAACATTGTTTGCCGCATTATAGCTGACTGTTCCGGCTATGTTCGTTGTGCCTACCAACGTAAAAGTGGCTGCGGTGATGGTTGTGGGGTCCATGGCCTTACTGAAGGTTGCGGCGATTTTCCTGTTGATGGGGATGCTGGTGGCACCATTGGCAGGGTTCGTGAAAGTCACCGTGGGGGCGAACCCGGTCACTGTAAACGTCTGCGTGCCACTGGGCCCGCTCGCGTTCGTTACGGTGACGTTCTGAGCGCCGGTCGGAGCGCTTAGAGCGATGGTAAACGTCGCGGTGATAGACGTGCTGCTCACCACCACCGTGTTGCTGACGGTGATGCCCGTCCCGCTCAGCGCAACCGTCGATCCAGCCGCGAAAAGCGTTCCCGTTAGTGTGACGCTCACAGCCTGTCCCTGCGCGCCGGAACTCGGGCTAACCGAGGTCAGCGTGGGTGCGCCGGAGTTCACCGTGAACGCCTGCGAACCGCTGATCTTGCTTCTGCTGGTCACCGTGACGTTCTGGGCGCCGGTCGGAGCCGTCGCCGCGATGGTGAACGTCGCGGTGATGGATGTGTTGCTCGCCACCGTCACGTTGCTCACGGTGACGCCCGTCCCGCTCAGGCTGATCGTAGACCCAGCGGCAAAATTCGTTCCCGTCAGTGTGACCGCCACGGCCGCTCCCTGGATGCCGCTGCTCGGAGCGATCGCGCTCAGCGTGGGACTAGGTGTTCCCCCGCATGCGGCCATGAAAAAGGCCAGCAGGAGTGCTATTCCGAGGCCCAGCGGCGGCATTTTGCCGGCGCCGTATTTCCAAAGCGGGGACTGCTTTCTATTGACGGACATTTCGTTTCTCCATTCCTCAGTTGAGTGGGCGTAATTTCGAATGACGGAACCTTTTCGTGTCAGCATTTGGGGCGTCGGCTCAAGAACGCAACAGCCTTGGGGGAGCTTTGAATTTATAGATGAGAACAAATCGGGAGTCTGTACACTTTAGAACACCTTACGAACGATGTATTTTCCTGGTATTCGAGGTTCCGGGAAATCCAGTCAAGTCAAACTTGATATGTCGTAAGCCTGAGCGTGTCGAGCGCCCGTGGCTACGAGCTGCTCGATGGAGTCGACGGACTGGATGCCACCGCGGGCGCCGACGGCGGTGCAGTTGAGCGCAGCTGCGGCGCATGCGAAATCGAGCTGGCGCGGCAAAGGCCAACCTTGCAAGAGACCGTAAATGAAGCCGGCGTGAAAAATGTCTCCGGCACCCGTGGTGTCAACGGGCTGCACGTGAAACGCAGTGGCGTAGTGGAATCGCGTCCCGTCCCAGGCCAATACCCCCGCTTCGCCCAGTGTGGCAGCGGTGAGGCGGCAGCCAAAACGTTCCCGAAGGGCGGGTAGGGACTTGCGCAAATCCGGCTCTCCCATCAGCCGGCCCGGAATATCTCTGCTGGTAATGAGATAGTCGACGTTCTTCAGCAATGCTTCGACGCCGGGGTACAATTCGTCCAAGTCAGCAATCGTCGGCACGCCATGGGATCGAGCCAAGAGAGCAGCTTTGGTCGCTGCAAGCGTATCGTGGCCGTCGACGTGAAGGGCGCGGGCATTCACGATCCATTCCTCTTGGAGTTCATCGGCCCGCAGGGTCAAGCGCTCGTCCCGTTTCCAAAGCACGGTGCGTTCGCCGGAGTCATCAACAAGGATGAAAGCCTGCTGGCTGGAGCACCCGGGCGCGGTGAAAAGATGGGCTTCGACGCCGAGGCGAGCAAATTCCGAGCGGTGCATCTCGGCAGCGCTGTCGTCGCCAACCTTACCCACATAGCGCGTGCGCAGTCCCCACTGCTGGCACGCCACCATGGCGGTGGCGACCTGGCCTCCGGGCAAAACCTTCGCCGAGCGAAATTCGACTTTGGACCCGCGTTCGGGATAGTGTGCGACGGGAATCAGAGTGTCGGTAGCGTTTAGTCCAACTCCGACCACGTCGACTTTCGGTGTTTTTTTCATGCCCGCCGGAGCCACTCTAAAGGAAGTGCGGAAGTTTTCAAAGGCGGGATGGCCCTTCAGTGGAAGCGCGTGGTGCGCCAGAGGGCGAGGCCACAAATAAATAGGAGCAGGAACATAGCCGCGGTCAAAAGCGCGGCGCGTCCCCAGTGCAAGGACATTTGCGGGACGCGAGCCATGGCGGCGAAGATCACGAAGACGCTGGTGGCGGCGACGACCAAAAGCCAGTCCAGCCCGTTGCGGGAAGGTTTGGCCTCACCGAGGACCTGGCGCCCGTCCATGCGAGCCTCGACAAAATCCGCGGCAACCCTGTAGCGGTCGCTCTCGCGGACAGCCGCCTCTTTCCAGCGCGTTTGCTCTTGACCGGTGGCCGAAGAAAACGCAATGGCGGCCACTCCGAGCATCATGAGCAGGGATCCGCCGACAACTTCCACGTAGACAGTGGAACTGCGTCCGTGCAACTCTCCGAAAACAAAGATCCCCCACAACAATCCCCAGAGCTGATTGGAATTGGAAAGCGGGATGCCGCGGCTGATGCCCACATACTTTGCAGCGTACTGCTGGAAGACATCGCCGATGACCCAGACAAAACCTCCGAGCATGAGCCAGAAAATAACGCTCCGCGCGCCCGACAATTCTCGCCAAAGCGGATTCAGCCCCATCGAACTTATTGAGAGGATCGACATCATTCCCAATTCGCCGAACGAAAAAAAGGTCACAAACGAAAGTGGATTCATGCCGGTCAAATAAGCCTTACGGTAGGGGATGTACATGGTGCCCCAAAGAATGCCCGCGCCAAGCGCGGCCCAAACACCGCGAAAGGAATGCGCCGCTGGAGCCGAAGTTGAAGAGGCTACGGCTAGCAAGGCCGCGCCCGCGCACATTACGAGTGCGCCGCCCAACACACCCGTCCAGCGCCGCCAGCCAGCCTGGCGCAGTTCATTGAAAAAGAGAAATCCCCAAAGAATGCCGAGAAGGCTGTTCGAATTCCACAGAGGGAATGCGATGCTGAGCCCGATGTCGCGGATGGCGAAAATGGTGAGTGTGTTGGCGACGGCCCAAAGACCTCCGGCGAGAAGCGCCCAAATGACCAGGTGAGGGGCGCGGCGGACATCGGCGCGAACGGACGAAGTACCCAGAATGAGCGCGGGCAGGCTCCAGCGCGCGAGAAAAACGCCAATAACCATGATTAACGAAATGACCATCGGCGAGATGCCGATGGAAACTAGCTTCGTGGGCGCTTCGGCGGCGCCGAGCCAGGCTCCGGCAGCGAAGCCGGAAAGAATGCCGAGCAATTGCAGCTGTTTCGAGCGCGACACGTTTTGGATTGCAGGGGCAACCTGGGACGTTTCGGCAGTCGGCATTTCGCTCCGATCGGAGAATCAACGAATAAATCGAAGTAGAAGCAATCCGCCCATCAAGACGGCGACAGGCACCCAGAAATGAATATCGCTGAGGATACTGCCCCACCAGCTTCGAGAAGCGGCATCGCGGACCACTTCTTTTCCGGAGGATAGACTCATGATTGGTGCGCATTATATCCCC
>DATMRF010000052.1:0-18423 GCA_035566435.1 Candidatus Acidiferrum sp.
GCGGATCGGAAATGTCGGCGGGGGTGATTTTGTTGACCACGTCGGCCGCGGCGTAGCCCAACATGCGCTCGGCGCCGACATTGAAGATTTGGATGACGCCGCGCTCGTCGGTGGCGATACTGGAGAAGTTGGCGCTGTTGAGAATTGCGTTCTGCAAGGCCCCCGTTTTCAGCAGAACCTCCTGGCGCCGGATTTCGGTGTTGACCTCCACCGTGCCGACGTCGCCGTCGGGAATAGTTTCTTGTTTCATTTACATCCTCTTCCGTTCAGCCGCCCAGGTGTTGCTTGAGACAGGCGAGCACTTCCGGCAGCACCACCGGCTTGGCCAGAAAGGGCACGCCCCCGACCAGGCCGCCACCCGCGTTAACTTCTGCTTTCGTGACCGCCGCCGTCAGAAACACGGTCGGGACGGTTTTTAATTTGGCACTCGCCTGAAAACGCGCGGCCAATTCCCCGCCGTCCACACCCGGCATCATCACATCCAGCAGGATTAGGTCCGGTTCGAATTCCTCGGCGACGGAAAGCGCGGCCCGGGCGTCATTTTCCTCCCTGACCAGGTAATCGTTAGTCCGTTCGAGGTAAAGTTTCAGCAGCCGGGTATTCTGGGCTTCGTCGTCCACAACAAGGATGCGTTTTTTTTCAGTTTTCATATTCGTTATCAATGGTCATAGCTTTGCTTTTCGGAACATCTCCCAAACGCGCGCGCGGCAGCTTGCGCTTCCCGCACCGTCTTCTCCCGCATCTGGATGTAGCTTGTCATTCATGGTTTACCTGCTTGAATCTTTAGGCGACCCGGCCACCTTCACTGCCTGGCGTGGCGGCTCCTCGCCTGCGGGCAAGGCTCGCAGGGGCGGTGGGTCGGTCTTGTTGACGTATTTGCGCAGCAGCCAGTGCCGTTGCATGGCTTCAACCAACCGCTCCAGTTCGCGCATGGAGACCTGTGTCTGCTGGACGAGGCCGGGGAGATCTTTCGCTTCCTTCGCGACCGCATCCGTGATCTCCGGCAGGCGCGCCGTGCCGCTTTGGACGCTCTGCATCGCGGTATTCAGGTTGGTCACCACGGCCTGCAGCCCGCTCATGGCGTCGTTCGCGCGCGCCAGGAGGTTCTGCGCCTGGTCCGCCAGCGCGGTGTCGGTGAGCAGCTTGCCGGCGGTACCTTTGCCTTGCTCGACGTCGCCGGCGAGGTGATCCAGCCGCACGACGAGCTGGTGCAACTTTTCCCCGGTCTGCTGCAAATCGGACCCGAGCTTCGCCCACTCGTCAAGCGTGGTGCCGGCCTTTTTTACGACCGGCATCAGCTCGCCCCGGAGCTCTTCAAGCATTCTCTCCAGCCTGGCCGACAATTCCTCCACGGAGAGACAGACGATGAAGGCGCCGGAGGCGGGCAGCGGCGCATTGGTGCCACGCGTGATTTCAATAAACGAATCACCCGCCACGCCGAAAACTTTTTTGATGCTCGCGGTCGAATCGACCCGCACGAAGCGTCCGAAGTCGCCGCGCACTTTCACGCGCGCCTTCATACGGCCATCGTTGACCGGCAGAACGTCGTCCACCCAGCCGACCGAGACGCCGGCGATGAACACGTCGTTGCCGGGTCTCAACCCGAACGCCCCGGCTTCGGGCAGCAGCACGTCAAAGGCGTATTTGCGCGCGAACCACCGTTGCGAGTGCCCGCTGAAAACCGCTCCCGCGATGACCAACGCCAGCACCGCCAGCACGAACAGGCCGGTCAGCTCATTCACATGGCGAAACTTGAAGCGCTTTTCCATCACTAGTTCCTCTCCAGCGCGCGCAATTCCGAGCCGAACATTTTGGCCCGCGTCGTCGCGCGGATGCCGGGATAGTTCCAGATTCGGGGGTCCGTGACCGTCCAGAGCACGGCGGCGCCGCGTGTGCGCGCGGACTGGACCGCGTTGACGAGGGGAGCCATGAAATCGGCGTAAACGCCGCGGGCCGGCTGCTCGATAATGATTAACGCCGGCTGACCCAGGAAGGCCCGGATGCACGCCGCCTTGCGCAGGTCCCATCGTCGCATCTTCCCCGGCCGTCCGCGCGGCAAGCCAGGCAGTCCGAACATGCGCGCGAACCTCAGCGCCTCCTCCAGGATTTCGCCCTCGCTTCGTTGCGTGTGGTGGCGCTGGGCCAACAGGATGTTCTGATCCACGTCGACGTCGCTAATCCAGCCTTCGTCTTCAAAGAGGCGTCCGATATTGCCGCGTTGCGCAGCGGCGTGGTCGGCCGACATGCCCTGCCAATCCTCCCCGCGAAACCGCACGCTTCCTTGCGTCGCCGGCACGAGGCCCTGGGCGGCATCCGCCAGGGGCAGGCGTTCGTTTTCGCGTTCGATGCGCACGAGCAAGAGCTCGCCTGAATTCAGCTCCAAGGAGATATTCCAGAGGTCGGTTTCGTAGTGCGGGCCCGGCGGAACCGTCACGTTGCCGAATTTCAAAATGGATGGGGACGCATTCATGCGCGCGGGGCGGAATCACGAATAGACCAGCAGCGAAACAGCGGCTGAGGTGATGAACAAAGCGCCGAGGGAACGGGTCAGCGCGCGCTTGGCGGCCAGCGGCACTTCCATCGCTCCTCCTTCCACGCTCAGTCCTTCGGTGGAGCAAATCACGCCGGTGAGCAGCGCCGGCAGAAGGCATTTCACCAGGAAGCCCAATCCGTCGCGCGGATCAACGGCTTTAAACACAGCGTTGACGAACGCAGTTGGGTCCGCGTTGCCCTGGCCGATGAGGGCGCCGAACCCGTAGCCGCTGGCAAACGCCACGAGCACGAAAATCACTGTCAAACAAAACGCGGACACCGCCATCGCCAGTATCCTCGGCATCACAAGAAACAGCAGCGGCTCAATGCCCTGGGCCTCAAGCACGCGCACTTCGCCGCCGACTCTCATGAGGCCCAGCTCGGTGGCGATGGCACTGCCGCCACGCACGATGAGCACAAAGTTGGCGAAGAGCGGGCCGAGTTCGCGCGCGACCACCACAACGAGCAACGGCCCGAGCTTCTGGGACTGCCCGAGCTTCCCGGTCCAAACGTCCAGTTGCACCACCACCGAAATACCGACCAGAACCGCCACGATGAGAATGAAGCGGATTGAATCCACACCCGAGAGAAGAACCTGTTGCGCGAAGGCGCCGCGCACCGTCCGCCGCCAACGTCGCGGCTGGGCACTGAGAACGACCGTTGTGGCCAGGACCGCCGCCAGATATTGGACCTCGCGCCATTGGGCCACCACGAAACCGCCCACGCCTGCAAGCATTTCGCAGGAAAGGCGGCTCCAGGGATGCCAGCGCATCACCGTTGTTGCGCGACCATGGTTCATTTGGAGGCGCTGATAAAGATCCTTCTGCTACGGAGTGGTCAGCCTTGCTTCGAACTGCGCAACAGCGTCGCCGGCCCGGCCACCGCGGTGGCGAGGCTTCCCAGGCAGTTCGCTGGCTCGGCTCATTAGGCCCGCCTGGGTCCCACCACCAGCAACACAATCCCGCCGACGAGCGCGAGCGCTCCGACGACCGGGGGGATAAAGTGACTCTCGGTGGTCTGAACGTGCAGGCCGAGGAAGTTGACCGGCTTTCCCGGAGTCGTGAAGGTGATGCCCGAGTAAGCGAGCACCACGATGCCGAGAGCGACCAGGATGACCGCCATTATAGTTCTTGTATTCATAACACCCTCTCAATCAGTTTGTGATTTATTGCCAGGTGATGCGCTTTTTTCATTCCGCATCAGGCCCGGTTGCGCCCGGAAATGAAATTAGCCAGCACCATGACCAGCGCAACCACCAGCAAGACATGGATTACCCCGCCCATCGTGTAACTGGTGACGAGCCCGAGCAGCCAGAGAATGATCAGGACTAACGCAATTGTGTACAACATATTTTTTCCGTTCGTTTTGGAACCGCTGCCGGCCGGCGCATCCGCGCCGGCCAACAGAGATTCAGTGTTCAACTCTTGCTCAGAGTCGTATCGATGGTCATGTTATTGATGACGCTGGTAACGCCGTTGATATCGGTGACCAGTTTGGTGACGAGGGACTTTTCGGCCGCGTTTTTGGCAATGCCCGTCAGGGTGACCACGCCATCGGTCGTTCCAACCGTGGTTTTTAAGGCGCTGGTCGAGCGGTGAGACAACAACGACATCTTGACCTGGGCGGTGATCGACGCGTCATCAATCTTCTCGCCGGTGGTTTCGTCGGGCTTGGCTGCGAGCTTGGCGACGGTCATCTCGTTCTTGACGCCTTTAACGTTGTCGATGTCTTTGGCGTATTCGGTGGTCAGGTCCTTTTGCGCCTGGCTGGAGGCTTCGCCGCTCAAGGTGACGATGCCGTCTTTGACGTTCACATCCGTCTTAGTGGCTCGCACGTTGCGATGGAACAGCAGCGCGGATTTCACCTTCAGGGCGATCCAGGTGTCGGAGTGTTTGGCGGGGTTTTCCCCTTTGACGGTGAGTTGGCTATCAACGTTGGTGACGCCGGGCAGGCCTTCGACGGTGTCACGGGCCAGGCCGAGGTGGGACTCTTCGGCCACCGTGCCCGTCAGGGTAACAGCGCCGTTCTTGGACTCGGTCTTAATTGCATCGTCGGCGAGGTAGTGTTTGAACACATAGGAGTTTTTGGCGGAGGACTCAATGCGGTCGTCCGTTTCGGAAGCCCGCAGCGGCGAGCCGGCGAGCACCAGGGCGCCGACCGCGGCAAGAATTAAGGCTTCGCGCGTGAGGACAGATGTTTTTATCATGATCGTTCTTTGGTTCTTTGATTTACGTCTTGTTTATTTGTTTATTTGTTTGTTTGTTTTCGTACCGACACTGATCGGTAAAATGCTGTGGGGCGACGGGCGTTGGTGCGTTACTGGGACGAGGGTGGCGCCGCCGGCTTCGCCGGCTGCTCCTGGACTTTTTCGGTCTGGCCCTTGTTCGTTGTTGGCCGGCCCTCTTCGCGTGCGAGTTGCTCGTGTTTGGCGCGCATGGCGGGCGCCGGCTGGGCTTTGTTTTCTGATACCTGGGGAGGCGTTCGTGGTGGTTCGACGACTTTCCCGGCGTTCTGGCCAGCGGGTTCTTTGATCGCCGCAGGCCGCACGGCCTCGGGTCTGGCCTGGGCAGAGGAGGAAACGGGCTTGCCTGGCTGGCTCTCGATTCTCACCTTCTGTGGAGCGGGCACTGCCGACGTACGTGCGGTGGCAACTGGCTTCCCAAGGTTCGGGTCGGCGGGTTCATCAACCCCCGCAGGCTGCACGGCCTCACGCCTGCCCAGGGCAGGGGAGGAGGCGGGCTTGCCTGGCTGGCTCTCGATTTTAACCTTCTGTGGAGCGGGCGGTGCCGACGTATGCGCGGCGACCACTGGTTTTGCGGGCTGAGGCAGTTCAGGCGCAGGAGCCCCTTTCACTGCGCTCGGTTGCGCCTCGCTGCGCACCGGGGTCTGGGCGGATTGCTGACTGGCCGACGCCGGGGTCCGTTGCCTGGCGACGACGGCTGCTTCCTCCCTGTGGCGGAGTTCCTGAACCGGCAGCGCCTGGACCTTTCGCCCGCTTGCCTTTTCGATAACCGTCGTGGCCGGAGCTTCGATGATCACGGTCTTGTTGATGATGGTGGTGTTATTGACGACCACTGTGGAAGGACGAACGGGCTCCATGAAATGCCGTTCTTCGACAAAGACATACGCTCGGGGCGAGATGACTCTCACGCCGGACGGGTACAACGGCGCCCAGCCAACGTATCCGCCACCGCTGTGCCAGGACACCCAGGCCGGGGCCCACTGGGTCTGCGGCACCCAATACCAACCATATTGGTCGGCGAAATTCCAGCGGCCATAGTGATAGGTGGCCCAGGCCCACGGCTCATCGCTGGCCCAGTACCAGCCAGCCTCGGTACGCTGCCAGTAGCCGGTGCAGTAGGGACGCCAGCCAGCCTCGATTCGGGCCGGTCTCCAGCAACGTCCGTAGGAGCCGACCACGACCCATTCCCCGTACGGGGTGAGCGGTTCATAAAAATCGCTTTCGGCGCGAATCTCGACCCCAGGCAGCGGCACACTCACCGCGACGGATACGGATGGTTGACCATAGGTCGTGAACCCTGGCAACGCGCCGCACAACACGAGTGCGATCATACCGATCAAGCGCCTGGTTCCAATTATCGGGTTCTGCTCTCGCAGTTCTTGTGCTGGCTGGTTGCCCATTCGGGAGAAGTTTTCGTCGTTCATATTTAGTTGTCTTTCCTTTGATCTTGTTTGTGGCCTCCCTTGTTGCCGTGGCTCCAGCCGGGCGGCGTCCAATTCCTCGGATACTGCTGGACAATCGCTGCGTGATGAACTGCCGGAGCGTCGTGAAAGCCCAGCCTCACCGACGGCGAAGCAAACAGCACGTCAGCGGAGACGCGCGGCGGCGAGGGTCGCGATACCCACGAGCCGCCGTCCCGATAGTAGTATTGGCGGGTGTTGCCACCGTAATACACCTCGTAGCCGGGGTAGTACACGTAGTCGTCCTGCACCACGACTGCGCTCTCCACGTACGCCGGTGGGGGCGGTGCATACACTCGCCCCTGTTGCGGCCCGTCCACATACCCGACGCATCCTGTTAACGCTCCTAAAAGCGTACCGTAAAACGCGAATCCGATTTTTGTTTGCATAAAACTGCTTTCGTTTTTGTTGGCTATTTGGTCACGCACACGCCGGCTCAAGGTGCCACCTTATCGCTCACCCACTGGCGTGCCTGTTGGAAGCCGTCCTTGGATGAATCATAGGCCTTGTTGAAGCCGCTCTTTACGCTGTCCCAGGTGGACTCGGTGGCGTTCTTAACTTCATCAAGCTGTTTGTTCAACTGGCCCGTTTGGTCCCGCAGCGCCTGCAGTTTGGGTTTGGCTTCGGCCTTGACCGTGTCGCTGGACTTTTCGACTTTCGCCGAGAGTTGGTCCAGGTCCGCGTTGAGCGCAGCCAACTGAGTTTGCATGCTCTCGACGAAGGCAGATTTTTGGGCGTAGGTGTAATTCTTCATATCCTGCGCGGCCTGTTTGGTTTCAGATTGGACCTTGTCGAACTGTTGCGAGGTGGTCGGCTCTTGATTGCAGCCCACCAGGAAAGTGGCGGCGGAAAGGAAGGTGATGACTAATGTCTTATTGTACATAATTTTGATTTTCATTTGACTCTCAGTGACAGCAAGCCGAGCGCATCTCAAGTGGAACCCTTGCCTATCGCTGCAATACCTTTAGCGGGGGACGTGCCATCTGCGTTTTGCCATTGCGGGCACTCTGGAGACAGTTGCGGTTTGCCCCCGGAGAAACCCGTAACCGGCTTGTCAGCAACGACCGGCGCTGGAGTTTTCTATCGGCACGGGCTTGGAAACCTGGGACTTTTGCGCCAGTTCCGAGGGAAATCCGGCCAGGGCCGGAGCGTCGAAATGCACGATGAAAGGCGGCGGCGTTGCAGGCTGCACGGTGGACGGAGCAAAGATGGTTCGGCGTTGAGGTTGGCCATGCCGTCACTTTATTGCGGCTGGGGTGAGTTCGATTGCGATGATTCACAGGAGGGCGTGGAGGGTTTGGATGGAACGGGGACGTGGCCGTCCCCGCCCCGGCGCAGGTAGGGCGCGTTGTCCTCAACGCGCCGCGTACCTGTGAGAGCTCCGAGGAGGCGGCGCGCTGAGACAGCGCGCCCTACCCCCGAGCTGGCTACTTGGTGTTTCATACCTGGATCGAACGGGGACGTGGCCGTCCCCGCCCCGGCGGTTTGGTATCGCATGCCTGGTTTCCACGGGAACGTGGCCGTCCCCGCCCCGATTGGCCCTAGAACGTGTGGACAGTTTTCCAGATGCGCGGGTCGTCGCTCAGGAGCATCGCCTGTTCGGGCGTCAGCGTCGCCTTGGGAGTCTTGTAAGGATGGAACCCGTTCTCGTCGGACCAGCCAGTGTCATAGCCGACCGCCGCGCCTACGGTGCACCTCCGCTCCGTGTGCGCATGAGTAGCCAGCGCCCCGGCCCAGGCAATGTCGCAATGGCTTGCGGCGTTGAGCGTGTTGCGGCCCTCGCTGAAGGCCCACCGTGTCCCGGTGTGGGTTTTGCGCAGCGCGAAATAATCGGCGGCGATGTCAGCCTCGCTTTTCGGGAACCGTTTTTCGGCGACCGAAAGCTGGTTCATAAGCGCGAATCCCAGGTCGTGTTTTTTGGCGCTGAAGTTCACTTTCAGGAACCGGCTGGAGTATTGTTTGGCGGCTTCCCAACAGATTTGGCGGCCAAGCCCGGATTCGTCACCCGCAGCCTGCAGGTTGGGGAGGTGCTTCAGGAAGTAGAACAGCACGGTCTTGAGGAAGTGCCAGTCCTCGGTCCGGCAGGTGAACAGGGCGCGGAGCCAGAGTTCGTCGCCTTTGGCTTCGTCGATGTAGATGGCGGCGAGGTCGCCCTGGCCGGAGGCGGCGACATCGAAACCGAGGCGGAACTTGCTGTTGCAGGTTGAAGGTTGAAGGTTGCAAGTGCCGCCAGCACCTCGCTTCGTCGCGGCAAGGAGGGCGGGGAAGCTTTTGAGGAGGAATTGGTGGATTTGGGATTCGCGGTCGTGGGCGCCATACGGCGTGAACTCGCCAAACTTTTTGCGGACCTGCTCAGCTTCGAGGTGGACACGCTCGATTTGGTAATCGGCGCCGCAGCGGGTAATGGCGCTGGCTTCGACGATGTGATTGGTGGCACAACCGCGCGGGTTGCACATGTAGGATTGCTCGAAAATTTCCTCATCGCGGGACCGGGCGCGGCAATCAGCGAGGAATTGGGCCGGCGAGATATCGGTGCCGCGAGCGCCGTTGATGGCCTTCACCAGGCCCTGTTGGATGGCGTCGGGCAGGGTGACCCGGAAATAGAGGTTCCAAGGGGAGCGGGGAGGTGGAGTGATGGGTTGCTGGAGTGATGGAGTAATGGATTGATGGGTTGGTGGATTATTGGGTGGTTGAGAGTTGATAGCTGCCATCACCCCTGGTGCCCCTGCCAGCGGCAGGGTGATAGGAACCTCGGCTGGAGAAGTGTCAGCGGGCGGCAGCGGCAGGGGCGACCAGGCCTGGCCCGCCAGCCAGGCGGCGCGGGCTTCCCGGGCGAACTCGTTGAACAGTGTGTCTTCGCCGTCATGGGAGGACCAGATGGCGAGGTCGTAGTTCCAGGTGACGCGGGCCTGGGCGGTCTCCCAGAGCACCCGTGCGTTGGGATGCTTGGCGAATTCGTCCAGCCCGACGTCGCCGCCATAGACCGACATCGCCTGCGGGTTGGCCGAAAAGGCGATGATCCGCGAGCCATTGTCGAACTTGATCACGCCCACCTTCACGTCGTCCGTGAAACTTGTGGGCCGGCCGTTTTCGTCCGGCCGATTGACCGGGAGGAGCTCCTCTCCGTGGCTGACGATGCTGCGGGTCAGGTTGAAGACTTCGGCAAACTGGTAGCATTGGCGCACATATTCCAGCGCGCTGGGATAATCTTTGGTCGCGAAGAGGTAATCGCGGTTTTTGAACAGGACGCGTTTGCGGACGTTTTTGAAGCCGTCGGCGTAGGTCCAGCCGATGCGGACCGATTTTTCGGCCAGGGCGACGGCTTGTTTGCGTTGTTTGTGGATGCGTTTCTCGGCCTGGATCCATTGGAGCTGGTGCGGCATGAAGTGCTTGGCGAGTTTGGAATCAGACTCGAGGGCGAGGTTGCGGAGAAAGGTCATAGGATTAAGGGATTGATGGATTAAGGGATTGTTGGATTAATGGATTAATGGATTGATGGATGGGTGGACTGTTGGAGTGTTGGAGTATTGGAGTATTGGAGTATTGGAATGATGCGTGAAAGGTGATCACGCGGTGGTTGATACGGCCTCGGAGGAAGAGGACGAGGCGATGGCGGCAGAAGGCGAGTCGGCCGGCGACGTGGTGACGCCGATGGTTTCCAGCTCTGGTGGGTCATCCTCAATGTCGTCGGAGCTGATCCCGAGGATGTCGTCCACGTGCCGGACAATGGCGCGGCGTTCGGAGTCCGTGAGTTTCCGTTTGGGGTCTTTGAGTTCGTGCAGGGCGGCGCGGGCTTTGGCGCAGGCATCCTGGTATTTTTGGAGGGCCAGAGTTTCGCGAGCCAGGCGGGACAAGGAATTGACGATGCGGGTGTATTTGTCCGGGTCATCAGCGACGTTTTGACCAACGGCGGTGGCGGTGAAGTGGCCCAGAAGATCATAGATTTGAGCGGCAGCGGTTTGGAGGCCGGCCTGGGGCAGCTTGGAGGCGTCGGTGTCCTGGAGCAGATCGGCTGCGGCTTCGTACCGAGAGCGCTGATAGTCAGAGCGTTCCAGATGGGCGAGGAAGTTCTGGAAACCGGTTTGGTACCAGTTGGAAACGTTTTCGGCGTTGAGTTCGACGCCCCGCTCGGCCATGCGCTGGACGACAACGCCGTAAGTGGCGCCCTCCAAGAGCAAGTTGTTGATGGCGTCGCGCTGGGCTTTTGGGAGGGAAGGGATTTTGCCTTTCAGGCGACGAGCTACGATGGGGAGCGGGAGGGTACTGGCCGAGAGGTCGGGGGCAGGGGCCGAGTCGGGCGCCGTGGCTTGAGTATTCATGCAAGTGAGGGGAAATTTTCCTTTGAAATCCTTTGAAATGCTTTGAAATAGGTTGAAATCCTTTGACGGGTTAGTTGGCCGTAGCCGGGGGCCAAGTTGTCTGGAAGCCTGTCTCCGCCAGACGCCGGCAGAACTGCTGTTGGAGGGCTTCGAGCACGATGGCCAAGGCCAGGCAGAGGCCGCTGTGAGAACCGCCGATTCTGCGCGATTCGCCCCATTTGAGGATGTTGGCGGCGTGAGTCAGGGCGGCTTCGGTCTGCTCGAACGTGGAGGGCTTGCGGATGAGGTAGTAGAAGTCAGCGAGGTGGCGGTAACGGGTGACCAGGAGAGCGAGCAGGTGTCCGGCGTCGGCGGCGGCGTGAACCTCGGACAAGGAGAGGTCGGCGGGGCGCTGGCCGATGATGAGATTAAGGAGGACGGCGAGCTGGTGGAGGCTCGGGTCAGGGTGGCGGGCGGCGGGTTGAGCGATAGCGGTCGTGTTGATCATACGGTTTTTGATTTGGGGTTTTGCGTTTTGGGCGTTTGGGACCTTTAGTTCCTTTGTGTCGCACGTTTGTGACGCGCGGCTGTGTTCATCACAGCTCTATATATGTAAGGAACGTCAGGCCCAAAATTTGCCGTCGAGGCGGTTTTCCCGGTAAAAAGGGGGTATTTCGCGGCTTCGGGACAGGTGTCCCGGCCCAAAAAGAGGGTTTTTGGGAGGTTGGGGGACGTTTTTGGGATAAAATTACTTGATAAATCGTGGTTGGAGGGGAGGAATTGGCATACAATAAGCTTGACTAAGCAGTGTTATGATTGAGAAAGAGACGTATTTAGCGAAGCTGGAGCGGATCGGTAAGGAATATGAAGCAAAGGTGACGCCCGAGCAGTGGGTGCAGAGCCGGTTGCGCTGGGAGGACTGGGAGACTTTGCTGCCGGAATTGGTTCAATTTGCGAAGCAGGAAATTCGGCGGCGGCGGTGGCGAGGAATGAGGTCGGGGGTGCTGCCCGAGGGTTATGACGCGAACAGTGTGGCAGCGGAGGCGATTGCGTCGGCACTACGAGGCGAGGCGAGGCTAGCGCCGGGTTGGACGCGAGAGCGGCTGATGAAGGAACTGCAGCGGAAGGTGAGCAACGAGGTCAGGAGGCTGCACAAGCTGACGGAGGCCCGGGCGATGCGGAGCGAGTGGAAGATACTGGCCCCGGGAGCAAACGGGCAACTCCGGAGCGTGTTCGACTGGATGAAGGGGAAATTTTTAGGCAGCGTGGATGAGGCGGGATTCCAGGCGAGAGCCAAGGTGCGGAAGGAGGCCGAACTGCGGATTGCAGAAAAGTTGCACGGGGAAGATGAGCTGGTGGAGAAATTGTTTACTTGTTTGCGCGAAGGGGTGACGAAGCGGCGGGAGATTGCGGCGAAGCTTGAGATCAGTGTGGACAGGGTAACGAACTGCCGGAGGAGGCTGAACCGGAAATTGGACGAACTGGGGAAGACCGAGCCGGGGTGCCCGCCGTGGGTGATTGAGGAATGGAAAGCGAAGTGAGGCGGCGAAACGCTGGAGACCGCGGCTGACGCGGATGGGAATGTGGGCGGGTTTGCCACCGCCCGCCACGAGGCCATCAGACCCGCAAACGTGCCGCGTAACGTGGCTCCAGGAAGCAAATTGCCCGGGGCGATTGACATCGGTATGGCCGATGGCCACGCGGAATTAGTCCCGCTGGAGCGGCCTTGAACCTTGTCCTGGCATCTGGATTGGCAAACCCCGGCCGTGCGGCCACCGTGAGATTGGCTCGGCCGCGTCTCGCTGCCCCCAGGTTGAGAGCCGGCGCGCGTTTTTTCTTTACCTCCGAGACGAATTGGCATACGATGCCGCCCGAGGACCAGATGGCTAAGGAAATTTCCTTTTGCGGAGACCATGGGAACGGGCCGAGTGTCGGTGCAGCTTTATTCCACTACTTCGGCCCGGAAGGCCGTGAAATCCTGAATGCCCCCCGGGACAAAAACGCCACCGACGGCGAACTCCAATTCCTCCTGCCCAAGGCCCTGAAAGTCCCGCCGATTTCACACGACGGCAACGTGAACGAAATCGTCGGCAAATTTGGTGGCGCGGACCGGCTGCGCAACGCCGTGAACCAACGGCAACCGCTGCTGTATACGGCTTAACCGAATTCCCAGAGAGCACGAATGAGCACCATCAAATCATTCTCGGTTGGGGATGGAGACATGTTTTACATCAACCACAACAGCGACAGCTTCACGATCATCGATTGCTGTTTTGACCCGACCGACGACGCCATTTTGAACGAGGTGTGCGCGCTGAGCCGCAGGAAAGGAATTCAACGGTTCATCTCGACGCACCCCGACGATGACCATATCTTGGGCTTGGAGTTGTTGGACAAGAAAATCGGGCTCGTTAATTTCTACTGTGTTCGCAACGCCGCCAGAAAACCTGACGAGACTGAAAGCTTCAAAAAATACTGCTCACTGCGAGACTCGGACAAGGCGTTCCATATCTTTGCGGGGTGCACGCGCAAATGGTTGAACCAAGGGGGCGACGGGAGAGACGCGGCTGGGATCGAGATCCTGTGGCCGAATCTCGATAACGAAAACTTTAAGGAGGCTCTCGCAGCGGCCGCGCAGGGCGAAAGTCCAAACAACATCTCGCCGGTTATCAAGTATTCGGTCAACAAAGGCGCGACGTTCCTCTGGATGGGCGATCTAAAAACTGAGTTCATGGAAGCGATAGAGGACGTTCTGAACTTGCCCCGAGTCGACATTCTTTTCGCTCCGCACCATGGTCGAGATAGCGGCGAGATTCCTGAGTCGCTTCTCACGGGTATGTCGCCAAAGATCATCGTCATTGGAGAAGCGCCAAGCGAGCATCTCAACTATTATCAGGGATACAACACGATCACCCAAAACTCCGCAGGCGACATCGTTTTCAATTGTGAAGATGGCAAAGTGCACATTTTCGCCTCATATGACTATGAGGTCGATTATCTCGACGACGAACCGCAAACCCTAGCGAGCTTCAACTACGTTGGGACACTGACGCTTTGAAACGATGAACCCGTTAAACTTGATAACCGACAGCTACGAAAGGCCCGCCCGTCTTTATCCGGCACTACTGCTGGTTGCGCCGTTGATCGCGACGGCGGTGACCATTCTCTCTCCGAGGTTGACGGGTCTTCAGTCCATCGCCGCAACCGTTGGCGGGTGCGGCGGGGCATTTCTTCTCACACAGCTCGCGCGAGACACCGGTAAGAAGGGCGAGAAGCGTCTCTTCGAGAAGTGGGGAGGGCTACCTTCCGTTGCGATTTTTCGCCATCGCGACACCCGTTTGGATTCAATCACCAAAGCCCGGTATCACAAGCGACTCGCTGGGTTGGTCAAAGAAGCGAAGGCGCCATCCGCTGAGCAAGAAATTGCTGACCCTAGGGCCGCCGACGCAGTTTACGCTGCCTGGTCTAACTACCTGCGTGTCAACACCCGCGACACCAAAAACTTCGCACTGCTGTTTCAAGAAAACATCAATTACGGTTACCGTCGGAACGTTTGGGGACTTCGTCCGATTGGAATCGCCTTCTGTGCGGCAAGTTGCTTAGCCTGCGGCATCCGCCTCTATGCCGTCGGCCATTCGACGGGAAAACTGGACGAACCTGTCGCAGGGGCCGGGGCTTTGGCGTTCGTGCTCCTGGCACTCTGGACATTCCGGTTCTCTGCAGACTGGGTCCGCGTCCCGGCTGATGCCTACGCTACTCGACTTGCCGAGTGCGCTGAATCGCTCGCAGGAAGGGGAGCGTCGCCTCAAAAATAGAATATCCCGGCAATGGTAAGCTCTTGCCCACCTTCACTTTTGAATGCGCTGACCCTAGAACGCGTAGTTAGGCACTCATAGGAACACTCTCATATGGAACGACTGTTGTGGAACAACTATCCGCCGGGCGAAATTAACCAGAAAGTAGAATACTGGGTAGATGTATGGGATGACTTAATTGAGCACTTCACGAAGAGCCACTATGGGCTAGAACTCGTGGATCCCCATTTGATTTTGATGGTGTTGATTGATGAGATTGAGCACAACGAATTGAGAAATAAGGAAACTCGCCGATACCTGCTAGAGACTGTTGCGCGGTTCTTAAAGGACGATCCGGTTGTCAGACACAATTTGTCAGTGGAATTTAGCCTCATCCTCAGTGGCTTCAACAATCAGCCTCTGTTTTATCTCCTACACAGCACGAAGGCGGCACTGCCGTTTTTTCGAGATGGTCGCTATTTCTGTAAAACGTATGGCCTTCTTCGTAAGATTCTAGGCGAGCCCAATTGGCCGGCTGAAGATGAGACGGAAATCGAATTAATTGCGGGTAGCCTGATAGTCGAATTGCTTTTAAAAGGGTACACGCTAAATACCGTTCGGAGTATGCCTCGAAACATCTTTTGCAGCGTATCGAGAAAGCCAAATGCGTTTCCAACCGAATTCGTTTGGGCCGATTTCGGCGGTCTGCCAGCGGCGGACCAACAAAAGTATGTGGACAAGAACGCAGAAGAATTGAAAGCGTTGAACCTAGATAAACGCCTTTCAGCGTTTACTAGGTATTTCTTCAGGCGACCGAAAGACTACATCGTTCTTTTTGAAGTTGAGGGATTGAAAGCCGAGGCCGAGGTTGAAATTGGCCCAGTAACGTTTTACTCGCCGAAGGTTCGGTCCTTTATCAAGGACGTGGCGGATGCCAAGACAAACCACCTGTTGAAGGAGCAGGAGTTTTTTCGACGGGACAAGAACGAGTACTTCGCAAACGCTGCAATTCGATTTTCATGCGTTGATCTTGAGACTGGGAGATTCCAAGCAGCCGAAACCGCTGACAAGGCACTCGACCTCTTACGCACTCAATACAAGGCCCCGTGCCGATTCAAAGTTCTGAGGGAGCAATACATCATTTTGGGACAGGACGGAAGGATAGGAGGAAGCGGCTTCTCGGCGGACAACGACAATCCTGTCATCAACCGGTTACACTCGCTTGATTTAGAGCTCTTTTCTCAAGATAAGGACCATTTGGCCTGCTTCGCAAAGACGGCGCAGTATTTATTCTTAGCGAAAGACGCCCAATCTACCTTGGAGCAAAAGGTTTCTGATTGTCTTCATTGGTTTCGCAAAGGTGAGGAGACTGATCGATTCGAGGATAGGCTCCTACACTACTGGATTGTCATGGAAAAGATTTTCACGTTTTCCAGCTCTTCAGCCCCATTGATAAAAGGGAACGACAAACTCGAAACGAAAATACTTCTCATTAGCGAGTTTTTGTCAGCGTCTGTCGCGTTCGAGTTCATTTATAGGCTTGGCTGGACCCTGCACAACTACCTACGGAATTTGGTGGGTTCCGATCTTGCAGGAATTCTAGGTCAGTCCCGGCTGATCCTGCCCAGGGAAATTGCTGAAAAGTGTTACCTTCAAGAGAATTTCAGCGGACGCGTCTACCTGAAGCAGATAGTTGAAAACCTTCATGAATTGGCTCAAGCGGTTGATAAGCGTTTGGTAAAGAATCGCATCCTTTACACAGAGCGTTTTTATCATGATGGTTCATTTGCCAAGAAGGAAATTGAACGGGTAGTGGCCCGGAGTAGAGAGGATGTGCTTCTCATCTACCGGTATCGAAATAGCATTGTACACAACGCACACTATGATCCGAGCCTTCTGCAGCCGTTCGTCGAAAAAGCTGCCCGCCTTGCCCAACTCGCACTTGTTATGCTGATACAGGAGAGAGCAAAAGAAACGCTAGCTACGGTCGAGCAAATCTTTGTTTCCAAGCATCTTGGAGTGCAAAGAATTCTCGAACGGCTCGGGAAGAATTTGCCAGTCGATTTTCTTGAAGTCCCGGCTTGGAATCTTCCATCAAATTGAATGCCCAAAATCAAAACTCCGACCCACCGATCACGAGACAAACGGTCGGTGGGGTACTGAAATCGGCGCGTGACATAGTGCGCAAGGACAAAGGATTCACTGGCGACCTCGGCGGGTTGCCGATGCTCGAACGCCTTCAAGCCGAGACCGCCAGCGAGGCGCGTGCCGCGCTCGGCGCCATCCTCGCCCCCTCGCTCAGAGGAGAGCCCTGATGAACCCTGTGGCCGCAGACGGCTTTTCGGCGAAATTCGTGTACCGGGTGATTCGTAAGCGCGCACCGATGTTCGCCCTCGCTTTCGCATTGTTGTTCACGGTAATCGCCGTTGCACAATATCTTTCCGTTCGTCACGGGGTTTACAAATCGGCCGAGCTGCAGCTAGAAAAATGGGCAGACCAAGTCGCGGTCGAAATCGCCTACAAAGACAAGTGGGATCTGACGGCACATCGCCAGTCAGGAGATATCGAAGCTCCCCATGTATTCGTGTTCACGTCGGATGGAATAGTTGTGGAGACAGCCGGCTTCATTGCGGGACTGATTGGCCAAGCCAAGCTGCTTGACGATTCAATTTTCACCAAACCGAAGACGCTAAGGGTTGCGGAGACGGGCGAGACATGGAGGGAGTTTGCGATAAGAGTCAGAGGGGGCATCGTCGCTTTGGGCATCCTGAATCCTGCAGAAGTGAACGCACCAGACGAGCTTCTAAAGAGTGCCGCTCATGCGTTCGGTGCCACAATTGAGGATGCCGTAAAGATCCGCACGCGCCAGATATCCAGCCACGTGGATTATGCCATCATCAGCGATTCAGGTAACCTGCTGTTTGAAGCTGACTGGTTTCCTCTTAAAGTGGAACCGAGCTCCGTTTCCCGGCTGGCAGAATCACGCGGGCTGCTCCAGCGAGGCGGCAATTCATATCTGCTCGTCTCCAAATCCATCCTAAACTCGCGAGGGGATAACGTCGGCACGATCATCATACCCAGAGAAGTCACCGGCGAGGAGCACGTGATTCGTCAACATATCATCTTCAACGGAATCGCGACTTTGTCATCCTGGCTGGCGGCCTTATTGATCGTGATTCTTTATCTCGCGATTGAGGACTGGCGGCACAGCCCCCGGGCAGCCTCGCTTGAAGATGCGTTGAGAAATGGTGAATCCCAATTGATTGAATTCAAAGAAGGCCACGCCGATATTCCGCTGCAAAGAGCGATTGCGGCATTTGCCAACACTAACAGCGGAACAATCTTCCTTGGCGTTAACGATCGTGGTGAAGTCGCGGGAATTGATTGCGACACTGCAAAGAAGAAGGATGAGGAACTTCAGCGCATTCGGAATATAACTACTCAGTCGATTAAACCAACCATCTCGGTTCGTGCGGATTTTATAGAGCATCAAGGGAAAACCGTGTTGCGTATATTCGTTCCGCGCGGCGAACAGATGCTTTACTTCCTCAATCACGAAATCTACGTCCGCGAGCAAACTGCAAGCATGAAGGCTACTCCCGAACAAGTGGAGGGAATCGTATCCAAATTCTATCGATGAAATGTTCGCCCGAGGAAACAGAGCCTTGTGCGCTGGTTGGCCACCTTGAGGCCCGGTTGACAAAAACGCGGTGGCCGCGCTGAAGCGAACTAATAGCCCGGGCTATCACATTTCGGGCCTTCGGCCCTAGCCACTTCGGGCCGGCTTTATTAATACAAACCCTCTTCCACTAAGAAGACCTGCTCTCGTCGCCGCGCTGAGGTTTCCTCATGATTGATTTCGGTTATGAATTGCCTTGCGCGGCGGGGTCCGTTGAAATTGCCGGACGCGCTCTCGGCTCTCGGGTTCCCGCCGAGCTTGTGGGGGTGAAGTTGGCCGTGGGAGTCCTGGGGTGCGTGTTGTTGCGCCCTTACAGGGCGGGGGAGAATTGTTTGGGCACGTTTTCCCGGGCCTTCGCTGCGCTCCAGCCCGGGCTATCACATTGCGGGCCTTCGGCCCTGGTTCTCTGGCTTCGGCT
>DATMRF010000053.1:0-3804 GCA_035566435.1 Candidatus Acidiferrum sp.
GTGAAACTGTCAGTGAACGTCGTTCCGCGTTAAGAAAAATAGTTCCGCGTTCACGCAAATTCCTTTTGACATCCACAGCAAAACTGATATTCTCTAGTCAATGAATCGGTAGTCCTTGTCCGATTCCGACCCTCGCCTCCAAGTCTAACTGCGAGCGCAGCAAGGATTTAGGAAGCTGGGAAAGCCAATGGCTAACGGTTTGGCTAACAGTTTGAAGATTGTTCAAATTGTTTCCACTTTGTGGCACCTTGTGGCCACATTGGTTTAACCGTGGGAATCAGCTCTGAGATAGGCTCGATGAACATCGAGCTATGAAAGAGCGATACCGCTTGTTCCTCCGTCGCAAGAGCGTTTACTACGCCTTCGACAACACCACCAAAACCTTCGAGAGCCTCAAGACCAAAGACAAGGCTGAGGCCGCACGTCTGCTCATGGCGCTGAACGAGGCTGGCAAACAGCCTGCGATGAACCTCGGCCTCGCGCGGGTGTACCTCAAGCACAGCGACCCGATGGTCGCCCAGCGCACCTGGCAGCACGTCCTGGACGAGATCATCAAACTCAAGTCCGGCCCAACTCAGTACCGCTGGCAAAGCGCCGCCAAAGACAAGGCGTTCGACCTCATCCGCTCGCGGCTCCTCATCGAAACGCAGGCCGAACATTTCCTCGAAGTGCTGAAGAAGGGAACCGTTTCCACCAACGCCTACCTGCGCAAAACGCACAACTTCGCCCTCGACATGAATTGGCTGCCGGCCACCGTCATTCCGCGCCGGCAGTGGCCCGCCATCCACTTCAAAGAGAAGCGCGCGATAACACTCGCGGAGCACCAGAAGATTGTCGCCGCCGAAGTGAACCCGGAGCGGAAGACCCTCTACCAGTTGTGCTGGCATCTGGGCGCCAGCCAGGGCGACATCGCCGCGCTTAAAGGCGAAGACGTTGATTGGGGCAACAACACCGTGGGTTTCTTCCGCAAAAAGACCGGCGTGCCCGTGCTGGTCCACCTCGGAAGCGACGCCCTGAACCTCCTGAAGGATCTGCCGAGCGAGGGACCGCTTTTCCCCTACCTGTCAAAAGTCCGCGCCGGCGACCGCGCCACCGAGTTCAAGCAGCGCTGCCAGCAGTTGAAGATCCAGGGCGTGACGCTCCACAGCTACCGCTACGCGTGGGCCGAGCGTGCCAAGACCGCCGGTTACCCCGAGCGCTTCGCCCAGGAGGCACTGGGGCACAACTCAAAAGCAGTGCATCGCGCCTATGCGAAACGCGCCCTGGTCAAAATTCCCTCCCTCGAGGAATACGAAAAAAGAAACGAGCCGCACGCTCTTCCGACAGCGTAGCGGCTCGATAGAGAGTCGAGATTCAGGCGGCAAGGGCCTCTCCGGAGCCCTTGCCTTTTTGATTTCCATTGGCCTCGCGCACCAACCTGTCCACGGTCCGAATCGCCTTGTCCAGCCATGCCGGGTCACGACTCACCCGCTCCAGTTCCACAATCGCATACCACTTGCGCGCGTTCGGCGCTGGCTTGCCCAGCGGCTTCAAATGCCCCGCCCGCGCGAGCAACGGCATGAAATACGGCGGCCAGCCAAGGAACCGCGCCGCCGCCTCGGCGTCCACACACGCCGGCCACGTTTGCCCGTTCTGGATGCTCTGCTGATGGATCATAGACAACTCCGCATCCAACCCCCGCTCAAGCCGCCACTGCCGCCTGGCTCGTGCCCCGCTGCTGCTGCGCCTGTTGGACCCGCTGCGCGATCTCCTGGGCCGTCATCTTGGCCGCCGGGTTGTCGGTGAGCTGGTCCACGAGCGTGGAGACCGTCGTAAACACACCCGCCTCCTTCTGATGGTCCATCAGCCATTTGACGAACTGCGCATCAGCGGCTTGGCCTTGCGGCGTGGTCGTCAGGACGGCGCGAGCCGTCTCGACGCCCTGGATCAGCGCTTCGTTCACCTTCCGGTTACGAAGCTGCCGATAGCCGTGGTAAAGGCCGCCCAGCGCCAGCGCGACAATACTCCCGATGCCAGGCGCGAACGTGTTCACGACCGACCCAGCGGCCTGAATCGTTGCCTCAGTCTCAGGCCTGGCGACCAGATTGGTAACGGGCACCTGGACCAGGTTGGTCATGAAGACCGGCACGTAGTTCGTCACAAAGGCAGGGACCATGTTCGTCGCCACCGCCTCCCGTGTCGCGTAGCCAGACACATCACCGCTAACCGCATTCGTGACGAACACGATATTCGTTCGTTCCGTCACCACCGGAACCGTGTTGGTGACGATCACCGTATTGGTGAACACGTGCACCACCGGCGCATTTGTCCACGTCACCTCCTGTTTGTATGCCCGATCCAGCGTCGAGCATCCACTTAGTCCGCTAACACATACCACCAACGTCAACGCCGCACATGCAAACACCAGCCCACCGATCCAGCTCACATTTTTCTTCATCATTGGTTCCTTCTTGATGGCGCTCTTCGCGCCGTGGTTTTTGTTCTCTACACTTCCGCCCGCAACCCCGCTCATTCGTACATGAGCGGCGGCTCAATTCTCCGCTCGAAGCCGGCTTGCGAGCCGCAGCTCATCCCGGCACTCCTCCAAAATTTTCGTGTTGTTATCCAGGCACACCACCAATTTGGCATTCGTGGCGCTCTGCTCCGCAACCACCCCGCGCAAACTTTCCTGGTAACACTCGCGTGATTCCTTATGGTCGCGAAGCAACTGCTCGTGTTGTTTCACGAAATACCGCACTACCCAAACACCGAAGCTGCCGAGCAGCACCAGGCTCGCGATGAAAAGCCAGCGGTCATTCATCGCCGCTGCATGGTCCACGCTCTTGATTAGCTCCGTCGCATTCATATTCGTCATGACTTTCGCTCTCTTTGTCCTGGTGGCCGACCGCCAGGTCTTAAACGGTCCACCGGCGATGCGGCCGCAGGCTGGCGGTCACCTGGGGCAGGAGCGGCAGTTGGGTTAACACTGAGTACACGCCCCCGCTCGGCCAGTGGCGGATGAGACCCAGCTTGTCCCGTTGCTGAAACCAGACCGCGACCTGCTCGATCGCAGCGGATTCCAGGTCGGCAGGTAAGGCAGTCTGCCCGGCCCCCGGAGCCGTGCCCGGCATCACATAGCCGCCGGTGTACGTCACGCGGGCGAGGCCCGGATTCAACGATGAAACCGGGCCGATGAACGATGTCGCCGCGCTCAAGGAGATGACACAAGCCTGGCGAACGAGATAGCTGACGCCCACTTGCTCGGCCCAGCCCTCGGCCTCACTGGTTTTGAGTTCGAACTTTGTGACCGTCTCAATGGGATAACAGCGAGCGATGACCTCCGTGTCCGTGGCGGGAAACTCCTGCGTGGCGCCAACCGTGCGCGCAAAGGTCCGGTTGCACTCGCGGTCGAACCTCGCTCCCACCGCCTCGATGGCGCGGGTGAGGAGGTCATCCTGCGAAACATCCGCCGGCGCAATGGCCAGTCGGGCCTTAACCGTCGCAAGTTGGGTCAGCATTTTTCGCTTTCGGGTTTATGCGCGGAGGACGACCCGAGCCGGCAGCCACCACAGCCGCCAGCCCGGGCCAGTCCCGCTCTTCACGCATCACGCATCACGCTCTACGCTTCAACGCTCCGATGGCCCCTACGCCGCCGCCGTCATGAGCGCAGCCGTGGCGTCCTGAGCGCAGTAATCGAAGTCGATCTCTTCGATGAACCGCACGGCCAACTGGTCGTTGGCGAACCACACGTGCTCCGACGTATCGATGCGCGGGCTCCCGTGTTCGCCCATCCACCAGAAGGCCAAGGCGCCAAACACCGCCAGC
>DATMRF010000054.1:0-76591 GCA_035566435.1 Candidatus Acidiferrum sp.
ACAGGCGGCAGGCTCGTAGGTGAGGGCTTCGCAGGCTCTCATGGGTGTATCGCCTTTCGTTAAGGTTTGGGTTTTCATTTGTCTCTAAACCCCGATACACCCGCTCTCTACGCTTTTACACAACCACTCTTACGCCACCCCTGAAATAACGACCACGATTAACGCTTGCTATTGCCCAGAAACAGGCCACACTCAATCAGTCTCTTGATAGATTGTCACTTCCATGACATGGAAATCCTCAGGTGAACTCAGTTCAGTGATGATTTGAAACCCGATCCCCGGGAACAGTATGGAGAGCGCAACGCTGTCCAGGACGACACAAAAACCAGATGAGTTCAAAATTGTTCGTCGGGAACCTTGACTTCAAAGTCACCGAAAACGACCTGCAGGACGCCTTTGCCGCCCACGGCTCGGTTGTCGAAACCAACCTCATGATGGACCGCGCTACCGGCCGTCCCCGCGGGTTCGCTTTCATCACCATGAGTTCGCCCGAAGAAGCCCAGAAGGCCATTGACGCGCTGAATGGCAAGGAAATGGGCGGACGCACGCTGACCGTTAATCTCGCCAGGCCCCGTGAAGAGCGTTCCGGCGGCGGCGGCGGCGGCGGACGTGGTGGATATGGCGGCGGTCGTCGCGACCGTTACTGAGTCCGTCGGGCCGTGGCAGTTCGGGAGCGGTAGCACCGCTCCCTGTTTTTGGCTGATGCCTCCCTTTCCGGCTGGTCTGTGGGGTTTTCTTTGGGCAACGGAACCAGCGCTGGGCAGAGCATCCTATGAAAGAAGACCATGTGGAAATCGAAGGCGTCGTGCATACCGTCCTCCCGGGAACAATGTTCCGGGTCGCCTTGGACAATAGCCATCTCGTCCTGGCCACCATTTCCGGGAAAATGCGCAAACGCTGGGTCCGCCTCACCGTCGGCGACCGCGTGAAAATGGAAATGTCACCATACGATCTGGACAAAGCGCGCATCGTTTGGCGGCTTAAATAACAGTCGGCTCCATGCCAACGCCACGAATTATTCAGGGTGGAATGGGCGTTGCAGTCTCCGGTTGGACGCTGGCACGTGCTGTGTCGCTCGCGGGCCATCTCGGCGTCGTCTCCGGAACGGCGCTGGCGGTCGTCCTGGCCCGGCGCCTCCAGCTCGGCGACCCCGCCGGCGACCTCCGCCGCGCCTTGCAGCACTTTCCCTTCCCCGGCATGGCCGAGCGGGCCCTCAAGGATTTCTTTATCCCCGGCGGCAAGCCGGCCGCCGCGCCGTTCAAGCCCACCGCCATGCCCACCCTCAAACCTCGCCCCGCGCTGGTTGAGTTGACCGTCCTCGCGAATTTCGTCGAAGTCTTTCTCGCCAAAGAAGGACACGACGGCCCGGTGGGCATCAATTACCTCGAAAAAATCCAGCTCCCCACCCTGCCCTCGCTCTTCGGCGCCATGCTCGCCGGCGTGGACTATGTGCTCATGGGCGCGGGCATCCCCCGCGCAATTCCCGGCGCGATCGACCTCCTGGCCCAGGGTGAACCGGCTCAACTCCGCGTTGACGTCGAAGGCGCCCTTCCTGGCGAGGAACATTACTCAACCTTCAACCCCCGAGCCTTCTGCGGCGGCGGCGCACCTCGGCTCAAACGGCCTCAGTTCCTGGGCATTGTCGCCTCGGCGACCTTGGCCATGACTCTGGCCAAGAAAGCCACCGGCCGCGTGGACGGTTTCATCGTCGAAGGCCCCACCGCCGGCGGACACAACGCCCCGCCCCGCGGCCCGTTGCAGCTCACACCCGCGGGCGAGCCCCTTTACGGCCCGCGCGACGTGCCCGAGCTGGAAAAAATCCGTACCCTCGGCCTCCCGTTTTGGCTGGCTGGCTCTTATGGCCGCCCCGGAAAACTTGCCGAGGCCCTCCGCCTCGGCGCCGCCGGCATTCAAGTCGGCACACCCTTTGCCTTCTGCGAAGAATCCGGCATCGATCCCCATCTTAAACGGCGAACCATTGACCTCAGCCGCCTCGGCCAAGCCAGTGTCTTCACTGACCCGGTAGCTTCACCAACCGGCTTCCCCTTCAAAGTCGCCCTGCTCGACCAAACCCTCTCCGAAACTGCTCTCTACCAAAACCGTCGCCGTCTCTGCGACCTCGGCTATCTTCGCCACCCGTACCGCAGGCCGGATGGCCGCGTCGGCTACCGCTGCCCCGCTGAACCGCTCCAGCATTTTCTCCTTAAAGGCGGCGTCGCCGAACAAACCGTCGGCCGCAAGTGCGTCTGTAACGGTCTCCCCGCTACCGTCGGCCTCGGCCAGGTTCGACCGGGCCCCGGAACCGAGTTGCCGTTGGTCACCGCCGGCGATGACCTCGCTCAACTTCCCCAATTCCTTCCAACGGGCCGCGATTCCTTCTGCGCAGCCGACGTTCTCCGCCAACTTTTGACCGAGCCGGAAATCGATTCCTCCTCAGGCGGCCAAAGCCGCTCCCTGGCCGGATAACCTTGAGCTCAATTCAGACGGCCCAGTTCGCCGGCGCATGCTTCCGCAGGAACCACATCGTCCCCAGCTTAGAAAGCATCTCCGGATCCAAAACCTTTTCGAGCATCGGAAACACCAGCCGTTCCTCGCGGTCAAAATGCCTGCGGGAGGCCGCCATCGCTGCCGTGAGCAGACTCCGGGCGAGGTCCGCTTTGTCGGTCAAATACACCCGCCTGAGCCTGGCATCCACCTCCTGGTGCTCCTTCGGGAGCCGGGAATAAGAACCTTTGGCCGGGCGACCGTGGTGCGCCAGCAGCGACATGAGGTCGTCTTCGGTCTTGGCGTGATTGAGCAGCAGGCCTTCGACCAGTCGCGTCACCCGTTTTATCTCCACCACGCTTTCGGCGGCCGGCAGCGACGTTCCGATTTGATCGAAAACCTCACAGAACATTCTGTGCTCCGCCACCAAAGCGCCGGTAATCGAAATCATTAACGGCACTTTACCAAACCAAACCGACGAAGCAAGCCGGGCCGGGGCGGGGACCGCCACGCCCCTGACAACCCTCAACCGTGACCGGCGCGGAGGCGTTCAGGACTTCACCCGCTTCAAAGTGAACGGATGGCTGTCTTTGGGCTTGCCCTCTGCGTAAAGCTGCCAATCCTGGGTAATAGTGTCCGGATCGTCGAACGTGATCGCAAGCGAGTGCATGTGCATCTCGGATTGCGCGTCCAGGCCGCACGTGCTGTCCAAGTCGAATTTCAGGGCCTTCGCGTCGGAGGATTTCAGCAGCATCCCTGGGCGATTGCCCAACATGCAGTAATGCGTCAGATAGAGCTTGCCCTGCCTGTCGTGGTACATCGTCACCATCTCCTTCGGCGTCCCCGCGAAGATCCGTTCCTCGATGACCGTGCCGCCCGACACCAGTCGGTATTCGACGGTGAATTCCATTGGACCTTGTCCCATATCGGCCTTGCCCTTCCAGGTGCCGACCAGTGCTTTCATTCGCTCGAACTCCGAAGAGTTCGGGCGTGGTTTGTCGGTTTGAGCCGCCGAAGGCCGCACCGAAATCAACAACGACAATGATGCAAGAATAGCCAGAGTTTTCATAGTGGTACTCAAACGGTCAGCCCTCGAAACAATTCGCGCAAGGCCTTTTTTCAATTTTCGCGCCTTCTCGCGGCAAAAACCTGGGCATTCCCCCTCCATCAACCATCAACTCTTCCACGCTCACTGCCAAAAGTAATCCCACTCGTAGCCCAGCTCCACCGTCTCCTTTGGCTCCACCGAGAGCTTCCACGTAATGCGCGCGGTCCCATTGATGTGACTCCACCACCACGGCCATCCATACCAATTCCACCAATAGGGATAATCGCCGCCCGTCACGGAGGCGCCATCCTCGAATACGTTCAGCTTCTCCACCTTGCCGTCGTGGTCGGCGGTGTTGGCCGCGCCAAGCACGTAACGCGTCACCTCCAGCTCAGCGCCCCGGTCCCGATGGCTCGTTAGGCTGAGCTTGCCCTTCAAATCGATGCGGGCGTAGGAGCTATTATTCTGGTGGAGCGCATCCGGTGTGCGCTTCATTTCGGCTTCGCTCTTCTTCACCTGGAATTCGACCGCGGGCGTCACCGAAAGATCCACATTCCCGCCGCTGGAGGTGTAGGTCATCATCCCCTGCGCCAGCACCCGACCGTCACGAACAATGAGCGCCGGAGCGGTCGTCAGCGGGTACGGGCTGTTGTTGGTGAGCCGGAGCTTATGCCACACCTTGGGCGAATTGAACAGCCGCGCCAGCTCGCGCTGCTGCTCGCCGCCGAGATTGCCGCGCACTTCCGGCGGCGGCGCGAACGGCAGCTCCAGCGTGAACACATCCCGGTAAGGCAGCGTGAACTCCGCCACCGGCAGCACCATGCGTTCGCCTTTCCTCAACGTCACGTGCTGGACCGTGAACACAAACAAATCCTCGCTCTGCCCCGCCTCGCCGATGTCCGGGCCGAGGCCGCCGCCGGCCCCGGGCTCAGCCGCGCCGCCATAATCGCTGGCGCGCGCTTGTTGTTGCGACAGGATCGCATTGCTGAAATTGTACGCCAGCAATTGACCGTTCTGCGGTCCGCTCCCAGTCTGAAAATATTGCGACAATTGCGCCAGGTTCTGCTGCAAAGCGATCGGATCGATGGTGTCCTTGAAAGCAAACGTCGGCACACCGATCACCAGATTGACCGACACGTCCTCCAAATCCGCCAGCTCGTTGATCAAGGTCGCGTTCATTTTCACTGCGGCGTTGCCCTGGCCGTCGATCTGCACTTTGTAACCCGGAATCCAACGCACCCCCTTCTGCACATAAAACAGACCCACCTTCGCCGAGAGCGCTGCCTTGGATTTGCCCCAGTCGAGTTTCAAGGTCAGCAAATTCCGGAACTCCTCGTTCGACACCGCCGGTTTGTGCTTGCCCTTGAACGTAACCTCCTGAATCCGCTCCAGGCCGACGGCCCTGACCCCTTCGGCCGTCTTGAGCAGCACCAGGTTTCCCTTCTCCGGCAACCGCTCGGGCGTGTTGGGCGGGCTGGTAGCGGCGAGTTCTTCGGCGCTGCGCGTCGGCAGCCCCAGAATCGTCGCTGCATATCGATTCGTATCCGATTCGGTGATAATCGCTTCAGCGCCGATATTCGCTTCGAGCAAGCTCCGCAAATCCAGCGCTGTTCGTTCGACCAGGACCCGTTTCTGGCCGGCCACCACACTGGTCAGCCGAGCGCGCGGCTCGGCCGAATAGGGCCAGAACGCGCCAAGCACCGGTGTCGGCAGATAATCCATCACCACATTGCCTTTGTCGTCCACGGGCAATTCGCCTTCCTGCGCGACGCAGGCATGGCCGTCCTTGAAAACCGTGAGTTCCTTGATCGGCAACTTGCCAAACGTATTCAACGGTGCGGCCGTTCCCGCCGCGCGCGCACCCGCAACCAAAACCTGAACGGCACAGACCGCGATGCCGATTCGCGTCAACCATCCCAACCGATTCATATTCATGACGCGACGTTACCGCCCCCGGGCGGCCCGCATGTCATGCTCAAGTAAAGCGTTTGTAAGAAAATTGTACGAGCCACCGTCCGCATCCATCGAGCCTTGGAAATTCTCTTCACCCTCGTCGTTCTCTTCGTCCTCTTCCTCTTCCCCGTCCTCGGTCTTTTTTTGCGACTTTTCGTGCCTTTTCGCGGCCTAAACCTCCGGACCCGCACCTCAGCCTTTATCATTGAGCCGTATCTATGTTCCCTCTGTTATCTCCTGTTAGTTCACCGGGCTTTATCATTTATCCTTCACCGCCCGCACCGGAATCGGCACGTTGCCAATCTCGATCCGATTGGCCGGCACCTGGTACCAATCCTCACGCCGGTTCCGACGCGATTCGATCAACTCCTGAAAAGCCGGTGTGTCCGTTCTCATAATCTCCAAAGCGGTGCGCTCAGACTCCGGCACATCCGCGGCAACCCGCACCGCCCGGATTGGCACCCGCTGCTCAGGTTTGTCGTAAAAACCCATTGGCCCCGGACCGCGCGGCAACGCCGACAGCAACTCCACGCCCTGGACTACCCGCCCGAGCAGCGTGACGTTGCGATCCAGGTGCCTCGGCGCTTGCCCAATCACCACATACAACTCCGTGCCGCCCCCGCTGTCCGGAGAGTTGTCGCGTCCGGCACCGACCATGCCGTAACCATGCACCAGCCACATCTTGCCGGTTCGTTTGTCGCGGGCGACCGGAAAGCCACCGGAGAAACCCACCTCGCGCGCATACACGTCGCCATCCGGCAGCCGCGTGAAGGGCACGTTCGAATCGATTGGGCGTTCGAACTCGGCCGGCAGCGTGCGTTGAGCGTGCTGAATCTTTCGGGCGGACTCAGGTTTCTCCGCGTCGGGGTCACCCCGCTGCACCACGTAATTGTCCTGGACGCGAATAATGGCCAACCCGTCGTAATAATGTTCCCGCGCCAGCGCTTTGACATTCGCCACGTGTCTGGGAGCGAAGACCGGCGCCAATTCAATAACGACCCGGCCACTCGCGAGCTCTACGTAAATAGTATTTTCCGGATCAAGCCCTCGCCAATCGCCGTGCTTGGACGCGGCCAGAACCGCCGCCATCGTCGGCCCTTTCGTCTTGCCGGGCTCCGCAGCGGAAGCGAGCAGGCAGGCAGAGAGCAACACTGCGACAAGCATTAATCGCGGTATTTCATGCCCCGCACGAAATGCGAACAGCCCGGACTGCCGCCATGTTGCCAGCTTAGGGTGTTCGGACGGTGCAAGCCGGCAACATGCCGGCGCTCCGCCCTGGCAGGTATGAATCTGGTGATTCACGATTTGAAAAAGGGTTATAGGCTAGGCGGCACTCACAGGCGAGAGGGAAAAGGAATTGAAGGAGTGGGGGAGTTTGGGAGGAAAAGGCTGAAGGCTGTAGGTTGAGGTCTCAAGTTTGAAGTCTCAAGGCCCCCTGAGCGGAGTGCGCCTGAGGCATTCCGACCAGAGTGCGCGGGGGCGCTGGAACAATTGTCGTTTTCACGTTGGAGTGAACGAATCTCCGGTCTAACCGTTTCTACCAGATAAGGGAATGAACCCGCACAAGCGACTGCCGAATGCAGGTCTCTGCAGGGTCGATTGACAAGGGGGTCGGGGAGCATGATGTTTCGCTATGAAATGGATGGTGGGTATCCTCATTTGCCTGGGAGCCGCTTTGTATGCCCAGGACGCCAAGCCGGAATTTGTCAGCAAAGCACAACCTGGCGCTGTAATCGAACATTTCACTTTAACCGGCGGGCGAGTTTACGACGGCATTTGGGATGCGACCAAATCCCAAATCCACATTGTCGTCAGGACCAATCACGTCGGGAATCTGCCGTTGCAGCCAGCCGAGCTCCTGACGCAGAAGCGCATCGGCGACGGCAGCCAAGTGGGGCTGTACTCCGATTTGGACATGGCGGAAAAGGTATTGCTCCTCAACCAACAAAACTGCAAGGCCGCCCAGTTACGGCTGGCCACTGCCCAACAGCGGCGCGATGCCTTGCACCAGACTTATGGCCACAAGGACCTCCCCAGGGAAACCTACAATGCGGTGATGGCGCAATACAAAGCGGCGGATGACGAGATTGCCAACGCGGAAAAGGCGGTCGAAAACGCCCGAGCCGGTTTTGCCAAATCGCAGGAGGCTTACGTGAAAGTCGGTGGGAAAAAGCAATACACGTTGCCCTGAGGCAGCATAGGAAAGGTGTCAGCCCATATCTTGGTTCGAAATTGGCCATAGAAATAGACTGACCCATGGGTGACCCTTTCTATCGACACTGCGGAATCCGTGGGGGCAAACAGCGAGCTCTGCTTGGAAATTCTCAAGGCGGAGGCCGGATTTGCTTTTCATATTCGCTCTCTCCGAAACCCGCGTTGGCTTTCCGTTCGGAAACCACTCCCGCCGGGTCGAAGTTGATGACCAGGTTATGGTTCTTGTTAATGGGAATATCACCGCCGACCCCCGAATTGCCGGCGGCGACGAACCAGATAATGTCCCATTTTACTCGTTCCCAATGGTAGCGGTATTCGCTGCCATCTGCGCGAAACTCATCCGGTTCGCCCAACCGCAGCAAAACTTCTTCGCGGGTCGCACGCCCCGGGGCAAATGCTTCGATCACCTCCGGTTTGACGTCCTTGCGCGAATACTCTCCCACGCGATTGGTCGGGATGGGCAGCACCAAGCAACCCGCCCCGATCGACACGACCCCCGCCAGGAATACGGCCAGGATTCCGCGCCGTATCTGACTAGCCAGGTTGAGTTGCATAAACTTCAATGGATTTCCACCAACGAATGACGCTGCGCTACTCCCGAGCCGTCGAAAACCAGGACCAGGTTGTATTTCACCCCCATCCAACCCACCGGGGCTTTGTCCAGCAGGTAGTATCCATGCTTCTCGTTATATCCCAGGCGGTAGGTGAGAAACTTCTCTCCCTCCAAGACCGCCGACGGCTGCCCGAGCTTGAGCAGGACTGTTTCCTTCGTCGTCTTGCCATCCTCAATAAACTGCAGCATTTGCTTGTCCGCATGCAACGGATTGGCATTGGGGGTGGCGCAGCCTGCCGCCAAAACTCCCGCGAGCAAGATCGGTGCGAACACAGCCGTCATTGTTTTCATAGGGTTCAACGCTTAGTTCTCCTGCTTTATACCTCAACACACCTCCGCGGTGTGAATCGAAAAACTTAATGAATCATCGGCCCGCTCGATGGCCCGCGTAATGAGGGCGGCGCTTTCATAAGGCGGTTTCAACGCCCCGCGAGACTGAGTTTGCCCTCGCGAGCAGTTCGTCATCGATGACCAGGATTCGCGCTATGTTCTTGGGATGAGATTTGAACGGCACCCTGCCTCCTGACCACACAGGAACGCCTATTCCGTCCCCGCCCTCTCGTCTGTCCACGTTTTCAGAGCCGCATGAAAGCGGCGCGACGGGAAATAGCGCCTGGCGGGAGTCCAGCGCGAAAACCGTACCTCGTATTCCAACCCCCTTACCCTTGCACGCGGACTCGCCTGGTCCTGCGGTTGTTCTGCTGAAAGCCGATGTGCTCCCGCAAAAATGAGAGGTCCGAGTGATCCCCCTCGAACTACAGGACCATCCCGAGATGCTGTCAGACCGTCGAACGGGTCAAATTGTAGTTTTGCCCCGATTGCGAGCAGGGAGCTTCCACCGTTGTGAAAAGGAACTCAGGAAAAAAGCTGAAACGTTGAGACGCTGAAAAGCTGAAGCCTCAAAAGGTGAAAGATTGGTGGGAGGTGGAGGAGCAAACCTTTGTCAATTTCGGCCCGGCGCTTGAGGATGGCAGCGTTGGCGGCGAGGTCCTCGCACATTTTGACGAAGGCGCGGATACCCGGCAATCCAGGTGGTGGCTGGCGCAATCCGACGAAGGTGCCTGCAGGTTGATTATTTTGGGGACTTCACGTCGCCGGCGTTTCGGCGAGCAATTTCTTCACGACCGGCTCGACGTGGCCAGGCTGCAAACCGACGATGCGCACGATGCCTTTGCGGTCAACAATCGCGTAGGTGGGGTAATAGTGCACCGCCCAGGCGGCCTCGGATTTGAGGCGCGGATCGCGGGCCGTCGGGTATGCGAGGCCTCGGTCTTTCACCGTCTGCTCCATTTTTTCCTGGCCTCTTTTGGAGGTGCAAACCCCAACAATGACCAACCCCTGGTCCTTGTACTTTTTCAGCAATTCGTTGTTGTGAGGAATGGCGGCCATGCACGGCCCGCACCAGGTGGCATAGAAATCCACGACCACCACCTTGCCTTTCATGTCCTCGGATTTGACCTGGCCGTTGACCCAATCGGCGACGTCCAACGCGGGCATGGGTTTGCCTTCCAGGATGGCGTGCCGGGCGCGAGCCTGGGCATCTTTGTCCCAGGTCCATGCGTCCGGAAATTCGCCGGCGCGAGCCGTCAGGATAAAAGTGAAGAATAACGCGACCAACCAATTTTGAAACCTACGCATGATGTTTCGATAGCATCGCCGGAGAGGTTGGTCAAGGGTGTCTTCGATTTTCGATGTTGGGTTTCGCCACCAAGCAACGCAAAGGCCACAAAGGTGGGAGCGGGGAGCGGGGCGGGCGGAGCAGGAGAGCGGCAAAAGTATGAATCAGGCCGTTGGCCTGAGACTCGTCACCCCCGCCCACTCCTGTGTCGGCTCCCTCCGTTGTCAAAAGGTCAAAACCCTTTTTCCATTCCAGGGATTAATAAACTGACAGCCGGCGACGGAGAGCGGTTATGGTTTCGCGACCGGGCCGATGTAACGCCGCGCGATGACAACGTTGTCGAAAAACACGACGTTAACGCGATTCTTCGTCCATGAGTCGGTGACGTAGCTTTCCAAGGTGAGCGCGTTGGCTTTGAGCTGCGAGCTCTTGCACCAGTTGATGCCTTTCCAATGCCCTTGGAGCACGCCGTCAATCCAGAAGGCCTGCTCGCCATCCGGACGGCCCGGGGTGTTGTGTTTGAGCATGAACTCGACGCAGAGCCACCGAGCGCGCGGGATGAGCGGCGCCGTCGGGATGCCGAAGGAGTTGCCCCAGTATTTGCCGTCTTTGGATGGTTCCATCTCGTGCCAATAGCTGTAGAAGTTCCAGCGGCCCGGAGCGGTCCAGCGTCCCCAGTTTCCCCACGGCTCGATGGCCGTAGAGAAGCGTTCGCTGCCTTCAGGTTTGAGTCCCGCACCGCCGAAGCCGCTCCATTTTTCGCCTCCGCGCAGGCCCTGGTTGGCCCGCAACGTGACGAAATGATGGATGTAGTCGCATCCCGCATCGTACCGAGTGTAAAACCGCACGAAAACCGTGTCCGCCGGCTCAAACCACTTGGTCAGCCCGCCGCCGGTGTCCTGGCCCAAATGAGCCTCCACGCGGAGACACCGTTTCCCCAACCCGATGCCCGCCTCGGGAACGGCGAATTGCAGCACCTTCCCATTCGGGTTACGCGTCTCATCCCACCCGGTGCCGAGGTTTCCGGATTCGAAATCATCGGCGAAGATGACTTGTGCGTTGCCCTTCAGCCCGGCATCGCCCGGAAATGCAGCCGCCAGGCCACTGCCGCTCGGCAGCTCGTTTTGGGACGCCAGGTTAGCGCGCCCCTCAGGATCAGCTGCCAACGCGGCGCCGGCCATAATCAACAGCATTCCGCAAATAACCGGGCAGGTGAAGCAGAACCAGAAGAGAGGTAGCCGCTTTATCCCTGATGCAAAGTTGGCAGAGGCTGGGTGCGGTGCCGTGTCCATGGGGGCAGTCTTGGCCTGACGGGCTCGGCTGTCAAACCCCGACGGTTGGGGCGGCCTGGGGCGGGGGCCAAAAGTTTTTAACCGCGGATGGGACCGGCTGGACATGGATTCCCAACTGGAGCAAAACGGGCCAGACCAAGCTGGCCTGAGCATCGGTGAACAAGGGCCGACCTCCCACACGCACGCGGCGCACTGAGGACAATACCCCACCCGCGCGCGTACGGAGTCCTTCCCTCAGTGAACCTCATCCCGAAGCACTGCGAAATCAAGGAAAAGACGCGGAATTCCCGGACCCAAACTCCGTAGTTTATCGTGACATAAAAGCGCCTACTTCAATTGAAAACAAACTTTCATGGCGTAGCTTGAGTACAAGAGTTAGATGCGACGCGAATGAAGCGGAGACCGTTAGATGTTGAGGGCGGAGAGCGGCTCGCATTCCTGACGAAAGCGCCACTGGAACGGCTGACCCGGTATGCCCAGGCCCGCCAATACCTCAAAGGGACGTGCATCTGCTCCGAAACTCAATTTTCCGAGGCGGCGTACTTCATCTTGAGCGGCAGTTGCGAATTGCGCGCCGCCGGCCCGGATGGCGTGGAGGAAACGCTCGATACCCTGGGGCCCGGTGCGGTCTTTGGCGGCTTCGAGGAAGTCCTGCCGGAGGATGGCGGCACGAGTGTAGTAGCCGCTTCCGATAGCGTGCTGCTGCGGATCGAGCGCGGCCACCTGGACGCCCTTCGGGCCGAGGCATGCGGTCAAATCCCGGGTACCGACAACCGGCTAACCGGCCCCATCGCCTTAACCCTATCGCCCACCCTCAGCCAGCGCTCCAGCCGACACCAGATCGTCGCCCTGGCGTTTTTGTCCGAACAGCTTCCCGCTTCGCAGCTCACCGAAACATTAGCGCGGTGGCTCTGCGTCGAAACTGAAGCGTCCGCGGTCCTGGTGCGGTTGGAACGCCAGGAGAACCAGGCGGGGCACCCCGCGCATTTCCTGAACGGCGAGTTTCATATGCCCGCCCGGATGTGCAAGACCGAGGCCGGGTATCATTTTCTGACTGTGGCAATCGGCGGCGAGGGACCTTCCCCGGCGGGCATCGCTTCGCTGGTGAGCCGGCTGAGCAGCCACTTTGACTACGTGCTGATCGAGGCGCCCGCGGCCGAGCGCGCTGCGCCATGGCTGATTGAACTCCTGGTCCGCTCGGATTCGGCGTACCTGTTTCTAGGGACGGCCGAAGAGGATGTTGTCCAGCTCGATTTAATCGCGCGAGGCGTGAGAGCGCGCGCCGGCGCAAGTGGAGTTCGAATCAAACCCATCGGCTGTTTAGCCCAGGGCAGATTGATCGATGGCTTTGATTTGCGCGCAGAACGCGCAGCCGGCCCGATGCACCTGTACGTGCACGGTTGTCCGGCGCCGGCCGGCGGCGGCTCGGCCGGCTCGCCCGCCTGCCCGACCGGCTCGTTCGAGGCGGACCTCCGGCGGCTGGCACGAGACATCGGCGGCCGGCTCGTGGGGCTTGCCCTGTCGTCCGGCGCCGCGAAAGGCTTTTCGCACATCGGGGTGCTCCAGGTCCTCGAAGAAAACGGCATCGAAGTGGACGTGGTCGCCGGGTCCAGCATGGGCGCCTATGTTGGCGCGCTTTGGGCTTACGGGCTCGACGGCCGCGAGCTGGAACGGCTCGCGCGGGAACTGGAAGAGCGCTGGGCGCTGTGGAGCCTCGTGGACCCTGTGTTCCTGCCGCGCCAGGGCTTCTTGCGGGGCCTGGGACTCAAGAAACGCCTTATGCGTTCCATCGGCACTGCCCGGTTCGGCGACCTGCTGCGGCCCCTGCGCATTGTCGCCGGCAACCTCGCCACCCTCGAGCGGGTCGTCTTCGCCAGCGGCGAAGTCGCCACCGCGGTGCACTGCAGCGCAGCCGTGCCGGGAATTTGCGTGCCCATCACCATCGCCGGAGAAACTTACGTCGATGGCGCTATCGTGGACCCCTTGCCGGTGGACGTGCTGCGCGAAATGGGAGTGGCTCACGTGATTGCCGTGGACGCAATCCCAACGCCCGATCGCATTCGGTGCACCATTCAACTCGAACGCGAGCTGGCCCAACAAAAGCTCGCACGGGCGCGGAAACTGTTTCGCAAAGGACTGCCCCCGGGCGCGCCCTCGAGCGAGTTCGCTCGTGGCAACCTGCTCCAGATCGTGATGCGCAGCCTTCATGGCGCGCAGATTCGCGTCGCCGAGGCCTCGTGCCGGCTGGCAGACCTGGTGCTCCGTCCCAACATCTACGACGATTGCTGGGCGGATTGCGCTAAACCGGGAAAATTTATCGCGCTTGGCCGCGAAGTCGCCGAGCTACACCTGGACGAAATCAGGAAGTTGGTGGCGGGAAGGGAAATAAACCATGAACGGGACCTTGCTCCGGAACCAGTGGCAACAGTTGCCTGAAGCGGCCATTCGGCGATTGCAGGCTGAACGACTGAGGCAGTACCTGCGCACCGTGGTCCTGCCCTTCTCGGCCCATTATCAACAGGTATTCCGCGAGCACGGCCTCAAAGCGGACTCGATTCGCACGCTGGAGGACCTGCAGCGCCTCCCCTTCACCACCAAGACCGATCTCCTGAACACAGCCGATCAACCCCAGCGGTTCAAAGACTTCCTCATCGTGCCCAACCAGGCGGTGCTGGCGCGACAGCCCGACACCCTCCTGCGCGTCCTGGTTCATGGCCGCAATCGCGTGAAACAAGAGCTCGAATCCGAGTTCCGTCCCATCTTCGTCACCTTTACCACCGGCCGCAGCGCGGACCCGACGCCGTTTTTCTTCAGTCAACGCGACCTGTCAAACCTGGAGACCGCCGGCCACAGGCTGGTGGAAATCTGCGGGGCGCGGCGCGAGGACCGCTTGCTCAACACGTTCCCTTTCGCTCCTCATTTGGCCTTCTGGCTCGCCCATTACGCGGGCACCGCCGGCGGCGTCATGCTGCTCAGCTCCGGCGGCGGCAAGGTCATGGGCACCGACGGCAACATCCGCCACATGCGCAAATTCAAACCGGACGTGTTGATTGGCATCCCGACCTTCATCTATCACCTGCTGCACCAGGCCGCGGAGGAAGGGGTGCATTGCGAAAATTTGCGGCGGATCGTGTTGGGCGGTGAAAAAGTCACCGACGGTTTGCGCGCAAAGATTGGTGAGCTGGTGGCAGAACTCGGCGCCCGCGAGGTCGATGTGGTCGCTACCTACGGCTTTACGGAAGCCAAAATGGCGTGGCCCGAATGCCCGTTTCCGCTCGGTCAGCCTTCCGGCGGTTACCACCTCTATCCCGACCTCGGCATCCTCGAAATCATCGATCCGGTGACCGGCGAGGTTCTCCCGCCCGGCCGGCCCGGCGAGCTCGTATTCACCCCGCTGGACGCGCGGGGCAGCGTCGTGCTGCGCTATCGCACCGGCGACTTCACCGACGGCGGACTCTTTTACGAACCATGCCCCCATTGTGGCCGCTCTCTCCCGCGCTTGCTGGGCAACATCTCCCGCCGGTCGGAAGTCAAAGAGATGAATCTCGGCAAGCTCAAGGGCACGCTCGTCGATTTCAACCAACTGGAGCACGTGCTGGACGACGCTCCCCACATCGGCGCCTGGCAAGTCGAGCTGCGAAAAGTCAACAATGACCCGCTCGAACTGGATGAGCTCATTCTTCATGTGCAGAAAATCAACGGGGCCGACGAGGCACGAGTGAGCCATGACTTGAGCGAGCGCTGTTTCACACACCTCGAGCTTCATCCCAATCGAATCCTGTTCCATGAGGTTGAAGAGATGCGGCGGTTGCAGGGCGTCGGCTCGCTGCTTAAGGAGCAGAAGCTCGTCGATAGTCGGCCTGCCGCGCAGCCTCAGGTCAGCAGCGAACCCGTCGAAGTCGCCCCCCCCGGCAAACCTGCCCTATGAAAACCGACCGCCTCGTCATCGTCGATGGAGTGCGCACCCCGTTCTGCAAGGCGGGCACCGAATTGGCATCGATGGCCGCGGACGAACTGGGCCGGCTCGCGGTCAATGCGCTCTTGACCAAAACGGGCCTCGAACCGGGCCTGGTGGACGAAGTTATTTTCGGTTGCGTGGCCCAACCCGCGGATGCGACCAACGTCGCTCGAGTCATCGCTCTGCGGGCCGGCATCCCCGAAAGCGTTCCGGCGCTCACCGTGCAGCGAAATTGCGCTTCCGGTTGCGAGGCCGTCACTCTGGCCCAGGAAAAGCTGAGCGCCGGGCGCGGCTCCGTTTTTATTGTGGGCGGGACTGAGAGCATGTCCAACATCCCGTTGTTGTTCAAGCAGACCACGGCTGAGAAGTTCGGACGGCTCGCCCGGGCCAAACGCCTTGGCCAGCGCCTGCGATCCCTTAGCGCCTTTCGCCCTTCGGACTTTCAACCGCGTGTGGGCCTCCTGCTCGGCCTCAGTGATCCGGTCTGCGGCCTGAACATGGGCGAAACCGCCGAGGTCCTGGCCCGCGAGTACGCCGTGACGCGCGCCGATCAGGACGAGTTTGCGCTCAAGTCGCACCAGCGCGCCATCGCCGCCCGTTCCAAACTCGCGGAAGAAATCTCCCCGGCGTTCCAGGTGCGGAAAGCTGCCGCCGTCACGGGCGACAATGGCCCGCGCGAGAATCAATCGCTCGAAGCCTTGGCTAAACTCAAACCGGTTTTCGACCGGAAGTCCGGCACGGTTACGGCCGGCAATGCGTCGCAGGTCACGGACGGCGCGGTGGCGCTCCTCGTTATGTCGGAGCAGCGTGCCGCCGATCTCGGCTTCACACCCCTGGGCGCATTGGCCGGCTACGCTTACGCGGGCTGCGACCCGTCGCGGATGGGGCTCGGCCCGGTCTTCGCGATGGCCCGGGCCGAGGCGCGAACCGGGTTGACCCTCGAGGACGCCGATCTCATCGAACTCAACGAAGCGTTCGCCGCCCAAACTCTCGCGGTCATGAAATCCGCGCGATCGGACCAGTTCGCCCGCAAATTCCTGGGCCGGAACCGGGCCCTCGGTGAGATTCCAATGGAAAAACTCAACGTGAACGGCGGCGGGATTTCCCTGGGCCACCCGGTGGGCGCGACGGGCGCGCGTTTAATTCTCGCCAGTCTCAAAGAACTCCACCGGCGCAACGCCAGGCGCGCTCTGGTGACGCTCTGCGTGGGCGGCGGCCAGGGCGCCGCGCTCTGGGTGGAAAGGAATTGAACTGGAGTAATGGAGTAATCGATCGATGGATGAAATGAGCAAAATAAGTGATATTCCCGAGACTCCTCTCATTAACACCCCGCTTCAGCGGGGTGACAGGCGGCGCATTGGGGGGATTAACCGCTTCAGCGGTTTTCACGAGCTCCGTACGACGCGTTCGATATGCCAACTGTGCAACCCCAGGACCCTATGGTAGCCGAGATGCCAGTCGCTGGTCGCGGGGACGCTGTTGAAGGCGCCGGTCCAAATCCGGCCGCGACCACGGCCGCTACGGAAGCGCCGCCGCGCACCATCCGTCGCATGGTCCGCCCGGACCAGATCTGCGTTCTGACCTTCGACCGGCCCGGTTCTGCCGCTAACATTTTCGACCTCGCCACGCTGAGGGAACTGGGCGAGGAACTTGAGTTTGTCGCCGGCTCCCCGCAGCTTAAGGGGTTGATCCTTACGAGCGCCAAGCGCTCGATATTCATCGCCGGGGCCGACCTGGAAATGATCAGCGGCGCCGCCTCCGTCGAACAGGGGCGCGCGTTGATCGAAGCAGGCCAGGCAGTGATGAACCGCCTCGCGGCTCTCCCTCTCCCCACCGTCGCCGCCATCCACGGCGCTGCCGTCGGCGGCGGTTACGAAATCTGCCTCGCCTGCGATTACCGCATCGCCTCGAACGACCGCGCAACGAAAATCGGCCTGCCGGAAACGCAAATCGGCCTCCTGCCTGCCTGGGGCGGTTCGACGCGGCTGCCGCGGTTGATTGGCCTGCCCAAGGCGTTGGACATTATCCTTGCCGGGAAGACGCTGGCGGCGAAGCCGGCCCTGAAATGCGGGCTGGTGGACGAATTGGCCCCGGCCGAGTACTTGCTCGATGTCGCGGTCCGAATGATTCGCCGCGGAAAAGCGCGGCGTCCGTCCCGTTGGCTGATAAACAATAGGTTGGTCGCGGCTGTGCTCGCCGCTCGCTTGCGCTCACAGTTGCTCAAAAAGACGCACGGGAATTACCCCGCTGTGCTCGAAGCGCTGGCGGTCGTGACTAAGAGCGTTTCCAGCTCCGTCTCTGACTCAATGGTGCTCGAACGTGATGGCATCCTCGAACTCATGCGGACGGACGTCTGCCGCAATCTGATTCGCGTCTTCTTCCTGCAGGAGCGCGCCAAAAAGCGAAGCGTTCCGGGGGCTGCGCCGGGCGTGGAACCGAAGCCCATCAAGCGCACCGCGGTCATCGGAGGCGGCGTGATGGGCGCCGGCATCGCGCAATGGCTTAGCGCGCGGCAATTGCCGGTCATTCTGCGCGACATCAATGCCGAGCAAGTGGCCAAAGGCATGGCCGCCATCGCCAAAGTTTACCAGGAAGGAGCTAAACGCCATCTGTTCACCGCGCGCGAAGCCCGCGATGGCTTGGACCGCGTGTCTCCCGCGCCAACCGAGGTCCCACTGCGCCAGGTGGACCTGGTGATTGAAGCGGCCGTCGAAAACTTCGAGCTGAAGAAGAAAATCTTCCAGCGGCTGGACGAGTTGGCGGGCGACGAAACGCTGCTGGCCACCAATACTTCAGCCCTGCCCATTTCGGATCTCGCTGCCCGCACGCGGCGGCCCGAGCGGGTGCTGGGATTGCATTTTTTCAATCCGGTCCACCGCATGCAGCTTGTCGAGGTGATCGCTGCCCGGCAGACTTCACCCGAAGTTCTGCAACGCGCGCTGCGGTTCGTGCAGCAGCTCGGCAAACTCCCCGTCATCGTCAAAGACAGCCCCGGCTTCCTTGTCAACCGCATCCTGATGCCTTATCTCGTCGAGGCCGGAAACCTTTTCCAGGCCGGCGCCCGCGTCACAGCCCTCGACGAAGCGATGCTCGACTTCGGCATGCCCATGGGGCCGATGCGCTTGCTGGACGAAGTGGGTGTGGATGTTGCCTTCCATGTGGCGCAGACCCTCGCCGCCACGTTCCGGGACCGGATGGTCGTGCCTTCGGCCCTCAGCAGGATGGTCCAGGCCGGCCAGTTAGGCCGCAAGAGCGGTGCCGGATTTTATCTGCACGCCAAAGGCAAAGCGCCGCGTCTAAACCCGCGGGTAGCCGACTATCAATCCCCCGCCGCCGCTCAGCCGTCGCCCACCACCCTGTGGGAACGCATGGTCCTGTTGATGGTCAACGAGGCGGCGCGCTGTCTCGAGGAAGGAATTGTCACCGACCCGGCAGACATTGATTTCGCCATGATCATGGGCACGGGCTTCGCGCCGTTTCGAGGCGGGCCGCTGCGGTACGCTGACGCACTCGGCGCCGACGAAGCAGTCGGGGCCATGGAACACCTGGTGGACAGTGGCGCCGCCCACTTCGCGCCTTGCGCCCTCTTGCGCACCATGGCCACAACCGGAAAGAAGTTTTATCCGTCTAAGTAAGGACTTTATGGTCGAGACTACGCCCCCACCCAGCCCGCCGCGAACAAAACTCGCTGCCGAAGAGCCGCGCTCCCTCATCGACACGTCCAAAATGTCCGCTGGCCAGCGGGCTGCCCTCGAGCTGACCGAGGCTGCGCGGGAAGTCGCGCGGGAATCAACCTTTGTCAGCGGCCTGTTCATGGGCCGGTTCGACCTGACCGGCCTCCGCCCGTTTCCAGAACAAAACGCGGCCGACCGTGAGCAAGGCGATGCGTTTCTTCAACGGTTGGAAGCGCTGCTGCGCACAAAAGTCGATCCGGATGAGATCGATCGAACCGGTGAAATCCCGCCGACGGTCTTCGAAGAACTGGCAAAGCTGGGCGCATTTGGGATCAAAATCTTGCCGGAATATGGCGGCCTGGGCCTTTCCCAGACAAATTATTGTCGGGCTGCGATGTTGCTGGCCGGCTGGTGTGGAAATCTGACAGCCCTGGTTTCAGCGCATCAGTCCATTGGTGTACCGCAGCCGCTCATTCTATTCGGCACTGAGGATCAAAAGCGCAAATACCTGCCTCGGGTCGCTCGCGGCGAGATTTCAGCCTTTGCGCTCACTGAGGAAGGCGCGGGCTCGGACCCGGCGACGATGCAGACCCGCGCCGAGCCTACCCCGGACGGAAAGTTCTTCGTGCTTAACGGGAAGAAGCTTTGGTGCACCAACGGCACCAAAGCCGGCGTCATCGTCGTCATGGCCAAGACGCCGCCGAAAATGAGCGCCGGCAAACCCAAAGATCAAATCACCGCGTTTATCGTCGAAACGGATTGGCCAGGGGTCGAAGTCACTCACCGTTGCCGGTTCATGGGCCTAAGGGCGCTCTACAACGGGGTGATGGAGTTCGACAATGTGCGTGTGCCGCGCGAGAACATTCTGCTGGCGGAAGGCAAGGGACTTCGAGTGGCGCTGACGACTCTGAACACCGGCCGGCTGACCCTCCCCGCTGCGTGCGTTGGGCTGGCCAAACGTTGCCTGGAGCTCACCCGGCGCTGGGCCGGTGACCGTGTGCAATGGGGCGCGCCCATCGGCAAACACGCCGCCATCGCCGACAAACTCGCCCGCATGGCCGCCAACACCTTTGCCATGGAATCGATGACGTTGCTCGCCGCCAGTGCGGTGGATCGCGACAAACGGGCCGACGTTCGCCTCGAGGCCGCCATGTGCAAAATGTGGGCCACGGAACAGACCTGGGCCATCGTCAATGATGCAGTCCAAATTCGCGGCGGGCGCGGCTACGAGACCGCCGCGTCGCTGAAGGCCCGCGGGGAAGAGCCCGTCCCTCTCGAGCGTTTCCTGCGCGACTGCCGCATCAACACCATCTTTGAAGGATCCAGCGAAGTCATGCGCCTGTTCATCGCGCGCGAAGCCCTCGACCCGCACCTCAAAGTGAGCGCAGCGGTGCTGAACTCGAAGCTGCCCCTGGCCCAGCGGCTGCGTGCCGCCGTCGGCGCTGCGTTCTTCTACGCCAAATGGTATCCAAAACAGTGGCTGCCATTCGGTGCGAGCTTCGGACTCCGCAGCCCGCGCTCGGCATCGCCACACCTCCGATACGCTGCCCGAACCAGCCGCCGGCTCGCCCGAACACTCTTCGCCGCGATGCTTCGTCACGGCCCGAAACTCGAGCGGGAGCAGCTCTTGCTTGGCCGGCTCGTGGACATCGGTACCGAGCTGTTTGCCATCACCGCCACCTGTCTGCGGGCGGAGGCGCTGGCCCAATCAGGTGACAAGGACCCGGAGACCGCCGACCTCCTTCCCTTCGCCGACTACTTCTGCGAAATGTCGCGTCTGCGCATCGAGGAAAAGTTTCGCGAACTGCGGCGCAACGCCGACCACTCCGGCTACCGCCTCGCCCAAAAACTTCTGCTTAAAAAGTAGGCGCCAGTCACCTGGGCCGGGTAGCATTGGGCGCCTGTCAGACTATCCGAAATTGCGCTGCGATTACCGTTCAATGCCGACCGGATAGAGCAGATAACGCTCGTCGTAATAAGGGCTCCTCTCGTAGAACCATCGTTTTCGCGCCTCTGGCTCTGCGGCGAATTTTGGCTCGTCTCGCAGCTTCGTTTCGAACTCCGTTTTGAGTTTTGGATTGTTTGCGAGCATTCCTTCCGCCAGGGGTGCCAGCACGTAACCCTCGATGTATTCGGTGCGCTGGAGAATTTCGAGAAAGAAGCCCCATGCGAAGAACGAATCGTCGCTCTGAGGCTCGAGCAGCGCCACCGCCAAATCGCCAAGCGGCTGCGTCGTCGGCACGCGAACGGACCCAGCCGGGAAGGATTCCTGGCGAATCTCAGCCTTTACACTCGTCTTAAGGGTGTAGCGGCCTTCGTAAGGATGAAAGCCATCGTTGGTCTGAGGCTGCGGGTTGAGGAGGCGATACATTTCCAAGGTCACCGTTCGCGCCGCCGGCAAGGTTTCCATCTGAATCCCGTGCAGTTTGAGCCGAGCGATGACATCCGGTTTGCTGAACGGCACCCAATAGGCTTTCGGGCGGGTCACTTCGACATCAGGCCCTTCCAACGTGATAGGTAATCGGGGGTAAGCTCTGGGTGTTCCCAACCAGCGGATCTCGTTAGTCCCTGTCGCGGGAGAGACATACGTTTCATAGGAGATGCCGAGGAAATCCACGCTCTTTCGTTCACCGGTGGCCTTGCCCCGGTTCAGGGGCAACACAGTGCGGTTTGTGCTCGCGTCGGCTTCTGCGGCGCGTCGCAAGGCATTACCCTGGCTCCCAAGCGTTCGCAGTGACGATTCGAGCAGCACATAGGTGCCGAGCACACGTTGCCGGTAGGGTTTCAGGGAATGCGTTTCGACCAGCACCGTCGGCAGGTGACGTAGGTCGCCATAACCATTCGAGAATCGCGGCAAGGACGGTCCTGCGGAGAAGCCCTGGGTTATATCGATTTCATCACTCCCTTCGAAAAACTGACCGGGGATGTGACCCATGGCCTTCAGTGCCGCTTCCGCTGAAGGCCGGTAAACCTCATTTAGCCATTGGCTGATCCGTGGCGACCAGGAGAAGGCGCCTGAGTCGCCGTTGTATCCGAAGGTGATGTCGTATTGTTGATCCATGCCATCGGTGACGTGCACGTCGACGTAAAGCGCGGGCGACCACTCGTTGATGAGTCGGAGCATGGCCTGCATTTCGGGGGAGTCCACCTTCATGTAATCCCGGTTCAGATTCAGGTTCTGCGCGGTGGTTCGCCAGCCCTGGCGGACGGGGCCTCGTTGGTTCGGACGGTTCCATTCCGAGGAACGCTCGTGGCCGTCGGCATTGAAGATGGGGACGAAGAGGAGGTTGGCCCGCTCCAGCAACGATGCCTTGCCTCGAAACGTGATATCGCGCAGGAGCATCAAACCCGCGTCCTTGCCATCGATCTCGCCTGAGTGAATACCCGCCTGCACGAGCAGCGTCGGGCGGCCATTTCTGCGCGCTGCCTCGGGGCTGAAGGCGTGGCCCCTCGCCGCGATGACGACGTAAAGCACGCGCCCTTGCGCGGTTTGTCCGAATTCCTGAAGCGAGATCAGGGACGAGGCCTTGGCGAGCTTCTTGAGATACGCAAAGGTCTCCTCGTAGTTCGGCGTTTCCGTCAGCCCGGTTTTCTCGCAAGGAGTAATCCACGGATCATCGGGCGTTGCGATCAGCTTCTCGCTCGTGCCCATCCAGGGTTGCACAGGCGGCAGGCAATCTCCTGCGAGAGCCCCTCCGGCCGCGAGAACAAGGAAGGATCCAATGCCGAATCGGAGCTTGGTGGAGGAAAAATGTTTCATCGCGAGTGATGGTGCGCCGGGATAATCACTTACACAAAGCAGAAAATTCGCGGAGGCGCGGCAACGCGCCGCAACGCGCGGCTTTTTTGTCATGAATTGTCATGCAATCCTTTTGTGAAACGCCGCCTTTAGAGAACTCTGCATAGGAAAGACGCCGGTTGGGCGCGCGACAGACTTCTTCCGGTCCGTGCGCCGGTCTCATTAACACCCAGCTTCAGCGCTTGTCATTATCCACATCTTCTGGACGCCTGCATCGGTCCCTCTTTTCAGCACCCACGAGACCTTTGGAATGCGCAGCAGGTCTTAGCCGCCGCCAGTCACGTTTTCTGGAATCCCAACGGGATTCCGTCACTCAGCCCAGGGTTGCGAGGAACGAGCTACCCTGGGTCAAGCGCGCTGCAAACCCGCCAACCCTGAAAAGGGTTGCGTCAAACTACCGTGACTCGGCGTGTGGGCCGGACGAGGCAACCTCTGTCTGAAGGATGGTACAAATAAAAGGCCCGCACCAGGATCGACTCCTGAACTGCGGGCTGGAATTGAATTTAAGGGTTTTCTCTATTTCGCCAGTTCGATCTTCGACACGGTGAGGACCTTCTTGCCGTCCACTTCCTTGACCGTCCCGGTCGCGCTCACCTTTTTCGATTTCTCACAAACTTCATCTTTATCGGTGAACTTCTTTCCCACTTCATTGTCGGCCACGTAGTATTTGACCGTCTTGCCGTCTTCCGTGGTCTCGATCACGGTTTGGCACTTGTCACCTTCCTTGAGAATGCACTTGGCGCATTTGCCTTCGCCGGTGACGGTTACTTCTTTGTCGCCGGCGAAAGCCGGTGCCGCCAGCGCGAACAGAAACAGTCCCACCAGGCCCGTTGTCAGGGCGATGCGTTTTTTCATTTTTTTCCTTTCCTTTGGTTCTGGTTTTTTGAGCTGAGAAAAACGGTACACCTGGGTCTGCTTCAATTCAACACAAAAGGGAAGCCGTGCGCCAAGGAATTTCCTCAAATCTGGCTCCTTTTACTCCACAGCCACACCGGGCGTGAGGCCCGGACGGCGGCGGCCGTCGCGGAGATAGTGTCAAACCGTAGATCGGGCCCTCTTCACCGATTATCGGACCAGCTCGGCCCGGCCCGTTTACCGAACCTCAGAGCTCGTCTCCACTGATCACGATATCGTCCATTGACTATCGGCTATCGACTATTGCCTGTTTGCTGTTCCCAGCTTTCATCGTTCTGCCTTTTCCGCTCCCTTGCGCGTTTTCCGCGTCTTCCGCGGTCCTTCTCCCTCGCTGAAATCCAAAATCCAGTCTGACACTATGATTCATCCTTCATGCTTCGTATCCGGCCGGGTGAGCACACAAGGATCAGGCACAAATCCCGCAAACAGGCGGATAAGCCTGGCCAATCGTCGACTGGATCGGACGGTTAGTTAGGGCGCGGGCTGCGATTCGAGGTCCGACAACAGGAAAGATCACCCGGCAGCTCGGGCGGAGTTCACTTGATGGATGAGCCAGGCGCGGGCGTGGGTCCAGTAATACTTGGCGGTGCGCTCGGAGAGGCCCAGGGCTTGGGCGGCTTCAACGTTGGTCATGCCCACGAAACAACGCAGCTTCACTACCTCAGCTTGGACGGCGTGGATGGCGGCGAGCTTGTCCAGCGCCTCGTTCACGGCGAGGAGTTGATCGTCGTCACCACCAGGCCCGGCCACTTCAATGCTTTCAAGGTCCACGCGTTGCCACTCGCCTCCGTGCCGTTGTGCGCGTTTGCGGCGGGCCTTTTCAATGAGAATACGGCGCATCGCCTCGGCGGCGGCACCAAAGAAATGAGCCCGGCCAGAGAAGTTTGGATTCGTGTTGCCCACCAACCGAAGCCAGGCTTCATGCACGAGCGCTGTTGGCTGCAACGTCTGGTTGGGCTTTTCGCTGGCCATGCGCGAGGCCGCCAGCTTGCGTAATTCCTCATAGACCAACGGCAGCAGTTTATCGGCGGCTTTGGGATCGCCCTGTTCGATGGACTCAAGAATACGGGTAACGTCGCTCAGTCAGCGACTACTACCAAATTACTCGGCCTTGTGCCAGTCAATTTGACATCGGTGCTGCAAACAAAAAATCACACCGGCAGTTTCGTTGCGGGGCAGGAAAATCTTCTCAGTGCCGGTGAAGAGCCCTGGCCCCGTGGCTTTGTTCCACGGGACCAGGGCTTGAAAAGCAGGCACGGTCAGGCGAACGACATTCCTAACCTGCGCTACTCCCGAATTCCGCTTCATTGACCATTTGTCACCGTGATTACAAAGGTAATGTCCGTCACGAGGAATGGTGAAGCGACCGGACCGAATACGGCTGACATGTGAATAAGGTGTTGGCCGAGCGGCAGCGGTTTGACCATCAGAAACACACCTTTGGCCACCGCCCCGTCAATGGTGGTTCCGTTGGCAATGCACGTGGCGCCAAAAAGGACGGTCGGATAAGTATCGTGGTCGGGCAGCGTGTAGCTGAACACGGTCGAGTCGAACAGGTAAGGTGAGTCCTGTGGATTGGTCAATCCAGGGATGGTCACGCCGTCAATGGTGAAGCTCGCTGCGGAAACCTGGCTCCATTCTCCTGAAACCTGCGCGCGCAGTTCGTCCACGGTAAAATCGGTGAACGACGGGCAGTTGGCGTTGTCGGCCCAGAAGGTCAGCGGACTGATTAACAAAGCCTTCCCTTCGGGAATGCTGAATGGGAACGTGTCTGAAGGCGGAACCCCAAGTGGTGAGGCGAGCACCCACACTTCCCCGGATTGGCCGTCGCTTAAGGGGGCGGCGTAGCTGGCCGCGTCAACCGGGAGCGACAGTGTCCGCTGCCAGTACCGGGCCGCCCATTCCTGGTAACTCGCACCATAGGGGTGCGCCTGCGACGGGAACACCAGGGACTGGGGGTTGGAACCTCCGTCTGCTCGCGCGGGGGAAGCCGCCGCCACCAGCAGTGCCAGGGCTGCGATAACTCCGGCCTTCGGCCATAATCCTAAATCGAAAGCCCGTCCAAGGCGAACCGACGGCACAGTGGCTTGTTTTGCCGAGGCCGACTTGGTTTGTGTTCTGTTGTTGATGTCATATGTCTGTTTCATAATTTACTCCTTCACTTTGTTCTTTTTGTTGTGGCCCGAAGGCCGGTTTTTAATTTTTAATCGGTGGGCACGTTTGCCCATCGTTAACCAGTGCGAAATTCCGGGGCCGAAGGTACACTCTATTTTGCAGCGACTGGTAAATGACCAATCGACCTGAAATCAAAGATGGCGTCGCGGTCCCTCCAGCCATTAGGTGGGAAGCAGTTACTCCGGTTTGTGAACGGTTGGGCAATCGACGCAGAGGAAGCTTTGGTGGGAAGCTTGGCCTCCTTCTAGCCATGGTATTTCACACCCGAATGGCACCTCTCATTAACACCGCGGCTTCAGCCCGGTGTGGGGACGCGCTCCGAGCCTGGGAACTGTTTCAACAGTTTGTCAAGGCGGACGAGAAGCCGTTGAAACGGCTCACGTGCCTCAGCGCCCCAGTACACCGGGCTGAAGCCGCGGTGTTAATGAGAAAACCCGCCGTAGCGTGTGAAGTATCCAGTCCAGGCCGATGATTCTGCTCAGCGAGACTTCAGGGCGAGTTCTTCGCCACCGGGTCGAGCGTTACCTTAATCCCCTTGACCTGATTCCCCTGGGCATCCTTGAACTCGATGGATCCCTTCCAGAACTGGGTTTCATTGACGACTTTGAATACGAGCGTGTTCAGGCCCGCGTTGAGAACGATGCCTGGCACCGTCTCTTGAACCGCAACCGTGCCGTGCGGGAGGTCGGCTTTGTAAACCTCTTTCCCATTCAAATATACTTTCGCTTCATCCTGACTTCCGACCAGCATCTGGAGCCCGCGCTGTTCCTCTTCCGATTGGAGGTAGCAAACCGCGTAGGCTACGCCACGAAGTGTCACTTGCCCCAAAAACGCGTCAAAGTCGAGCACGGGGCCCTTCAAGTCCACAATCGTCCACTTAAGCTCCCTGCCCCCAATGGACCGCGCGTCGCCCGCCTTGGGCCTAATCTGGCTTTCGCCCTGGATCTGCTCGATGTCCAGGCCCTCCGTTCCGCTCTGGCCGGCGCCCAATGCAATCGGCGCCAGGATCAACCACTGCTTAATGGAATCACGGGCGTGTGTCATCCTTTGGCGCTCCTCTTCCCTGGTTCGCTCGATCCACGCGGTGGCGAGATGCTCATCCGCAGCCTGCTTTTCGTGCTGCCAGGCAGCGATCTGCCCGGCTCCAGCGGCCTCCCACACCTTGGCGGTGTGATCCTCGCTGCCGGTCAAAAGTTTCTGGCCATCCGGGGAAAAACCCACAGATATAGCCCCTCTCGTATCGTATGCCCCCCTGAGGGTGAGGAGTTCCCGACCGCTAGCCGCCTCCCACACCTTTGCCGTCAAATCATAACTGCCGGTCACAATGCGCTGACCGTCAGCGGAAAAGGCCGCGGACATTACCCAAGAAGCGTGCCCTGGTAGAGTGAGCAAATTCGTGCCGTTGGCGGCATCCCACACCCTGGCCGTATTGTCCTCACCGCCGGTAACGATCCGCTGGCTATCCGGCGAAAAGGCCACAGCCCAAACCCGGCCGCTGTGCCCTTTGAGCGTAAGCAATTCCCGACCGCTGCGGGCATCCCAGACCCTGGCCGTCTGATCATAACTGCAAGTGACAATCTTCTGGCCGTCCGGTGACCAAGCCACGTGGGTAACTGCATCACTATGTCCACCACTCAGCGTCAGCAGGTTCGTACCGCTGGCCGCATCCCACACTTTAGCCGTTTTATCGACGCTGCCGCTGACGATCCGCCGCCCATCCGGGGAGAAAGCCACCGATGAAATCAAATCGCTGTGCCCCTTCAGCGTAACCAACTCCTTGCCGGTGGCCGCATCCCACACCGTAGCCGTGGCATCCTGACCACCGCTCACAATCCTCTGGCCGTCCGGAGAAAAGGCGACTCCATAGACTTCCCCGCTGTTCGCCGGTATGGTCAGAAGTTCCCGGCCGTTGCCTGCATCCCACACCTTGACCGTCTTATCAAAACTCCCGGTGACAATACGGCGACCGTCCGGGGAAAAAACCGCACAAAAAACGACATTGCTGTGACCTTTAAGAGTGAACAAACTTCGACCGGTCTCATTGCCAGACAGCCCGCTGTCTGCATCCCACACCTCGGCTGTTTGATCCTGGCTACCGGTAACAAGCCGCCGCCCGTCGGGGTAAAAGGCCAACGAAGCAATTGCGCCGCCGTGCCCCTTCAAGGTGCGGAGTTCCCGACCAGTGGCCGCATCCCAGACCTTGACCGTATTATCGGCACCGCTTGTGGCGATCCACTGGCCGTCCGGGGAAAAAGTCGCACATAAGACGAAACTGGTGTGCCCCTTAAGAGGAAACAGTTCTCGGCCACTGGCCGCGTCCCACAGCTTCGCCGTCTTATCATAGCTCGCGGTCGCGATTCGTTTGTTGTCAGGAGAAAAGGCAAGACATGCAATCCCACCGGTGTGCCCCTCGAGCGTAAGGAGTTTTTGCCCGGTGACCGCATCCCAGACTATGGCAGTCTTGTCGACACTGTCTTGACTCCCGGTGGCAATCCGCTGCCCATTCGGGGAAATGGCCACAGGCCAAATCTTCCCGGTTTGCCCTTTGAGGGTGAACAATTCCCGGCCAGTGTCCGCATCCCAGACCTTGGCCGTCTTATCCCAGCTCCCGGTGACAATCCTCCGGCCGTCCGGGGAAAAGAGCGCGGAGCGAACCACGTCACTGTGCCCTTTAAGTCTGAACAGTTCTCGCCCCTTGTCCGCATCCCAGACCCTGGCTGTCTGATCGTGACTGGCAGTTACGATGCGCCTTCCGTCCGGAGAAAATGCAACCCAGATAACCCAGTCGCGGTGCCCTTCGAGTGTGAGCTGCTCTCGCCCGCTGGCCGCGTCCCAGATCCTGGCTGTCGTATCCATACTCCCTGTGGCAATCCGCCGACCGTCCGGTGAAACGGCCACAGATGACACCGGACCGAGATGCCCTCGCAGCGTCATCAAGGCTGCATGAGTTTGCGGCTGCCAATAATACCATTCAAAACCGCGGTAGGGAGAGTCCTGGGTCTCTTCCAGCGTTTGCCGCAGTCGGGCAATGTTGTTTTGGTCCCAGGCTTGCTGGGCCACATTCATGTTGGCAATGTAGAGCAGCCGGCTGACATCGGCTTCGCGCCTTTCCGCCCGTTCGCGCTGTTGTTTCTCGGCTTCCTGCGCTGCCTGCGCGGCGATCCGCTGCCCTTTTTCGGCATTCCTCGCTCTTCCGGCCACGATCGCCTGCCAACTGCTGATAGCAATGCCCACAATCAACGTCGCGGCAATCAGTGCCGCCGCTGTAAACGCCAGTTTGTTCCGTCGCCAGGCCTTTTGCAGCTTGTAGGCTGCGCTGGGCGGCCTGGCTGCCACTGGTTCATCATTGAGGTGGCGCTGAATATCCATCGCCAAACCGTTAGCAGTCGCATAGCGCCGCCCGCGCTCCTTCTCCAACGCCTTCATTACGATCCAGTCCAGGTCACCGCGAATCAAATGCGCCAGCTTGGGAGGCTCCGATTGGCGATGCTTCGCCACGGTCGTCTGTTCCGCCGCATCCAACGTTTCCAGCTTGGTTGATGGCCTCGCGGGCTCCTCTTCCCGAATAATGCGGCGCACTTCATCCAAGCCTGCTTCCATCAACCGCTTGGCCTCAAACGGAGTCTTGCCGGTCAGCAACTCATACAACAGCACCCCCAACGAATAAATGTCGCTGCGAGTGTCAAGGTCCAATCCGCTGAGACGGGCTTGTTCCGGACTCATGTAGGCCGGCGTGCCGATAAACTGCTCAAAGGCCGTGAACAAGGTCTTGTCGGTCAGTCGCTGATCGGTGGTGACCTTGGCAATGCCAAAATCGATGATCTTGGGCACGGGGACGCCGTCGTGGTCCGCCACCAGGATGTTGGAAGGCTTTATATCGCGATGGATGATGCCCTTCTGGTGGGCATGCTGGATGGCTTGGCAAACCAGAACAAAAAGTTCCAGGCGCGCCACAGTGCTGAGGTTGTTCTGGTCGCAGTAGTCGGTGATCTTGACCCCGCGCACCAGTTCCATGACGAAATACGGCCGGCCAGTTTCCGTCGCGCCCGCGTCCAGGACCTTGGCGATGTTCGGATGGTCCATGAAGGCCAGGGCCTGCCGCTCGGCCTCGAACCGGGCGATGACTTGCTTCGTGTCCATCCCGAGCTTGATAACCTTCAGCGCGACGCGTCGGCGAACCGGTTCCTCCTGCTCGGCCATATAGACCACGCCGCAACCGCCTTCGCCGATTTGTTGCAGAAGTTTGTAGCGGCCAATACGGTCGCCCGCCTTCTCGGTCGGAACCAGCGAAAGACGGACCGTCCCACCCAGTCCAGTGGGAACGGCGTCCGGGCCTTCGAGGCAGTCGCAAGATTCTTCGCTGGCCTTAACGAGTTCTTCGACGCGCTGTCGCAAAGCAGCGTCGCCGGCGCACTCCCGGTCAAGGTAAGCAGCGCGCTCCCCGGCCGGCAATTCCAGCGCCGTGTTGAACACCTCAATTTCGTGTTCGGATGGCTGGGGCATAGGCAAATTCAATCATTCACCCTCCAGTGCGAAATAAACAGCGCAAAAGGACAAAGAATAATTTCCGTTTCGATGTGGCCGAAGACGACCAATGAATCGGTTCTTCGACGACTAGGAGCGTCGAGATCGGTGAAACTGAGGGCACCTAAGTGCGACTCGCTGTCAACTTGCTCAGGCTGAAACCCGGTTAAAAAAAAGTTTAAACAAAATCGCCGCCAAGCCGGTTTTTCGCCCTCCTGATGATCCTTACTATACAGGACTGCGTGTGCAGCCCCGCGCTTCGCAGCCGCCACATTGAATTATGAATGTAAGAACCAACACCCAGCGCTCCGATCCGTTGACCCTCTCACGCTCCCCACGCTCGCACGCTCCACGCTCCCCACGCCGCCCCCGAACCCATCCGAACCCATCCGAACCCAATCGAACCTCAAAAAAAGTATCCCGCCATCCTTTTCCAAGGTCAAATCGGTCAAGGAACGGTAAACCTTCCGGTCTACATCGCCACTCTTGTGCCCTTGGTCTGCTCTTGTGGCAGCCGAATTCTGCCGATTACAAAAAAAGTTTAAACAAAATCGCCGCCCGGCGGGAAAATCGCACTTCTGACCGTCCTTATATTATATGGGCCAGTGTATGACGGCCTCGCGGCTCCGGTCCGCAAAAACGAGAATATGAACCAAACGACATCAAACTCCGCATTAGCAACGGGGCGCGGGATTCCAATCCCGCATTTGCTTTCGCCTCCGGGGACTTTGGACCATTGGCCTCGGACCTCGAATCAAGGTAGGGCGCGTTGTCCCCAAAGCGCCGCACCGCCGCCGCCTGTGGCCCGTGGACTGTGGCCTGTTACCGCGGTAACAGGTTTTGTGGCGCCATACATGGTGACGACATGCATCACTCCACCACTCCATCACTCCATTACTCCACTAATCCACCCCTGTCCCAGCCGCCACCGGGCAGAAATTCGCAAATGGCCGACGCGCCTCGGACCACATCTGAGTACATCTGACTAAATCTGAGTATTTTTTCACCCCTATGAACCCGACGGCCTTTTATCCTTTCCTCCGACCGCCCGGCCAACGAATAAAACCCCATACTAGACTTATGCAAAGTGCCAACCACAAGCAACTTACAACCACGGTAACCAATAGGTCAGATTTCGGTAACCGCTCGGTAACCGACGGTAACCGACGGTAACCGACCGGTAACCGATGGTAACCGATGGTAACCGATGGTAACCGATCCAGCCTCCCGGTCCTCCTTAGCCTCGGCGACGGAGGACCAATTAACCAACAACTGAAACATCAAACCCTGAGCATATATGATAGACCCGAAAAACGACCTCAATCCCGAAGCCGCCCCAGCCCCCACCGCCCTGTCCTCCATCGCTCCAGCGACGCAGGACCAGTCCTGCATAGCTTCAGCGACAGAGGGCCCGTCTTCCAAAGCTTTAGCGACGGAGGATGAACGAGCCAAAACCCAGGCTTCTGCCGAAACGCGCAACTTTCAACTTGCAACCCTCAGCTCTGCAGCCCTCCAGCCCCGTCAAAACCGTCCGGCTGGCAAACCCCGCAACGGCAAGATCGCTCGTCTTCCCAAACTCGAACGCGACATGGTTGACCGCATGCTCTCTAACAATTTGCCCCGCCGCAAAATCGTCGCCGCCCTCCAGGAATGCGGCTTTCACGTCACCGAACGTAACGTCTCCAACTGGAAAACTCGCGGCGGCCACAAGGAATGGTGCGCCGCCCAGGAGCACGCCCTCGAACTCCGCACCTTCCAGGACAACCTCACCGAGTTTCTCCGTCGCCATGACGCCTCCGAACTCCCCGAAGTCGGTCTCCAGTCCGCCGCGACTACCCTCTCCGCCATCCTCCTCCGGCCCGACCTCATGCGCGAACTCATCGCCGACCCCGACAAATACTCCAAGCTCATCGAACTCCAGTGCCGCCTCGCCCGCGAAATCCAGGCCCTCCAGAAAAACCGCGACGCCGCCGCCAACGCCCTCGGCCGCCGCTATAACCCCGAACGGCTCAAGCGTCAGAACGAGGAGGAGGTCGAGAACATCCGCCAGGTCATGAGCTCCAAAATCGGAAACAGCATTAAGGACCCCGATATTCCCCACCGGAACTTCATCCCCAGGGAACTCGACCCCGCCCCGCCCGTCGAGAAACCAATGCCCCCGCTCGATATTACCAAGTTCCACGAGGGCGTCCGCCGCCGCCTCGCCCCCGGGAATTCCCAACCGCAAGCCGCTCGCTGATTCAAATGTTTCTTAATCACTAATCATGATCGCCCTCGTTTTTCCCTTCGTCCTCGTCGTCGTAATTGTAATCGATCTGCCCCCCGTCCCTCGACACTCTTTAGCCTTGCGACTTGAGACTTGGGACTTGGGACTCTTGCTTCCGAACTTGCGCCGTCGGGAGACCCTGTGGCACAGTGTCGCGGCCTTGCCTTAACTCGGCAAAGCCGTGGTCTAGCCAGAGTAGCTCAGGGGTAGAGCAGAGGACTCATAAGCCTTTGGTCGGGGGTTCAAATCCCTCCTCTGGCACCATGCTCGGCGTTGAAAAGTTGAAACCTTTGGGGTCACCGCGCGGCGACAGATTTTATCTTCACCTCCGCCGGCTGAAGCGCGAGCGCGCTGGCTTTTACAGCGATCTCACCGGGTTGGCCCGTCGAGCGGACGACCACCAGGCACAAACCGTTATACGCGTTTCGCTCTTTACCCTGGAACGACTCAAAGCTGGTAGCGTCCCCGTTATCGACCGCCACAATCTCGCCCGGCCCCGTCAACTCGAAAGAAACGTGGTTCTTCGAGCGCGGCACCTGCCGCCCGGCCCAGTCGGCAATCGCCACCGTCACGAACGACAGGTCCTGCCCGTCTGCGTCAATGGTGGAGCGGTCCGCCTGGAGCATGAGCTTGTTCGCTGAACCGGTGGTCTCCACGACATCATGCGCCCAGCGGTTATGGTTCTTGTAAGCGATGACCTTCAATTCGCCTGGGTGATAGACCACGTCGTCCCAATGGAGCCGATACTCGGTCGGCCCGCGCTTCTTGCGTCCCAGGGATTTGCCGTTCAGAAAGAGCTCGGCTTCGTCCCCGGAAGTATACACGTGCACGGGCGTGACCTCCCCAACGCGGTCCGGCCAGTTCCAGTGCGGCAGAATGTGGGCCATGTGGAGGTCCGGACGCCAGCGCGCCTGGTACAGGTAGAACCGGTCTTTCTTGAAGCCGGCCAGGTCGATGATGCCGAAGTAAGAACTGCGCGAGGGCACGTGGAGTTTGCCGAGGGCTTTGAGCTCCTGCTGCATTCTGGCTTTCTGGGCGGCCTCCGTGAAGTTGAGCAGGTTACTGGTGTCCGCGTTATACGGCGTCGGCTCGCCAAGATAATCGAAACCGGTCCAAACAAATTCGCCGGCGACGAATGGAAACTCATCCTGGCCGCGGAACTCGGTATCGGGCGGAGTCGCCCAGCGCGGCGCGTAGAGGTCATACGAGCTGACCTGAAAATTGGCGCGGCCCTGGCTCTGGTCGTTGCTGAGGGGAAAGAAGTATTCGCCGCGGGAGCTCACGCAGGAGGCGGTTTCGCTGCCAAACAGCGGCTGGTTGGGATTGGCGTCGCGGAATCTGCCGTACTCCCCGGGCTTGTAGTTATAACCAAAAACATCCAATTGTTTTTGGAAACCGTTGTAACCGGCGCGCGTGTTGTTGCAGGCCGAAGTGACGGGCCGGGTGGTGTCTTCGGAACGCACGATGGAGGCCAATTCGCCGGCAATCCGAATCCCATTGGTCGAACCTTGCTCCGGAATTTCGTTGCCGATGCTCCAAAGAATGACGCAGGGATGATTGCGGTCGCGGCGGACGAGCGCGCGCACGTCCTGTTCGTGCCAGTCGGCAAACAGCAGGTGATAATCGTTTTTCTTCTTCTGCCGCAGCCAGCAATCGAACGCCTCGTCCATCACGACCATGCCCATGCGGTCGCACAGGTCGAGCAGCTCAGGCGCGGGCGGGTTATGGCTGGTGCGGATCGCGTTGCAGCCCATCTCCTGGAGCAGCTCGATCTGGCGTTGCAGCGCGCGCGTGTTGATGGCCGAGCCCATCGCGCCCAGGTCGTGGTGATCGCAGACGCCATTGAGCGGGACCCGCTCTCCGTTGAGCAGGAAACCGTTATCGGCCGTAAACTGGAGCGTGCGGATGCCGAACGGCGTCTCACACCGATCAACAACTTTTCCATCCTGCGCGATGGTGGTCACGGCGACGTAGCGGTTGGGTCTGGCCAGGCTCCAAAGCTTGGGATTCCGAACGGTGTTAGTCAGCGAAACCGAGTCGCTCGCGCCGGCGCCAACGGTCAGGCTCGCCGGGCCGAGCGAGGCGACGGGGCGCGGCGATTTTTGCCCGGCCGCATTGAGCTCGTAGATCTGGGCGGCCGCCTCGAGATTGGCTTCCGTGGTGGAACGATTGTCGAGCTTCAGAGCGAGGTGCACTGTCGCCGCGCTCCGCGTAATCTCCGGCGTAGTGACGTAATCGCCCCAGTGCGCAACATGCACCGGTGCAGTCCTGACCAGCCAGACATTGCGATAAAGCCCGCCGCCCGGATACCAACGCGAAGAGTCGGGCGGGTTATCGAGACGAATGGCGAGCACATTTTCCGCGCCCGCTTTGATGCAGGGCGTGAGGTCCAAGCGCCACGAGGCATACCCGTAAGGCCAGCCCCCGACAAATTGGCCGTTCAGCCACACGCTGGCGTACGCCATCGCGCCGTCCACATCAAGATAGAGGTTCTTCCCGGCATCCTCGGCCGGCAGCGTGAAATGCTTGCGATACCAGGCCACGCCCCACCACTGGAGCTTGCCGGTCTCGCCCGGATACTCCTGCTTGAAGGGACCTTCGATGCCCCAATCGTGCGGCAGGTTCAGCGTGCGCCAATTGCTGTCGTCGCAGTCGGGCTGGGTGTAGGAAACCTCGCCGCCGGGATTGCCTGCGGGACGGGAGGGCGACACCGAACCCGGCGCGAAATCCGGGTTGGCGGCGAGCAGCCAGGGTTTGAGAGTCTGGTAATCCCGCTTGCCCTCGGCGCCGGCCGGGTCGCCTTTGATAAATCGCCAGTCGCTGTTGAATGGAAGCCGCTCCCTCGGCGAGGCGGGTTCAGCCGCCCGCAACTCGAAGGCAGCCAAGCTGAGCGAGGCCAGGACGAGAAGTGCGCCGCCGCGCCGGATAAGGCGCGCCGCCAGGCCGGTGTGTGCCGCAACGATTTGGAAAGTCATAGGTTAATCAATTGGGGTGAGAGTGCAGAGGAGACTTTCTCCTGTCAATGGCAGGACCGTCGCCAAACATACAGATCCCGGCTTGCCAAATCCCCCGGGTTCAGGCATATCCAAACCATGATCTTAAAGCCCTTTCTCCTTTTCAACCTGCTGGTTGCTTTTTCCCTGGCGGCTGCCCCGATGAAAATGGATACGTTGAAGGTCGGCTCCGAGACATACAGCAACGTAACCTTTTTGGGGGCCAATGCGACGGACATTTATTTCACCCACAGCCTTGGAATCGCGAACGTCAAGCTGAAGTATCTCTCGCCAGACCTTCAGGCGAAGTTCAATTACGATCCCAGAGCCTCTGCGGCCGCGGAACAAAAGCAGGCGGAGGCTGACGCTCGATACCACACCAACCTGGCGGCCCGGATCGCCGCGCAGGCCGTCGCGGAGGCTCGAGCCGCCGAACCGCCCGAACCCATGGAAAACATGGCCGACCCCATCTCCGACAAATCACTCCTGGGCAAGCGCGGACCGGCAGTGGACGCGGAAAAATGGCTCGGGGACAAGCCTGACCTCGAAGGAAAATTCGTCCTGGTGAGTTTTTGGGCGCCGTGGAGTGCGCCCTGCCGCAAGAGCATTCCGGACCTGAATACGCTCCAGAAAAAATTCGCCAGCAAACTGGTGGTGGTCGGGCTCGCGAAGAGTTCCGTGGCCGAGGTTTCGGACCTGGAGAAACCGAAGCTCGAATTTGCCAGCGGCGTCGATTCGAAGGGGAAGCTCGCGGACGCAGCGGGCGTGACGAGCATCCCGTGCGTTCTGTTGCTGGATCCGAAAGGCGTTGTCCTCTACCAGGGACATCCTGCGGCGCTCACCGAAACCCATTTAAGGGCCTTGCTGGCCAAAGGCGAATAATCCGCAGTGCCTGATTCATCCAGCGGCGCGTCTTTTCGCCGGGGCTGTTCCTTCGAGGTGCTTTTCCAGGAAGGCCTTCAGCGCGACGGCATTGTTCTGCTGGGTGTCCCGCGAACTAAAGAGCAGCGTCACCGGACCCTTGCGCGCCGCGGTCAGCAGAGGCTGCCAGGTGTCGGGTCGCGCCTCCAGTTCAGCGAAGTAGCGGCGTTGAAACACCTTCCGCTTCGCCGGCTCATGCCCAAACCACTTGCGCAGTTCGGTGGTCGGTGACACCTCTTTGAGCCAGGCGTCCAAGCGAAGCGCCTCTTTCTTGACCCCACGGGGCCAAAGGCGATCCACCAGGAATCGTACGCCGTCTGAGGGTTCCACCGGTTCATAGACTCGTTTTACTTTGATCATGACTCCTGCGGTTTTCGGCCCAGCAAAAGGCCAAGGAATGTAAACGCGGGCCAGGCCAGCGCGGGAATATACAACCCGAACTCGAACAAGCTTTGCAAGGCCCAACCCAGAGCACCCAGCCAAAGGCAACAGGTTATCCAATCGGGCACGGTCGGAACACCAGCTTCCCTCCCGGCAGAGGGATGGCCGGCGGCTAGACTCTCATCACGCCGACCGATGCCCGACTTGGAACCCTCCGCCCCTGTGGGCTGTTCCGGCGACAGTGACCCCGTCGCAGCCGGCGCGCGCAGAGCCCAGGGGCGCGGAGTGCCAACAATCAACGCTCCGAGGATGAACGCAGTATAAGTCACAAACCCCGCCAGGCCGGAATCGGATGCCTGCTCCAGATAATCGTTATGGACGAGCCGCGCCATTTCTGACTCGGGTCGTTTGAGTTCCTGGTACGGTTTAGCGAATGTTCCGGGCCCGGTGCCGAACACCGGGTGAGCCGCCGTGGTTTCAACAGCGGCGCGCCAATAATCAAATCGCGCGGTGACGCTGGTGGAGCCTCTTTGAAAGAAGGCCGAATATTTCCAGAAAAACCCGGCCAGCCCGCCCGCCAGGACAACGGCGATCAAGGCAACTTTTGCCGTTTTTCCGAATGGCAATCGCAGCAATGCCAAAAACCCCAGCAACAGCAAGAGCAGCCAGCCCCCTTTTGACCCCGACCAGTACAGACAACCTAACCCGCCAAGGCTGATCAGTGAGGCCATGAACCACCTCGCGCCCGGCGTCAGCATCCGGCGTGCCTGGCCGACGACCCCCAGCGCAAGCGGCAGCAGGAGCAAAATGACCCCCGCAAGCGCGTTGGGATAAAACAGAGTCGAGAATATCCGCGTGCTGGACATCTTTTTCAGATATTCGGGAGCGACCTCTTTCATCTTTGGGTACACGTAAAGGTAGAAGTACCGGCGCGTTTCCTCCAGTCCGCCAAAATGCTGCTGCCAGCCAAAAACCACCACGACCACCAGTGCGCAAAGCAAGCCGACCCAAAAGAGGCGAAGGTCCTCAACGCGGCTCAGGGAGAAATACCCAAGGTAGAAGCACGCGACGCAAACAACGAAATGCGCCACGGTGGCGCGGGAGAGCTCAGGCTGCACGCTGACAGTGGAAGCAGCGATTTGCCAGACCAGCCAGACCAATGGCAGGACCAACAGCCACCGCGGCGCACCCGCATTCCATCGAGCCGTGAATAACCCCAGGATTACCACCACCCCGAACAGCCCGTATCCCCAGGTGATGGGCCAGGGATAGCCGAGCACAAATTCATAGGCATTCGCCGGCGCCGTGACGTACTGCTCCATGATGGGTGGGTTCCCAAACTTGAGCAGACCCAAGCCAAGGAGCGCGCCAAAGGCCGCCGCGAAGGTTCGGCCAAGCGCCGCCGGCAGGTCGAGTTTTGATTTTTGATTCTTGATTTTTGAATCCCTGCTACCAGGTCGTTCGAATCGCCGCAACGCCGGACTTAGAGCCTCAACTTGAGCAGGCCGACCTCGAGCGCAAGCGCTTCCTGAACATTCGTCCGGAGCCAGCGCTGGAGCTGCTCCATAACCTGCAGGTTATCCAAGGCCTCCGACATCGAGATCCTGCCGGCGACATGCTGAGTTCCCGCCAATCGCGGAAACGTCAACAGCTCCTCTGCCCGCTTGCCCTCCGACGGCAACGTCGTCAGCCACACATCCCGCAGCCACCACTGCAGCAGTCCGAGCAGATCGGTCCTTTCGCGGCGATATTCCGCCTCAATCGCGGCGGCCAATTCGCCTTCCCACCGCTCGATCGTCTCCTTTTCCGCTTCTTTGTAGTATTGCAAGGGCGACCGCGCAGTGAGCGTCTTCTCGATGCCGGCTTTAAGCTCATTGAGTCTCCGCAGCAAAACATCCATGAGCCGATAGCGTCCGAGCAGGCTCTTTTGCGCCGCGCCGGCCATTTCGCTGAACGCGGCGATCCATTCCATTTGGGCCGGCTGCAATTGGCGCCGCCCGTCGCCGACAAAATTCAGCCTCAGGCACCGGGAAAGAATGGTCTCCAGAATCCGATGCGGCTCGGTCGTGAGCAGTACCAGGATGGATTTCGCGGGAGGCTCTTCGAGCGTTTTCAGAAAGGCATTGGCCGCCTTGTCGTTCAAGCGGTCTGCCGCCACCACAATCGCCACCTTGTATTCCGCTTCAGTGGGCTTGAGTTGAATCTCCCGCATCAGCTCGCGCATCTGGTCGATCGTGACCACGCGGGTCTTGGATTCCGGACGAGCCCAATGGACGTCGGCATGGTTGCCGTGCGCAATCTTCTGGCAGGCCAGGCATTGGTCGCAGCAATCGACGGCCGCGCCGCTCTTTTTGACCGGGGTGTGGCAGTTGAGCGCCTTGGCCAGTATGCGCGCGACGGCTTCTAATTCCCCGAGGTCGTGGCCGGTGAACAGATAAGCGTGGGCAAGGCGCCCGCGTTCCAACGAACGCTGGAGCAACTGCACCGCCTGTGGTTGTCCCGGAAAGTCTTTGAATGCCATCGCTAGCCCCAATCTAAGAAAGGCCGCGCAGAATTTCAAAGACCAAACACCATCTCGGCCAGCCGCCGCCCGTACTCAACGTAATTCTTCCGCATCGCCCCCTCGTTGCTCACTTCCTTTTGCGCATCGTGGAACACCACCACCATGTGAGGTTCGATTGAAACAGCGCCTTTGTAACCGCGGGCGGCGGCATCCTTCAGAATGTCGTGGACCCTCCCCTGCCCCTCACCAGGCCAGGTATAATCCGCGTCGTTTTCCGCCGGGTTCCAGGTCGCATCTTTGACGTGGATGTGGACGACATGGTCGCGAACATGCTCCCAGAACTCCCACGGGTCCTGCTTAGGCCAGGGTTTCGGCTTCGAACGATCAGGATTAAAGATGGGATTCGCGGTATCGAACACCCATTTCAGGCCGGGACATTGATCGAGCAGTTCGAGGGCGTGCTGCCAGCTCATGCCGCCGTAGTTCATACAGTTCTCGTGCACCGGCTGCAGGCCGGCATCGAGAAAACGATTCGTAACCTCCTTGACGAGCCGGAACACTTTGGTTGGGATCCGGTATTCCTCGTTTCCCGGCTTGAAGCTCATGATCCGCACATATTTCGTGCCCAGGCGGCTCATACGCGGAATCGCGCGTTTTACCTCGGCAAGCGTGAGGTCGAACGGATCATGCAGCCTTTTGGCCCAGTTCATGATCGTCGAGCCGAAACAATAGACGCTGACGCCGGCAGCTTCGAGACGGCGAACCGCCAGGTCAAAGGCCGGCTCGGCAATATCGTGGAAGTTCGCCTTCCCGAAACCAGGCATCTCGACCCCGCGCATTTCGAGCTGCGTCCACGCCAATTCGCGCGTCGCCTGGATCTGGCCGTCGAGGGTTGAAGCGGCTTCATCGCCGATGCCTGTTAGAATCATAGGCCTGGGCAGATTCTCGTGGTTAGATCTTTGACCGCCGATTTCGTAGATGAGCGCGGATTGCTGTCCCTGCTTCTGCGATATCCGCGCAATCCGCGGTTCGAGATGGTTCCGCTACGGCAAGGCGACTTCTCACTATTCGTGTCGTTACCTCTTGAAAGACTTCGCAAAATCTTCATTCGTCACCTCGACGACCTTCTTTTGCATTTTCGAACCGGCGATCAACTCGTTTAACTTGCGCTCGTAGGCCGCGCTGTCCATGGGAAGCTCGATCGTCTCGCCGAGCAACGATGAGTAGAGCAGCACATTGGCCAGCTCCACCGAGTGAATCCCTTCGGCGCCGGGAGCGACAAGCGGTTCGTCATCAAGGATCGCATTGACGAAATTCTGCATCAGGACAGCGTGCCCATTGACGGCGTTTTCGACTGGGATTTCAACCTGCCAGACCTCCGGTTTGGCAAAGCCGAGCTTGGCGGATTTGCTGAACTGCAGCATGTCAGTCTCGTTACGCGTGAAATGGATCTGGTCGCTTTCCAGGAGCAGTTTGCCGCGGGTACCGACGATTTCGAAGCGGTTGGAGCCGGGGGCTTCGCCAGTTGACGAGACAAACGTGCCGGTGGCGCCGTTAGAGTACTCGAGATACGCGGTGACGTTATCCTCCACTTCAATGTCGTGGAACCGGCCAAGCTGGCAGAAGCCGCGCACCCGCGCCGGCATCCCGAGCAGCCACTGCATAACGTCAAGGTTATGCAGGCACTGGTTGAGAAGGACGCCACCGCCTTCACCCTTCCAGGTCGCGCGCCAGCCGCCGCTGGCGTAGTAGGCCTCAGTGCGGAACCAGTCCGTCATGATCCAACTCATGCGCACGAGCTGGCCAAGCTCACCAGAGCGGATGAGCTTCTGGATTTTCAGATAGCGCGGCTCGGCCCGGAGCTGAAACATGCCGGCGAATTTCAGGGCCGGCTTCTGCCGATGCGCGGCGATCAGCCGCTCAGCATCCGCTTTGTGGGCTGAGATAGGCTTTTCGACCATCACGTGCACGCCCTGCCGGAGGGCGGCGATTCCTAAAGTGGTGTGTTGATAATGCGGCGTCGCGATGATTACGGCATCCACCAGGGCGGAGTGAATTAGCGCTTCCCCATCAGTAAACGTTTTGAGGGGTTTATACTTCTCCAGCTTGGCCGGCACGGCGTCCGAGACCGCGACCAACTCGGCGCGATTCACCTTGCCGGCCCTGAGATAGCCTGCATGGTGCTGGCCGATGTTGCCGAGGCCGATAATGCCCAGACGCACGTTGGTCATGCGCGCAGTTTAATCGGCGGTTGCCGCACGGCCAATGAAATTAGAGACGACAGAGGGTTTTGCCGGGTAGCAGACCCGCTAATCAGTTCGGGTCACTTTACTCCCTCAGACTGTCCTGTCTAGGCCGTTTTGGCTGTGCGCGTGTTCCGGCCGTCTTGACTCCCTGCGGCATCAAAGCACAATCGCGATGTCCAATTTGATGCACTTACTTACGACCCGTCCGACAACATCCGGGTTCGCTGCGCGGCGGGAAACGACTGTCGAGCGGCTGGCAGCCTCACACCCGCGATGCCCCCGCAACGTTCCAAACGCCTGCTTGTGTTGGCGACCGGTGCCGGGACAATTCTGTTGGTGCTTGTCGTCTTTTCGATGGGTCGCGCGCGTCCACGCCCACCGCTGCCCAACCCGAACGGCTACGACGATTTCCTCCAGGCGGCCGCATTCCTGACCGGCGACCTCAATAACGCTCGATGCTCGACGCCGATGAGCTTCGGGCATTGGTTTCCACAAACACTGAATCGCCGGCCCGCCCTCGGGCTTCTCACTCCAGTCGAATACCAACCTGACCTCGAGTGCATGGTCCAGCGTTACCAACGCCGCCATCCAGACCAATGGAGGATTCCAGATCACCGTGCCATTTAACCGCCTTGCGGTCTTTTACAGGTTGAAACTGTAGGGTTCTCTTGTGGTCTTTGCGCTCGCTTGTGGCGATGCCGGAGTCCGGTATCCGGCTCGGATGATTGCTCGAACCCTTCGGCGCCGTTGTGAACAACCTGTGAACAGACTGTGGATAGATTTCAATAATTGATTCTGGATTCCTCCCTGGCAGGTTGAGCATGATGCGGCCCGTTGGCTCCATCCTCCGGTCCGTGGCCGGAGCGGGCACTCTCAGGAATCTGGTCGGGACTTTTGCGCATCAGCAGGACGCCTTTCTTAAACCTGCGCCGGACACGTTTTTCAGCCGGAACACGTGCGCACAAATGACCAAGCCTAAGGCTATTATGCGCGTTTTGCTGCGTGATGTTAGAACCGGGCTGTATTTTCGCCAGCCTCATGGTTGGACGGCTGAAACCGAGCAGGCGCAGAGTTTCAAGCACAGCGCCGAAGCGATGAACCTCGCGCGCAAACAACGCGTCCAGGAAGCGGAGGTCATCCTATCATTCGAAGAATCCAGTTACGCTGTCGCCTTACCGTTGCCTTAAGATGAATTCCTGTCCCGGGGGCTGCTGCCGCTAGTCACCGAAGCCGTGGGTAGGGAGTGTTGTCCTCAACGCGCCACGAGCTCCCACCTGGCACCAATGCAGGGCACGTTGAGGATAACACGCCCTACCCACTCCTATGCGGTCGCTCTCGTGTTACGGTCCGACCTCAGGCCTTGTACGTTCATGACGCCAACTGAAATGCGCTTGCCGGCCTGGAGGCACCGACTAAAGTTCGACCGAAATGCACGCACCAACCGCATACTTCCTCAGCCTCGCCTGCCCTTTGGTTTCCCTGGCTAACTTGGCGGCCTTGGCCGCCGAACCGCCCGGCGACTTTAACTCCCGCTCGAACTCGCCCGTAGTTATCACCGCCGGCGCCGATTGGGTTCCCTTGCGACCGGAACTGGACATCGAGCCCGGCTCGGCCCTGGACTTCACCGGGGTGGCCGGCACCGATGCCCCGGCCGGAAAGCACGGCCGGGTTATCGCACGGCCCGACGGTCAATTCGCATTCGCCGACTCGCCGAAGGAGCCGCGCCGGTTTTATGGCGTCAACGTCTGCTTTAGCGCGCTGTACCTGGAAAAGGAGCAAGCCGACCATGTCGCAGCGCGGCTCTCGCGCCTTGGCTACAACGCGCTGCGGATTCACCACTATGAAAACGAGCTGTGCCAGGGCCAGCCTGACACGACCACCTTTAACCCGCAGAAATTGGACCAGTTCGACTACTTCATGGCCGCGTTGATTCGCCACGGCATTTACCTGACGACCGACCTCTACGTTTCCCGGAGCGTGCCCTATCGCGAGGTGGGCATCGACCGCGATGGGCGGATTCCCATGGATACTTACAAAGTGCTGGTGCCGGTCCATCAGGGAGCCTTCGAAAACTGGAAAAAGTTTGCGCGCGCTTTTCTCGGACACTTGAACCCCTACACCAGGCGCCGATACGCGGACGAGTCCGCGCTCGCCTGGCTGGCCATGATCAACGAGGGCAATTTCGGCAACTTCTACAAAGATATCCGAAGCATCCCCGAGTGGAAACAGGCATGGAACGTTTGGCTCGCGAAACGCTATGCCGGCCGGCCGGCCCTCGCGGGCGCCTGGAGCGGTGAAATAAAACCAGACGAGGACGCCTCGGTCCAAACGGTAGCTCTGCCGGAAAACCTCTCCGGAAAGGGGCTGCGGACCCGCGATTGCATCGCGTTCCTGGCCGACACCGACCGCGACATGGTACTGCGGATGAAGAAGTTCTTGCGTGAGGAACTGGGCTGCCGCGCGTTGATTAGTAACTCCAGTTCCTGGACTCGGTTTACGACGGATCAGTCGGCCCGCCAGGTCTATGACTATGTCGATGACCATTTTTATGTGGATCATCCGCGTTTTCTCGAAGGGCCCTGGCGCCTGCCCAGCCGCTGCCCGAACACCAGTCCCATCGCCGATGGCGCGCCGGGCGGGCGGCCCCTCGCGTTCACGCGCCTGTTCGACAAGCCGTTCACCGTTACCGAATACAACTACTCGGCTCCGGGGAGATTTCGCGGGGTTGGCGGCATCCTGACCGGAGCGTTGGGCGCGCTGCAAGGCTGGGGCGGCATCTGGCGCTTCGCCTACAGCCACAGCCGCGGCACCCTCGCCGCTCCTTCGCCCATAGGTTATTTCGATGTGGCGTCCGACCCGCTCAGCCAGGCCGCCGAGCGCGCCTCCCTCTGTCTCTTCGCTCGCGGCGACCTGCAAACCGCCCCGCACTCGGTGGTGCTGGTTATGACCGAGGCGGACCTCGCGAAGCCGGCGCCCCGGATTCCAACGCTCGCGACCAGTTGGCATTGGCTGGCCTGGGTGACCCGCATCGGCACCGAAGTCGTCCCTTCACCGAAGACTGCAGTGTCGTTCGATGCGATCCTGCCGCTGGCCTGGCAGACGCCTGCCTCGGCTTATAATCCGAGGCAGGTGCTGAATCTTGAACCCTATACGGTCGATAATGACACCTTGGTTTCCGCCCTCCAACAGAAACACCTCTTCGCTCCTGATGCCGTTCTCGATCCAAAGCTCAAACGCTTCCGCAGTGAAACGGGCGAAATCACGGTGGACGGAACCACTGGCCAGCTGGTGCTGGACACTCCGCGCACCGCCGGCGGGTACTCGCTAGCAGGACAAACCATCGAAGCAAAACGAGCCGGGGTGACGATTTCGATTCAGGGCAGCGACGCGACGGTTTGGGTCAGCGCGCTGGACCGGCGCCCGATTCGCCGCAGCAGTCGCCTCCTGGTCACGCACCTCACCGATTTACAGAACTCCGAAATCCGCTACGCCGAACCGGCTCGCCAGACCTTATTGGACTGGGGCCATTTGCCGTACCTGGTTCGCACCGGCACTGCGGAGTTGAGCTTGCAACTGAAATCGCCAGGGCGATTTCATGTTTGGGCGTTGGGCTCCCGGGGCAACCGCCTCGCCGAGCTGCCCGCCAGGACCGAGAGGGGAACCTTGCGCTTTATCGCTGATGTAGCCGGCGCGCCAGAAGCCGGGGCGCGCATGCTCTACGAAGTAGCCGAGACACGCTGAAGCCGGTCAATTCCCACTTTGTCATTCCCCCAAGGTCGTTCTAGCGTAGGCCCTTCCAGTGACACGGAAATAGTTGTTGCAGGCCTCGCCTCGTTTGGTATATTCCGCGCTCCGTTTGCCAGGTGAGGCAGAACGGGCAGAATTTCTTTACACGAAATGCCGACAATTAATCAATTGGTCCGCAAGGGCCGAAGTAAGCTGAAGCACAAGTCAAAGTCGCCAGCTCTGGAAAACTCTCCGTTCCGCCGGGGCGTTTGTATCCAGGTGATGACCCGCACGCCCAAGAAACCCAATTCGGCGATGCGCAAGGTCGCCAAAGTCCGCCTCACCAACGGTTACGAAGTGATCGCCTATATTCCGGACGAAGGCCATAATTTGCAGGAACACTCGATCGTGCTGGTACGCGGCGGCCGCGTGAAAGACCTTCCCGGCGTCCGTTACCATATTGTCCGCGGCACGCTCGACGCCGCGGGCGTGGAGAAGCGTCGCGTGAGCCGGTCGAAATATGGTGTGAAACGCCCCAAAGAGGGAGCGAAACCCGCCGCTGCCTCGGCCCCTGCTGCCGCCCCCGCTGCTCCGGCTGCGTAACCAATTCAACCTCTTAACGTTTTAACGAATCATGTCTCGACGTCGCCAAGCCACTAAACGGCCGATCTCCAAGGACGCAAAATTCAACAGCACGCTGGTCTCGCGCCTGGTCAATACGGTCATGGAGCGGGGCAAAAAAACGGTTGCCCAGCGGATTGTCTATGGCGCGTTCGACCAGATCGCGACCAAAAATCCGGCGACCAATCCCTTGGATGTGCTACAACGAGCAGTCGATAACGCCAAACCTCGTCTGGAAGTCAAGGCCCGCCGCGTCGGCGGAGCCACCTATCAGGTGCCGCTCGAAGTGCCCTCCGACCGCCAGTTCGCGCTGGCACTGCGGTGGCTGGTGGATTTTGCCGATAACCGCAAGGGCGTTCCGATGAAGGAAGCCCTCGCGTCGGAGATCATGGACGCCTACCAGGGCCAGGGTAACGCGATCCGCAAACGCGACGAGGTCCACAAGATGGCCCAGGCGAACAAGGCATTTGCACATTTCCGTTGGTAGGATAAAATACCTAGAGTGCGCCCCGGAGGCAGTAAGTTTCTCGGGGCGTTTTCATTCCCGGCGGGCTCGTTTTATAACCGATTATCAGGATAATTAGATGACAGCAGTAATGGACAAAGTTAAACCGGCGGCCGCGGGGTCGCCCAATTCGCCCAATCGGCCCTACCCGATGGAGCGGACCCGCAATATTGGCATCGCGGCGCACATCGATGCCGGCAAGACCACCACCACCGAGCGCATTCTCTTTTACACTGGCCTCATCCACAAGATGGGAGATGTCGATGACGGCAATACGGTCACCGACTGGATGGAGCAGGAGCGCGAGCGCGGGATCACCATCACGTCCGCCGCCACCACCTGCTATTGGACGCAAAAGGAGGACGGTACCTTTAAGTCGTTCCAAGGCGTGCCGCACCGCGTCAACATCATCGACACCCCGGGCCATGTGGATTTCACGGCCGAGGTCGAGCGTTCGATGCGCGTCCTTGACGGCGCCGTCGCCGTATTCTGCGGAGTCGCCGGGGTCCAGCCCCAGTCCGAGACGGTCTGGCGCCAGGCCACCAAGTACAAGGTCCCTCGCATCGCTTTCGTCAACAAGATGGACCGCACCGGGGCGAATTTTGAGAATGCGCTCAACGATATGCGCAAGAAGCTCGGGGCCTATGCTTACCCGATCTTCCTGCCCCTCGGTAAGGAAGATGATTTGCGCGGCGTTATCGACGTCGTGAACCAGAAGGCTATCGTATATGACCCGAACGACGAGGTCGGCCTGAAATACGAAATCACCGAGATCCCCGCCGACTTCAAGGATGCCGCCCAGGCTGCTCTAGCCGAGCTTATCGATGCCGTTTCCAACAAGGACGATCAGATCGCCGAGATGGTGATCGAGAACAAGCCGATCACCCCAAAGGAACTCAAACCCGCCATCCGTCGCCTCACCTGCAAGATTGAACTGGTCCCCGTGCTGTGCGGCTCGGCCTTCAAAAAGCGCGGCGTCCAGCCCCTCGTCGATGCCGTCGTGGATTACCTGCCTTCGCCGTTGGACGTCCCGCCCCCTGTCGGCATTGTGCCCGACTCGGACCAGACAGCCGAAGTCCCCTCGAACGACAACGGCAAGTTCTGCTCGCTGGCTTTCAAACTCTGGACCGATCCCTACGTCGGCAAACTGGTCTTTTTCCGGGTGTACAGCGGACAACTCAAGAAGGGCGATGTCATCTACAATCCCCGGACCCGTAAACGCGAGCGCGTCAGCCGCGTCCTGATGATCCAGGCTGACAAGCGCATTGATGTCGAAACCACCTACGCCGGCGACATCGCCGCGCTGGTCGGCATCCGGAACATCACCACCGGCGACACCCTTTGCGACGAGGATTTGGAGATCATGCTCGAACCGCCGACGTTCCCCGAGCCGGTCATCTCCATGGCCGTCGAGCCCAAGACAAAGGCGGATCGCGAAAAGATGAGCGAAGGCCTGCAGCGCCTTGCCGAGGAAGACCCGACCTTTCGCTGCTTCACGAATGAGGAAACCGGCCAGCTTATCATTGCCGGCATGGGCGAGCTGCACCTGGAAATCATCCGCGACCGCCTGTTCCGCGAATTCAAAGTCAGCGCTAACGCCGGCGCGCCGCAGATCGCGTACCGCGAGACGATCACCAAGAACGCCGAAGGCGAAGGCAAATTCATCCGCCAGTCCGGCGGCCGTGGCCAATACGGCCATGCCTGTATCACCCTCGCTCCCAACGCGCGCGGCAAGGGCGTCGAAATCGAAAACAAGATTGTGGGCGGCGCCATTCCAAAGGAGTACATCCCGGCGGTCATCGACGGTGTCGAAGAGGCCATCAAAGGCGGTGTGCTCGCTGGTTACCCGGTGGTAGATGTCAAAGTCGAGGTGGTGGACGGCACCTTCCACGAGGTGGACTCGAGCGAGCTGGCGTTCAAAATGGCGGGTATTTTTGCCCTCAAAGATGCCGCGAAGAAAGCCAATCCGATCCTGCTCGAACCGATCATGAAGGTCGAAGTGACCACTCCCGATGAATACCAGGGCGACCTGCTCGGCGACATCAACCGCCGCCGTGGCAAGATCGTCAACATCGAGGCCAAGGACACCTCAACGGTGTTGAGCGCCGAAGTGCCGCTGGCCGAAATGTTTGGGTACGCGACCGCGATTCGTTCGCTGTCCAAGGGTCGCGCGGCCTATTCGATGGAGCCGTTCCGCTTCGAACCGGTTCCGGCGAACATCGTCGCGACCATCCTTGACTCCGCCAAAGGCAAACCCGCCGCCCGCGCGTGACGGACCGCGGGATGCGCCGATATATCGAGTGCTCGGCCTCGCGTGAGGTCCTTAGCACGCTACGCTCCACCTTCAGGCGCTTCCGCCTGGGCCAGTAACCGGGCTCGCGCAGCTTCCATTTCGAGTTTGACTTGCGCGATGCGCGCGCGGATCAGCTCGCGGTTTTCTTCCTTTGCGGCGACCAGCTCGCAGGTGAGCCCTTCGATCCACCGCTCGTAAGCACGGTTCTGCCGCTGAAGCTGCAGCTCGATGCGGCTCAGCCGCTCATCGACGCTCAGAGCTTTGCGCGTGGCCGCCTGCTGAGTGTCCAGCAACCGGGCGCGGTCAGTGGCCAGCTTGCGCACCATTTTCTGCCTAAGCCATCGTCGCAGGTGGGGCAGCACACCTCGCCGGACCGCAGCCTGGGCGCGCTCGGCTCTTTCTTCGGCGGCCAACGCGCGCTGCTGCCAGGCGGCCGATTGTGTCTGTGTGTCGGGCGGCTCGATATGAATCACCGGCTGGGAAGCCGAACCTCGCGGGGCGGCTTCAGGACTGGAGCCGGTAACTGAGCGTGGAGCGACCACAACGGTGTAGGAAGCCCCTGTCGCTTTGGCGCTCTCGGCATGTTCAGGAATCAAGACCGGCACCGCCGGCACCCGCTTGCGGTTTTTGGTTAACGCCACAACGAGCGCGACAAACCCCAGTACAATCCCCGCCAGCGCTACCAGCCACACCAGCCCAGTGTCGCCGAACCGAGCCGCGAGTGAGGAACCGTCAGCAGCAGACCCTTCTGCCGCCGCCGGCGGCTGGCTTCGAGCTGCCTGGGCCTGTGACAGCAGTTCCGCTTGTCTGGCCCGTTCGGTCCAGGCGACCGCAGCCTTGGCGGAGTCGAGCTCGAGGTCGCAGGTGACCGGGTTATGGTCCCAGCCCGCGGTGGTTGGAATTTGCGGGCTGGGAAAAATGCTGGGTTCGACCAACAGGTAATCAGCCGTGACGCCAGGCTGCCCGGCTTTCGCAATGAACGTGATTCTTTGTCGAGCGGGGAGTTGCAGCAATGGATCAACAAATCCGGCTTCTTCCAGCAGGCGAACTGTTTTTTCTCGCGCGGTGGAAGCTGTTTTGTCTAAATCGCCGAAGGTGGCCGCGACAACAAAGCTCTGGACCTGGTTCATCTCCCAGCGTTTGACCGAATTCAGTTCGTCCAGCAACGGGCGCACCTGTGTCTCCAGGCCCGCCCCGGCGCCGAACTCCGCGCAGAAAAGACCGACGCGCAGCCTGCCGGCCTGGAGAGCGGCAAAGGCGAATCCACCTTGTCTCGCAATATCCCCCGGCGTTCGCCAGGCAGCCGACCACGAGAAATACGCCTTTTGTCTCGACAGGATGGCCACTTGCTGCCTCCCTCCGGCCTGGCCTTGCGCGGGCCGAAATGAGGAGCAAATCGCAATGTTGAACTCCGCCGGTTTGAGCGCCTCGGCGAGCTGCGCGCACATTTGCCAATCGCTGACACCCTGCAACAGGATGACATCAGGATGGAGCTTCGTGAGGGTCGCGGCCCATCGCTGAATTGAGGTGTTGGTCCCGCCGGTCGCTTCCGCACTTGGGGATTGCAGATTCCAGGTGGTGACGCGCAGGTTGTCAGCGAGGCTGGGCAAGGTGCTCGTAGCGATAGCGAGGCCCAGACTTAAACGCAAAGACGCAAAGGCGCAAAGGTGCGGGTCAATTCTGCTCCTCAGTCGCGCAATCCACCCGAGTGCTCGCAGCCCGTGGGGGTTTTTGCGCGCTGCCTGCGTCGCGAAGCGTATGGAGTGCGTGTCCCGATTCCGAATCGGGGCCGCTTTTCGACCTGACAACCCTTTCCAACAGCGCCAGCAAGCTCCACGCACTCCATACGCTTCGCAACGTTGGCCTGCGGCGTCGCTGTTCGCTATGATTGCGCCTTTGCTCACGTTAGTCGGCAGTAATGGCGATGAGGAACGGAGCAGGGTTTGCCATGCTTGAGACGAAATCGAGGCTTTCGATTTCGACGTTGGGCACGAGGTTGGTCCAAGTGGTCAGGAAGAGCCGGATCGAGTTGCCAGCCCGCTTACTCGTCTCGTTCTGCCCCCTCCACGCCACCTGTAATTCCGGGCTGGGCGGCGGTTCGCCGGCCTGTGTGTGCCAATCGCGCACCGCCTGGCCGTATACGATCGGCACCTCCAAACGCATCTGGCTGGTGGCGTAATGGATGACATACGCGCCGATTTGTTTGCCTTCGTCCGCGACTTTGCCAACGCCCGCCGAATGGAGAAAATACAAATGTTGGCATTTTTGCCCCACCGGGATTCCCTTGATCTCACCAGGGTATTTCGCCAGCGAGTCCGATTTGCTCTTCAGTTGAATGATGCCGCGCACATCGAACTCGATTCCCGCGAAGGTTTGCAGCCCGGTCGGCAGCGTTGCCAGGTCGTTGGCGGCCGCGCCTCCACGAGCATGCCACGTCTCAGTCAGCATTGCGTTGTAAAAAGCGGTCAGGTCGAGCAATTGAGGACGGGCTTGCGGGTCGCGTTGGGCCAACTGTCTAACCGCTGGCGGGTTCTCCGGGGGTTTCGACCGCGGCGAGCTGTCATCCGCGAACACCCGGGCCGCCGTCAGCTCAGCGGCGCTGATGCGGTTAGTGAAAACCAACTCCCACGTAGAAGGGCTTTCATAAACCTTCCCGTCGAAGGCCAGGTTCAGGACGGGGTCGTGATGCCGGCAGCGGACGATGGGCACGACCGCGCCGACCAATCCCATTTGGCGCCGTTTCCAATCGCGCCGGGTTCGGTTCGGCGCCGCGTTGCCGAGCGGAACCGGGCAGAATTCGAACAGGTAGGAACTGGGGAGCTTAGGGTCAGCCAGCGGCGGTCCTTCGGTTTTGCCTGTGCGGCGGCAAACCGGGCAGACCAGCACGTTCGCATCGGACAGATATTGGGGGACGAGGTCCGAAAGCCAGTTGGGCAGATCCTTATGGTCGACTTGGTAGGCCTGGATGGCGTCGTAAATCTGTTTCAGGTTCGCGATGCAGGCATCTTTTTCCTCCGCGGCCAGGCCGGATGCTGATGGTGCGGCATCCGGCCGGGCGAAGGCCGCCGGCATCAATCCCGCGCCTATGCAGGCGCCCAGTAGCCAAAAAGCCACCCGTCCTCTCACCATCTCCAGCCTCCGGCTGAAATGGGCTGCTCGTTCCGCGCGCCTGTCAACATGTCTTGTATGGCTTTACCAAGCTATCTCAACCGTCAGCCCCGCTCCTGTCAAGCGGCAACTCCAGGATTTCGCGCTTGTTACGCCGCCGGGTTCCTCTGTATCCAATCCCGGTGACCAGCGACCGACCGTTCCGTCTCGGCATTTTGGGCTCCGGCAAAGGCTCCAATTTCGTCGCGATTGCCGATGCTTGTGCAGCCGGCACGGTGCCGGCGCAAGTTGGGCTGGTCCTGAGCGACGTTGAGCATGCCGGCATCCTCGAGCGCGCCCACGAGCGCCATCTTCCCGCCAAATACCTTCCGCCGGGCAAATTCCGGACGAAGCTGGAAGAAGAAGCCGAGCGCGCCTACGTGGCGGCGCTTCGCGAAGCGGACGTGGACCTCCTCGTGTTGGCCGGCTTCATGCGCGTGCTTAAGGGCGATTTCCTGCGCGCTTTCGAGGGGCGTATCGTCAATATACATCCGTCGCTATTACCGTCCTTTCCGGGCCTCGAGGCCTGGAAACAGGCGCTCGACCATGGCGTCAAAATCACCGGCTGCACGGTCCATTACGTCGATGCCGGCGTGGATTCCGGTGCGATTATCGGACAGCAAACCGTTCCGGTGCTCGATAACGACACATCCGAAACGTTGCATCAGCGCATTCATGTGGCGGAGCATGAACTGTATCCCCGCTGCGTCGCGGCCATCGCGCGTGGGCAAATCCACGTGCGAGGCCGGCGAGTCATTTGGAAAAGCTGAGGTCCGCCTCACTGCGCCCTGATATGCGTTGCTGCATCGGTTCGGCCGTGGACCTTCCGAAAGTGTTCCGGTAGGCTGGTAACCTGTCGGCTCAGGAGTAACCGAACCTCCTGCAATACGGCTCGAGTGCGGGCAGAATCGGCGCCAGATGCTTTTCATAGGCGCGCCACCGCGCGACCGAGCGCGTGTACACCGGTCGGGTGACGTCCTGGTAAGTCGGCGAGTAAAGTTGCTTTTTGCGGCTCTTTTCGTAAAAGCGCGACTGCTCTTCGTGCCACGTGAGGCCGAGAAACTCCGTCACCCGTCCGCCCTCCTTTTCAAGGTCGGCCACCATATCCTCGTAACGGGTTTCGAGCCATGCGAACCCTTCCCATTCGCGGACGGCCAGCCAGATGTCCATCAAGTCCGCGTAATGCCTGGCGAGCCGCTCGAGGCTGAGAAAATTTACATTGGTCGCATTGAGCGGGATATTCTGAAAGTAGCAACTGAGCACAACATCGCGCGGGTCCCGAAGCGCGATCAGCACGCGCAACTCGGGAAAGACCCGCAGCCAGACTGCCAGGCGCGCCGTGGGAGAGGGATTCTTGTCCACCAACACTTTGCCGGCCCCGGAGGCGCCAACTTCCTCGAGCAGTGCTTGCGCGTACAGCCGGCGAAGCGTGTTTACCCTGGTGCTGGAGAGGTCCTTTGATTTGTGAAATTCCGGTTCAAGGAGGTTCGTAAACGCAGTCGGCTCGTCCAGTGCCGCGATGCCGGGATGGGCGTCCAGCATTTGCTCCAGCAGGGTCGTGCCGCTGCGCGGATGGCCGCCCAGGAATGCCAGCGGAGGAATCGGCTCGCGTTTGGGTTCGGGAAAGAATTGCTCCCATGTGCGCAAGATGTTCTTGGCCAGGCCTTGGGTGAATTGGCGCGCGCTTGCGGCGGCGTGGTCGTAACCCTTCAACAACAGTTCTGTGTCCGTCAATGCCCGGACGATTTGCTTCGCTTCGGCCAGTAGTTGCATCGCGTCGTCGAAACGGTCCGTGCGGTCCAAAATCTGGGCCAGCTCGTACCGGCATGCGTAGCGGACGTACGGGTGTTTCGGTTCTGAGCGGATGAGTTCCCGCAGCTTCTTTTCGGCCTCCTCGAACCGATTCTCGCGCCGGTCCAGCACCGCCGAAAAATAGCGCGCCTGGTCGTCCCGCGGATCGATCGCCAGGCACTCCTGCACAGCCGTGCGGGCCTCGTCGAGTCGGTGCTGTTGCTCGAGGAGCACGGCCAGGCTAATGCGCGGGTTGATCCCCTTCGGATCAGCGGCCGCAGCTTGCGCAAAGCAGGCCCTCGCTTTGTCCGGTTGCCGCAAACCCTGGTACTGGTGGCCAATCAGACCAATCAATTCGGAGTTGCGCGGCGCCAACTCGACAGCCCTGTGCCATGCCCGTTCGGCCAGGTCACGTTTGCGCAGTCCGGAGGCTGCGTTGCCGTACTCCAGCCAGACAACGGCTTCCCCCGGGCACTGCCGCGTCAGTTTTTCGTAGCGCGGCAGAGCTTGAGCGAAGTTTTGGGCCAGCAACGACCGACGGGCTTCGTTGAGCCCGTGTTGAAAACCGGCAGGTGTCATGGGTCGTCGGCTTGCTGGCGTCCGCTCCCCCACCATGCACGCGCACGAGTCCCGCTACAATCAGAAAGAGATTAGAAAAAGGCTTAGAAATGCAAGTTGACAGCCCGCCTGATGTGTTGTTAGTTCCACTGTCTTTACCCCCAATAGTGTGGCTGACGGCGCTGAGACCGTAAGCTCAGGCCCGTTTGGTCATCGGGTAAGTTCAGCAAACTCGTATGAAAAGAAAACGTTTCGGCTCCCCCAACCCAAATGCCCGCAAGGTCGCATGCACCGTTTCGGCTGCCGCGCTCATGTTGGGCGTCAGCCAGGCGGCCACCGTCGGCTTACACTTCCAACTGAACTACTGTGCCGATGCCCGGTATACTGGTTTTCCAGTCACGATGACAGCCTTCGGCATTTCCACCAACGGTTGGGAGAATCTGACCGAAATCAACACCGGTTACGGCTGTGCTGGCGTCTACGTGACTCTGAACGAAATCATTGACACGACAACATCCACCGGCGGGCTAAACCCTTTGCCAAACGGTTCGATTAACGTGACCTGGTCCGCCAACATGGGAAATTTCAGCGGCTTTGCCGGTTACGGACTTAATGTGCCGAGCCACGCCTATGACGGGGCGCCACCTGTCCCAGTCCCGACGGGAGAGTGGCAAATCTACAACACCTTCCTGCGCGATGGCGTGAACTTCGGGCCGCCAGGAGGTCCAGATAATAACCAGAACGGCTACGTTGTGGATATTACTGGATTAAAAACTCTCTTCACCAACACCCCGTTCGCAGTCCAACTGATCGCCTCGAGCGATTCCATGCAAAAGCTGACGAATGCCTTTATCATCGACGCAACCCTCAACGTGACTCAATCCGTCGTTTACCCCAGTACCCCGCCGGTATTTGACGAGGGAAGCGCCAACTGGGTCCGGGGACACGGCGGAGGCCTCAGCACCGCCAGCAGCGCCCTGAGCACGGACCACCTTCAAATCATCGGCAATCGAGCAGCCCACGGGGGTGACAAGATCACCGGATTCGACAATGCCAGCACAATCTCCGGCTTTATCATCACCGACAAGCCCGTCATATCGATGCCGCCCCAACCGGCCGTGGTTTGCGGAGGTGACACGGTCACCTGGAGCGGCTATGCCGTCGGGGTGCCGCCGCTCTCCTATCAATGGCGTCGGAACGGCGCCCCAATCCCCGGCGCCACGGCCGCAGCATACAGCATTACTAATGTCAGCCTCGCGAACGTCGCCAATTATGACATGGTGGTCACGAACCTCTACGGCCGCGCCACCAGCAGCGTGGTGACCGTGGACACCATCTCCACCACCTTGGGCCGCAATTTCCTGGTCGATTCTAATCCGCAAGGACCGGAACACGACGGTCTCAACCTGGGCGCATCCTGGCTCGCTTCCAGCACCGACAGCCGCGGCACCAACCGGACCGGCGTAATGAGCTTCAACGCAGCCCACCCCGACCAGATTGTAGTGCCGGGCGCAACGAATTTCGATTATGCGAGCGGCACCATTATGTTTTGGATGCGTTCCTCGGGGCTGGCCAATACCACCGGCAAGCCGGCCGCGCTCTTTGATCGTCTCAATAACAGCAAGGGCTGCGTGCTCGTCCAGAATGGCGACGGCACCATTCGCTTCTCCGACAATGGGAGTCTGGACGCTTTCCAATCCACCTCGACTGTGTCCAACAATAACTGGCACCACATCGCTCTAACCTTCAACCAGGCGGTCAGCGGCCAGATCGCTATTTACATCGATGGGGTCCAGGACGCGTTGACGTTCAGCGCTGCCGGCTGGGCATGGCAACCGGGGCAGGAGCTTGAGTTCGGGCTCTCGCATGACACGAACTCGTGGCAGGCGTACAACGGCCTGATGGATGACGTGCGCGTTTACAGCCGCGCGTTGACTGATCCCGAAATTGCTTCCGCCTCCAACGGGTCGGTGGTGGATACCACGACCCTGACCCTGCGGCTGAATTTCGACACCGCGCCGGTACCGGGCGTCACCCTTCACTGGAAAGCCACCGATGCCCTCCTCCAGGGCGCCGATGTGGTCACTGGACCTTATACCGACATTTCCGGCGCGACCTCGCCCTATTCCATCTCAGCCAAGGGGGCGAAGAAGTTTTTCCGCTACCATGGCCACACCCCAACCAATGTGGTCAGCAATCCGTACCTGATGTAGCCAACGCCAGCACGGCTTATACTCCGTCCGGCGCAGCCGTGGGACCAGCCACGACTGCGCTTTTCTTCATCTTGTCCTTCGGCGTTGAGACTTTCGACTTTGGACTGTATAAAGCCATAATGCAGTTTGAACTCCCGTTCCGCCCGTGGCGCTCCCGGCCGCTTGGGACCCGCGAGGACTGGCTGCGTTTGGGCGCGCGGCACGTGAGACTCTGGCTGGTCCCCAACCGCCGCGCACGCCGTTACGTTCTGCGGTTGCGCCCCGATGGCGCCGCTCGCGTCACGATTCCCCGCGGCGGTTCGGCGGCGGAAGCAAGACGTTTCGTTGAAAGAAACGCCGCCTGGCTCGAAAAGCAGCTTCTGCGGCAGGCGACGCGGCCGTCCGCTCCAAAGACCTGGCCGGCCGGAACTGAAATACTCTTCCGCGGGGAGCGGGTGCGGCTGGAGCCCGGGGTCAGCGGCGAAAGCCGAAGCCTCCTCTTGGGAAGCGAGGTCGTACGCCTCACGAAGCCCGGTGACGACCTCCGCCCGGCCGTCGAGCGGCATCTCTGGCGGTTGGCCGCGCGCGAACTGCCTCCTCGCGTGCTCGAACTGGCGGCCCTGCACCAATCGCCGGTGCAGCGCGTAACCGTACGGAACCAGCGTTCGCGGTGGGGTTCTTGTTCCCGGCGCGGCACGGTTTCTCTCAACTGGCGCCTCGTTCAGGCCCCCATTTTCGTGCGCGACTACATCATCCTGCACGAGTTGGCGCATTTGAAGGAGATGAACCACTCCCGCCGGTTCTGGCGTGAAGTCGCCCGCTTGTGCCCCGATTTCGCTGCGGCGGAACGGTGGCTGAAGCAACACTCGGATTTGTTGAGGCCGTGAAAACGTTGCACATCTACTTGACCCGGCAAATCGTGGCTTCGCTGGTCATGACTGTGCTGGTCTTCACGTTTGTTCTCTTCCTGGGGAATGCCGTGAAGGAACTCTTGCAGTATGTGATAAGCGGCCAGGTGAAATTCAGTGTGGTAGCCCAGGCGGCTGGCTTGCTCATCCCCTTCGTCTGGGTCTTCGCCCTGCCGATGGCGATGCTGACCGCGACCCTGCTCATCTTCGGCCGCTTCAGCGCCGACCAGGAGCTTACCGCGGTGCGGGCCAGCGGCATCAGCTTGCTCTCGCTGGTCACGCCGATACTGTTGCTAAGCCTGGCCCTGTGCGGCGTCAGCGCGTTCTTAAACCTGTACGTCGGGCCGCGCTGCCGGGTGGCCTACAATAACTTGCGGTACAAGCTGGAGGCCGAGTTTTCGAGCGCCTACCTCCCTGAAGGCCGGTTTATCAAAGATTTTCCGGGCTACATCTTCTACGTCGGGAAGAACCGGAAGGGCGACCTCGAGGACGTCATCGTGTTTGGCCAGAAGAATGAAACGAACGTTTTCGTGATCAAGTCCCCGCGGGCGAAACTGGAACCTGACGTGGCCAACCGGCGTCTGAACCTGACACTCTTCGACTGCAAACACATCACGCTCGGAGGAGGTCGGAGCTTGAGCAGTTTCGGCGAGGTTCAACTCCAGCTCGACCTCGAACCAGAGAAGAAGAGGTCACAGAAGCCTCCACTCAGCGACATGACGTTTCCGCAGCTCCTGGACGAAGCGCGCGACGTCGAACAGCGGACCCGCACTCCCATCTCACGACGGGAACTATCTCCGGAGCGACGGCTGGCACAGAAGAACGCCTTGGAGCACGGACCCAAAGAATTGCTGACCCCGGTGCTGTTTCAGATTCATCGGCAGGTGGCGTTTTCCTTTGCCTGCTTTGGGTTCACCCTGGTGGGCATTCCGCTGGGGATCCGCGTGCATCGGCGCGAGACAAACGTCGGCATCGCGATTGCCCTGCTTCTGGTGGCGGTGTATTTCAGCTTTATTTTCCTTGGCCAGTCGCTCGATACCCGTCCGGAATGCCTGCCGTATCTGATCGTGTGGCTGCCTAATTTTTTGTTCCAGGCGGTGGGGGCGGTCCTGCTGTGGAGGGCGAACCGCGGGGGGTGAAAGAAGCGCTAAGACATTAAAAGGTTAAAACGTGAAACGTGACCAACGGGCGTTCAATCACGCATCACGCACCACGTTTCAACAGCTAACCCGCCTCCGTCTTCCTGCGATACACCTTGTACACCGCCGCCTGGTCCACCGGTTTAACGATCAGCTCGTCGATGTTGACATGCGGTGGCCGGTTGGCCACCCAAACCAGGATTTCCGCAATGTCTTCCGCAGTCAGCGGCTGAGTGCCCTCATACACCTTCTTGGCGCGCGACGCGTCGCCCTTGAAGCGCACGAGCGAAAACTCGGTTTCGGCCAGGCCGGGATCGACCGTGCAGACGCGGACCCCGGTGCCGTTCAGCTCCAGACGGAGCGAGCGGCTAATCTGCAGCTCGCCCGCTTTCGCGGCGCAGTAAGCCGCGCCGCCTTCGTAAGCGGTGTGGCCCGCGACTGACCCGATGTTGATAATCGAGCTGCCAGGATTGTCCACCATCAACGGCAGAGCGGCTCGGGTCACGCGCAGGAGACCCAGGACATTGGACTGCAGCATAGCCTCCCAGTCCTCGTCCTTGCCTCGCGCCACCGGGTCCAGGCCGTGCGCCCCCCCGGCATTGTTGATGAGGACGTCGAGATGGGAACCGAGTGATTGGTCACCGGTAATTAGCCGGCCCACCCAGGCCATAAAGGCTTCCACGCTCGCGGTCTGGCTCACGTCCAGTGCCTGGAAATGTGCCGCGGCAGCGCCCGCCTGGCGCGCCTGCTCCGCAACCAGTTTCAGCTTCTCGACGCGTCGCGCGCCGAGCAGAAGTCTCGAGCCCTCGGCGCCAAAGGCCCGGGCGGCCGCGGCTCCAAAGCCGCTCGAAGCGCCGGTGATGAGAACCCACTTGTCCCTAAGTTGTGTTTTCATGCGATAGTCCTCGTTGCGAAATCACTCCTTCCGCTGTACCACAGCCGGCGCGCTTGCGTTGCCGCACCGATCTACCGCGGTCACGGCAATCGCCTCCGGTGGCGGCCGTTCCAGCGCGCGGGATTTGGCCGCGCCCGGCAAGATCCGAGTCGTCCATTCGTTGTCCCTGCGCACTTGCAGGACCCACAACCATACTTGCTGCGGTTTGCCAGGCGCCCAACTTGCATTACTGCCGTTCACGGTCAGCCGTGGTGTTTCCGGCGGGTCGGTGTCCAGCCACGGCGCCGGCGGCACCAGGGCCGGTTGACCATACACCTCTCGATCGAGCGCTTCGCCCAGACGGTTTGGGCGCATCAAAGCTTTCATATCCCAATGGACGTGGCCGCTGGTGCCAGGCTGCTGGCGGGTCAGCCGGATTTGGTTGACGATTTCTTCGGGGTTCCACCGTCCATTGGTTTTGGTGGAATCCATGCCCGGCACCAGCAGCCGGTCTTTGGTGTTTTGTTCCACCCACCACTTTAACAGCACAGGGAAACTTTGCTGCGGCGGATCGATGCCCCAGTACAGTTGCGGCGCAAAGTAATCGAGCCAGCCGCTTGCCAGCCATTTGCGTGAGTCGGCGTACAGCTTCGCGTAGGCATCAAATCCCTGGATCTGCTGCGGGTTCCCGGGACGCCAGATGCCGAACGGGCTAATGCCGAACTTCACCCAGGGCTTGGCCGACTTGATCGATTGGTAAACCCGCCGGATGAACTCATTCACGTTCTCGCGCCTCCAATCTTCACGGCTCAATCTGCCGCCGAGCCCAAATCGCCGCCAGCTCGCATCGTCCGGGAAATCGATTTCCCGCCCTGCCCCGTCCTGTTCTTTGTACGGATAAAAGTAATCGTCGAAATGGACGCCATCGATGTCATAACGTTTCAGTACGTCCATGACAACGCTCAGCGAATAGTCCTGCACCTCCTTGTCGCCGGGGTCGAGCCAAAGCAATTTGCCGTATTGCCGCACGAGTTGCGGATGGGTCTTGCTGATGTGCGTGGGGGCGACCAGCCCTTTGGCGGAGGAATGGTGTGCGCGGTAAGGATTGAACCAGGCATGCAACTCGAGGCCACGCCGATGGGCCTCCTCCACGGCCAGCGCCAGGGGATCATAAAACGGCTCCGGCGCCTTCCCCATGCGCCCGGTGAGATACTCCGACCACGGCTCGATCGAGGAGGCGTACAAAGCGTCGCAAGCCGGACGCACTTGGAAAATAAGAGTGTTCAGCTTGAGCTGGGCCGCCCTGTCCATGATGGCCAATAGTTCGGCCGTTTGCTGCGCCGTGCTGAGGTTGTTGGTGGAAGGCCAATCGATGTTCGCCACCGTAGCAATCCAGGCTGCGCGCATTTCCCGGGCTGGTTTGGGTGGAACAATCGATGCGGGAAGGTAACCTCCGGCCTGCACGGACACCACCGTTGCGCAAAGAAAGCCGCTGCACAAGAGAATCCACCATTGGCCATACCGCTTCCCCGGCGTGCCGAGCATCCGCCCCATCGATCGGCAGAAGCCAACGCAGAGTTGCAAGTGCGTGGGATGCATTTGTTTATGTCGGAAGAAAGATTTTTCCCAAAAGTTGTTGAAATCCTAGGGCAGGTTGGTCTAAATAGGATGGTAGTAAAGAAAAAGTTAGCGCAGAGCAGCGGTTAGACGGCACAACTTCAAATCTCGGTTCCTCACCAATTAGTTGTGCCCCGACGGCAGGGCTATGCTTTATATAGTGGTTTTTCGCTTTACTAAATCGGGTTGCTCTGCTTTTTATAAACAAAATCATGTATCTGAAGAATTTAACTGTTTTAGGGTTCAAATCCTTTGCAGATAAAACGGCTCTCAACTTCCAACCCGGAGTGACCGCGATCGTCGGCCCCAATGGGTGTGGTAAGTCGAATGTCTCAGACGCAATACGGTGGGTACTGGGCGAGCAATCAGCGAAGGCCCTGCGCGGCGGCGAAATGGCCGATGTTATTTTCAACGGAACCGATAGCCGCAAACCGTTAGGGATGGCTGAAGTGTCGCTGACCATTGGCGGGGTGGACGAGGAGGGCCTGCGAGCGTCGGGGGTGGAAATCGCGTACAACGAGGTCACCGTCACCCGCCGGGTGTTCCGCGACGGCGGAAGCGAGTATTTCATCAACAAAACACCCTGCCGGCTAAAGGACATCCAGCAGTTGTTCATGGGTACGGGTGTGGGCCGCACGAGCTACAGCATCATGGCCCAAGGCAATATTACCCAGATTCTCTCCAGCAAGCCGGAAGATCGCCGCTTGATTTTTGAGGAAGCCGCGGGAATCACCAAATACAAATCGCAGAAGAAAGAGGCCCTGCGCAAGCTGGAGTACGCCGAACAAAACCTGGTGCGCGTGGAGGACCTCGTGCGCGAAGTTAAGCGCCAGATCGGTTCGCTCCAGCGCCAGGCGGGCAAGGCGCGGCGTTATAAACAGCTCTCGCAGGAAATGCAGCATCTGGATACGCAGCTCGCACGGCACCAGTTTGATCTCTTGCAGGTTGAGATTCAGGAACGGGAGACCACGGCTGAAAGGCTGCGGAACGAAATCGAGAGCAGTTCCGCCGAGGTGCTGCGCGGCGAAGACGAGATCACGCACTTACGCGAACGCCTGTCGGAACTGGAGCACGAGGTCGGCGCGATGCAGCAACGTGGCCTGGAATTGAAAGGGGAGATTGACCGGCACGAGGGCCGCATCCAATTCAACGAGGAACGGCTGCGGGAATTGGGCGCGCAAAACACCAAGGCGCTGGCTGACATCAACCAGGCGGAGGAACGCCGGCACATCGCCGAACAGGAGCTGGCAAAGGTGGACGCTAATCTCAAATCAGCCGAGACCGCACTCGCGCAGCATCGGGCGACGCTCGAAGCCAGGCAGTCGGCCTTGCGCCAGGTCGAAGAAGATTTGCGCCGACGGCAGGAGGCCCTGCGGCAGGCCCAGGCCGACGCCTTTGCGGCGGCGCAGGACCTGACCCGGGTCCGCAACGAGCTCACCGCGCTCGATTTGCAGAAACAGGGCAACGTGGTGCGCCTCGAAAAACTCTCCGCGGAAAAGATCCAACTGGAGGAGGAACGCAGCCGGCTCGAAACCCGGCTGCACGAATTCGCCGCCAATGTGCAGACCCAGAAACTGAACGCGCAGACCCAACGCGGCAGTGTCGCGGACCGGCAAAAGCGACTGGTGGAGCTCCAGGAAGACTTGAACCGGGCGGGACAGGAGCAGGACGAGCTATTGCAGCAACAAGCGGAGAAACGGTCGCGGCTCAATGTGCTCGAGCAATTGCAGGCGGGACACGAAGGTTTCAGCGAGGGCTCGCTCGCCGCACTCAAACAATCGCGCCACGTGCTCGGCTCGCTGGCTGACAAGGTGCGCGTGCCCGACCAGTACGTGACGGCGATCGAAACGGCATTGGGCCACCACCTGCAACTGGTGCTGACGGAACATCCGGAAGCAGCACAGGAAATCCTTGCCGACCTTAGCGCGAACAAGAAAGGCCGGGCCAGCGTCGCTCCGCTTGCTTTCACGCGCAATGGGCACGCGCCGGCGCCGGTTTCCGGCACCAATGGCGCCAAGGGGAACGGTTCATCTGAACAATCCCAGGCCACCGCTGCGCCCGAACTCAACGGCGAGCCCCTGGAAGCCATCCGGGTCGTGGACGGTGAGACGTCCGTCCAGCCTCTCCTCGAGCGGTTGCTGGGGCTCACCCGCATCGTGCGCGATTTAGGCGCGGCGACAGCGGCCTGGCGCGATACCAACGGCGCATTTCATTACGTTACCCTCGCCGGTGAATTGCTGAGCCGACACGGCATTTACACCGGCGGCTACGCCAATGGCAGCAGCAACGGCAAGGGGGCGGCTTCGATTCTGGGCCGGAAGAATCAAATCGCCGAATTGCGATTGACGGCGGGCCAGTTGCAGGAACAGGTGGGCGAACTCAGCCGCCGCAAAGGGACGCTTCAGAGTGAGCAAACAGAACTTCAGGCCAGCCTGCAGCAGGCCCAAACGGAACTGCGCGCCCAGGAAGTTGCGATCGCCACGCGCGAAGGCGAGTTCAACGCGCTGCAGAATTCCCAGCGCCTGCTGCATCAGAAGATCGATACGGTCGTGTTCGAGGTCCAAACGGTGGCGGCCCAGGAGCAGGAGGGGCTGCAAAAGCGCTCCGGCCTGGCGGCCCGGGTTAACGAACTGGAAACCCAGGAGCAGGAACGCCAGGCGCAAGTGGCGGAATTGACCGCGCAATTGGAGGGCCTGAGGCTGCAGCGCGACACCGCCAACGCCGGTTTGACGGAAAGCAAGGTAGCGCTGGCGACCGAGGAGCAAATGCGCGCCTCGTTCCAGCAGCAACAGCAATCGCTCACCCAGCGCATCCGCGAGCTGGCCCAGATTATCGAACAGCGCCGCGGCGAAATCGGGGCGTGCATCGGAAGGAAGGAACAGGCGGAGTCCGAAATCCAGGAGTCACGCGGCCGGATTGAGGCGCTGCGCCACGACCGAGACCAGGTGAATGCCCAGGCGGCGGACGTGCTGGCCCGGAAACAGGGCGAAGAAGCCGAGATTACCGGCCGGGAAGAATCATTGCGCGAACAACGGCGGTCGTTGACGGACGTGCAGCAACGGCGCGGCACGATCGAGGTGGAGCTGGCCCAAAAGAACATGGCGGTGCAGAACCTCCGCGAGCGGGTGCAGCAAAAGTATCATGTCAACCTGGACGACGTGCGGAGCGAGTGCATCACCATCACGTTTGCCGATGAAGGACCCGCGCGCATCCACGTGATGTCGCCCGAGGAAATGGCGGCCGCGGGCGCGGCGACGGATTGGGAGATGGTGGCGCAACAGGTTGAGGCCCTGCAGAAACGGCTCGACGAGATGGGGCCGGTCAATCTGGTCGCCATCGAGGAATACGACGAAACCGAACAGCGCTACCAGTTCCTGAGCAAGCAGCACGACGACCTGGTGCAGGCCAAAGCGCAGTTGCTGGAGGTCATCAACCGGATCAACAGCCAGACCAAAGAAATGTTCCGGACGACGTTCGAGCAAATCCGCACGAGCTTCCGCGCAATGTTCACCGAAGTTTTCGGCGGCGGCAAAGCCGACCTGATTTTGATGGATGAGAACGACCTGCTGGAAAGCGGCATCGACATCGTTGCCCGCCCGCCCGGCAAACAACTGCAGACGATTTCGTTGCTGTCCGGCGGCGAGCAGACTATGACCGCCGTGTCGCTGCTCTTCTCGATTTACCAGGTCAAGCCGAGCCCATTCTGTGTCCTGGATGAGTTGGACGCGCCGCTGGACGAATCGAACATCAACCGTTTTATCCGCGTCTTGCAGCGGTTCCTGGAGCGCTCACAATTCATCATCATTACGCACAACAAGCGTACCATCGGCATGGCCGACGTACTCTATGGTGTCACCATGCAGGAGCATGGGGTGAGCAAGATCGTCAGCGTCAAATTCCACAAGTCGGACGAGGAAGTCACCGATCACCCGACCGCATCGCTCGAAACGCCCACTACTGGGCGCTCAATCGACGCGGATGAGGACGCGCCGCACAAACGCGACGAAACAATCGAAGTGATGATGGCGAAGTAGTTCGCCGAAGTCATCGGGTCGGTTGGCCGCGAAAAGGCACAAGTTTAAGTCGCGGTTGGTCGCGGTTGAGAAGGACGCTTTTGTCAACTTTGGAAAGTTGACAGTTGACAGAGGCGGGGCGGACGGCGCGCTGGGACAGCGCGCCCTACCACGAATGGGGGTGGGGGAGTGATGAGGTTTTTCTTTTCGCGAGGCGAGGGGGATGCGAAAGTTGACAGTTGACAGTTGACAGAAAGTGGGGCGGAAGCGCGGTCCTACCGACTATTTTGGCAGTTTTGAAAGTTGACAGAGGCGGGTGCCGGGGCGCGGCCAAGCCCCACGCCGGCAGGCGCAGACTCCGCCCGCTTCCACAACAATCGAGTAATCGCCGCCAGCTCCTCCTCCGTCTCCTCTACGGCACCCAACCGCTCCCCACTTACGACGCTTTCCCCATGGTGGCCGTCAGCATCGGTGCCCGACCGGAACGTCTGGCCGTGCGCAAGCACCGCCCGACAATCCTGTCCGGCGCCCGCGCATATCCCCTCTACACTACTTCCCGCTGCGGATCCACGCATCAATCTGCTTCATCCGCCCAATCGGCGGCCGGCTGTGCCTTTCCTGTGATGTTTTCTTAATAACGGCGCAAAACTTTAGGGGGGCGGGAAAGCGAATGTCAAGCCCCTATCTTTATCATTGCAATCATGATTTCAAAGACTCAACACTCTTCGACATGCAAAAACCCGCTAACAAGGGGCTTACGAAGAGGCAGAAATTCCTCTTGCTGTACATACAATGTTCTGCTAAAGTGTTTCCATTAAGTACTACTTTGTGCTAATAAAGTATCTTACTAAACACGGCAACAGCCTGGCGCTGCTCATCGACAAACCAATCCTTGAGCTGCTGGACATTTCGCCAGAATCCCCGCTGCTCATCAGCACCGACGGCAAGAAGCTCACGATAACCCCGTCCCAACGTCCCGAAGGCGAGACCCAAAACAGAAAAGAGACGGAGACTGAGAATGAAGAAAAACGCTCCTGAATTACAGGCCAAGGTCCCCGACCAAAATGGCACAAGCGCGGGCTACACCACCCCGCTGGGTTCCATGTACTGCGGCAGCTGCGAAGACGTACTAGCGCGGCCGGAGATCCAAAAGCTGCATGGCAAAATCCAACTGATTTTCACCTCGCCGCCGTTTCCATTGAACAGGAAGAAAAGCTACGGCAACATGAATGGCCAGAAGTATATCGAATGGCTCGCCGGCCTCGCACCAACGCTGACAAAGTTCCTAACCCCCAACGGCTCCATCGTGATAGAACTTGGGAACGCCTGGGAAAAGGGTAAGCCAACGATGTCAACGCTCAGCCTTGAAGCGTTACTCGCGTTCAAAGCAAAGGCCAACCTCCATCTGTGTCAGGAATTCATTTGTTTCAATCCAGCTCGGCTTCCAACCCCCGCCCAATGGGTGAATGTCGAGCGCATCCGTGTAAAGGACGCCTTCACCAGGCTCTGGTGGCTATCTCCGACCGAAAAGCCAAAAGCAGACAACAAGAGAATACTACGCGAGTACAGTGACAGCATGAAGGAGCTCCTAAAGAAGCGCACCTACAATGCAGGGCATCGACCCTCCCAACACCGGATCGGCGCGAAATCATTCCTTACCAACAATAGAGGTGCCATCCCCCCCAACGTCTTCTTCGACGCCGAAATCTTGTACAATTTTCTCGTGATGGCAAACACCTCAACAAACGACCCATACCAGATACACTGCCGTGACCATGAACTGAAACCGCACCCTGCCCGAATGCCAGTTCACCTTGCAGAGTTCTTCATCAACTTCCTTACCGAACCAAGCGACAGGGTAATGGATCCTTTTGCCGGCAGTAATACCACAGGCGACGCAGCCGAGCGACTATGGCGCCGCTGGATGTCCATTGAGGCAAAACCAGAATACGTCAACGCCTCCAAAAGTCGCTTCGCCGAAAATCCCACCGCGAATGCACCCGACCTCACCCTTGCCTTGACCTGATCGCCTTGAATTGAATGGCGAATCTCTCCTCCAACACGTCGAGGAAAGCGCGAACCTTCTCCAAATCTCGGCGTTGGATCTGAACCCCACCGCCCACGGGCCCACGAGTCAACGTTCCCTGGCCGGTCTGGGCCAGCCAGTCCAGCGCCTTCACAACTGCTTCCCTGACCGTCCTCATCCGCCTCTCTAGGGTGTCCGGGGTGTACTGTGAAAGGCCAAGGAAAGCAGCCGCACCAAGCCAAGTTCGCGGCTCCTCCGCGCTTTTCAGATGCGATTGAAACACCGGATGCTCCAGGAACCCACTAACGGCATCATAAATCGGTTCTGGCGACCTTACCGTTGGCGCGGCCCCAACCGCAACGCTGTTCACCCGTTCCGCCTCGGCGAGTCCGAGTGACGTAATCTTGTAGTAGTTTGTTCTAACCTTCTCAATCCACCCCCGGCAGACCGGATTGTCCTTCTTCGTTTTCCCCATGATCTCCATCATCACTCGCTTATGGTCAGGGTATGAAGCTTCGTAGCCACGGCAGCCAAACCGGTTCTTGTTCCGCAGCCAAACCGCCACCGTAAGATCCCACTCACTAAACTCTCGCTTCCCGGAGCGGGCCAGATCAGCAGCACCAAGCAGTATTTCCTGAGCCGCAGTCAACGTTGCCATTAGTCGGCCTCCATTTCGCCGTGGTAAAGCTCATCAGCCAAGTCAAAGGCCCTATCTATGAAATCAGAGCAGTCCAGCTCCGCCTGCGCCAAATCTCGCCGGTACTCAACCTCCGTCATCTGCTGGTCTCGCCGCTCCTGTCGCACCTTTAATCTCTTCAGCACCTCGAAGCACTTCAGCGCAATGAACTGCAAGAACGACTTGGAAGCGATTCGTCCAACGCCCGTTGGCGTCGGCCCGTGCCTCTCCTTACGCACCCTGAGCGCTTCCTTGCTGTCAGGATTTATCCAGATCACATGTTCAAATGGCGGCTCATCCTCGATGATCGTCGGGTGGTACTCACCACCAGGGTGAGTGCGCTGGTCCGGAGTATACTCACCCATGCCCGGCGCTTCCTGACCACAGAGCAGGATCACAGGGACGTCGGGCACCGTACCATTGCCATCATCCGGACGGCGCCTCGGCGGTGCCACCTCCGTCCCGATATTGAGCGTGTCCGTGTTCGTGTCCTGCTGCGCCGGCCCGAAACGTACGCGAACCGTAGCAACCCCAGGAACGTGCCCCGCGGTAAACCAGCCGTTGCGGCTTATCTTCCCCATCTCGGATTCGTCCACCATACCCTCCATCAGCAAATCGTTCCGTGTTGCCGCCTCAACGAGCAGATCCTCGCGGCCACCCGCCGCCGTCCGGAAGATCATTGTCAGCCTGACGTGTTCCCCCTGCAGCAACACCCGATCGGGACACATGATCTCCACACCAGTACAGGAAACAACCTCCACATCAACCCGGTTCGATTCCACTCCACCTTCGCCAGTTCGAAACCAGCACTTCGTTCGGCCCGGCCACACACCCCGCACCAGACCAGTACTGACCAGATCCAAAACACTTCCGGTTTCACAGCACATCTCCAATCCATCCACGGAGACCGGCAGCCGCTTCCCCTGAGGCGTTAACTCAAAGCAAGCAACCTGCAGCGGCACAGTAGTTCCAGCCGCCAGCGCGACAGATGCCCGCCCTCCCTCGAACACGATCTCATCAACCCTGGTGCCTCGCGGTCGCTCGGTTGGCCCTACCAACGTGTCGCCTCGCAAATACTGCCTCATCAACTCGCGCATTCTCTCCAGCGCGTCATTAGCGCGCGTCCGATCCTCAGGGCGATGGTTCCGCGCCTGTGCCTGCTGGATCCGGGAAGCCAAATCCTCGACTTGCGCCGCGACCCATGCCCGCACCGCCAAAACCAGGGGCGTATCGACTGTCCCGTGTCGCTCGGCGCCAGCCAGATGTTCAGGCGTCAGAGCAGGCAATAGGAGCTGCCCATAAACGAATGCCGACTCAGATCGAGGCGACAGGTCAGCGACGCTCCAGTTCGCCACCACATTCCGCCCATTCCGTACCCGAATTACATTTAGCGCCTTGCGCCGGTCGGCTCGCCTCAACGGCTCCCGGCTGGTCGCCAACTGAAGGTACTTCTGGTCGCCGGAGCTGCCCGTCGCTACCCTCTCGCCCGTGTCGGGAACAGTGAGGTCGTCCGGAACAGGTGCTCGATCCAACGCTTCGAAACCCGGCAAAGGGTTCGGATAAGTGGCCACAAGCGGGCCGTCAGACATGCTTTCGCCATCAACCAAGATCCACACCGAGCAAGTCTCCAGCGTAAGCGCCGCTTGTCCGTGCTCCACAAGTTCCGCTTGGATTTGCCGCACTAAGTTACGCACCGTCGCAAGCCGCCGCCCGGACCACTCCCGTACACTCCCAACCCGCACAAACGTAAAGCTGTCCCGCGCGTCGAAAGCCCGCCTCGCCGGTGACGGCAACTGCTCGTAATCAAGCTCCATGCTTGCGAGACACCCATCAAGGCGTCGCCGCGGGTCAGTCTCTGAAACCCCGTAAACTGGCCGGCCCGACTCGCGCGCGTACCCAGGCAAATATCGGCACTCCGCCTCATCGTTCTTAAATCCCATTTTCGTCCTCGCCTCCTCGTAGCAGGACTCCATGAACGCTTCATCGGCAGACCCCCTCACCATGAACGACTTCCCCCCGTTGCCGTGCCCCGCCTCGATGTCATCAGCCAACGAACCGCGCCCCGCCGTTCGACTCGACCACGTTTTCCACCCATTGAAGTCCTGCATTTGGGCCCCAGCGAAATCCAGCACGGCTAGCGAGCGCAAGGTCGAGCTGACGATCACTACGATGTGCCGTAGCTCCCTTTCCACAACCCCGAGGCGCGCGTACTGGTCTTTCGCATTCTTCACAAGCTCGGGCAAGCCGTCCTTCACAGTCTGGAATCGCCCTGTGAGCTGGTCGAGTGTATGCCCCGAATCAATCGGTATTTGCGGTAGAAAATCGAAATCGATCATAATCTCCAAAGGTTCCTTTTTGGTCACATTTTTCCTATCTACTTGCCAATTCGCCCCAGCCTTTCTCAACGGCTGCAGCCAAATCTCCACCCCTGAGCGAGTAGCCTTGCCGCCCATGTTGCACAACCGCGCCAATTTGTCTTAGCCATGCTACGCAGAGGTAAACCTGGTAGGGCGGCACCTCTGCCCCATCCTCCCCCGCCGCCAGAGGGATAACCGCGTCCATGGCGAAACGCTTCCCGCCGGCTCCGACTTTCCCGAGGGCGCCCACTAAGACCGACATTACGCTCTTTGGACTCTTGTGCTCGTACTCCGATTTCTCCGCCTTCGACCAGGCGATCTTTACCAAATTATCGCCGTCCCGCGCAAATTTAGGGTACTCATTCCCTTTCGCTCTCTCCGGCTTGGCGAACCGCATCACCACCGGGCCGGCGCCAGAAGAGGCACTGGCCACCACCGCAGGAGGCACGCTCCCTTCTGGACCCACGGTCGTTTCGCCGAACACGCGCGCAAAACGCTTCGGTAGCTCATTAATTGCCTGCGCCACGCTGATGAGCGTCGCCGCTGCCTCATATTGTCTTTCGCGTGCGGCGTCAGACGCGAGGCCAGCCAATGCCTTCTCCGCCGTCTCAATAATCCCTCTGGCTTGTTTCGGTATACTCATACTGAAACTATAATAGAGCGAAAATATAATAGTGCAAGAACTTTTTCGAAGTTTTTTGCTCCAGTCTTTTGGTTGACCTAACCCCCGCAATTTTCTAAGGTCCAACCATCTGAAGCGAAATCCAAACACAACAAACCGAGAGCGCCTCCTCAAAACTCGGGCCGAACCAGCGGCATCACCACCGCCCTGCCGCGCCCTGAGAATACGTACGGCCGTTGCTGGCCGCGCCCCGGTCGCTCCACGTTTTCACTTCGTCCCCCTCCACACCCAAAGGATGTCACATGTCCCGAGTGCTCATTCCCCACGAAACGGCTTGGTACGATGAGCTGAACGCAGTCGGCTATTACGGCGAAACTGAACTCGAGCGCGAGATCCGCCAACACGTCCGGTCACTCTTTCCGGACTTTCACGTGTTCCCATTCAAAACTAAGATCACCAGCAGGAAAACAAACGAGGTCAACAAACCTGACCTGGCCATGATCAGGCATGACTTTACTGCGTGGGGCGTCATCGAAGTCGAGCTAGGCGACCACGACATCGACCATGTCCTTAACCAGACGCGCACCTTCGCCGACGGTGACTACAACGCGCCGGAGATCGCCAAGTATATTAAAGAGCAAATGCACAAACACTGCGGCAAGAACGTCGGCATCGGCCGAATCAAAAACTTAATCGCCGCAGAACTGCCCAAGATTCTGGTGGTCGCCGACGACAGCCCTGCTGAATGGCAGACCAAACTCCACTCCGCGGGCGTGGACCTGTGCCTGTTTCAGATCTTCAAGAGCACGCGAGGCCATCATATCTATCGTGCTTTCGGGGATTATCCCACCGTTCCAGCGCGCCAGGCTCATTGCAAGCCCCACGCCGCGCTCAGCAACACCCTCGAAATCGTAGGCACATTTCAGTTCAGAAACCTCAGGCGCAACAAGCGGGTTGACGTTGTCTTCGACGAAAACCTGACCAGATGGGCCCTGATTGATGACAAAGGAAGGAGTTACCTTCGCTTTATAGGCAAGGAAAACCCGCTCTCCGCCAACAAGACCTACACGCTATTCGCCGACAGACGCAATAAGTATTACTTCAAAATCTCCTAGATATGAAACTACAGCTTGGACCCGAAATAATCTCATCGTACAAGCGGCTCGCCTATCAAGCTTGGTACGCTCTCGCCGAGTTTGTCGACAACTCGACCCAGGCTTACTTCAACAACCGTGAGACGCTCGACGCGGTATACGCCAAAGAGGGCACCAAACTTACCGTCGAGATTAACACCGGTAAGGACGCAGAAGGTGAGTGCATCCGAATCGCCGACAACTCAATCGGAATGTCGGAGAGAGAGCTCAAAAACGCGGTCTACATCGGCAAACCACCTCTGGACACACGCGGCCGCTCCCGCTACGGCCTCGGCCTAAAGACAGGCGCAAGCTGGTTCGGTGACCTCTTGAGCATCGACACGAAAAAGCTCAATGATACGGCGCGGCACAAGATCACGGTCGATGTTCCGAAAGTCGCATCTGGTCGCCTGAACCTGCCGCACAAAAAAAGCGACGCACCCGCAGGTGAACATGAAACGACTATCCTAATCCACAAACTCCACAGGCGCCTCACAGGTCGAGCGCTCGGGAAAGCAAAGAATTACCTCAGCTCTCTGTACAGGAGGGACATCAGCGATGGCGTCCTGATCCTGAAAATTAACGGCGAAGTACTATCATGGGATGCCGACGTGGACAAACGCTTATTGGTTCGCCGCGATGGAACGAAAGCCAAAAAAAACTTTCGGTTCAAGGTCGGCAAGAAACAAGTCTATGGCTGGGCGGGCGTTCTGGAAAAGGGGAGTCGAAGGAGCGCTGGTTTCTCCATCATCCAGGCTAACCGCGTCATTACCGGATGGCCCGACTCATACCGCCCCGAAACCCTGTACGGCTCACAAGAAGGCGGCTCGAACGACCTCGTTAACCAAAGATTGTTTGGAGAACTGGTTCTCGAGGGATTCGACGTTAGCCACACGAAGGACCAAATCCTCTTTGAGGATGGGGAACAAGAGGACCTTGAAGCAAAACTCAAGAAACATCTGTCCGATCTTAGGCAGCTGGCACTGACCCACAGGAAGGAGGCGGACGAGCGAATCAAACGGGCCACGGATACCCAGCGGAATGCCGCACTCAACGTCCTGGAGCATGAAATCAAGTCACACCCAGTCCAAACCTTTTTCCAAACCTTCGAACTTCCGGCGGACAGTCTCATTAAAAAGACGAACGAGGCACTCAAAGACGCCGTCGTGAGCAAAGCAGACCCAGACGCCGACATCAAAATAGGAACCACAACCATCCGCCTTTACCTTGCCCGCGACTTGTCCCCGAACGATCCTTACGTAATTATTGAGTCAACCAAGTCGAAAACGTCGGTAATCGTAATCATTAACGTAAATCACCCCCACTGGGCGGAGCTCAGCAAAGAAGAAAGCATCCTGAACTTCATCCGCCATTGCACCTACGACGGCGTAGCCGAGCACAAAGCTTTCTTCGTTAACGGCAAAATCGAACCTGACACTGTAAAACTCATCAAGGACAACCTCCTCAGGCGCGGAATCTCAGTGTCATAACCCTGCGAGTCTATGGCATTAATTGGTCGCCACCTTAACAAAAAACACAAACTCGGAGCGCAACACGCCCTCTACCGCCGCGACGGTAAGTGGTTTCATCACCTGAAGCAGTTCCCGGGCGTGCTCTGCGACGAAAATGGTTTCATCCTGTTTCAGACGGAGGAAGATTACAAAAAGCATCCCGGCCTCCAGCACGCTCAGGACCTGCATGCGCCGGACGGGATCGCATCCTTCCCCGGCTACGTCAGATTTCCAGACAAGGCCAGCACCGGAAAGCGGTCGGAAGAGGTGCGAGCCCTTAAAGCCAAGTGCGAAGCCCTCGAAGCCGAGAACCTTCGGCTCCACCGCAAAATCGCTAAACTGGAGGCGCAACTGATTTCCGCTCGCAATGGAATTATGGCTCATCTGGAGAACACGCCAGCGGAAAAGCTCACAAAACCACAGTTAGCCAACCTCGCAGCCAAAGGGCCCACGAAGTCCCACCCGGTCTAAAACCACTCTCCACACCTATGGCTAGAAAATCATCAACAAGCGTCCGAGTCGATCCAAACATTCGCTGCCTACGCATTTATCCGGCGGAAGAGACAAAGAAGAATGTGCAGGGACTTCAAACGATAGGATTCAGGCTTTCGGCCGCTCAGGCTATCCATCTCGCGCGTGTCCTGTTAGCTGTGTCCCAAGACTGGGAGGAGATGGAAGTAACGGGATACCGATTTGAGCGGCAAAAACGTGACGGCACATACCATATTACCGTCACCAGTAACCGCAGGCGGCTTGTCCCAGCGCCCGCTCGGCGCAGCTGACCCGAGGGCTTGCGCCCCTGATTCTACGATTCTTCTCTCCGGCGCTGGAGTAGTGGAGTGGTGGAGTGATGGGCCGGAAGAGGATGAGGATGAGAAAGAGGAAGAGGACGACAGGGACTTGGACGAGGACGACCTCAAGTCGTGGAAGGCGTCGGTGAGGCGTTTGGGCCAGATCTTCGTCAGAAGAGGAGACCGACTGGGAATCCAAGAGGCACCGAGCATCAAAACACAATTGATTGATGACATTAAAACACTGTCGATAAGCCATCAAAGATGCCCTCTTTGCCTGTCTGATTGATTATATAAATTATTTATTTGTAGATATTTATGATAATGATTGGATTCACTCCTGTTTTGGCTGGTTTCAATCTCAGCACCAAAACACAGTCATTACTTACATTAAAACACAGTTGATATTGACATCTAAACACAGTTGATATAAGCATTAAAACACAGTTGATGCCTGAGACATTTAAAACCAAGCTGGCAGATGCATTGCAGCGCGCAACGGCGAGCGCTCGCAAGGATGTGGTGAAGTCTGTTTTGTTGCAGCGCGCCGACCGGGAACTGCTGACGGAACGCGGCTATCTTCAGGAAATCTGCAGGGGATGGTACCTGCTGAGCAGTCCGACCGGCAAAGAAGGAGAGAGCACGGCCTGGTATGGTGCGTTTTGGGATTTCCTGTCTGTGTATTTGGAAGACCGCTTTGGCACCGACTATTGCCTGTCTGCGGCTTCCTCAATCGACGCTCATATCGGAGCCAACGTAATTCCGCGGCAGGTCATCGCCCTCACGGCACGTGGCGGAAAGATGCAGCTTTCGTTGCCGCACAACACGTCGGTTTTGGTTTATCAGGATGCCAAAAACCTCCCCCGCAGGGTTGAAGTCGTTCAGGGAGTCCGGGCGATGTCGCTGGCTCTGGCACTGTGCCGCATTCCCCCGGTCTTTTTCGAAAATCAGCCATTGAACGCTGAAATCGCCCTACGTGGGGTAAAATCAATCGACGACCTGGTCCGGATAATTCTTGAAAGCGGGTCTTCCGCCCTGGCGGCGAGATTCGCAGGGGCTTATCAGTTCCTCGGGGACAAGGAGAGGGCCGACCAGATCACCGACACGGTGCAAGCTGCGGGCATGAGTGTTCAGCCAAAAAACCCCTTCGACAAACCAGCTCCAGTATTCGTGGGGCCCAGGCGCCTGGCATCTCCCTATGCCGGCCGGATCGAAGCGCTATTTTGCACTCTCCGGGAACCCGTGCTCGAAGTCTTCAACGACATGCCGCCAAGCGCTGTTTCCGACCCGGAAGCTTATCTCGAGCATCTCGAGGCTGTTTACGAGCACGATGCTTACAACTCCCTTTCCATCGAAGGTTACCGGGTCACGCCTGAGTTGATCGCGAAGATCCGAGCGGGAGCATGGAATCCTGACGGGAATCCTCAGGACCGTCAGCAAGTCGACGCGATGGCGGCCAAGGGTTATCAGGAAGCGTTCCGCCGGGTGAAACAGAGCGTGGGTCGCGTCCTGCAGGGCGAGAAGGCCGGCTCGGTGCTCCGGCAGGATTATCAGGAGTGGTATCGTGGTCTTTTCAGCGAATCCGTGCGCGCCGGGCTGTTGGAATCCCATCATCTCGCCGGGCATCGCAGCGCCCCCGTCTACATCCGGGCATCGCGTCATGTGCCGCCGCCTGCCGAGGCGGTCAATGACGCACTCACCGCCCTTCTTGACCTGCTGGAGAGCGAGCAGGCAGCAATCGTTCGCGCCGTGCTTGGGCACTGGCTCTTCGGTTTCATCCACCCCTATATGGACGGGAACGGCCGGATGGCCCGGTTTCTCATGAATATCATGATGGCCTCTGGCAGGTACCCCTGGACCATCGTGCGTACCGCCCGAAGAAAAGAGTACCTCGACGGTCTTGAAGCAGCATCCGCAGAGCAGAACATTCTGCCATTCGCCAAATTCATCCGCGAAGAGATGAGCGTTGACTGGAGCAAGGAGCCTCCTCGGAAGTAGCGGCAGGTGACGGCGTCCGAGGTCAAACGCTTCGGTCGAGGGGGAGGAATAGGACTGATCGAGCGAGGTTAGCCTTGGGCGGCGTTAGGACCCGGAGGCGTGCGGAGTGGATTCAGTCGCCGAAGAGTGAGGGGTGCCCCCTAACGGATAACGGATAACGGATCGCACCACCGGTCCGTCAGAAAAAGAAATATACCGCCGACCCACCCTAACGGATAACGGATGGGCCTAACGGATAACGGATAACGGATCGCACCAACGATCCGTCAGAAAAAGAGAAATCCCTCCGACCCACTCTAACGGATGACGGATCGACCTAACGGATAACGGATCGCACAAGCGCGCCCTCCAGGAAAGGAACACCTTGCTCGCCAACCGCTTGCGCCAACCTGACGGATAATCCTAACGGATAACGGATAACGGATCTCACCAACGATCCGTCAGAAAAAGAAACGTTTCGCTGCCCCACCCTAACGGATGACGGATGGACCTAACGGATAACGGATCGCATCGGCG
>DATMRF010000055.1:0-2389 GCA_035566435.1 Candidatus Acidiferrum sp.
CGGTGGACCAGACCAGCACCGAAGTGATCGCGGACAAAGACAAGCTGGTAACCCGAACCATCGTCGTGGAAGGACTGATCGCCGCCGTCGACGGCGGACAGATCATTCTCAATGTCGGATCGAAGGCGGGAGTGAAGGTCGGCGACCAGTTGAATGTTGAACGGGTCAGCCGCGAAATCAAGGATCCTTCGTCGGGCAAAGTAATTCGTCGCATGAGCACGACCGTGGGCGTGATCAAAATTACCGACGTCGACGATATTTCTGCGGTCGCAACCACGATTTCAGGAACCGGGTTCAAAACCGGTGACGCGGTGAAAACAGTTACGCAGTAGCCAAACCGATAGGCGAGGAGGGACGGAGGTCCGTCCCTTTCTCGATTTTCTCCAGCTAGAGTCTTCGAATCTGTCGGGCCCTTCTTTTAACTGCCGGAGCTTAACCGGATTAAGCGGAGGTTGTTCATGCAGGTGCCCAGGTTCGCCAGCGTCATCCTCGCTATTTTTCTGGCTGTGTTTACGTTTGGTGCACAGCAGCAATCTCCCCTGACTAACGCCGACGTCATAAAAATGGTGAAGGCGGGGATGGCGGAAAGCACGATTACCGCCGCCATCGCCGCCAATGACACGCAGTTCGATCTTTCCTCCACCGGCTTGCAGTCGCTGAGCCAGGCAGGCGTCAGCAGCAAGGTAATCCGGGCCATGCTGGCGGCGGACGCCAAAAAGAAGAACGCTGCCGAAGCAGCGCAAAATTCAACACCTGCAGCGAGTGCGGCCGCTACACAAGATTCCACCCCGAATGCATCTTCGGGTACGGAACCCCAAGGCATGAGTCCTCAGGGGATGCAGGGAATGTCGCCGGACCAGATGCAGCAGATGCAGCAAATGATGAACAATATGCCTCCTGAAATGCGGGAGCGTATGCAAGCCTCGATGGCCCAGCGTAATGCAAGGAGGTCCGCAAAGGGTGGAGGGTCAGCCAACTCGATTCCAGGCCACGCCGGAGTGCCGGTTCCGCTGGACAGCGCGCTCTATGCTTCTTTCATGCGGTTGAAAACCCAGCCGGGCTATCACATGGTCATGACCATGCAGACCAACGATGCTCAAATGGCGGCGATGGCACAGAGCATATTCAGCCCCCAGGAAATGCTGGTTGTGGGCGATACGCGGCAATACACCATGCACTACAAAATGCGCGCTACCGACGTGCCGGGAACGGTGGATGACTGGGAAATTCGCGCGGTGGTGCAAAACGGCCGCGCCGCTCGTCTGATTACTTCGGCTGCGGTGCCTCGATTGCTGAAGGAAAGCGAGGAAAAAGCAGCTCACGACCTGGCGGAGTTGGACCGCATGGCTGCGACTGTGGTCGCTCGCGCCGCGGCAGAAGGACCCATGGGCGCGATCGGCGCAGGGATGACCGCCGCAGGGGTCGCAATGACACATGCTGAAGTTCCCAAAATGCTGAAGAACGAGCGGGATATGTTCTCCTGGCAGTGCCGTGACGTCCCGCAAGGCGGGCCGGGGGCGCAGTCCACGACACAGCTCACCGACTTCCATCCCATCAGCGATCAGAGTGTGAACGGCGCGATGGCAGACGGATATGAGTTTTATTCCTACGACAACCAGAAGACTCAGGGCACGGTGCACCTGTTCGTGGCCAAGGACACCGGGTTGCCGTTGCGGATTGAATTGGTTGATCCGAACGGCGCCGGCGGCGTTCAGATGAACTACGGCCCGCTCACGGGGCCGGCCAATATTGAAATTCCGCCCTGTATGAAATGATTCAGGTTGGAGTGTGTGGGGCGGGCGCCCTCGCCCGCCGCCTTGGACTTGGTGGGGTTCGGCTTCGAACAGCAAAACAAAATCAAATGCAAAAGCGGCGGGCGGGGGCCCCTTCGACTTTGCTCAGGGCAGGTCCGCCCCATACAACCCGCTAGAGGATCTTTTTTCCGAAGGCTGACAGCGCCAACTCCACCGCCAAATCGGCGGTGCGGTTGTGCTCGTCGATGACCGGGTTCACTTCGACGATTTCAAAACTCAGCATGCGGCCGTGATCGGCGATGATTTCCATTGCCAGATGCGCCTCCCGATAAGTTGCGCCACCACGGACCGGTGTGCCTACGCCAGGCGCGTCTTCAGGATCAATCCAGTCCATATCGAGTGAAACGTGATAACCGGCAGTGCCTCGCCCTGCCATACGCAGGGCCTCTTCCATGACCGTGCGCATGCCACGCTCGTCAATATCCCGCATGGTGAAGACGCCGATACCGGCTCTGCGGACATTTTCTTTTTCAACGGCGTCGATGTCGCGCACGCCGACAAGCACACAGTTCTCCGGCTTCACCTTGGGCGAAAAGTTGAAGATGTTTGCCAGCTCGGCTGGCCCCAGCCCCATC
>DATMRF010000056.1:0-49902 GCA_035566435.1 Candidatus Acidiferrum sp.
GACTCTCACCCTCTGTGCGCGCTCGCTCTCAAGCGCACTAGCCCAACGCTTCAGCGTTGGGTACGAGTGCGCAGGGGAGGAAGTCCCGACGGGACGGCTGAAACTCGCACAAATCTTAAGAATTAAATGCGCTTGCCCTGAGCAGTTGCGGCTTGCCACCCCGTCGCCTCTCTTTAGAGTGGTCTCATGAAAATTAGCGGGTTAGGGGTGGGTCTCCTCCTGGGGTCGCTGGCTTCGGTGCAGGCCCAGGTGACGGTCGAGGTGACGCAGGACCAGGACCAGTTCCTGCAGGGCGAAGCGCTCCCGGTCGCCGTCCGCATCACCAATCGTTCCGGCGAACCGTTGCACCTGGGCGCCGACGTGGACTGGCTGACCTTTTTGATCGATTCACGCGACGCTTTTGTGGTGCCCAAGAACGGGGAGGCCCCCGTGGCCGGCGAGTTCGTGCTCGAAACCTCGAAGGTGGCCGTCAAGCGGGTGGACCTGGCCCCTTATTTCAACCTTCCGCAGCCCGGCCGCTATGGCATCGTCGCCAATGTCCACATCAAGGACTGGAACCGGGATGTGACCAGCCCGCCGAGATACTTCAATGTCATCGAAGGAGCGAAATTTTGGGAGCAGGAGGTCGGCGTTCCCAACCCTGCCGCAGCCGGCAACGCGCCGCCGGAGGTGCGCAAATACATGCTGCAACAGGTCAATTATATCAAGGGACAGCTTCGACTTTATCTGCGCTTGACCGATGGCTACGGCAGGACACTCCGGGTTTTTCCCATCGGCCCGATGGTCTCCTTCGGCCGGCCGGACCCACAAGTGGACCGGCTCAGCAGACTCCACGTGCTCTACCAAAACGGAGCCTATTCCTTTAGCTACACTATCTTCAACCTTAACGGCGATGTGGTCGCCCACCAAACCTACGACTACATCAGCACCCGCCCGCGCCTGCGCACCGATGACGACGGCAACATCTCCGTAATTGGAGGCACACGCCGCATCACTGAAAATGATGTGCCTCCGCCCGACCCGAACAGCGCCACTAACGCCAGCCCCACCTCCGCTCTGCCCGCCACTAACACGGTCGCGAAGCCCGCCTTGTCGAACACCTTCGCGCCCCTCAAACTGTAACCCACGGCCTGGCGCACCTCGTCGGAGCAGAGACGGCTACGTCCACGGGGAACACTGCCAGCTACAAAGGCTTCTGGGGGACGTGGCCGTCCCCGCCCCGTCCCCGCTCAAGAAATTACTCCGCCAAATCCTCTCGCGACTGGATTTGCGCCTGCAGCTCCTTCACAATCGGGGCCGCGCGGATAATGGCGTTCGCCTCCGTCTGGCCGCGAAAGGATTTCATTACCACGCGAACCGCGGCGATGGCATCCCCGTTCCGATCGCGCAAGGGCATGATGACCGAGATCACTTCTTTCTCTTTCCCGTAATAGGTCTCGGCGCGCCTTATCACCTCGCGCTCCGTTTTACCCCCAGCCTGACCGATTTCCTTTTCGTTCCCACTCGCGACCATTCGCGTGCTCTGCGCGTCCCCGCCAGGAACGTAAACCTTCAACCCGAGGAGCCGCGGATAGCGGCTGAGTATGCCACGCACCAGCTTTTGCGCTGGCGGCTGGAACGGCTTATAGACAATTGTGGTGTCAGCGAAATAACTTACGGAATCCGATTTGGTCCAGAAGCCGATTTTGCCGCTCGCCAGGGCGTTGGCCTTATCCGTTACGTTGACCACCTCCTTGCCATCGAGCACGCAGCGAACGGTGCTGCCCTGGCACTCGACTTCGAGGTCGTGCCAGACCCCGCTGGGCACGGGGGAGTCGGGACCCACCAGCGGGCCGCGCTCTCCGTTCAGAACTTTGTAAAACTTGAACGTATTCCCCAGCGAGCTGGCGCGCGCCACATAGTAATTCGTCTCGTTCTGAACCCGAAACGCGATCCCCGCCATCTGCTCCATCACCCCCTTCACCGTCTTGAACCGCGTCGTGAGCTTGAAATCCCCGAACGTCTCACCTTCGTAAATGAGCAGCGGAAAATGCTCGTCGGTCGGGTCCTGCGCCAACTGCGCAACTACCGACTGTTTCGTGACGGATGGCGCTTGCGGGTTAAGCGGCGGCAACGCGGGTGGCGCGTCATCCTGGATGATTTTCCAATCTCCCGGCTTGCCCTTGCCCATGACTGCGCTGCGGAACCCGGGCGGCGGCTGGCCCTGGGGCATTTCTCCGAATTCGAACCTGTGCTCGGCTGCCACTGCCGGCAGCACCATTACGACCAGAGCCCAACAAAACCGATTGCGCATCAGGACCGGAGCGTAACAAGAACGCGCCCTGCGACAAGCTGTTTGGGTACCTGCGTCAGGCTTGCCAGATCATATCAGCCACCGTTCGCCCCGCCGGGATGAACGGAAGCACGTGCTCGGTGTAGGGGACGACTATGTCCAGCACATACGGTTCGTTGGCATCGAGCATGCGCTGGGTCGCTGCGCGCAAGTCTTTGCGGAACACAACCCGCTCGCACTTCACGTTGAAGCTGTTGCACACCGCGACGTAATCGGGATAGATCTGGTGCCGGTTTTCCGGATCACCGAGGTAGGTATGACCGCGGTTGCCCTTGTAAAACCGGTCTTCCCATTGCATCACCATCCCCAGGTGCTGGTTGTTCAGGATGATCGCCTTGGCGGCAATTTTTTCGATGTGCGCGGTGGCCAGTTCCTGCACATTCATCAGAAACGAGCCATCGCCATCGATATCCACCACTTGCCGGTCGGGGCAGGCGACCTTGGCGCCCAGCGCGGCCGGGTAGCCGTAGCCCATCGCGCCCAGGCCGGCGCTGGTCAAAAGCTGGCGCGGGTATTTGAACTTGTAGAACTGCGCGGACCACATTTGGTGCTGGCCGACGCCCGTGGTGATGATGGCTTCGCCTTTCGTCAGTTCGTACAGCATCTCGATGGCCATCTGCGGCAGGATGACTTCATTCTCCCTGCCTTTGAGATGATCGCGCATGTGCTGGGACTTCATCACCTCGTCGGAAACGACGTAGCCAAACGGCGCCTTGGCCTTCCAGGCCTCCACCTGCTTGTGCCAGGCGGTGAATTGTTTCTGCAACGGCCGCTCGCGGAGCATCTCCGCCATTCGACCCAGCGCATACTTTACGTCGCTGACGATCGGCAGGTTCGCGGGCTTGTTCTTGTTGATCTCGGACGGATCGATGTCCAGGTGCACGATCGTGCCGCATTCGCAGAATTTCTCCACTTTGCCGGTGACGCGGTCGTCAAACCGCACGCCGAACGCCAGCAATAAATCCGCACCGGGCGCGATCAGTTTTGCCTGGTCGGTAGGGCTCTTGCGCGGCTCGTATTCGCCGCTGACCGCCCAGTTCGCAAAGGCTGCGCCGTGCATCCCCAGCCAGCGCAGCGAAAGCCGGTGGGTTTCCGGGAACGCGCCGCAGCCCATGATCGTCGTCGTCACCGGAATCTGCGCGGCCTCGGAAAACCGCCGCAGCTCCTCGCTCGCATTGCCCGTGATGATGCCGCCGCCGACATACAGCAACGGCCGTTCCGATTTTTCCAGCAGTCCAATCACCTCATTTAGTTCGAGGTCGCTCGCTCGTTTGTTCGGATTGTAGCCCCGCAGGTTCACCTCTTTGGGGAACACGGGCTGCGTGCGCGCCTGCTGCACGTTCTTCGGCACGTCGATGAGCACGGGGCCGGGCCGGCCCGTCTGCGCGATATGAAAAGCCTCTTTGACGATGCGCGGGATATCGTTGATGTCGGTGATCAGATAGCTGTGCTTCACCACCGGCAGCGTCATGCCGTAAATGTCGGTTTCCTGGAACGCCCCTTTCCCAATCATCGATTGCGGCACCTGGCCCGTGATCGCGATCAACGGCACCGAATCCATATATGCGTCCGCAATCCCGGTGACCAGGTTGGTCGCCCCAGGGCCGCTCGTCGCCATGCAGACCCCCGCCCGCCCCGTCGCGCGCGCATACCCGTCCGCTGCAAAGGCCCCGCCTTGCTCGTGCCGCGGCAGGACCGTCCGAATCTTCGAACGCGTCAGTGCCTGGTGGATTTCCATGCTCGCGCCGCCCGGGTAGGCGAAGATCGTATCCACACCTTCCCGTTCCAGGCACGCCACGAGGATTTCGCTGCCGGCCATCGTGGGGCCCAACTCCACCTTCTTGCCGGCGGCTTTCTTGGCCATTTCAGTTATCTTGCTCATAGTTTAGTTCCAGTTGTGACTGGCCGGCGCAGGTGCAATAAAAAACCCACGACCGTTTGCCAGCCGTGGGTTTTTGTCGAAATTCAGTTCAATTTCGACAAACGCCTCCGGCGGCGTCGGGTACGACGACGACCAGCAGTGCGACTTGTCGAATAACTAACATCGGGCGAGACTCTAGTGAAGCAGCTCGCTCGCGTCAAGCCCTGATTTTTTGGGCAATTCCGCCTAAAACTGGCACAAATTAGCGCTGGCAATCCATTGACTGTCATGTTACATACCCCGTCCGCTTCTTACCGGGAGCGGTGTCGAAACACAACCAAACGAACCGGATTTTAAGTTATGTCACAGCATCGGAGTCTGCGCGCGGCTGCCACCATCGGCGGCAAACGGAATGTGCTCAAACGCTTTGAGCGCATCGAACTGCTGAAAAAACGGGGCCAGTGGAAGCAAGGCGACCGCATCACCGGACTGCGCAAGACCAAAGCCGAAGTCTAACCTGCTTCCTCTTGGTGGGGTCCGTGGTGCCAATTCAACAGCGCCGCACGCCGGCGCCATTTCCGATCCGTCCCTCGTCACCGGCTTCTCGTCACCCGCGACCCGGCTTCCATTGTTCCAGCGGAGGAAGCTCAACCATTGGCCATCTCAGTCACTTGACACCTAACATCTGGTCCTCAGCACTCGAATGCTTCGTTTGCAGAAATTTCTCGCCGACGCCGGCGTCGCATCCCGCCGCTCCGGTGAGCAACTGATCCTCGCCGGCCGCGTTCAGGTCAACGGTCGCACCGTCCAGGTCCTGGGCGCCAAGGTTGCGCCCGGTCACGACCAGGTCACCGTCGATGGTCAGCCGGTCCGCGCCCGGCGCAAACTCTACCTCGCTCTAAACAAGCCGCCCGGCCTGGTCTGCTCCCGCGACGACGAGTTTAACCGTCCCCGCATCTACGACTTGCTCCCAAGGGAATGGGCGCACTTGCATTCAGTCGGCCGTTTGGATTACAACAGTGAGGGCCTGCTCTTTTTGACCAACGACGGCGAGTTCAGCCTCCGGCTGACCCATCCCCGTTACGGCGTGCACAAGAAGTACCTGGCTACCGTTGAAGGCAGCGTGGACGACCAGATGCTCCGCCGCTTCACGCGCGGCCTCTTGTTTCAGGGCGAGAAGTTCAAAGCCGAACACGCCCGGCTGGTCTCGTCCAGCCACGCGCAGAGCGTCGTCGAATTGGATTTGGCCGAGGGCAAATATCGGGAAGTGCGCCGCTTGTTCGAATCGCAGGGACGCACCGTCAAACGGTTGCAGCGGATTCAGATTGGCAAGATTAAGCTCGGCGAACTGCCGCCGGGCAAATGGCGAACGTTGACAGAGCCCGAGATTAAATCTCTAATGGGCTGAGTTATCTATGAAACTGAACTTTTGGTTACTTTGCGGAACGATGCTTTCTTTCAACCTGCTCGCGCAGCAGGTCACGAACACGCCTCCGGCCGCGCCGCTCGAGACACCTGCGGCTGCGCCGATGGCTACCAACACCTCCTCGAACCCCGCCGGCACCAACGCCCCAGCCGCCAAGGCCGGCAAGAAAAAAACCGCCGCCAAAAAGCGCGCCACCGCCAAAAAGAAAAACCCCGCCGCCGAATTGAAGACCGTCCCCCTTGTCGCCGGCCCCGCTGTCGTTGAAGCCAACCACGTGAACGTCCGCGGCCAGGCCAAACTCAAAAGCGAAGTCGTCGGCCGGCTCGCCAAAGGCCAGCAAGTCACCGTCCTCCAGGAAATCACCCGCAACAATTCCGGCCCCGAAGAACCCTCCGCCTGGGCCAAAATCATCCTGCCGGCCGAGATTCACGTTTGGGTCAACACCGCCTTTATCGACGCCACCAACAAAGCCGTTCTCCCACGCCGCCTCAACCTGCGCGCCGGCGCCGGCGAAAACTACAGCGTCCTCGGCCGCCTCGAACGCGGCGCCCCAATCAAGGACATTTCCACCAAAGGCGAATGGACTGAGATCGAGGCCCCAACCAACGCCTACGCCTTTGTCGCTGCCCAGTACTTGAAACAACTTGCGCCGGGGGAACTCCCCGCCACCACCACGCTCGCAGAATCGCCCGGTGTAACCAACGCCGCGCCCGTCGTCCCCATGCCCCCAGCCACGACCGTCGCCGAAGCCCCCGCCGTCGTCCCCGCCACGACCGACACCCCTGCTGTCCCGCCAGCGGCTGAACCGGCCGCCGTTACTAACGCCCCGACCGAAACCGCCGCCACGGCCACCTCCACCAACGAGCCCGCCCCTGCCGTCGCCGACGAACCCCCGCCCAAACGCATCGTCGATCGCGAAGGCATCGTCCGCGGCACCTTCAGCATCCAGGCTCCGACCCATTTCGAACTGTACAGCCCCGACACCGGCCACACCATCGACTACCTCTACTCCGCCTCCCCCAACCTTGACCTCCGCCGCTACAAAGGCCTGCGTATCGTCGTCACGGGCGAAGAAGCTCTTGAAGAACGCTGGGGCAACACCCCCGTCATCACCATCCAGAAGATCCAGGTGCTGGAGTAATGCCTCCGGCTAATCTCATCGACGGACGTGCCGTCGCCCGCGAACTCCTGGAGGAACTGGCCGCTCGCATCGCGGCGCTAAAATCCCGCGGCCTCCAGCCCGGCCTCGCTTTCGTGCGCGTCGGCGATGACCCCGCCTCCAAAGTCTATGTCGGCCGCAAGGAAAAAGCCTGCACCGACCTTTCGCTTTACTCACAAACCACCGTCCTGCCTGATTCCGCCAGCGAACCTGAACTCCTCCAGCTCCTCGCCCGCCTCAATTCCGACACCCGGCTCCACGGCATCCTCGTTCAGGCCCCGCTCCCCGCTCACATCCGGCCTGCCGCCGTCTATTCCGCCGTCCTGCCCGAAAAAGACGTCGATGGCTTTCACCCCGTCAACGCCGGCAAACTCTTGCTGGGCGACCCATCGGGTTTCCTCCCCTGCACTCCCGCCGGCATTCGCGAACTCCTCATCCGCTCCGGTGTCAGAATCAGCGGCGCCGAAGTCGTTGTCCTGGGCCGCGGCAACATCGTCGGCAAACCCATGGCCGCTCTCCTCTGCCAGAAAGACAAGTTCGCCAACGCCACCGTCACCCTCTGCCATTCCGGCACCCGCGACATCTCCGCTCACTGCAGACGCGCCGACATCCTCGTCGCCGCCATCGGCGTCCCCGAATTCGTCCAGGCCAGCATGGTCAAACCCGGTGCCGTCGTTATCGACGTCGGCGTCAACCGCGTCTCCGACCCCGCCGCCAAATCCGGTTACCGGCTCGTCGGCGACGTCGACTTCCCCCGCGTCCAGCCCATCGCCGGCAGAATCACCCCCAATCCCGGCGGCGTCGGTCCCATGACCATCGCGATGCTCATGCGCAATACCGTCCTCGCCGCCGAACGCTCCACCGGAAAGCATGAAACGTGATGCGCGATGCTCTGTTATCGACAATCCGCTCTTAACCATCAACTCCCGCCTCGATGCAACCCACCCGAATCCTGCCCGACCTCCAGTGCTCGCTTCTGTGCGAGGAAATCCGCCAGGAAGTCACCGGCAACTTCTTCCTTATCGGCGTCATCAACTTTATCCGCGTGCCGCAACTGCCCGTCGTCGCGCTGAAGCTCAGCCTCTTTAACCGCTGGACCGCCGGGCTCGGCCAGTTCACCGAAACCGTCAGACTCATCGGTCCCGACCAGACCACCGTCTTGCGCAAAGGCGAAGTCAAATTCGCCCTCCAGGATGCCGCGCTCCACGCCACTAACGTCACGGTCTTTGCTCAGGTCGAATTCAAAACCCCTGGCACCTATTACGTCGAGGTCCTCGTGGACGACGTCATGAAACTCCGCTACCCCGTCCCCGTCCTTGTTGCCCCGCCCCAAAACCAACCCTCCAGTACCCCCCAGCCACCGCCCGCGCCGCCAGCTTAGCGCTCGGGACTGCGCACAGGTTCGTTCGGGCGCGACAAACCATGGCGAGCCCTTTAGTATCACCTTTGATGGCAGGCCGATGGTCTCACCCAGCCCCGCCAACGATGGATGCTCCGGACCAAAAAAAAACTTTCGCCTGGCAGCCGCTAACCCCGCGCGGCGTCGCCGCCTTCGCTTCCGCTTCCCTCGCCCGCCTCCTCTGCGTCCAGTGCCTCGTCGCGCTCGCTGCCGCCGGAATCGTCGTCTGGTTCCTGCACACTGCCTGGTTCCCCCCCGTCATCAACGCCATCCGCCAGTTGCCCGACCGGGGCCAAATCCAACGGGGCCTCCTCGACTCCCCGGCGCCTTCCCCCTCCGTCCTCGCGCAGGGACGCTTCCTCGCCTTCAGCCTCGACCTCCAGCACGAAGGCAATGCCCGCCCCCCCGCCCACCTTCTCGTCGAGTTCGGCCGCAGCGATTTTAAAGTCTTCTCCCTGTTGGGCTACCTCCAGAGCCGCTACCCGCCCGGCCGCACGATCCCGTTCAACCGCCCGGAGCTCCAGCCCTGGTGGGGCGCCTGGTCCCCCGTTTTCCTTGCCCTCGCCGCTACCACGGTCGTCGCTGCCTTGATGCTCACTTGGGCTCTCCTCGCCACCCTCTACGCCCTGCCGGCCTGGCTCCTCGCGTTCTTCGCCGACCGCCACCTTCCCTGGCGGGCAAGCTGGCGCCTGGCAGGCGCCGCCCTCATCCCCGGTGCGTTGTTCATGTCCGGGGCAATCCTCTGCTATGGTCTCGGCGCGCTGGACCTCGTCAAATTGGGCCTCGCCGCCGCCGTCCACCTCCTGCTCGGCTGGGCCTACCTGCTCGCTAGCCCCTTTTGCCTGCCACGACACCCAACCATCCCCAAACTCCCGCCCAACCCTTTTTCCAACCCGTGATTGAATCCTTCCGGCGCTTTGTTTACCATCCACTCATGACGTCTTCGGCGAACCCTTACCGCTGCGCCCTCGCCCTCCTAGCCGCCCTCGTCCTCTCGGGTTGCGTTGATTCCGCCCGCAGCCAGCTGGACGACGAAAAGGAACCCCATTTCCTCGCCGGCAAGAGCCGTGTCAGCAGTATGGACTACCAGGGCGCGATCGAAGCCTTCGAAAAAGCTCTCGAGGTGAACCCCCAGTCCGCTTCCGCTCACTTCGAGCTCGCCTGGCTGTACGAACTCAAAGCGTCCGAGCCCGCCGCAGCCATTTACCACTACGATAAATACCTCAAGCTCCGCCCCCACGCCGGCAACGCTGACCTCGCCAAACAACACATCCTCTCCTGCAAACAGGCCCTCGCCAGCACCGTCTCTCTGGGCCCCATCACCGAAAAACAACAGCGCGATTTCGAAAAAATGCTCGACGAAAATAAACGCCTCGCCGAACAAAACAAAGCATTGAGCGACGAGGTAGCCAAATGGCGCGTCTATTACGCCGCTCGTTCCAGCGCCCCAACCACCTCTCCTCCCGCGCCCGCCACGGAGATCCGCCCCGCTCCATCGCCCGCCCAAGGCCCAACCATCCTCGTCGCTAACGTCCTCCCCACCCCCGCCAGCACCGGCCGCCTCGTCTCCCCTGCCCCAATTACCACGCGCACCCATACCGTCAAAGGCGGCGAGACCCTTGCGCAAATCGCCAGAAAGTACGGAATCAAACTCGACGCTCTCATCGCCGCGAACCCGGGCCTCGACCCGCGCCGCCTCCAAGTCGGCCAAACCCTCGCCGTGCCCGCACCTTGAAAACGCCGATCCGGCCGCCCCACGCCCGCCGGCAGACCTTTAGCGGATTAGACCCCTCATCCTCCGCCGCAGCATTCAAATAATCTTTGAGAAAAGATTTGAACGACTCTCTCCGCAACCGGTCTATGTTTTTAACCTTTGGTTTTTTTGTCCTCCCCTCCGGGGGGTGTGCAATGCGGGCGGAACCAGCCGGTTCCACCGTCCGCCGCAGCCAAAAATCATAAAGATTTATTTTGACGCAGCAGCCGAGTTTCGATAAAAGATTCGAGGATTTGTTATTCGCACCGCCTCTTTGGGTGAAATAAAGAAACAACCTATGAAAAAAATCGTTGCCTCAGTCGGTCTAGTTGCCCTCGGCGCCTCGTCCATCCAATCCACCTCCGCGCAGACTTTGGGAAGTCCGGACCCCACCAAACCGTGGACTGTCGCCGCCACCCTCCGCGGGTTTTACGACGACAACATCGGCACCATCCCGAACAACGCTACGCTCCCGCCCGGCGAACACCGCTCCACTTTCGGTTTTCAGGTCAGCCCCTCCGCCGCTCTCAACTGGGTCCTCGACCAAACCACCATCAACCTTGGTGTCCTCTATTCCCTCAAATACTACGACCACCGCCCCCCAGGCAGTGCCGATCATAGTGACCAGGACTTTACTTTCTCCGGCGGCCTCACCCACGCCTTCAGCGAGCGCGCCAAACTCAAGATTAGCGACTCCTTCGTCATTGGCCAGGAACCCGACATGCTTCGCGCCCAGAATACCTTCGCCACCTTCCAGCGCGTCTCGGGCGACAACATCCGTAACTACGGCTCCATCGGCTTCGATGCTCAACTCACCCCCAAGGCCGGCCTGGGCGTCGGCTACGACAATGCCTACTACGATTATAAAGCCAAAGGCGCCGACTTCTCCGGCCTCTACGTCAATCCCAGCACTGCGGGCGCTTTGAACCGAGATGAAAATCGCGCCCACCTCGAAGGTCTTTGGCAGGTGATGCCCGAAACCAAGGCCCTCGTCGGCTACCAGTTCACCCAGGTCGGCTATACCGGCGACGAAGTCATCAGTGGTATTTCTCTTTTGCCCTCTACCTACGCCATGAGCAAGTCGCGCGATTACCGCGAACATACCGTCTATGTCGGCGCCGAGCACAACTTCATGCCTAATCTCACCGGCTCGCTCCGCGTCGGCGCCAGCTACTCTGATTACTACAACGATCCCTATACGAAGTCCTCCTGGACCCCTTACGTCAACGGCTCCCTCAAGTACTCCTACGCCCCCGAAAGCTCCGCGCAAATCGGCTTCTCCTACGACCGCAACGCCACCGACGTCGTCGGCCTCTTCCAAATGGGCAGCAACCCGGCCCAAGTCACCGTCGATGCCCAATCGGCTGTCGTTTATGCCTCGGTGGTCCATCGCATCATCCCTAACCTCTTCGGCACCCTCATGGCCCAGTTCCAAAACTCCGACTACAACGGCGGCGAGTTTGACAACCAGAGCGAGCAATACTACCTCCTCGGCCTCGACTTCGAATATCGCTTCACCCAGAACTTTTCAGCCCACGCCGGCTACAACTATGACCGGCTCGAATCCGGGCTCAAGACCGCCCTCGTTTCTGACCGCAGTTTCGACCGGAACAGAGTTTACATTGGCGTCACCGCCAGCTATTAAACTCGACTGAATGTATTCACGGGGGGCTGGACGTTACAACTAGCCCCCGTTTTTTTTTGACCTATGGATCCAACGAAAGCTTCGCCCGCGCCGGACAATAAACTTCATTTCCTCGATTATTGGCGCATTATCCGCATCCGCAAGACCGTCATCCTCGCGGTCTTCCTCCTCGTCGTTATCACCGCTACCCTTGTTACTTTCGTCTATCCCGAGTCCTACGCGAGCGTCGCCCGCATCAAGATCGAACGCGACGTCTCCGACATCACCCCCCTCAATGGCTCCCCGGCGCTGAGCCTTGGCTACGACCCCTATTTTATCCAAACCGAGTTCGAGGTCATCCAATCCGAAGTCATCGTCGGCAAGGTTGTTGACGACCTCGCCCTGGACAAAAAGTGGGCCACCCCGGGCGAACCGCCGCTAAAGCGAGACCAGGCGATGGCCGTTCTCAAAAACCACATGGACCTCCGCCCCGTCCGCAACACGAGCCTTATCGAGATCCGCGTTTACAGCGAAAATAAAAACGAAGCCGCCGACCTCGCCAATAAAATCGCCGAAACCTACCAAGCCCACCGGATCGAAGAACGCATGCGCCTCGGCAAAACCGGCATCGACTCCCTCCTCAAAACTCTCGACGAACGCCAGGAAAAAGTCAAAGACGCCCAAAAGAAGGTCGAGGACCTGCGTGAGAAACTCAAGATCAGCGACGCCATGGCTGCCGGCGACACCCCCACTATTCTCTTTTCCGCGGAAACCTTGCGACGTTTCGAAACCCTCCGTATCGAAAGCCAGGCCGAGCTAGCTCGCGAACAGACTATGCTTGATCAGTTGAAGGTCCTCCCCGTCGATCAACTCGCCCAGGCCATTCCCTCCACAGGCGTCCAGGACCAGCTCCTCATCTCCCTGCTCCAAGATAAAATTCTCGCCGAGCAGAAACTTGTCTCCCTCAAGAAGGACTATGGCCCCGAGAACAGCGAAGTCCTCAAAATCAGCAGCGCCGTGGAAGACCTGAACGCCAAGATTAAGGAGCGAGTTAGCGGCTTTTTGACCGGTCTCGACACCAAGGTTGCCGCCATGAAGCAGAGCCTCGCCGAACTCAAGCATAGCGTTGAGGAAGCCCAGCAAAACGATATTAACAAAGCCACCGAGAGCCGTCCCTATTGGGAAGCCAAACGCGAGCTCGAAGAAAGCCAGCGCTTCCGCGCGCTGATCGACCAGAAAATCCTCATCGAGCGCACCGACCTCATGCTCCCCAAAAGCTCCATGGTCGAAATCGTCGATAAAGCCGTTCCGGGGATGCGCCCGGTCCGCCCCAACAAGACCCTCAACATCGCCCTGGGCATCGTCGTCGGCCTAGTCGTCGGAGTCGGGCTCGCCTTCTTCATCGAATACCTCGATACCAGCGTTAAAACCATCGACGACGTCGAGCGCGCCCTCGGCTCAGCCGTCCTGGGCGTCATCCCGCAGAACGTTGGCGTGCTTCTCGACGAGGGCGCCGAAAGCCCACACGCCGAGGCCTACCGCGTCCTGCGCACCAACCTCCTGTTCTCCCGCAAGGACGACAAACTCAATAGTGTCGCCGTGGTCAGCGCTGGCGCGGGCGAAGGCAAATCCACCACCGTCTTCAACCTGGCGGTCGTCTTTGCCCAAAGCGGCCAGCGCGTCCTGATCGTGGACTCGGATTTGCGCCGCCCCACTCTCCACAAAATGCTCCGCGTCACCAACAACCTCGGGCTGACCAATTACCTGCTCAAGCAGAACACGCTCGAAGAGGTCATTCAAACCACCAGCCTCCCCACCCTCGATTTCCTCGCCAGTGGGAAGCTCCCGAGCAGCTCCCTGGGCATCCTCAGCTCTTCGCAGATGCGCGACCTCATCACCGAATTGAAACAGCACTACGACTTTGTCTTCTTCGACTCCCCGCCCGTCATGGGCGTCAGCGATGCCTCGATCCTGGCCAGCGAGGTCGATATGACCCTCCAGGTCATCCAGTACCGCCGGTACCCGCAGCCCATGAACATCCGGGCCAAACAGTTGATCGAAAAAGTCGGCGGCAACCTCGTCGGCATCGTCCTGAACAACATCAACATGTCCCAAGACGAGAGCTATTATTACTACAGCGGTTATTACCACGATTACTACGCGCGCAACGAAGACCAGGAGCCCGCCGCCGCTCCGGCCGGGACCTCCGCCGCCAAATACAAAAGCGATATCAAACCGAAATATTGAGATTCAGACCGGTAACACAAACATGACGACCGTAAGTAAGTTCCCCGTTGCGCGAGTGCAAGAATCCCCGTTCACCTTTCTAGCTTCTGTCTTCTCTATCCTTTCCTCCGCTATAGCATTGCCGCCTTGCGCCATAACGGTGGCCGCGCTATCCCTCGCCGGCCTATGTCTGGCGGGCTGTCAAAGCGGCCCGCAGTTTGCCGACGTGCCCGGCTTGCCCAACTCAGGCGCCAGCGCCGCGACCATCCCCTCCGCCACAACTGCAGCGCCGGCAGCAGGCCTGCCGCAGGCCACCCCTCCGACTGGAAGCGATGGCATCGATATTCTGCATCCTGGAGACATGCTCATCATTGCCTTCTCAGATCTGCCGGTCCTGGTGCCACCTATCGAGCAGCGAATCAAGGACGACGGCAAGATCACCTTGATCGAGAATCAGACGTTCACCGCGGCCAATAAATCACGCGGCCAACTCGAGACCGAAATCCGCGCGCGGTACGTGCCCAAGATCTATGTCAAAATGACTGTCTCGGTCATGCACCAGAAGGACACCCAATTCTATTACGTCGGCGGCGAGGTTAAGAACCCCGGCCGCTCGGTGTATATCAGCCGGATTAAGGTCCTGGGCGCGATCAAGTCCGCCGGCGATTTCACTGATTTCGCCAACAAGAAGAAAGTGCAGTTAACTCGCGCGGACGGGCGCACCTACAAGATCAACTGCAAGGATGCTTTAAAGGACCCCTCCCTCGACCTCGAGGTTCTTCCGGGCGACAATATCAATGTCCCGCGCCGGAATCCGTTCTCGCTCTAATGGTTCAACTCAAGATCCTGTCCGGGAAAAAGGCGGGCGCTGTCTGGACGGCCCGCCGTTTTCCTGTCCGGATTGGTCGTTCCGCAAACGCCGACTTGTGCCTCGAAGAAGACGGCATTTGGGACCGCCACCTCCTGCTCCAGTTCCGTCGCGCTGACGGCTTTGTCCTCACCACCGAACCCAATGCCCTGGCCACTGTAAATGGCGAGTCGATTCAGGCAGCAGCAGTGCTGAGGAATGGCGACAGCATTGAACTCGGCGCCCTCAAACTGCAGTTCTGGCTCAGCGAGACGCGCCAGTTCGGACTCGGCTTGCGCGAAACCCTTACGTGGGTGGGCATCGCTTTGGTGGGCCTCGGGCAGGTAGGCTTGATCTACTGGCTGCTGCGGTGAGGGGAATCTCAATGCCGGAAATGCCTGACGCCCGTGAACGCCATGGCCATGCCGAGCTGATCGGCGGCCGCGATAACTTCCGCATCCCGCACCGAGCCGCCCGGCTGGATCGCTGAAATCGCCCCGGCTTCCGCCGCTGCCACCAGCGCGTCCGGAAATGGAAAAAAAGCGTCGCTGCAAACCACGCTCCCTTTGAGCGACAAACCCGCTTCGCCGGCTTTCCAGGCGGCCACGCGGCTCGCGTCCACTCGGCTCATCTGCCCCGCCCCTACACCCAGGGTGCGGTCGGCCGCCACATACACGATCGCGTTGGATTTGACATGCTTCACCACACGCCAGCCGAACAACATCGCCTGCCGCTCCGCCTCCGTCGGCTGCCGCCGCGTGGCGATCTTCAAATCCGCGCCGGTTGTGGTTTTCGCATCCCGCTGCTGGAACAAAAACGCATCTGCCCCGACGCTCCTCACTTCCCAGGGGGGAGCGGTGAGCGGTGAGCGCAAGACCCTGAGAAGCCGGAGGTTTTTTTTCCTCTGCAGGACGGCCAGCGCCCCGGTCGTGAATTCGGGCGCCACGATAACTTCGCTGAAGATCTCGGAGATGGCTTCAGCAACCGTGCCATCGAGGGGCTGGTTGACGGCAATAATTCCGCCGAAGGGCGCCTGCCGGTCGGTCGCGAAGGCCTTGTCCCAAGCCTCGCGCAGAGCGTTCCCCTGCCCGACGCCGCACGGATTGGTGTGTTTGAGAATGGCCAGCGTTGGCGTTCCCGAGTCAAATTCCGCAATCAGGTAGGCCGCCGCCGTCAGGTCCAGAATATTGTTGTACGAGAGCTCTTTGCCGTGAAGCTGCTGGTAATACTCGTGGAACCGCCCGTAAAGAGCGGCGAGCTGGTGCGGGTTTTCGCCGTAACGCAACGGTTGAGCCAACGCCGAATGGATGAGCAGCGAGGGCGGAACCGCGGCGTGGCCAGGCGTCTGAAAGGCCTGGCTCAGGTGGCTGGCGATAGCGGCATCATACGCGGACGTACGCGCAAAGACCTTCGCGGCCAGCCGGCGTCGCAGCTCCAGAGTCGTGTTCCCGCCGGCTGTGATTTGCTCGGCGACAACCGCGTAATCCGCCGGGTCCACAATGACGGTGACACTCTCGTGATTCTTGGCGGCGCTGCGCAGCATCGAGGGTCCGCCGATGTCGATGTTCTCGATAGCCTCATGCAGCGTGGCCTCTGGCCGAGACACCGTCTGCTCAAACGGATAGAGGTTCACCACCACCAGGTCGATCGGCTGAATTCCGTGCTCCTGAACCGCCGTCTCATGGCCGGCATTTCCTCGCAGATAGAGCAAGCCGCCGTGGACTTTCGGATGCAAAGTCTTGACCCTGCCATCTAGCATCTCCGGAAAACCGGTGTAGGTGCTCAGGTCAATGATTTGCAGGCCAGCGTCTCGCAAGGACCGTGCGGTTCCGCCTGTTGACAGTAATTCCACGCCGGCGGCCGCCAGCGCCTGGGCAAGCGGCACCAGCCCCGTCTTATCCGAAACCGAAAGCAAAGCCCGTTGCACTCTCTCCATAATGGGCGTTTACCTTCCTCCAATCGGATGGGGCGCGTCAACGGAGAAATCCGAAATCCGTTTCTCGGGCTCGGAAGGGACGCAGTTTGGAGCGCGGCAAGGTTTAGGGACTGACCGCCTCGTCTCCGGTTGATTCGGACGCGGTCGCCGCCTCGGCGGCTTCCAAGGTTGCGTAGTACACGCCCAAATTGTGCTGAGCGGTCCTGTCGCCGGCGCGAGCGGCGCGGCAAAACCATTTAACGGCTTCCCGGACATTCTGCGGCACACCGTGGCCGGTTTCATAACAAAGGCCCAGATTGCATTGGGCCGGGGCGCATTCCTGGTCGGCCGCGGCGCGGTACCATCTCACCGCCTCCTCATAATTCTGCGGCACGACCTGGCCGGTTTCATAGAAAACGCCGAGGTTGAACTGAGCCTGTGGTTCGCCTTGCTCGGCCGCGGCGTGATACCACTTCACAGCTTCGGCGTAATTCTGCGTCACGCCCTGGCCGGTTTCGTACAGCACGCCGAGATTGAATTGCGCGGCCGGATCCCCCTGTTCCGCGGCTTCGCGGAACCACTTGGCAGCCTGGCCAAATTCCTGCGGCACCCCCGTGCCGGTCTGGTAACAAAAGCCCAAATAGCACTGTGCCGCCGAATCATCCTGGTCAGCCGCGCGGCGAAACCATTTGACCGCATCCGGGTAATCCTGCTGCACGCCCTGGCCAGTCTGGTAACAAATGCCGAGCGAGCATTGTGCGGCAGGGTCACCCTGCTCCGCTGCTTTGCGGAGTTCTTCGAAGGTTTGCCAGGTGCGGCGGTTCGCTTGGGTCATACAGCCAACGTCGATTCTACTAGGCTGCGCGGCGACCATGGCCCGCCACCGTCACAAACCCAGTGCTTGACTCAAAGGATAAGGGCAAAACCGTCAATTTCAAGCCGCCAGTTGATCCGAAGGCATTCCCCGTTCTGGTCTGCTAGCCAGGGCCGGCCGAACCCCGGCGTTCACGCTTGCCAGCCGCAGCCGCCGGGTGTTTATTGGTTCCAGCGAAGGGAAATGTGAGCGAGCCGATTGTCAAAATCGCGGGGGGGACCGGGGGCGCCAGAGGCGTGATTTATGTTGTGGATGACGAGGCGATGTTGCTGGAGTTGGCAGGCGTGATTCTGGAACCTCTCGGGTACGACCTTCAGACCTTTCGCGACCCGGAGTCCGCGCTGCAAAGCTTCACCCGCGCCCGGCCGCGGCCCGTGCTGCTCATCACTGACTTCGCGATGCACCAAATGAACGGGATGGCGCTCATCGAGGCGTGCCGGCGGGTCGAACCGGGTCAAAAGATTTTGATGATCAGCGGCACTGTGGGGCCGGAAGTCTTTCAGCAGGCAACGACCAAGCCCGATCGCTTTCTGGCCAAGCCCTACCAGGCCAAGCAGCTTATCGAGACGGTCAAAGCCATGCTAAAAGAATAAATCGCACTGCGGGAGCCGCTGCCCGGAGGCGGCTCGCGCCCAATCATTCTTAATATGAAAAAACTCGCGATTCGGTTGTTGATTGCAGTGCTGGTGCTGGTCATTCTCGCCGTTGTGGGGATCAGCCTCTTTCTGGACGGAGCCATCCGGCGCGGCGTGGAGCTCGCAGGGCCGAGGCTGACCAAGGTGGACGTGAAACTCGCCGGCGTCAGCCTTTCGTTGTTTTCCGGTTCAGGAAAGATCAAGGGCCTAGTGGTCGGAAATCCTCAGGGGTTCAAAACTCCCTTAGCCATCCAAGTCGGCAACGCCAGCCTCGCGGTGCAGCCCGGCTCCATTTTTTCGGACAAAGTGATCATTCGTTCCATCAACGTCCAGGCCCCGGAGATTACTTTCGAGACGGACCTGAGAGCGAATAACCTTAGCAAGATCATGGCAAATGTGGACGAAACCACCGGCGGGAACACTCCCGCCAAGCCGAATGACACCGCTCAAAAGAAGGCCTCGAAGAAGCTGCAGGTTGATGACTTCCTCATTAGCGGTGGAAGGATCCACGTGAGTATAACCACATTGGGTGGAAGATCGGTGACCGTGCCCTTGCCCGAGATTCACCTTTCGGGCCTGGGTCAGGGTCCGGACGGAATTACGGCCGCAGAGCTTACCAAGATAGTGCTGAAGGCCATCGAAAAGGAGTCGATTCAGGCCGCTAGCGGTGCGGTCGCCGATCTGCGCAAGCAAGCGGTCGATCTCACCAAGGAATTGGGCACGAACTCCACCGGCGCCGTCGAGAGCGTGACCAAAGGCATTGGCGGATTGTTCAAGAAGAAGTAGGGGGCCGAGGCCAGCCGCTGGGCAGTGCGTTTCACTCTTTGCGTTCCGGGCTCATTTTCCGCCCACGAAAACAGCACAGACGGGCGCCCCCACTTCGACCGCTTGACCGGTCCAGTGCAGACGCCCGGTTTTCGAATCCACCCGGAACACGACGACGTTGTTGGAATCCTGGTTCTCGGCGATTAACCAGTTGCCATCCGGATCCAGTGTGAAGTGGCGCGGCGTCTTCCCCTGACTGGGTTGGCGCTCAACGAAAGCAAGCCGCCCGTTCTTCTGGTCCACGGCGAACACGGCCAGGCTGTCATGCCCACGATTGGACGCGTAAACGAACCTGCCGGAGGGGTGAACCTGCACTTCCGCGCAAATGTTCTCGCCTTTGAAATCTGCCGGCAACGTCGAGATGGTTTGAAGTTCCTTCAAGGCCCCTGAGCGAGGATCGTACTCGAAAACGTTTAGCGTAGAAGCGATTTCATTGATGAGATAAACGACCCGGCCGTTAGCATGAAACACCAGGTGGCGCGGGCCGGAGCCGGGCTTAATGGAGATGAAGGGCGGGTCGTGGGAAGTGAGGAGCGCGCGCTCCGGGTCCAAGCGATAGACGAACACCTTGTCCAGTCCCAGGTCGCAGGCAAGCGCGGATCGATTCGCGGGGTCGGCAGTGATGAAGTGGGCGTGCGGTCCGGTTTGCCGCTGGGGGTTAATGCTGGCGCCGTGGTGTTGAGTCGGGATGCCCGGCTCGCCGAGCCGCCCGTCGAGCAGGAGCGGGAGCGCCACCACACTGCCACTGCCGTAATTGGCCACCAGAACGCATTTTCCAGCGCGATCCACAGCCAAATGGCACGGCCCAGTGCCACCCGAGGGTTGTTCATTGAGCAAAGTCAGCTTTCCGTTTGCTTCGATCTTAAACGCGGCCACCGCACCCCCTCGCTGGCCGCCAAAGTTGTCGAGTTCCCCCACAGCGTAAAGCTGTTGCCCGCTTGGATGCAGCGCAAGAAAGCTCGGGTTTCGGGTCTCGGCCGCCAACTCCGGAGAGCCGAGCTGCCCGGTGGAAGTATCGAATCTAGAAACATAAATACCCCGGCTCCGGACCCCACTGTATGTGCCGAAATAAACATGCATCGGCTTGTAAGCGGGGATCGCATCAGCGGACATGGCTGGAGATTGAGTAAGCCCTCCGGTCAGCACAAGGCAAACCCACGTCATTCTTCGCAGCACTTGCATGCCGACAGGGAACACGATCCGCCCGGTTCATTTCAAACCCGAAATCCTCGAGGCCGGGTGGCCGATGCCATGCTCTCAGGCGGCGCGGCGGCGCACGCGCAGCACAGAATTCTCCACTGCCGCATAAATGCGGCGTTCCGGCCGCTTTCGGAACGCCGCACTTGTACGGCAGCAAGGGCTACTGAAAGAAATCTGCCTTGCGACGCATGGACGCGGTCTTCAATTTTGGGATTGCAGAAATTCATTTGGCTTATAAAATTCGGAAAAAGGCCGCACGCGAAAGGACACGTTTATGTATTTCGGTGTCGATTATCACCCTGAGCAGTGGGTTTACCCGTACGGAGGCACACCGGAGAATCCCGAAGCCGCCTGGGCAAGCGACGTCGAACGGATGCAGCGCGCCGGGATCAACGTCGTTCGCATTGGCGAATTCACCTGGGGCCTGTGTGAACCGGAGGACGGCAAATACGATTTCGGCTGGCTCAAGCGGGTCATGGACCTCCTGGGCAAGGCGGGCATCAAGGTCATTCTGGCGACGCCGACCGCCGCGCCGCCGGTTTGGCTGGCGAAGAAGCATCCGGAGATTTTGCCGGTGGACGAACGCGGGCTCACCAAGCATGAAGGCACGCGGCGCGCCGTTTGCCTGAACAGCGATGTCTTCTGGAATTATTCGAAGCGCATCGTCGAGCAAATGGCCCGGGCCCTGGGGAAACACCCGCAGCTCATTGCGTGGCAGATCGATAACGGCCTGGGTGGCAATTTCACCGAAGCTTCCTTTAACGAAGATACGCGCCGGGATTGGCACGGCTGGCTGGAAGCCAAGTATGGAACCATCGACCGCCTCAACGAGCAGATGGGGCTGCGCCACTGGGGCCAGATCGTCACGAGCTGGGGCCAGGTGCCAATGCCCATGACCGCGCCCACCGTTCATAACCCGGCGCTTGTACTGGACTGGTGCCGGTTCTGCAGCGACACCATCGTTCAGTTCGTCAAGATGCAAGCCGAGTTGCTGCATGAGCTGACCCCCCACCCGGTAACCACTAACTTGCGCCCGCTACTCCATCGTTTCGACCATTTTGATCTCGCCGAGATCATCGATTTTGTGTCGATCGAAAGCACGGCGGCCTTAAAGGCCAAGTCCGCCGAACTGGCATGTGAAATCGACATGTTGCGCTCGCTCAAAAAATCCGGCATTCGCGCGCCTGATGGCGATGTAGGCTTTTGGGTCATGGAGCAGAAAGCGGGCAACGTCACCTGGCAGGAGGTTAATTCGCTCGTGCGGCCCGGGGTGTTGCGGATGTTCACCTATCAATTGCTTTCCCGCGGAGCCACCGCCATTGTTTTCTTCCGTTGGCGCCAGCCCCGGTTCGGCACCGAGAAATTCCATGGGGCCGTCCTGCCACACAATCCGAGCAATGACGGCCGGATTTACCGGGAAGTGGCCCAACTCGGCGAGGAAATGAAGTTGCTGTCCCCCTCGATCAAAGGAACGGCCGTGAAGCCGGAGGCCTGCATCCTTTACAGCCACGATAATGAATGGGCCTTACAGCAACCGAACCAACCCAACAAGTTCTTCAATTTGCGCGAACATATCCTGCTCTTTTACACGGCACTTCACGACCGGAACATCGCCGTCGATTTCGCCCGGCCAGCCGAGGACCTCTCTCGCTACAAGCTGGTCTTTGCCCCCTCGCTGCAACTCCTATCGGGCGGTGAGGCCGACCGGCTCAAACTCTACGTTCAAAACGGCGGCACGTTAGTTTCAACGTTCAACACCGGGCTGGTGGACGAGCATAACATGGCGCCTGACACTGGTTATCCGCATGACCTGACGGATCTGTTCGGCCTTGAAGTAGTGGAATTTGACCAATTGCCTGCGGGGGAGGAAAACCACCTGACATTCAAGGGCACGTTCCCGACCAGTCACCTGCATCCGGCGCGGCTGTGGTGCGATATTATTGAGCCCAAGGACTGCCAGATTCTGGCTACCTACGCCAAGGACTTCTACGCGGGTCGTCCAGCCATGACCATGCACAACTACGGCCTGGGCAAAGCGATCTATATCGGCACCCAAAGCCACCAGCATTTCTATGGCGACCTTGTCACCTGGCTGCGCCAGATGTGCAACCTGCATCCCCTGCTGAAGGTTCCCGACTCCGTCGAGGTGAGCATGCGCCAGAAGGAAGACAGCCGGGTCTTTTTCCTGCTGAACCACCAAGCTTCACCCCTGCGCATACAGTTTTACAAACCCATGCATGATTTCCTCACCGGCAACACGTTTTCCGGCAACTATGACCTCCAACCCCACGGCGTGCTCGTGCTCGACGAGCATGTGGCAGCCAAGACGTAAATCCCCGCATGGCTTCCTTGTTGCATTACAAGAACGCAAGCCCCTGGGCATGTCATTGCGTGCGGGGTTTTCAAGCCTTTTGGCCTTTTAACGTTTCAACGGTCTATCGTTTCTAACGCTCCCACGCTGCAACACTTCAACGCCTCGCTGCCCCCACCATGTTCCCCGCCCCGTTCAAGCGCCTCCCCCCTCGCGGCCCGGGAAAAATCACGCCCCGACAACGAGTCTTTGCCCAATGGCGCGGCATCGATCTTTGGCCGCTGGAAAAGGCCCAAGCCTCGCGCGCCCAGTCCATCGGCGCGGTCCTGCCGGGTGTGCTTTCGAAACTGCGCATCGACCGACGCCAGGCCGAGGCCGAGGTGCTGAAGGTTTGGAACCAACTGCTCGACCCCAATATCACCGCGCATGCGCAACCGACAGGCCTCCGCAAAGGCACGCTATTCGTGGCCGTGGACAGCAGCGTATGGCTAAGCGAGCTGGTGCGCTATCGGCGGAAGGAAATTCTCGACCGCCTTCAGCACAGCTTCGGCAGGGAGTTCATCGCGCGCATTTCGTTCCGCGTGGGCTAAAGTTTGTCGTTTTCTGTTCCCAACCGCCGTTTCCAGGGTCATCGCCGTCCAGTCCGGAACTCCAACCGTTCAGACCGCGGCTTTACCATCCTGTTCCAACTCGCTCTCAAAACCCTCGCGGAACGTTGAGTACTTGAGCCGGTACTGTAGTTCGAACCGGAGCTTGTGGTTCGAGACGCGCTTGCTGGTCGCGCCGCGTTTGCGGCTTTCGGTCCCCGACTCGGGCACGCAGGGCGGCATGGGGCGGCCCAGTCGCTTTGACAACCACTCGAAAAGGCCACGCTGGGATACCGGCCCGTTATCCACGACGTTGTAAATTTCGCCCGGATGGCCGCGCTGCAACGCTGCGATAGTTGCGCCCGCGACGTCATCGCGATGGACCATGTTTAGCACTCGCTCGCCCCGGCCTTGCAACGTTGCCTCGCCTTTCAGATACTGCTGCAGCCAATAACCTCGACCCGGGCCATAAATCCCGGCCGCTCGCAGAACCACAGCCGGGTATTGTCGTTCACGCGCTGCCGTTAGCAGGATTTCTTCAGCTTCCAAAAGGATTCGCCCGATTTCCTCTGTCGGCTTCGCGGGGCTCGTTTCATCGACGAGCGACCCATCCGTTTGCCCATAAACACTCGTGCTGCTGGTGTACACGAACCTCTGGGAGGGCGTTCTCGTCAGCGAGGCCAGGAGGTTGCGCAGGCCGTCAACATAAACCTCCCGGTATCGCTCGGGTCCGCCTCCGGTAGCGGAAGCACAAAAAACTACAAAATCGAACCTCGGCGAAACTGCCGTCAACGTTTCGGGCCGGGTGATGTCCGCCTCGACAGGCACGAGCCCGGCGGTTTCCAATGCGGTGATGGTGGCCGCACTGCGGCACAGGCCCCAAACCTCGTGTCCCTGCAGCACCAAATCCCTCCCCAGTTGGAGCCCGACATATCCACAACCCACGATTAAGGTGCGCATGGCTTAAGTTTCATTTTCACTGGTGCGCGATGGCTTGTTTAGTGGTTGGATCGAAGAAATGAGCTTGGCCCATGTCGAACCCGAGCAGGACTTGCCCTCCCAGGTCGAATCGCTCTTCAGCACTCACTCGGACCGCCAAGGGCTTCCCGCCGCCGGTGGTGTGTAGAAAGGCCTCCGCCCCGGTTGTCTCAATGGCTTGAACGGTCGCCGCCAAAGTCTGCCCAGGCTGTGCGTCAGGTCGCGGGGCGCTCGCACTGATATGTTCCGGACGGACCCCGAGTACTATTGTCTTGCCGGCATAAGCCTGCAGCTTCCGAGCGGCTCCTTCTGTGAGTGAGAGCCTCAAGCGGCCGGCCGGCGGGGCCCCGCCGTCGGAAAGGCTCTCGAACTGCAGCGCGCCCCGCTCCGGTAGGAGTTGCCCAGTGAGAAAATTCATCGGCGGCGAGCCGATGAAGCCCGCCACGAAGAGGTTGGCGGGGTGGCGGTACACCTCCAAAGATTTGCCGGCCTGCTGAAGCTTTCCCGCCTGCATCACTGCGATGCGGTCGCCGAGCATCATCGCTTCGGACTGGTCGTGTGTGACATAAAGCATCGTCGATTCGAGCCGGGAATGCAGGCGGGCGAGTTCCGAGCGCAACTGCGAGCGCATTTGCGGGTCGAGATTGGACAGCGGCTCATCGAACAGGAACAACCCGGGGCGGCGTACCAGGGCGCGGCCGATCGCCACCCGCTGACGCTGGCCGCCCGAGAGTGCCATAGGCAGGCGTGCCAGGCAGTCGCTCAGTCGGAGCATTTGCGCCGCCTCCTTCACCCGCTTCGCAATCTCGGCTTTGCCGCATTTCCTGACCTTCAGTCCGAACGCCAGATTGTCATAGACCGACAGGTGCGGGTATAATGCCGGGCTCTGAAACACCATCGCCAAATCCCGATCTTTCGGCGCGGTGCCGTTCAGCACTTGGCCGTCGATCGAGATGGTGCCGGCGGTCGGCGCTTCCAGGCCTGCCAACAACCGCAATGTCGTGGTCTTCCCGCAGCCCGAGGGTCCGACCAAAACCAGCAGCTCCCTGTGGCCAACGGTCAGATCGAGGTCCGACACCGCCCGAAGGCTCTCGCCGTTGGGACCCGGAAAGTCCTTAGTCAGATGCTCAAGGATAACGTGTGCCACCCCCTGATTTTCCAGCTCCCACGTGCGAAAGTCGAGCCGGCTTCTTGTCCCTGCTGCGGCGCAAACATTGGGGAGAAGAGTCCCAAGCCCCAGCGCGCCCTACCTGCCTCAATCCGGCCCGAGCCCCCTTCCTATGCGTTCTGCTGCCGCATGAATGCGGCGTTCCGTTCGGGCTCGGGTGCGTGGTGCCAATCGGGAGGTGGATTCTCTGGCCGACAGGCACGATTGGAATCGTGCGCCGCTTCCCTGACTGACCGGCTACGAGGAGAGTCGCCGACTCTCAAGGACGAAGCTATTGGACGAGGCGATAGAATTTTGCCTGATCAACGATGGGAACGACGGCGACGTTGTCGCTGCCCTGCACTTGCAAGGCAGCTGAGCTATTTGTCCAACTGCTAAGCACAACAGCGGTCTCCTGAAGAGCAAAGCTGGCGGCTGAGGTTGGCCAACTGCAGCGGATGGCTCCTTCCTCCAGGAGAATGCTAAGCGTGGGAGGGGTGGGCGTCGCAACGGTCTCCACGGAGTCGGGTCCTTCGCCGCCCGAGTTCACGGCCGAGACGGTATAATAGTATGGCGTTCCTACTGCCAAGCTTGCATCTGTGCAGGTGGTCGCGGAGAGAGTCGGGGTGATCAACTCGTAAGGGCCGCCGCTGATGGTGGCCCGCTTCACGTTGTAGCCGGTCGCACCGGAGACGCTGTTCCAGTACAGGGAAACCAGCCCGACGCCGGGCATGGCAATTAACCCCGTCGGCGCGGAGGCGGGGCGTGGCACGAGGTTCGTCACGGTGACCTGCTGAAGGTAGTACCGGCTATAATTGGTTGAGTCGGAATCCAACGAGAAATTGTAACCCCAGTCGCCGACGAATTCGTCGTCGGCAACAGTCCAGGTCAGCGTGTACCACTTGTCGCTTCCCGGAACAGAACTCCAACCAATGCCTTTCCGGCCCGTCGCCGACTCATATTTCAGGTTGAAGCCGGGGTTATCGGTCGCGGAAATCTTTCGGACCACAGCGCTGATGTTGATGGCGGCGTGAGTGTACGACAGGAAGTTGGGATCGACGGTAAAGGTTACGCTCGAACCTTTGCTGCAGTCACGGGCCGGGCCGCCAAAAACGGTGACGGGCGTCGAACCGGCGTCGGCGTAAAGCTGGTGCAAACCGTGTTCGATATCGGGATTTCCCATGGCGACCGAGATTGAAGACACACCCGAGTAGTTGCCGCCCCAGGGGAAAGGTTGGCTCCGGTCGGTTACGGCCTGCGCGACCAGGTTCGAGGGGACACCGATGACCAGAACGGGGGCGTTGCTCAACGAATAAGTGGTGGTATAGGCGACGCTGCCATCCACCGGATTCATGGCAGCGACGGTTTGGCCGAAGCTGATGTTATCGACGGTATTGGGCTGAGCCCAGGCGGCCAACACGCTGTTGGTAACGCCCTGGAAAACAAAGCCGTAGTCTTTGTTGTTGAGAACAAGCCATCCCTTATAGAGCGGGTTGGGACCCAGTTGCGCCGCCAGGTTCTTCAGGGCGAAATAAGCCGGAACGGGGTTGCCACTCGAATTGAGCAGGCCCATTGCGTAGCCGCCTTCCGCGGCTTCGAACCATTCGATGTGACTGACGCCCTGGGCGATGGCCATGGCGTAGGCCTTGACCAAGTCCTGAGCCTGACTGGCCGCAGTGACCTGTCCTCCGAGCGCTTCGCCTATCTCGGTGAACCAGATCGGGATTTTCCATTTCGCGGGGTTTTTGGCCGCGAGCATCTTGCGGATCGTGGGGACGATGTTCATGTAGGCGGCTTCCTGGCCGGAATCGACGGTGCCGAGCACCTCGTAAGGATGGACGCAAATATAGTCGAAGTGGTCTGCGGCGCCGGCCTGGATGGCCTGTTCGAGGTAGAGGATGTCGACGGAAGCGACGCTCAAGCCGACCTGGGCGTTGGGGTCGGCCGCTTTGGCGGCGTTATAAGCATTGGTCACGACGCGCGCGTAATCCGCAGAGGTGCCTCCGGTGGTAAAGTTCTCCGGCTCGTTCCACACCTCCCAGTACCGGACGCGGCCAGCCGCGTGGCGGACGACGTTCGAGACATACGCCGACCAGGCGGGATAGTCGTTGGTTGGAAAAGTATGCGTGTTAGAATTAAGCCAGCTCGCGTTATAGAGGAACAAGCCACTCACATTGAGGCTATTGGTAGCGGCTGTATTCAGCATTGAATCCATCAACGACCAGTTCCAGGTCCCGGCTGACGGCTGGATTTGGTTCCAATCCGGGAAGATGCGCACCCATTTCACGCCGGCGGCCGCCATCTTCGGCATCCAGCCGGCGTAAAGGCCCGACGCCTGGGCCGATGACCCTACGCCGAACGGATTGGAATCGTCGGTGGCGGCGGAAATGAAATAAGGCGGGCAAAACAGCAGGGCGAGGACAGGGAAAGCGACCCGGGCGAAATCAGTGCGGGCCTTTCGGCTCATGGGTCATGAGGCTGTCCGGGAATTTGAGGGGTGTCAATGCGCATTGGTGAACTCCCATCTTTCATGGTTGACTTAAGAGTCGCGCTGGGCGACAAACGACTCGCTGATTATGACTGGCCGGTTTCAATTCAAAACCTCTGGCGTCGAGAGGCGCACCGGATGATTGCGGCTCAAATTGAGTTTCCGCTCGTGGTGGCGGTGTGCGCATGGTGCAAGCCGCAGAATCGCGCGGCCAGCATCGGGACGTTGTCACATGGGATTTGCCTGAAGCATCTCCGCAAACTCAAGTTGCAGGCGAGAGGCTTGACGCCGAAACGGGCCGCTCGGACCGGACGTGAAAGCTCAGGCGTAACAGTCCCGCTGCTGGCGCTATAGTGTGCCGGCACGGAAAGGATAAAGGTAAAGGCCAAAAAATTGGAGGCGGAGGGCCTTCCCGCCACTCCGCTCCCAGAACGTTTTGACGCTTTAAGGTTCTAACGTTACAGCGTTTTACCGCACCGCTCCCCCGCCCCCACCGGCGCTGCCCGAACTCCCTCCGAAGCTGATGTTACCACCACCGCCGCCCCCGAAACTGAGTTCACCGTTGCCGGAATCCGCGGAAGTCGCGTAGGTCGTGATTCGAGCGCGCTTTTGGAATTCTTCCAGGCCCACTTTACCCTTGGCATAGGCGTCGACATCTGTTTTTTTCACACGGATGGTCATGATGGTTCCCTGCGGCGGCGCGCCGCTAGAGCTGAAGGTAAAGGACCCACCGTACCCACCGCCGCCACCACCACCACCTCCCCCGGTTCCCGCCCTCGCAAATCGCTTGGCACGTGGAGCTGTTGCGCTCGCTCCGCCCAGCACGCAGACGGTGATGGACTCATCCGATTTGACGCCGCGAAGGTTAGAGGCGTTCTTGAGGGCTTCGAGCAAGGTTGCCTTCAGCTTATTGACCTTGTCCTGGCTGAATTCCTCGGCCGGGGCCAGGGGAGGGCGCGCGCCCGGCCCGCCTCCATACAACTCCTGTTTGGCCTCCTCCCACGTCGAGTCGCCGGATGGTTTTTCTTCTTCGGTGTTTACGGCCGGCGGGACGAGCGGAAAATAGACGTTCACCAGGAACAACGCTCCGTAGCCGTCCAGGTACAGGTTGCGCGCCGGGCCGGAACCCGGGCCCAGGAACACATCGATGCCCATCGCTCTGGGGCCGCCGCCACCGCGCCATTGGGTCCCCGGCACAACTTCGAGGGCCTTATCCAGGATATGCGCCATGACGGCGAGGTCCTCTTCCAGGCTCGCCTGTTCCTTGGGGTCCGGGTTCGAGGTCTGGATGACCAGGGGTTTGCCTAGGCCGCCACCACCCGAGGCCCGCGTGATGATGCTTTGCAAACGGGTACTGAAATCACCGGGGTAGGGAGTCGTGTGTGGCGGCAGCGGAACCCCCTCGGCCGTTGGCTGTTTCAGCCGCTGGTCCGTTTCTTCAACCCGGGCGCGCGACTGATCGAGCGCGCGCTGCGTTTCCGCCTGGGCAGTCTTGACGGCGTCCTCGGCCTGTGCGAGCGCGGCCGCATCCGCGGAGTCCTGTGCGCGCAAGCCAGCAGGCCCGGGCAGAGCCAGCGCGGCGGCGGTCATGATAATGGCTAGTGTTTTCATAATTTTGGTTCTCGTTTCGAGTGCGGTTATTTTTGTTGTTGGGAGACGTTCCCAGGCTGCTTATAGACGGCTAACTGCGCAAGTTGCTGCTCCGTTTGCTGCAGGCCGACATCGGTGTTTACGGCGACGGTATCGAGTTCTTTCTTCAGCGAAATATTCTGCAATTCCAGGCGGTCGAGCGCCGTACGGATAGTCTGGGTATCCGTATCGCGCTGGGCCTCAAGGCTGGTCGCATAGGCCGCGAGCAGCTTGTTGGCCTCGGAGCGCGCGGTCGCGAGCGTGGCGGGGGTCGCGCGGCGCATCTCATCGCGCACAAACTGCGCCAGTTCCTGCTGCAGCTCCTGCTTAAGTTGCAGCTTGAGGGCGGCCCGGTCTTTCGCGGCATCCGAACCGGCGGCGCTGATGCGGCCGACCCCGAAGCCGAGCCCGAGGACGAGCATGGCAGCCGCCGCCCATTTCAGAATGGGCACAAACAGATCGTCAGGCTTCCGCGAGCGTGGCAGTTTCCAGGCGTCGAGACGCCTCAGGCTCCGTTTCCAGTTGTCCACTTCTTCGCGGCATTCCGCGCAGACTTCCAAGTGAGCCCTTAACTGCCGCTGGAGGTCCGGTTTCATCTCGCCGTATAAGAACGGCACCCAGTTTTCATGTTGAGGATGATTCATAAGTACGGCTAAGTTGTGAGTTTGCAGAGTTCGGCGCGTGCGGCGTCGTCCGGTGCTTTGTGATACGCGTTCACGGCCACGGGGTCGTGCGGCGGCGGCGAGCCGGACTGGTCCTTTAGTTTGGGTTCCAGAATCCGGCTAAGGCGGGAGAGGGCCTCCGCCATGCGTGAGTTGACCGTTCCTTCGGGAATTTGGAGAATCTCAGCGATCCTTGTGAGCTTCAGGTCTTGATAATGCCGCAGCACGATGACAGCGCGGTAAATCTCGGGAAGCTGCATCACCGCCTGGCGCACCAACTCGCCTTCCTCGAGCGCTGCGGCGCGGAGGTCCGGGCCCGGCCCGTCCGCGGGACTCTCAGGCGGCACGCCCTCGGCATCCTCCGCCGCGCTGCCGATGAGGAACTCGCGCCGGCGCTGTTGCCGGCGCAATTCGTCGTAACAGAGGTTGAGGGCGATCCGCCACAGAAACGTCGAAAACCGGCCCGTCGGCTGGTAATCCTTTCGTTTTTCGAACAGCCGCAGGAAAGCGTCCTGCTTCAAGTCCTCGCCTCGATGGGGGTCGCCGGTCATGCGTGTGCAGAGGTGGTGAATGGGTTTCTCCCAGCGGTCCACCAGGCGGGCGAACTCGTGGTGGTCATCGCGCGTTTTCACCTGCCACATCGCTTCTTCGTCGGTTCTCGAACAGAGCCTCGACAAGCTCGCAATGACGTTCATGACGTTTAGTTTATATCCCGCGCACGCTGCCGAGCCAGTTTTCCCGGTGCAGAGCTTCGGGCGACAGCCGGCTAACGCGTAAGGACTGGCTATAAGGTTAAACGCCGGAAAGGGCAAAACCGTCGGAAGAAAAAGCGCTCGGAAGCCGGCACGTGACGAAGTCGCCACACAGGACTGCGTTGATCACTGCAGGAGACCACGTCAGGACCCTCTGATCAACAGGTTGTAAGAGTGTGGGGATGCGCGACGTGCACAAGTTGATCAGAGACTCCTTACGTCGTCTCCTACAATGACTTAGGAAGAACCTCGTCGCTCACCGTGCGCTAAGAAGACGACCCCAAGAACAGCGCTTGCCAACCGGAAGCCTCACAGCAGAATAATGACGGCGTGCGCAGCCTCAACCATTTGCTCGGCAAGGGATTACTCGGCCAAATTTGCGCCTCCCTCTCTCTGAGTGGCTGGTTTTCGAGCGGGTTGTTGGCAGCTCAACCACTCGCGCTTCACCCCGAGAATCCGCATTATTTTCTCTTTCGGGGCAAACCGACGGTCGTTATTACCTCGGGCGAACATTACGGAGCGGTCCTAAACCTCGACTTTGATTACGTAAAGTACCTCAACACACTCGCGCGCGACGGGCTGAACGGCACTCGCACGTGGGCAGGCGCATATTGCGAACCTCCTTCGGCGTTTAACATCGCAAGTAACACGCTCGCTCCGCGGCGCGGGCGCTTCATTTGTCCCTGGGCCCGGAGCAACCAGCCGGGTTATGGGAACGGCGGGAATAAGTTTGATCTCAACCGGTGGGACGCAGCGTATTTCAAACGGCTAAAGGATTTCATGTCGCGGGCGTCTCGAAAGGGCATTGTAGTCGAGCTCAACCTCTTTTGCCCATTCTACGAAGAGAGCATGTGGCAGCTCAGTCCGATGAACGCCATCAACAACGTCAATGGCATCGGGACGGTCACGCGAACGAACGTTTATACATTGGACCGGAACGGCGGGCTGCTGGAGGTGCAGGAAGCGATGGTGCGCAAACTCGTGACCGAGCTGGAGGGTTTCGCCAACTTCTATTATGAAATCTGCAATGAACCGTATTTTGGCGGGGTCACGATCGATTGGCAGCGGCACATCGCGGATGTGATTTCGGAGACGGAGACGGGGCTCGGCGCACGGCACCTAATCTCGCAGAATATCGCGAACGGAAAGGCTTGGGTCGAGAACCCCCATCCGGCGGTTTCGATCTTCAATTTTCATTACGCGAGTCCGCCGGATACTGTGGCCCTCAATTTTGGGTTAAACCGGGTGATAGGAGATAACGAAACCGGTTTCCGCGGCACGAACGACGCGCCTTACCGGATGGAGGCCTGGGATTTTATCGTTGCGGGCGGCGGGCTCTTCAACCACCTTGATTACTCCTTCACCGCGGGACACGAAGACGGCACATTTGTTTATCCGGCTTCTCAGCCTGGCGGCGGCAACGCGGTCTTCCGTCGACAAATCCGGTTTCTCAGCGAGTGCATGAAACGTTTCGATTTCGTTCATATGCGGCCGGAGAACGGGGCGGTTCATGGCGAACTGCCACCTGGAGCAACGATTCGGGCTTTGGTAAGGCCAGGGCAGGACTACCTAATCTATCTGCGCACGGGCGCGAAAAGAAGCAAGACGGAGCCTGCACCGAAAACGGATTTAGGGAAAGGGGAACTCGCGATCGAAGTGACGTTGCCGGCAGGCGATTTTGAGGTCGAGTGGTTGGACCCGAAGACCCCACGCCTGGTCGAGGGTTCCACGTTGGCGAGCAAAGGCGGGGCTCGTCAGTTCAGTGTCCCCGCGTTTGAAGAGGACGTTGTGCTCGCGATTCAACGGCGATAGAGCACTTCCCCCCATGGTGGAGGATTTTCGAGTACAGGCGAATTCCGGCAGGCGAATTCGGGCGAATTCGGGGATTGTCAACGTGGCTGGTTTAAGCTATACCCAAGCTATGATGCGCGGGGAACACATCGTGCGCTACCTGGGGAGAAGTGGGGGCCCCTCCGGAGGGTTTTCCTTAATTGAGCTGCTCGTTACGGTTGTTCTCATCCTGGTCCTGACGACGCTATATTGGAGTCCAAACAAAGCAAGCCGGCAACACGGCTTGCAGGCGTCCTGCCAGAAGAACCTCCAAAAGGCGTATATCGCGCTCGAGATTTTCGCCAATGACAGCGGAGGGAAGTTTCCGCAAATAAAGGGCGCCAAGATTTCCGAAGAGGCGCTGGACGCGCTGGTGCCGAAATACACTTCGGACACCTCGGTGTTTATCTGTCCGGGCAGCAAGGATTCGCTATTGGGGCCCGGCGAAACGCTGCGCAGCCGAAGGATCAGCTACGCGTATTACATGGGGAGATGCCTCACCAACAGCACGGTGCTGATGAGCGATAAACAGGTGGATACGCGTGCCAAAGCCGCCGGCGACACGGCCTTCTCAACTACGGGCAAGCCACCCGGCAACAACCATCGGCAGTATGGCGGCAATTTCCTTTTTTGCGATGGCCACGTCGAGCTGACGCCGCCCACGGTTCCTTTTGCGTTGAACGTGGGCGCTGGCGAAGTACTGCTTAACCCTTAGGGTAAAAATCAGAATCATCGGAAACGGGTATGAAAGTTCAATGTGCTTGCGGCGCGAAATACGTCTTTGACATCACGCCGGCGATGCGGAGCAACCCGGTGCAGTTCATCTGCCCGGCTTGCGGCATGGATGCTTCGCAGTTTGTGGATGGGCTGGTGCGGCAGGAGCTTGGGCAGGCGACGGCTCCCTTTGGGCAGCCGATTTCGGTCCTGACGGGCGCACCGGCGACCGCTGCTGTGCCCAAGGGGGTGCTGCTGGATGATTCGGCCACGGCCCCTGCGCCATCGCCGGCGGCGGCTCCGCGTCCTGCTCTCGCCGTGAGGGTTAGCACGCCGCAAGCGAACCTCGATGCCGCGGAGGTGGCTCCGGCGTTTGCAGAGGGCAGGCCATGCCTGAAACACCCGGGAGAGATGGCGACCGAAAAATGCTACGTATGCTCGAAACCGATCTGCCCGAAATGCATGGAATTATTCGGCTACGTTTGTTCGCCGCTGTGCAAAGCGAAGGCGGATTCGCACGGCATCCAAGTGCCGGTGTATGAGTTCCAGAAATCAGTAGTCGAGGCGCGGCAGTGGCGGAAGACGGTTTTGGTGGGTTGCGGCGCCGGCGGGGTGCTGGCCGCTTTCCTCGGGGTCTGGTTTTGGTACGCCTGGTTCGGCTGCATGCCTCATCCCATTTTCACGGTGCGCTTCCCCGAGCGATCTTACGCCGGCCAATCAGTTTTTGGGGGCAAGGACCACGACCAGGTCGTGTTTTTGCATGGTGGCACCCTGGCCCGTTACGAATTGAAATCGAAAAAGGAGATCTGGTCACTCCAGTTGATTGACCGCAACGAGATCGAGACGAAGGCTAATCAGGAGATTAGATCCATGGAAGCGGATAACGTCAAGATACGGGATGGCGGGGGATCCGGCATGAGGCTTCCTTTCATCGATGAGCTCGTTAACGATATGGTGCGCTCGGCGGAGGAGGAAATGAGCTTGCACGTGCGCGGGCAAAATGTTTGGGTCGCATCTCCCAGCAAGTTGGTGCGCTATGACTGGAACACCGGCAAGCGGGACAAGGAACTTACGGTTCAGTCCGGTTTTGGGGGACTGATCTCGCGTGGTGACGAGCTGCTGCTGGTGGATTCCGTGTTAGGCAAACCGATTGTAACGCACATCAACCTGGTAACGGCCGACTCGCACACGGAGGATTTGACCTCGGCCGAAGCCAAGGCACTGGCTTCCGCTACGACCAACAGTCCGGGGGGAGGTGGGGCGGCCAAAACGCCGCGCGGTTCGACGATGGCGGGCCTGCCGACCATGCCGGGCAAGGACATAGGCAAGCCGATGGATCCCGGCAAGGTCGCCGAGCAGGCTTCGCATCTTTCGTTGCCAGCGAGGATCGCCCTGCCCGCGACGATCAGCAGCGTCATGACCCAGGAAAAGACCCTCAAAGCGATGGATGACGACAGCGATTCGGGCGCGGGGGCGGGCTTCTTACCCCAGAACGTCTTCTCGCTGATCCCGGCGAAGGACGGGTTTGTCGAATTCTGCACTAAAATGCTCGAGCATCGAGTCGAGCAGCGCAACGCGATGAAAGCTGCGCCTGCCAAATCGGCGCTCGAGGGAAACGTTTCAGCCGGCAAGAGCCTCGAGATTGCCAACGAAATGCTCAACGAAATGCAACGTGAGCGGGGCGGCAACATGATCGAGGAGGATGTAAGCCGCTACCAGGTGATCCTGCGCTGTCCGGACACGCAGGAGAGCTGGACCGGGGAAGTCATCGGCTCGGCGCAAGTGTTCCCGCTGGATACGGTCAATGTCCTGACCTCTACAAAATCGGTGATGGTGTTCGACAAGCACAACAAAAGGCTCTGGCAGAGCTCGCTCAATTACAAGGTAGTCCGCGGGTTGGGAGCGCTTGACGAGGAGAGCGCGACATATGGCCAAGGGCCTTGTGTGGAAAGGAAAGGCTCGCTTTACGTGTTTGATGAAGGGGTGCTCACGGCGTTCGACCTGGCGACCGGCAACGTGCGCTGGCGGTTGCCCTCGGTCGGCATCGCGGGCTTGTTTTTCGACGATGAGGACAACATCTACATGAATACGACCACCGCGAGTCCTGACAGCATCAAGTACTCACGCCAAATCGATATTTCGGACAAGGTCCGATCCGTGGTGATGAAAGTGGATTCCCGGAAAGGGAAGGTGCTGTGGAGCGCTGAGCCGGGCGGCCTGGTGAATTACGTTTACGGCAAGGTCATTCTGGTCGCGCAGTCCTACCGTCCGGTGGATGAAGACAATGACGGGCCGGCGGCGGGTTTCGCGACGCCCGCCCACCTGCGCATCCGGCGCATCAACGCGCGGAACGGGCATGAGGTCTGGGAGTACTTCCAGCAGCGGGCCCCGCTGGATATCGGGTTCGAGAAAAACACTATCCGGCTCGTGTATCGGAAAGAGGTTCAGGTGCTGAAGTTTGCGACGTTTTAGATCGGAAACGGCAGAAGCAACCGCGAAATACGCGGAAGCCACGAAAGGTCGGCTCGATTACGAGGACGAGGACGAACCTGAGATCGATTTCTCAAACCTTCGTCGAGCCACGGCTCGGCCTTCCGGAAGATTGAAGGTCCTGGTGATGGAAGGAGGAATCTCGTCCGGGCGATGTGTGACGTAGATGGCGGTCAACGACCCGGCGCGGAGCAGGTTATCAACCGTGCTGATTAACAGCTCGCGGTGAGCCAGGTCCAATCCCTGGCAGGGTTCGTCCAGGAGCAGGAGGCGAGGCGCTTTAACGAGGGCGCGCGCCAGCAAGACCATTCGTTGCCGGCCCGTGGAAAGCGCGTAGAGCGGACTGTGGGCGGCCTCCAGCAAATTGAATCGCGCCAGCCAGTGGCGAGCAGCGGCGCGCCGTCGCGCCGTCGGGGGTTCGAAAAGCCCGATGGTTTCGAAGAAACCGGACGAGACCACCTCCAAGCAGGTGGCGGATTGGTCAAAGTGCAGATGGAGTTCGGGTGATACCCAACCGATGCCTTGTTTGAGTTCCCAAATGGATTCGCCGTTGCCGCGGCGCCAGCCAAACACCTCGACGTGGTTCATGTAGGCCTGCGGGTGGTCGCCGATGAGCAAGCTGAGCAGGGTGGATTTGCCGGAACCGTTGGGACCCAGCAGGGCCCAGCTTTCGCCCTCTTTAACGGTCCAGTCGAGATTGCGCAAGATAGTCGTGGTTCCGTACCGCACCGTGACACTCTTGAGCCGAACCAATTCCGCACCCGAGAGCCTTCGCCAGCTACCCCGCGGCTCGACTGGCGCTTCAACCTCGCCGGGCCTTTCGGTCGGGTGCCGATTTGTAACGCCAGGTTGCCGACCTGGCTGAGTTCTGGCTGGCGATGCTCGCCGAGCCCTAACAGTTTTTCGAGTTTTCGCAGACTGAAGCCGCCCCAGAATCTCCCTTCGGGGACCGGCTGCGACCACGCGGCACTGCTCGACGCGCAGCAGATGCGTGATGTGGGCGGGCAAATCTTCGCTGCGGTTGGTAATCAGCAGCACGCGCACAGAGGTGTCCATGAGCCGCTCCAACATCTTGCGAAAATGGTTGCGTGTGGCCGCGTCGAGCCCGCCGAAAGGCTCGTCCAGGACCAGTAGGCGGAGGGGGTGGCAGAGAGCTCGTGCCAATTGTACGCGCTGGGTCTCGCCGCTGGACAGCGTGAGCAGCGTGCGCTCGAGAAAGGGCTGGACCTGGAGAAGGGAGATGGCGCGGGTCCGACGGCGTTCAAAGCGCGGTCGCGCTTCCTCATGGTGCGAGGTGACTTCGAACGGGTTAACGTCCATCACACGTTCGTAGGAAAGGAAGTCGCGCACCCGTGACGCTCCATCCTCCTCGATGCTGTTCCAGCGGGACTGGACCACGGTATCCTGGACATCGATTCTGCGCGTGTCGAACGAAACATGGCCAATGGATTCCTCGGGGCTCAAGCCGCGGGGAGGTCGAAAGGAGTATCTCAATTCGCCGTGCACCAGGGGCAGGCGGGCGCGCAGCGCGTCGGCGAGCAGCGACTTTCCCGAGCCGTTTGGACCGGTGACGGCCCATTGCTCGTGTCGATGAAACGTCCACGAGGTGTTTGGAAAAACGAGGCGATCCCCCAGCCGGAAGGATGCATCGAGCAGAGAGAGGAGGGGCCGGGGCGTGGTCGAGTTCAAGGTCGGCGAGGAGTATTGAAGCGTTGATGCGTTCAAAGGGCGATTTAACGTCCACCGGGCCCGCGTTGACACATTAGGGCGCTTTGTGTAGCTTGGCGCCAGTTGGATCGGGTATGAATGCAATGCTGGGCCAACATGTGCTTGTGCTGAATCGCCTGTGGCAGGCGGTCAACGTATGCACTGCCCGCCGGGCGCTGACACTGCTGTTTCAGGGCCACGCCCAAGCCGTGCTCAACCGGAACGATGGCTCGTTCCAGACCTATAACTTCACCGACTGGCAGCATTTCTCCGGGCAGGAACCTCACGCCGAATGCGTCCGGACCGTTTCTTTCAGAATCCGGGTACCGCGGGTGATTCTGCTGCTGGTTTACGACCATCTGCCCAAGAAGGAAGTCAAGTTTACGCGGCATAATATTTTCGAGCGCGACAAAAACACGTGCCAGTACTGCGGCAAAACGTGCGACCGCAAGGATCTGAATCTGGACCACGTCATCCCGCGCGACCGCGGCGGGCCGACGACGTGGGAGAATATTGTCTGCTCCTGCATCGAGTGCAACACCCTCAAAGCAAATCGCACGCCGCAGGAAGCCGGGCTGCACCTCATCCGCAAGCCGAAGCGGCCGAAATGGCGTCCGTTTGTCCAAATCAATTTCACCCCGCATCATCACGACAGCTGGAAACATTTCATCGACCTTGCCTACTGGAACGTTGAACTGGGTGAAGATGTTTAGCGCAACCGGTCAAGAGCTTTGAACGACTTGTTTGTGAGCCAACCCGGATATTGAACCCGCGTCAACCCCGAGCCGGCGAAACTGACCGGATTGGGGGAACGCATTCGTCGTGCTGGTCGAGGACGCGATCGCTCTGCATCCACAACCGCACCGTTTGCTGGTTTTTGCTGCTTTTCCAGCGCTTTCCTGGCTCATTGACATTAAACTTGCGTCACGTCACATTGTGCGCTAGAGTAACTCCGTTGCTTGGCTGTGCTGGGTTGGTTGTGTTGGTGCGGGCTGGTTGGTGAACGAAGACCGTAGCGGCAGGACGTCCTGTCGAGCCCAGGTCGGCGAGAGCGATCACAAATGATCGGCCACTATCAGTCAGGCAATTCCAGTGAGTTTGAGTAGTTGTTGGCTGAGCAGAGGCCAAACATAGACAAGAAAAATCAGTTACATTCTTAACATGAGAAGACCGATACAAGACGAGTTCACGAGCTTGCCGATCTCTCGGCAGCGCAAGTATCAACTGCGAATGCAACGCGACCAGCGGTGCACCGAATGTGGCGAGCCTGCTGCCCAGGGTTCGCGTTGTTTGAAGCACCTGGTCAAGGCGCGCGAGCGCCAGCGCAAGAAACGCGGCCTCAAGCGCCGCTATTACAACACGCTCAGCTACAAGCTCGAGGCCAGCGCTTAGCCCGCTGCCGCTCGGACGGTTTTGGGGCGCCCGGTGCAGGAGGATTTTTCTGCCCAGGGCGCCCCGTCTTTTGCCTCGTTCTCCGTTTCGTCCTCAGGTCGCTCGAGCAGGGAGTAGAGCGGACTGAGACTTGGGGGATTACGAACTTAAAACAAGGGGCCGGTGGCACCAATTCTCCGGTTGCACGGCGTGGTTTCTGCCACCGGCCCCAACTGCACAACCAACCACAACCAGACTGTGACTGTTTGCCAAGTGGTTCTTACTCCAGTACGGCAAATCGCGCACTGTGCGTTTCGACGCACACCCCCTGTGCGTTCGGACGCACAGGGGGTAAAATCAATCCAGACCGCTGGCGATCTTGGCCCGTTTAAGCACCTTTTGCGCCACGTTCCGGGCTTTGGCAGCCCCATCGGCAAGGACTTTTTCAATGTAATCCGGTTGGGCCGCCAACTCGGCGCGGCGGGCCCGCGCGGCGGCGAAATGGTTCCAATAGTTTTCGAACAGCGCCTTTTTTAAATCGCCGTACCCAAGGCCACCGGCACGCAGCCGGTCTTCACAGTCATTGGCTACGGCGGCTGGGGCGACCAGCCTTAACAATTGGATCGCGAGGTTCTGGTCGGCGTCGGGCTTAGGCTCCTGCGGCGTGCGGCTGTCCATCTTGATCGCCATCACCTTCTTGCGCAGGGCTTTTTCATCGCCGAAAATCTCGATGGCGTTGCCGTAGCTCTTGCTCATTTTTTCGCCGTCGGTCCCGGGCACCTTGGCGACACTGGCGCGGATTTGCGGTTCGGGCACGACGAAGGTCTGCCCATATTGCTCGTTGAACTTGACGGCGATATCGCGCGTGACCTCCACGTGTTGTTTCTGATCCTGTCCCACGGGGACGATGTTCGAATCGTAGATCAAGATGTCAGCGGCCATCAGGACGGGGTAGGCGAACAGGCCGTGGTTGGGAGAAATGCCCTTGGCCAGCTTGTCTTTGTAGCTGGTGCATCGTTCCAGCAGGCCCATCGGCGTGACGGTAGTCAGAATCCAAGTCAGTTCCGTAACCTCGGGAACGTCGGATTGACGGAAGAAAACGGTCTTCTTCGGGTCAAGCCCGCAAGCGAGGAAGTCCAGGGCTGCGCCGCGCGTATTCTCCCGCCGCTCGTCAGGGTCGAACAGCGAGGTCATCGAATGGTAATTGGCGATAAAATAAAACGCTTCCCCTTTTTCCTGGAGTTCGATCGCGGGCTTCATCATCCCGAAATAGTTCCCGAGGTGCAGCGTCCCGGAAGGCTGGATGCCAGATAAAATTCGCATGGCGGCAGAGTATCGAAGAAAGCGGGAAGCCAGGAAAGCAGGAAAAGGGGGGCGGGAGAAGTGGAGGGGTGGGGCGGTGGAGTGATGGAGCAATGGAGTGAGGGGCGAAGGGATGGAAGGGCTACACAGCGCGCCCTACCTCAGCTGTTGTGCAACGTTCCCTCTTTGACCGTCCATCGGCGCACGTTGCGGCCGAGTTCCTGCGGCCAGTTTTCCTCGGTGGCAGTCATGAACACCTGGCCACGGGACTGGTGAGCCCGCTCGAGCAGCGGCAGCAGCCCGCTCCGGCGCTTTACGTCCAGTTCTCCCATAATGTCGTCGATGAGCAAGACCGGCGGGGCGCCGTGAAGACCCGTCAGGTACTCGGCCTGTGCCGTTTTCAGGGCGATGGCCAGCGTGCGCTTCTGGCCCTCGCTGCCGAATTGGGCCGCCGAGCGGTCGTTCAACAGCAATTGCAGGTCGTCGCGGTGGGGCCCGATCAGGGTGGAGCGATAACTCCGCTCGCGGCCGCGTGACTGGGCCAACTCGACCGCGAAGTCGGCTTTCACACTCGGCAGGTACTCGAGGCGTAACTCCTCGGCGTCATTCGAGATGCGGCGATAGGCCAGCCGGGCCAGCGGCGAGAACCTGGGCGCCAGTTCGCGCCGCAGCCGGATGAGCTCCTCTCCAGCCGTGACCAACTCCCGTGAAAAGCTTTCCAGCGCGACCGGATCCAGGAGCGAGGATTTGAGCAGTGCATTGCGGGAGCGCAGCGCCTGCGCATACCGCTGCAGGAGCGGCAGGTAGGCCGAGTGAGTTTGGGTCAGCAGCAAATCCATGAACCGCCGGCGGGCGCGCGCGGGCCCTTTGATCAGCAGCAAATCCTCCGTGCAAAACACAACAGTGCGCAGTGTGCCGAGATAATCGGTCAGCTTGCGCACCGGCCGGCCATCCAGGCTGAGGCTGCGCTCGCGCGCCGACCAATACATTTTTGTCTCATGCCGGCCCTGGCCGATGATTTGACTGCCGACGAAGTATCCTTTCTGGCCGTGCCGGATCATGGGCGCACCGCCTACGCCGCGAAACGAGCGCAAGGTGGCGATCAGATAAATCGCCTCGAGAATGTTGGTTTTGCCCTGGGCATTGTCTCCCAGCACGAGATGGAAACCGGGCGCGAGATCGACATCCAGCCGCGCGTAATTGCGGAAGTCGCGGAGCCGTAAATGCGCCAGGTGCACGCGCACTTATTGCCACAAAAAGGCACCGACGGGAAGAGAGAGAATTGCCACAAAAAGGCACGAAAAGTCACAAAAACTGACGAGTGCTGGTGTTGATTTTTTCGTGCACTTTCGGTCCGCACTGGCTAGAACTCCCTCATGAATCCAGATGAGATAAACCACTTATGCGACATCGTGCGAGAAACAAGTTTTGCCATTCACAAATATCACCGGCACGGCCACCTCGAAAAAATCTACGAAAATGCGCTTGCCCATCGGCTCCGTGAGCAGTGGCTATGCGTTGAGCAACAATTCCCTCTCCAAGTCTTCGATGAAGACGGCTTTCCGTTGGGCGATTACTTCGCGGATTTATTCGTCGAGAAGAAGTTGATAGTCGAACTGAAAGCCGTGCGCGCCATCGCGGACGAGCACGTCGCACAGATCCTAGGCTATCTTCGGTCTTCAAAAAACGAGACCGGGCTTCTAATCAACTTCGGGTCGCCAAGAATCTTCGTGAAGAAATATCTGATGACCGACGAAGCGTCTCAGCGGAGCTGGCGGAGGTCATTCCTGGCCATGTTCTAAAGGCCGCCGGGCGTATCCATGCCCGCGTGGTCACGGTCCACGCGAGCTGTGTCATCCCCTCCTGGTGACTTCTCGTGCCTTTTTGTGGCAATCCTTGCGTGCCTATTCGGGCGGGGGTGCGGACTCGGGCACGGCGCGGTAGAACCTTGCCTGGTCGTTCTGGGCGTCAGGATCGACGAAGTCGATCGAGCCGTTCACGACCTGGTTGGTGCAGATGGAAGTCCAGTTCAGCATGTCGGTTGAAAACTCGACATGGAACCACGCGCCGTCCGGGCCGTCGGAGCTGAGCTGGAAGCAATTGCCCGGCATCATACCGGTCACGGGCCGAGGCCAGCGGCTATCGAGGATGATGGCTGCCGCGCGGCCTGGGAAGCCGACGAAGTAGTTGGTGCCCGGCGTGAGTTTCACGACCACGGTGCTGTTGATGTCCGGCGGACCGTCGTCGAGAGGGATCAGGGTGATCGCAGCTTTACGCTCGCCGGCGGGGATCGTCACGACCCCGCTTAAGGGGACATAATCCACGCCATTAGTGCCGCTGCCGCCGATGTCATAACTGACGGTCAGGTCGTCGTTGGTAACGCCGAACCGGCGGACAGTAAACGTAGCGTTCTTGGGACCACAGTTGGTGAAAAACCGCCAAGGCGGCACTGCCGAAACCCAGTTGCTCCAAGTCGGAACGGGGTTGGTCATGCCCAGCCACGGCCAGCAGTTGGTGCCTTCGATGGCCACGGGATCGGTCGCGACGATGCTGACAATCGGCGGCCGGTTGGTGGGCGGGGGCGGCGACGGTTCGATCGAAATATTGACCGGGGGCGAGACGGTCGATGCGCCCCCGTCATCCGTCGCCACGGCGGTGAGCGCGTATTGTCCAAGCGGCGCATTGCTCCAGGTGAGGGTGAAAACATTAGTGGGCCAGCGGAAGGTCGGCCAGGTGTTCGTGCCAGCCCAGGGGAGGATCGTCAAGCCGTGGCCCAGTCCCAGGCTGTTCGTGCCGGCGAAGAACTCAACGGTCGCGACGAATCCGTCCCGGTCGGAAGCGTAGGCATAAATGGGGATATTCACGGGCGCATGGAAGACCGCGCCGTTAGGCGGACTGGTAATCCTAACGACGGGCGGGAAGTTGGTGGGCGGCGGGCCGGTGTTGACGGTGATGTTTACCGGGTCCGACGTCGTGGAAGCCCCACCGTCGTCAGTTGCTTTGGCGGTCAGCACGTAGCTGCCCGCAGGCACATTGCTCCAGAGCAGGAAGAACCCGCGGCTCCCGGCAGGAGTTCCGCCTCCAGGCAAGGGATCGACCACCACCCAATTGGAAACGACGCCGAGACTCGTGCTCCCCGCGAAAAACTCCACGCTGGTCACAAAACCATCGGGATCGCTTCCAACCGCGATCAGCGGGATGTTAACCGGGGTCAGGAACGTCGAGCCATTGGTGGGGGCGACCAATGATACCACGGGCGGAAGATTGGTCGGTGGCGGGCCCGGCACCACGGTAATGTTGACAGCTTCAGAGGTGGTGGAAGCCCCGCCGTCGTCGGTGGCGACGGCGGTCAAGGCGTAGGCGCCCGCCGGCGCATTGGACCAAACGAGGCAGAAGGGATTAAGCGGGTTGGCAGCCATGGGATTGTTGGTGCGGACACCCAGACTGTTCGTCCCTGCAAAAAACTCAACCGTGGCGACAAAACCGTCAATGTCGTAAGCGTTGGCACAGATTGGGATGTTCGCCGGGGTGTAGAAGATTGATCCGTTGGCGGGCGTGGAGATTTTGACCAGGGGAGGGAGATTCGTCACCGAAGCGGGCTTGATAAACACCGTCGCGTTACTGGGGTAGCCAATGATGTAGTTTACGGGCGGCGCCATGGGGGAAGCCGCCAACAAGAGCGTCACGGTCTTGGTGATGAGCTGGCCGTGGTTGATCGGAGTGATCACAACGGAATTGGAGTACGACCCGCCGGGAATCTGCACGAAACTGCTGATGGCCTGATAATCCACGCCGTTGGTGGCGGTGCCGAGGATACGGCAATACACGTTGAGGGTCTGAGTTGGGTCTCCGGTCCGGAAGAGAGTGAAGGTGCCCGTATCACCAGCCCAGGAGGCACTGGGATCAGTTGCCGCAATGGTGACCACGGGCATGGACGTGTTTGTTTGCGCGTGGACGGAGCAAACCAAACCCAAAGTGAGTAGGAGTGAAAAACGGCCAACGAAAATGGGCCACAGAAACGTTTTACAAGCCTGCATACGACTCAAGCCTTTCTCTGCTTGCCCGCAGTTAGGGTCATGAACCAGCTTAAATAAAAACATAAACGGCTCGAAACGTCAAGGCGGTTCGAAGTCCGTATTTTTCCCAGGACGCGGAGACTGAGTCGAACTTCGTAGCCCAGGCTTCCAATCCTGGCGTGTTGCGGAGTTCCAAACCCGCATAGCTCATACACATCCGGCGCGGGGCCGACTTGGAAGTCGGCGATCCGGCAGGCTTGGAAGCCTGCGTTACTTCGCGGCGGCGGGAGCGGCGCGCTGGCCGACCATCCACTCGAAGCTCACTTTCACGTCGTCGCCGGTTTTTATCATGCCGAGGGCGATTTTCGGGGCCGGGGGATCGATTTTGAAGTCGGTCATCTTAACCGAGGTGGCGCCGGTCACTTTCAATTTTTTGTCGCCCAACGGCAGGATATTCACGGGCATCGTGAGTTGGTTGGTCACGCCGCCGACGACGAGGTCGCCTTTGGCTTCGAAGACGTAAGGGGCGTCTTTGCTCTTAGCGGGCTCCTTGAGGGTGAGGTCGGCCAAGTGGAACGTTATCCTGGCTTTTTGATCGTCTTGCGCCTTCAGGTGCTCGTACATGACTTCGTCCATTCGGTCGCTGTACGGTTTGCCGTCCTTTTCGAGGCTCTTGAGCGAACGGACCATAACGAACGGTTCGGCTTGGGCCTGGACTTTGCCCGGCGCGGCGGCCTGGCCGGGCTCGACCGGGAAGCCGGGGCCGACTTCGAGGTAGCCGCCGATGAGGGAACTCTCGACCTGCCAGTCATGGATATTGGACGTGCCCTCGAGTCTCAGCTTGCTGCCCGCGCGGGCATAGAAACGAGTGGCTTCGTCGGCGGCCTGGACGGAGAGGCCAGCGAGGAGCAACAGGGCAAGATTTCCGGCGATCAATGTTCGTAGCTTCATATTAGTGCGGGTTCTTTGATGAATGAGTTTTGTTGGATAATTGACGAGGGCGGGCTAGCTCAGTTCGGACCACTCCTTTTTGAGTTCAATGCGCTGGTGCGCCTGAATGGCCTCATTGGCTTTGATGGCCAGGACGGTGGCCTGGAAGCCTTCGAGGTAGCCGGGGGCCGGGAGCCGCGGCACTTTGGCGATCTGCGCCGCCAACTGTTCGGGGTCATCCGGGCCGATGACCGCCAGCGCATCTTCGACGGCGGCGCCCAGGTCGGCGGAGTTCTTCAGGAACGTGGTCAGCGCATAAGCGAGCGGCGTGCTAGTGATGGCGGCCTCCGCCGATGCCTGCGGATTGGCCGGCACGGATTTGCTAGCGTTGGCGACGAGGGCGATGCCGGTCTCTTGGTAGAACGTTTCCTTGCGCGCATAGACTTCCCAGCCGAGCAGTGGGGAATCGACCTCTTTGAACAGCCAGGCCTTGCTCTCGCGCATCATCACCGCGGCATCGCTGCCGTAGAGCATCTCGTACTCGCCATCGAAGGAATTGGCGAGCGACGCGTTGTAATTCATAAACACGCCGCCCGGAAACTCCACCAGAGCCTGGACGGTATCGAACACGTCCCGGCCGTCCTTCCAGAGCGCGAGCGAGCCAAAACCGGTCACCGCGACGGGTTGGGCGTTAAGGAACCAGGTGGCCTGATCAATGGCATGGATGCCGATTTCGCCGACGAGCCCGGCGGAGGTTTCCTTGCTCAAGCGCCAGTTGAGCTCCTTCTCGCGCTCGGGTTTGGGGGACACCTGGCGCCAGCTCTGTTTTTTGTGGAATTGGGCGCGGGCCATGAGGGATTGCCCCATGGCGCCGGAACGGATAAAGGGCACCAGGAAATGGCGTTGGGGGTCCGCGCGGAATTGCAGGCCGGCCTGGAAATTCACCTGTTTCGCGGCCTTGGCGGTGGCGGCAATCGCGCGTGCGTCGTCGATGGAGTTAGCCAGAGGCGCTTCGCAATAAACGTGCTTGCCGGCTTTGAGCGCAGCGAGCACGAGGTCTTTGTGCTGGTGCGTCGGGGTGGCAATGACAACGGCTTTGATGTCCTTGTTGTCGAGGATGGTTTTGTAATCCTCGGTCTGGGCGGCGCCAGGGGCAGCGGTCGCGGAACGGCGGACAGAAGCCGGGTAGGTGTCGCAGATGGCGGCCACTTCGGCTTTCGGCAGGCGCGCCAGGGTGTTGACGATTTCCCGGCCCCAGGTGCCGAGGCCGATGACCGCAATTCTGAGCTTCGGTCCGGCGGCTTTGGCTTCCGCGGGAGCGGCGTTGGTCTGGGCGAAGAGTTCAACGCCGCCCAGCATGGTCAGCAGCGTCGCCGCCGAGCCGCCCTTGAGGAAATCGCGGCGGTTGAAATCCGCGATTTTGTTTTCGTTCTCGTTCATATCGATCCGTCTGTGCGTTCGCGGCTCGTTGAGGCCAGCCATCGAACATCCAGTTTGGCCATGGCCAGGCCTGGAATCAAGCCCGCCGGCAGCCCGGGCGTGTCATGTATTTACATGGCAAAGGCTGCCTGCTTTGTCCGCCCGTTTCGCGCGCCGCCCCGCTATCCGGACGGCGCGTTGAGGACAACGCGCCCTACCCCCGCGCCCTACCGGCCCGGTGCTCCAGCACTACTCCACCCGCTGCGGCTTCACATTCCACTGCTCGAGGCCCAGCGACCACTTGATACCGTTCAGGATATGTTGCTGGTAAGCCTCGGCGACTTCCTTGGGGTTCTTGCGGTCAGGCCAGGTCGGGTCCCAAACATCTTCGCGGTGTCCCAGGGAGGTGTAGAACACGCGGCCTTTGCCAAATTCCTTGCACCACGACACCGGGTAATCGCCGGCGATTTGCGGTTCGTTGGGATTGTGATTGAGGGTCAGCAGACCATGGACTTTCGACCGGTCGAAGTTTTTGAACTGGTAAATCTCGTCGAACACTTTCCAGTCGGCCGGCAGGTGGCGGCAGGCGGGGCACTCCTTGTCCTCAATGATGGGCTGGATTTCGACCTGGGCCTTATGGGTTTTGAATTCGGCGCCGACCATCTCGATATACCGCGGAAAGCCGTGGAAGGTGTCGCCGGCGGCGTGCATGCCGACGAACCCGTGGCCGGATTTGACCCAGTCGATGAAGGCCTCTTTATCAGGCAGCGGCAAATCGCCGGTGGTATTGGCGAAAATGATGCCGTCATAATTTTTCAAGGCCGCCGGGCTCATTTTCTCGGCGAGCACCTCTCTGATGGTTTCCTCGACCTTGGCTTTGCCCGGTTTGCCGTCCGGGCCGCGGAATTTGGGGTCATTGGGTTCAACCCGGGCATATTCCACGGTAAAGGCACCGCTCTCTTTGCCCAATGCGGCAATGACTTTTTCGGCGGTTGCAATCGAGCTATGGCGGAACCCGGTGGTGGTGGTGACGACCAGGACCTTTTTGGGGGCGGCCTGGGCCTGGGGCGTCACTCCGACGACGCCGGCCAAAAGGCCTGCAGCCAACAGAGCGCCTGATAACGAAACATGGAACGTTTTCATAGAATTAATCGCCGTACCGAACGTATCGTTGTAGTATTTTGACTTACGCAACCGCGATGAAATTCATTTTTAAGCTCAGGGTCAAGCGGGATCCGAGCGTGAAACGTGATGCGTGATACGCGATACGTGATACATGATGCGTGATGCGTGAAACGTCGTGCGTGAGGCGTGAAAACGTTCGTGGTGGGGGAAGCTGAGGGTTGACATCGGCGAGGGTGGGACCAAGACGAAATTCTTTTCTGCCGCATAAATGCGGCGTTCCGACCGCGTTCCGTGAGGTTTGCGCGTGGGTCAAGGGAGAACGTCGCTGACCGGCACGGAAGAGGCCTTGGGCTCGGACGCGCTGCTACCAGGCTTGCGGCGCTTGTCACTCTCGGGCTTCGGGTCGCCTGGGGAGCAGAAGCCAAGAATTTCGTCCATCTTGCGGACGATGGCTTGCGTTTCCTCATCGGTAAGGTCGCGATTTGGGTCGAGGCATTTGGGGGCAACGGCTTTGGCGAGGGCGGCGCGGTATTTTTCGATGTTGGTGGTTTCGCGACAGGCGCGGGCCAAAGCACTGACCAGGCGGGCGAACGACTGAACGTTGCCGCCGAGCATTTTGTTGAGGTCGCCGGAATCGATGTGCCGGAGGGCCAGGAAGAGGCGGGTGATGGCAAGCTGGAGAGTGGCTTCATCGAATTTAGAGGCATCGAAACCGGTGAGGAGGTCGAAGGCGGGTTCCTGGTCGTCGCGGAGTTTTTCGAGCCAGTCCTGTTCGAGGAGCCAGCGCTGATAATGGGGGCCCGACTGCCAAGAGGAGATATTGCGGGCGGTGATATCATTGGCGTCATCGCCAAGCTTGGCCGGAATGTCCGGGTAGGGGACGCCGTCACGGACCATTTCGTTGAGCTTGTCGCGGGTGGTTTTGGGGAGTCGCCCGATCTTGCTGTGGGAACGGCGTTCCGGGTTATCGGGTTTTGGAGTTTGATTTTGGATTTCTGAGGGGCTCGCCGAGGCGCCTGCTGTCAACTCGGCCGATTGGTTTTCGATTGGGGAACCGTCGTGGCCGTTGGCGCCGTTCGGGTGCGGAGTTGGCAGGGGTGGTTGAGAGTCGGGAGTTGAAGGTTCGACGACCGCATGCCGGGCCGCGTCCGCGCGCGGAGTGTCCGCAACCGGGACAGAGGGAGAGGAGTCGGGACGGCCATTCTGAGGTTCGCTGTTCATATGTTTGTGAGGGGGATGTGTGAAAAAAAACCTACCGTACCTTACCGTACCCTACCGTACCTTACCGGCTGGGAGATCAATCGAGGTTGGGTTTTGGGTTTTGGATTGTTGATCGGCTGCGTAGCGGGTTGGGTCGCTGACACTGGCTGCAACATCTTTGGACACCAGGCACGGGGGTAGAGAGCGAAGGCAACTTGGGGTGGAAATCCGACCTCTAAGCATGAAGGCGTAGAGAAAGAAGTGGTCGCCGGCCTTTTTTGAGACGGCGACGGCTTCGTCGTAGGTTTTCATCCGCAGCAGAGGTTGCATTTTTGAATTCTGATTTTTGATGAATGGCTGAGTATTCATTGTGGCTGAGGGTGTTGTATCATCCTTACGGTCACATCGAGAGGTCCTGAGTTGCGGGCGGGACCGACTGAATTTCTCTCAGGCGCATGCCCGGCCGCAGCCGCGTGGCTCGACCACTCGGAAGAGTGTAGTAGCGTAGATTATGCCAAGTCATTCCAGGCTAGAAAAATGAGTGTTGCTGTTCGTCTCGGGTGGTGGGCGAGGGTTGAAATTTCGGGTTTTCCGCAGGGAACCGGGACACCGGGCATGCGGGCTGCTGGAAAAGGGGGTTGGGGGAGTGTATGAAAATTGGGCGACGAAGGTGTGGAAATGGACAGATGGGAAGGGAACTACCCGGTTGCAGGTTGCAGGTTGAAAGGTGAAGGTTCGTGACCACTACCCGGTTGCAGGTTGAAGGTTGCAAGTTGACCACCAACTGGCACGAAACTGCGCAGAAAACGACGTTTGTGGATTTAGTCATCCAGTGAGGTCCGCAACCGTCTGAAGCGTTACAAGGTAAACCGCAGGCTTGAGAGCCAGGGAAAGCAGGGTCGATTTCTTTGGATTCGGCGAGCAGGGCAAAGGCATTTAATTCTCAAGATTTGTGGGAGTTTCAGCCGTCCCTTCGGGACTTCCTTCCCTGCGCGCTCGTACCCAACGCTGAAGCGCTTGTCATTAGCCACAACTCTTACAGGGATTTTTAAGCTTTGTTGATGACATAAACTATTCATCTTCAAAGATTTGCTGGTTCGCTCAGGCGTCGCGACGCGACGCTGGAGCGTGCGGACACTTCCCCCGTGGACTGAAGTCCACGGCTACC
>DATMRF010000057.1:0-5368 GCA_035566435.1 Candidatus Acidiferrum sp.
GAGGCGGTCACCGGGCTTGCCCAGATGCGCTGCCGCACCGTTGAGAATGATGTCCCCCGAAGCGCGGTTGCCTGGGATGGCGTAGGTTTCAAATCTCGCCGCGTTCGCCATGTTGCTGCAAAGAATCCTTTCGTAGGGCAACAGGCCGACCTTTTCCATGAAATCGAGGTCAATGGTCAGACTGCCTTCGTAATTGACATTCGCCGCGGTAACTTGCGCGCGGTGAATCTTCGATTTCAACAGGAAGAGTAACATTGCGGGGCCTCCGGTGTGAACAATCTCATATCGTGGCAAGAACGGGAACGCGGTCACGGCCCGCCACGGCCGCCTTTGGGAATGCACCTTCGCGCACGTCGTTAGCATAATTCTGTGCGGCGTTGAGAATCATTTGTCCGACCTGCGCGTACTGCTTGACAAACGGCGGCACGAAGGAGTCAAAAAGCCCGAGAGCGTCGTAACTGACGAGGACCTGGCCATCGCAATGCGGTCCTGCCCCGATGCCGATAGTTGGAATCTTGAGTCGGGAAGTCACAATCTCGGCGACGGCATCGGGAATCGCCTCGAGCACCAATGCGAAGGCGCCTGCGTCTTCCAGCGCAAGGGCATCCGCGATCAATTCCTGCGCCGCTTCGTCATTGCGCGCCTGTTGCCGCATTCCTCCAAGAGAGTGCACGTGCTGTGGAGTCAGCCCGACGTGTCCCATGACGGGGAGGCCGGCTTCGGTCAGCCGTCGAACGGTGTTCGCCACCGGGCGTCCACCTTCCAGTTTCACCGCGGCAGCCCCGCCTTCCTGAAAGAGTCTGGCCGCATTCTGGATGGCTTGCTCCGGCGAGACCTGGTAGCTCAGAAAGGGCAGGTCCGCCACGACCAGCGCGCGACTGGCGCCACGGGTAACCGCGCGTGTATGATGGATCATTGCATCCATCGTTACGGGAATGGTCGTATCCAATCCCAAAATCACATTGCCCAGCGAGTCTCCAACGAGCAGCAGATCAACGCCCGCTCGATCAAACAGCCGCGCCATGGTGGCGTCGTAGGCGGTCAGCATGACAATTCGCTCGCCCCGCTCTTTCATCAGGGTGAGATCAGGAACACGGATCTTTTTGGGTGCCGCCTGAGTCATTGTACTTCCTCAGCAAAGTCAGCGATAGAACCCCTCCGATACGCGGGAAAGAGCCCTTCGAATTCATCCTCGCTCCCCACGTGGTTGGTTTCTGTCGAAGCCGGGTCCCGTTGCGTGTTTCGATCGGAGTCCGGGCCGGCAGAACCGAGGCTCAAGGTGTGCCCCGTTTTCTCCTTATTAGTGCTCAGGTATGGAAGCGAATGTGAATTTGGCGTGGCCTCGCAAGGAACCTCAGCCACAACGCTGATGCCGGCAGTCAACAAGGCGCGAACCTTATTGGGATTATGTGACAGCAGGCGGGCTCGGCTGATTCCAAGATGATGCAGTATGGCAGCGGAGAGGCTGAAGTCTCTGTAATCTGCCCCAAGATCCAGGGCATGGTTTGGCTCAACCGTGTCGAGGCCGGTGTTCAGGAGCGCATCTGCCCGGAGTTTTGCCATCAGACCGATGCCGCGCCCTTCCTGATATTCATAAATCACGAGCCCCCGTCCTTCCTTTGCGATGGCCTGCACGGCGATCTCAAACTGGTCACCACAGTCGCAGCGCAGAGGACCAAGGATCTCGCCCGTCAAGCACTGCGAATGGATCCGCAGCAACGGAGGGCCGTCGGAGAGATTGCCCATAACGAACGCCACGGCAGTTTCGATTCGTCGAATTCCATTCACAGCCTCTCGTTCGAATCCGAAGGCCTGAAACAAGCCCCAACGAGTAGGCAAGCGTGTCGAGACAACTTGTCGAAGACTGTAAACCACAGGAACGGGTGAACTGTTTTTCATGGTCAAAATGCTTTTTGCGGCCCCGCTCAGGGATCGGTGAAGGTCGAATTGCTCAGCCTTCGTATTTGAAAGACAACTGCACGCGCGTGCGATACGCCTTGACCTTGCCGTTCTTGACCTTCATGTCCTGCTTCACAACCTCGGCAACGCGGAGGTCACGCAGCGATCGAGCCGCGGTCTCTACCGCATTCTTCGCGGCATCTTCCCACGATTTCGTGCTGGTCCCGACTATTTCCGTTACTTTATATACCGAGTCCGTTGCTTTGGTTTGTTTTGCCATAATGCGTCCTTTCTTCATTTTGTTGTTGTTATCAGTACTGCTGAATCAGTTGTGGGTTCAGTCTTTCTTGTATCCGTCAAGCCGTCGCTGTGGCTCACGCTGGCAGATGTTTGATTTCCTTTGTTGATGACCGTAGAGGCCTCGGGTTTGGCATCATTCGCTGGGGCATGGTGGTTGACGATCAGCCGCGAACCGCGCTGGCCAGTCATAAAGCTCCAGATCCACTGAACAAAAACGCTGATCCGGAGGTTGGGTGTCGCGAGAAACTGGATGTGGATCGCTGCCCAAGCGAGCCAGGCGAAGAATCCGCTTAAATGAATCTTGCCGCTCTGCATGATCGCAAAGCCCTTGCCAACCACTGCCATGTTGCCTTTGTCGAAATAACGGAAAGGTCGCGGCGCCGGCTTTCCAGACAGGCGTCTCGCAATCAGTTTTCCCGCGTACCGCCCGCCCTGCATCGCCACCTGGGCCACGCCCGGCAGCGGCTTCCCGTCCTGCTGAGCCGATGCCGTATCGCCGACCACGAAAATTTCCGGATGTCCCGGTACGGTAAGATCGGGCTGCACCTTGACGCGTCCGGCGCGGTCGGTTTCCACACCCAGCCATTTACCCGCCGGGGATGGAGCCACTCCAGCGGTCCAGATGACTGTCTTGCTCGCGATCCTCTCGCCGCCGACGATCACACCCTCGTCGTCAATTTTATCAACGCCGTGGCCCAAACGCACCTCAACACCTAAATCCTCCAGGTGTTTCATGGCTGCTTCCGAAAGGCCTTCGGCAAATGTGCCCAGCACCCGATTCGCCATGTCCAGGAGAATAATGCGAGCCGATAGCGGATCGATCCGTCTGAATTCCGAGTACAGCGTGGTCCGCACCATCACGGCCAGCGCGGCGGCCATTTCAACGCCGGTCGGCCCTGCGCCCACCAGAACGAAGGTGAGGAGGTCCCGGTGCCGGCTGGGATCCTCTTCAGCCTCCGCTTGTTCGAACGCCTGGAGAACGCGATTTCGAACGGCCACGGCGTCCGCCAAGCTTTTCAAGCCCGGAGCGAAGCGTTCGAATTCGTTGTGCCCAAAATAACTATGGCGCTGACCGGTCGCGAGTACGAGATAGTCGTATGGGATCTGCACTTGCGAACGATCCGCCGAATTGGCGATGACGTAACGCTCCTCCTTGTTCACGCCGGTCACCTCCCCAAGGATCACGGTCGTGTTGCTTTGCTTGCCCAGGATACCCCTAATCGGAGCGCTGATTTGGCCCGGCGCCAGAACCGAGGTCGCCACCTGGTAAAGCAATGGTTGAAAGACGTGGTGATTGGTGCGGTCAATCAAAACCACTTCGGCTGCAGTTAAACGGAGCGCTTTGGCTGCCGCCAGGCCGCCAAACCCCCCACCGACGATAACGATACGTGGCACATTACTATTCATAGTTTGTTCTCCTTTCAGTTCGTACAACTGTTGATCGTCCAGCCTGAGGCTGACTTTTCCCGCATAACGCCGGGAAATAAAATTGGAATAGGCGATGGTCAGTGCCAGAGCGATTGGGCACCAAACGGAAGCCAGCACCAAAGCGTTGTGGCTGGAAGCGGCGGCGTACGCCGTCAGTGAATTCTCCGGAGCAAGGGTTGAATGCAGCATCACCGGGAAAAGAGCTGCGGCTCCGGTTGCCAGCACGCCCACGATGAGGCCATTCGAACCAACGAACGCGCGCATTTCGCTGCGAGTAGCCAGGCCGAAAACAAGCGTGACGGCTGAGGCGACAATGACAAGCACTCCCAGCCAGCAAAGGGGCTTGTGCACTGCCTCGTGGAACAAGTCTGGACGCACAATCCATGACGCTACCGAGAGTGCGAAGAAGAGCGGCACGACCGCGACCCAGAGACGCTTCGCGTACCTGGCGGTGCGGTCATGCACGGGGCCTTCTGTCTTCAGGGTGAGGTAAGTCGCGCCGTGTGCCGCCAGCAGGACCGTTACAAAGATGGCGGCAGATATCGTGTACCAATCGAAAAGCCCCACATTGCCGCGTGTCCGAAAATCCGTGAAGAACGCCATCGAAAAATCCCCGTGGGCGTCGAGAGGAACGCCGCGCTCGAGATTGCCTGCCGCAGCCCCGAAAAGGATGGCCAGCAGAAAGTTGGAGAGCACGAAGACGAAACCCCAAAACCCCTGCCAGAGCCGGTCATTGATGTGCCCCCCAACTTCGAGCGAGATGCCGCGCAGAATCAGCCCCCACAGAATCAGCATCAGCGCCAGGTAATAGCCGGCAAACGCCGGGCCCATGAGCTTGGGAAACACAGCGACCAATGCGCCGCCGAAAGCGACGAGCCACACCTCGTGCCATGACCAAAGCGGGCCAATCGCTGCGACGACCTGCCGCCGCTCATGTGGTGTTTTGGCGACGAACCAATGGAGCATCCCCGCCCCAAAATTGCGTCCGTCGAGCGTCACGTACGTAACGAGCATCAAGCTGACAACGCCGAACCATACCGCGATCATAACGGCCTCTCCTTTACAGATCCTACAACCGCTTCGTTGTGGAAACCGTTACCATTGCTCGGGACCGATGTAGCCCCCGACGTGAGGACGCGGTTCGATGTCGCGTGCGAATCCGCCTCCGTCCGTCGGCGGCCACGGGCATCCTCCTTCTCCGGACCGTGGCCGATCTCCCGGCCGACTAGAAAGAGGAAAAGCAGACCGAGCACAAAATAGAGACCGGTAAAACCAATCAAAGTGAAAATCGTGTTGCCGTTGCTCACCACCTGGCTATGGCCATCGGCCGTGTGGAAAAGGCCGTAGATGAGCCATGGCTGCCGTCCCAGTTCGGCGGTCATCCATCCCAGGGTGTTGGCGATGTAGGGAAAGGGAAACGCCAGCATCAGCACCCAGAGCAGCAACCTGCTGGACTGGAGACGGCCGAGCGAATTCTGCAAAGTTGCGAGTCCCATGAGGAAAATGAAAATCGTCCCCAGCGTGATCATGATATGAAACGAGTAGTACAACAGCTCAATGTTGTCGGGCCATGTTTCCTTCGGATAATCCTCCAGGCCGTGCACGTAACTGCCAAAATGGCCGTAGGCAAGGAAGCTAAGTGCGCCCGGAACTTCGATAGGATTGTCCAGTCGCCGCGCCGCGACATTGGGTTGGCCGATAACCGCCACCCCTGCTTTGGTGCCGCCCTCAAATTTGCCCT
>DATMRF010000058.1:0-41240 GCA_035566435.1 Candidatus Acidiferrum sp.
GTGGTTGCGCGCTTTGAGGCGGAGCGGCAGGCGCTGGCGTTGATGGACCATCCCAATATCGCCCGCGTCATCGACGCCGGCATGACCGATGGCGGACGACCCTTCTTTGTAATGGAATTGGTCGAGGGTATAAAAATCACCGATTATTGCGATCAGCACTCTCTGCCAACCAGGTCCCGTTTGGAGTTATTCACCCAAGTCTGCGACGCAATCCAGCACGCGCACCAGAAAGGGATCATTCACCGGGACATCAAGCCTTCAAACATTCTCGTGACCACAGGAACCGACGGGAGGCCGGCGCCCAAAGTGATTGATTTCGGGGTAGCGAAGGCCACCGGAGGACAGCAGTTGACGGACAAAACGATCTTCACCGCGCGCGATATGCTAATTGGGACGCCGGCGTACATGAGTCCCGAGCAGATGTCCCCCATGAACGCGGACATAGATACGCGGACCGACATCTACAGTCTGGGCGTGTTGCTCTACGAACTTTTGACGGGCACAACGCCTTTTGACACGCGCGAACTTCTCAAAGCAGGCTTCGACGAAGTGCGCCGGGTCATTCGGGATGAGGAACCGGCCCGGCCTTCGACGCGGTTGAGCACGTTGATGAAGGCGGAGGCGGAGAATTTTTCGAAGCGCCATGGAGCCGCGCCCCCGTGGCTGATTCGCGAATTGGAGGGCGAACTCGATTGGATCGTCATGCGAGCGCTCGAAAAGGACCGCGCCCGCCGTTACGCAACGGCCCACGGCCTCGGCGTGGACGTCGGCCGCTACCTTTCGGGCGAGCCGGTTTCGGCTCGTCCGCCCAGCAGACTGTACAAGGCGCACAAATTCGTCGCTCGAAACAAACTGGCGTGTGCGAGCCTTGCGACCATTCTCGTTCTGCTGGCTGCCGGTCTGGCCGTCGTGACTCGTTTGCTGGTAGTCGGAAACCGGGCACGGGTAAGGGCGCAACATCAGCAGGAGGTTGACCGGTTGGAAGGTTTTGGAATTATGTACTGGTACCAGGCGAACTATGGTGAGGCGGAAAAGTGCTTTCGCCATTCGTTGGCCATCCGCCGCCAATTTCTTGATGACAGCCCCCCCAATGTGCTCGTCGCCACACACTTAGTGATCCTGCTGCAACAGGAAAACAAGTATGACGACACGGACCAGTTGTTTGACGGGTTTTCGAAATCACAACTCCTGGCTTCGCCTGGTTATGCGGGGCTGTTTGCCACGATTGGAGAAAGTATGGCGATGCAAGGCCGATGGAGAAAGGCGACGAACGATGTAACCAATCTGGTCAAAACCGAGCCGGACTCTCCCAAAGGTTATCACACGCTCGCTCCCTTGCTGGTCGCCTGCGGGGACGTTCCGGAATACCGGCGGCTTTGCCAGCAGATTATTCCACGTTTTGGCGGCGCCCGGGATCCAATGATCGCGGACCAAATGGCCAAAGACTGCCTCATCCTTCCATCTTCAGGAGCCGACATGCACGCGGTCGGCGCTCTGGCTGACGTGGCCGTGACTCGCGGCACGAACTATGGAAGCTACTCTCTTTTTCAGTGCTGCAAAGCCTTGGCAGAGTATCGCCAGCAACGTTTTTCGGAAGCCGTGAAATGGGCTGATTCGGCCACGAAAGACCCTTTTTCTTACTCAAAAGCTGAAGGCTACGCAATCCTCTCCATGGCCCGGTTCAAGTCGGGACAGACCAACGAGGCGCTCACCGCCCTGGCCGACTGCGGCAAAGTCATCGAAGAACAACTCCCAAAACTCAGCAGCGGAAATCTGGGAGGGGATTGGCGTGATTGGATTATTGCCCACGCGTTACAAAAGGAAGCCGAGGCGCTTGTCAATTCTGCGACTCCGTGACGGATGGGGGCTGCGACAAAACTTGTCGCGCTTTGCCCACTGATACAATTCGTTTTTGGGCGCGCCTTTCTAAAACGTGGGAATATTCCAACACGGAGTCCGCGGCTCGAATCATCGGGAAAATGGCTCCAGGCGCATCGGTCTCCAGATAACCCGGCTCGACAGGGTGGTGAGTGTTGGCGGTCGTTTTCTTGGTCAATTCGTCCAAGTGGTCTGCCCAGTGCGCTTCGCACAGGATTTCAACGTACGATTGAGGAAAGTGGCCCACCATTGGCGCGGTCATCCACGGATGCGGTAACAGTGGCGTAACGGGCGGTAACAAATCGGAGAGTGTTCCACCTGCGTTTCCCCTGTAGCCCGCGCCTTGGTATTTCCTTTTTACGCCTCTATTGGCAGTTCGGTTTTCGATTTGACAAGATCGGCTGCCGACGCTCCTTCCAGCGACAGCCCGTAACCAACCTCTCGCACGATGCGCTCTTTCAAAGGCTGAATGAAATGGACACGTGTATTGCGGCGCGTCACTTCAGGAGCCTTCAAGTATAATTCGCCCAACTCCCGCGCCCGACTGAGAGCCTTTCCGTTCGGGACAACCTCAGCAACCACTCCCCATTCGTGCGCAATCCGAGCGGTCAATGGCTGCGGATTCAGCAGGAACGCCTCCGCTCGTCCCGGTCCGGCGCGATAACTCCAGGTGGTAAAGACCCCGTCACCGGGCGCAATGCCCGCGGCGAAGTGGGCCACGTCCTGGAAGGTCGCACCCTGCGCCGCCACGATGACGCTGGCCAGCAGCGCGTAGTCTGAGTGAACATGGGCACGTCCCTCGACAGCCGCGATGACCGGCACGCGTATGTTGGCTATATTTTCCAAAACCTGAACGCCTTCGTCGTGAACCTGGCTCCAAACGCCCGGATCGGAGGCATCACCGAAAGAGGACCAATCGACATCAGTAATGAACTGCCCACCAGCGCCCGTGAGGATTACGATCTTGTTTGCTCGGTCTTGTGCAATCCGGTAGAAGGCATCGACAAATTCCGTGTGAGCTTGCGCCGTCATAATGAACGGCCCGCCGTCGCTGTGGAATTGAGCGACCAGTATGCCTTTGGCGTCGCGCGTCAGCTTCAGATTACCATAGCCGGCGAAGTAGTTATCTTGAGGTGCTTGCATAGCATTTTCCTTTCTTTTTTGTTTCATTTCGGTTCGGTTTTCTGCGCAATAAACTGGACTGTCCGTCACACCTACAAGTGCGAGATTTCTGAGAAAAGAGGCCAAGCCTAATTTCCTTTTCTATTCTCCGTGATCATCAATTTGATGTTCAGCTCCACAAGCGAGCCTCGCCCATTGACCAAAGCGACGCACAAAGCGGGACATGTCCTTCCTTGGGACTCGAACTCCACGAGGTTCGAAACAGGCGAGCCCCAAACTCCTCGCGCATTCTGGGACTATTGGCGAGCGCCTTGTTCTGGCGAACTCTTGCCAACTGGACCGATTCGCCGGATTCGCGCGCCGGCTTCGGACGTATTAAGCTAAGATAATCTATTAGTTGATAGTTGATTGTTGGGAGGCTGGGAGATTTTTGAGTTTTGAATTTGGGTTTTTGATTCGGCGAACGCTGGCGATGGTTCGGCACCGGGCGGGAGCGAGGACGGAGGAGGTTGGATGAGTGGATTTGTGGATTGATGGATTGGTGGCTGAGGAAGTTGATGGCTCAAGGCGCGGAAGGCGTCGAGGACGCGCTGGGGCCAGTGGCGGCGCCCGAGGCCAAACGCTTCGGTCGAGTGGGAGGAGTATTCGCCCAACCAGCACTAAATGCACTATGAAATTCAAAGCCGCCCTGCTCGTAGCGGACCGGTCAGACCGTAGATTCGTCGCCACCTTTTGCCGTTCGTGAGTGCGGCCCTCAGTACCGTCCCCAAGCACCAGGGCACATCCGCCTTCCCACTCATCCGTGGCCCAAACCCGCCTTTGTCACACCCTGTCACACCCTGTCACACCTCAAAATCGCAAAAAATCCCAGTAAACAGGGCTTTGTCACACTGTCACACCTCAAAACACCCCTCCCGGCGCGAAAGAAATATTCGGCCCGCCCGCCCACCGGTCCGCGCTCTGCTACGCTTTTGCACCCGCTACGCTTTTGCATCTGCTACGCTTTTGTTATTCACAAATAACTTGCAATTAACAACTTACGAGACATGCTACGTTTTTGGCTACACTTTTGCATTTCTCAACCTCTGCCCGGAGAAAAGAATTCTCACGGTTCACTCCACACCTTGTCACGCCTCAGAACCCAAGAAAGCTCACCGGTGACTGGCTCCATCCGCGGATCAAGCTGAACAAGGTGAATCAGAGCCTCACCCTTTCGCCATTCTCGGCTGGCGTCTTTCCCGGTCCAGCGACACTCCTGTCACACTGTCACACCTTGTCACACCCTTGTCGCACCTCAAAATCGCGAAGACCCCAGTAAATACGGCCTTGTCACACTGTCACACCTCAAAACATCCCCCCGGCGCGAAAGAAATAATTACGACCATCCGGCAACCTTGTCACCGATCAGAATCCTCCTCCTCCTCGATCCGTTTGTTCCGCGTATTCCGCGGTTCATTGACGCTCTTGTCACGGGTCTGTCACAGGTTTGTCACGGGTCAAAAATCGCTAAAATCTCCCAGTAAATACGGCGTTGTCACGGTGTCACGGGTCAAAACCACCCCCCCTGCGCGCACAACACCATCGCCGTCCCCAGAGCCTCACCCTTGCGCGATTCCCGGCTGGCGTCTTCCCCGGTCCAGCGACACTCCTGTCACACTCTCACACCTTGTCACGGTTCAAAGCGTGACAGGGTGAGCCTTGTCACGCTTTCAAAAGTGAGAATCCCTCGTCAAACACGGCCTTGTCACGGTGTCACGCTTTGAAAGCTCTCCACCCCACCCTCGCCGGAGAAAATAAAATTTATCCTTTATCCTTCATCCTTTAGATTTCCACCCCCAGCTCCCGATAGCTCCCGCTGGCCTGTGCCCGCATCGGCACCTATCTGCAGCCATCTGCAGTCATCTGCAGCCATGTGCATAGGGAAGTCTTCCCCACCCCGGCTGCACTCGATTACGCTTAATTTCAGCTACGGACGCCCAATTACGGGAAATTCTTCCAGAGCCGAACTGCAGTTTTCGCCTTTCTGCCCGCGCCCGCCTTCGTGCTCTGCCCCTGTCAACTGTCAACTTTCCAAAGTCGACACAATCGTGCTTCTCAACTTCGGCCAACCGCGACCAACCGCGACCAACCGCGCGCTTCCCGGGTCAAAGTTCAGCCCACATCGATATCATCTAATAACACTTTATATCAGTTACTAACGCCTACTACCGCGTACTAACACTTCCCGCATTTTGCCACGAACTGTTATTCGCTCTGCGCACCCAGCCCGATCATCACTTTGTGCCTTCTTGCGGCTATTCGGTCCTCATCCGTGCCATCCGTGTCATCCGTGGTTCAACACCTCCCCGCTCAAGTTCGCTCTCGCAAAAACTCGACCAATCTCGACTAATCTTGAGCAATCTCGACCAAAATTAATTTCCCCTTCACCCGCTTTGTGCCTTTTCGCGCCTTCTTGTGGCCACTCCGTCCTCATCCGTAGTCCCGTGGTCCCGTAGTCCCGTAGTCCCTTCTCCCGGTAACCGATGGTAACCGATGGTAACCGATCCGGCCCGCGCCTTCCGTCGCGGTAACCGCAGAATGCGGAATGCGGAGTGCGGGACGCTTTTGATTTTTGATGGGTCGGACGCTGGCGATGAAAGTGCAGAGTGCGCGGCAGTGTTTCGGGTGGACCGTGGTCGGCGTTGCCGTCCAAATTTTTCTTTTCGGTTTCCTTGACAATCCGGCGGGAATGGATTGAATTGAGTGCAGAAATCCAGATATGTCGCTCTTAGCCGAGTTATGGGCAGCAAGCGGTCTTTTGATTCTGTTGGTCCGGCAGTGCCGGATGGGCCTCAAGGTGAGAGTGTGGGCTTGTACTTATGGAATCGCACCTTTCTGAGGAATCATTGTGGGCCAGCTCACTGGCCGCCCGCCTGCGAATTTTGCAGGCGAATTTTGCCGATGATGACGCCGCCACCCGTCAGGATTTCATAGCCCAGGAAATCGAACGCGCGCTCAAAGGCAGCGTTCCCGACAAGCGCAAGGTGCTGCTGGAGGCCCTCGGTCAACTATTTCCCACCGGCCAGGCCGCTGGGCCCGTGGTCAGCCACCAGCCGTCCGCCGGAGCCGCCACCCCAGCGACGCCCGAAGCTTTGCTCGAGGGTTTGCTGGAAGTCCTCCCGACGCTTCCCCCGGAACAAAAGCAGGAGTTCACGGAGCGCCTGAAACGGGCGGGCCTGGTCCCGGAACGCAGCGCGGCGGCTTTCGAGGCCAGCCCCGAGCTGCTGAAACGCCTGGCCCTGGACGCCACGCGCACCGTGAACGCGGAGCGCGCGGCCAAAACGATGGCCATGCTGGTGGACATGGTGCTCACGCTGGACCAACTGGTCTGGACGCTGTGGAAGCAAATCGCGCCCAAATCGATGGTCCGCAAGGAAGGCGACCTGGTAAAGCTGTCGGGTGAGTACCTCGCCGGCAGCAACGAGGTCTCGACGGCGCAGTTGCTCCAAACTCTGGAGCGCAGCCGCAAATTGGTTGCCGGCCTGCTCGGCGCAGTGGGCCGCGCCGGGGCCGCCTACGCCCGGGACCGCGCCCGGATATTCGATCCCAATGCCATCGAGGCGGACGCGCGCGCCGAAAAGAAGTGGAACGAGAGCGTCGAGTTCGCCTGCTGGCGGAAGTATGTCCAGCTCTGTAAAGAGTACGGCGCGGAGGCAGCCATCGAAAAGAGCATCCAGGAAGCGATGGCCAAAGCGACGGAGAACCTCATCATGGGCCGGCCGGTTGGTTAATCAAATATGTCTGTGGAAATTCATTGGCACGAAGGGCTGTTCCTCCAGCCGCATCACTTGCAGCGGATGCAGAAGGGCGTCCATGACCAGGTCTGCGCCGAACGCAAGCTGGCCTGGGCGTATCCCTACGGATTGCTCGAAGCCCGGTTGTCCCGCGACGAACTGGAGAACATGCGCATCCGCTTCGACCGCTTGCGCGCGATTATGCCCAGCGGCCAGGTGGTTGATTATCCCGACTTCGCCGAGCTGCCCTCGCTGGACATCAAACAGGCTCTCGCCAAGAGCGTCGCCGGTTTCAAGCTTTTCCTCGGTGTTCCTCTGTGGCAGAACGCGCGCGCCAACACGGTCAAGACCAGCGCCGAAGCCGATACCCGCGCCAAGCTCCTCTACCGGATCGGCGAGATGGATTATACGGACGAGAACACCGGCGAGAACCCGAAGCCCGTCCAGGTGCGCAAGACCAACTCGCGGCTCATGTTCGAGCATGAAGACACGGCTGACATGGAGTTGCTGCCCCTGCTGAAGGTCGCCCGCGCGGTGGGCGAGGACGTCGGCCTGCCGCGGCAGGACCCCGATTTTGTTCCGCCCTGTTTTTTTCTAAACGGCTCGCCGGTGCTACGGGAGCTGGTGCGGGATTTGGTCAGCCAGGTCGAAGCCAGCCGGAAAGAACTGGTCGTGCAGTTGGCCCGCGGGGGGTTCAGCCTCGAGCAGATGCGGGGAATCCAGTTCGAGCAGATGATTCGGCTCGGCACGCTAAACCGGTTCAGCGGCCGGCTGCCGTCGCTGGTGCTGGCGCCGAACGTCACGCCGTTCGAGATGTACCTGGAACTGCGCGAACTGCTTGGGGAACTGGCCGCGCTGCACCCGGACAAGGATGACTTCGAGGCGGCGGCCTACGACCACGATAACCCGTTGCCGGTGTTCAAAGAGCTGACGACCAAGATCCGCTCCTATCTGAGGGGGGCGGTCGCTCCGAGTTTCCTCAAACTCGCCTTTAAGGAAGTCAACGGGATTCTCACCGGGGCGTTTTCGCCCGAACATCTCACCCAACCCAACGCCTATTTCCTGGGCATCCGCAGCAAACTGGACCCGATCGTGCTGGGCCGTTACGTCGAGGACGGCGACAAATTCAAACTCATGCCGCAAAGTTTGGCGACGCGCGCCATCCGCGGCATCGCGCTCAAGGAAGAACGGCATCCGCCCCTGGAACTGCCCGCCCAGTCGGATTTGCATTACTTCCGCCTGGACCGCGCCGCCAGCGAACGGATGTGGCAGCAAATCCAATCCGAAAAATCCGCCACCATCCGCTGGACCGGCAGCGAACTGGACTGGTCCGGCACTGATTTCACCCTGTATATGACCATTCCCTCTACCAGCGCCAAGCCATGACCCTCCTGGAATTAACCGAGCCGCTGTTTCAGTACATCTGCCGCCTGAACCGCGTCGCGCGCAAATCCGGCGTGGCCCCGACCGGCGACACCACGTTCCTGAGCAAGCCCGGCGCGGCGCCGCGCGGCGTGAGCCTCGATTACGCCGTTGTCCGGGGAGAGGTCAAAGCCATCTTCGACGACATGCAGCAAAAGGCGGCGAAGGATTTCCGCCTGGGCAGCCAGCTCAAAAAAATGGAGCTGCCGCTGCTGTTCTTCATCGATGCGCTCATTTCGGAGAGCACCCTGAAGTTCGCACCGCAATGGAACCAGAACCGGCTGGCCTACGAACGCAACGAGCTGGCCGGTGACGAAAAGTTTTTCGACCTGCTCGAGGAGGACCTGAAAGACCAGAGCGACGAGGCCTCCGAGCGGCTGGCGGTGTTCTACGTCTGCATTGGGCTGGGTTTCAGCGGGATTTACTTCCGCCAGCCTGAGCTGCTGCGCAAAAACATGTTCACCATCGCCCCGCGCATCAAGCGATGGCTCGAGGCGGACGAGGCGGCGAAGATCTGCCCGGATGCCTACCAAGGGGTCGATACGCGGGACCTCACGGAGCCGCCGAGCCGCAAGGTGCTGGTGATTAGCCTCATCTTCGCCTGCCTGATCGTCGCGTGCGTCATTTCCTACATCTGGTTGTACCACCGCTCGGCGGGCGAGTTGACGTCTTCGTTCGACGCCATCAACCAGCACGAAATCGCAGCGAAGCAGAAGTAATTTTTAGCTTTTTTGCCATGGACAAAATTTCGAATTTGCCTTCACCCATCAAGTGGATCCTGGGCGTGACCGGTCTGGGCGCGCTGCTCGGCGTGGGCGGCGCGGTGGGCCGGGGAAGCTGGAAGCTGCTGCTGATTTTTGCGGTGGTGCTCATCGTGCTGCTGGTGGTCATTGTCGGCGGCTATATGCTTTGGCATTATCTGCAGCGCCGCAAACAGAACGCCCGCTTGCGCGGCGAACTTCAGCAGAGCACCACCGCCGCTCCACGCGGCATGTCGCCGACGGATTTGGCCAAGCTCGACAGCCTGCGCAAGAAATTCCAGGACGGGGTGGACGCTTTTCGATCGCGGGGCAAAGACCTGTACACGCTTCCGTGGTACGTGATCATCGGCGAGCCCGGCTCCGGCAAGACCGAGGCCGTCCGCCACTGCAATGTGGGGTTCCCGCCCGGGATGCACGAAGGGGACAACGACACCGGCTACATGGGCGCCGGTGGAACCATCAACATGAATTGGTGGTTTACCAACTATGCCGTCCTGCTCGACACCGCGGGCCGCCTGGTCTTCGAAGAGGTCAAGCCCGGCGAGACCAGCGAATGGAAAGAATTCCTGAAGCTGCTGAAGAAGAACCGGCCTTATTGTCCGGTCAATGGGTTGCTGCTGGTCATCCCCTCGGACAGCCTGATTAAGGATTCGGCCGATCAAATCGCCGCGAAGGCCGGGAAAATCGCTCAGCAGTTGGACGTCATCCAGCGGGTGCTGGATTTTCGTTTCCCGGTCTATGTGGTCATTACGAAGAGCGACAAGATCAATGGCTTCCGCGAGTTCTTCGAGGGCCTGACCGACCCGCAGCTCCAGCACCAGATCCTTGGCTGGGCCAACCCGGAGCAGCTCGATACCCCCTTCAAACCCGAATCGGTGGAAAATCACCTGACCCAGGTGGCCGAGAGGCTGCGCAAGCGCCGGCTCGGCTTGATGCGCGACCCCGTGGCGGAGAGCGCCCCGCGGCGGACCGATGAAGTCGATTCGCTCTTCGCGCTTCCCAACAGCTTGTTGATGCTGGCGCCTCGATTGCGACGGTACCTGGAAACCATTTTCATGCCGGGCGAGTGGTCCGCCAAGCCGCTGTTCCTGCGCGGCATTTATTTTACTTCGTCCATGCGTGAGGGCTCCGCCCTCGACCAGGAATTGGCCGAAGCGATCGGCGTCGCCGCCGACGAGTTGCCCGAAGGCAAGGTCTGGGAACGCGAACGCGCCTACTTCCTGCGCGATCTGTTCATGGAAAAGGTGTTCAAGGAAAAGGGCCTGGTCACCCGCGCCACCAATACCGATACGATGCTGCGCCGGCGCCAACTGGTGCTTTACGTCAGTTGTTTCATCGCGCTCACCATTTTTGTCGTCATCGCCTGGCTCGGCATGCGGACTGTGCGCGGCCAGGTCAAAGACCGCGCCGATTATTGGGCCGCCGCTGCCGCCGTGGGCTGGGACGAACACGGGACGTGGAACCGGCCGCTGTTCCGGCTCGAAGACGAGGGTAACTTCACGTACGTCACCAACCGGTTCACTTTCGCTGACCGGAAGATGACCTTGGGCGAGTTTCAGGGCAAACTGCACGAGCTGGCCGAAAGCGAGATCCAGGGCCGCTGGACCTCGCCCGGGCTGGCGTCCAGCTACAACAAAGACAGCAAGCGCTCGCAACGCGTGATCTTTGAGACCGCCGTGCTGAAGCCGCTCCGCGATGCGCTGGACAAAACCGTGCGCAACCCGGCGCAGTCAGCCGTTCCCAGCACTGAACCGGACGCCGTCGCGGCTTTGATCCGACTCGAGTCCGATGTGCAGAGCCGGCGCAAGGGTGACACCGTCGAGATGGACAGCCGGGCTGCCGGGAGCTTCCTGGGACTCTTCTCGCGCTTCGTCACGGGGCAGGACGCCTCGGAGGATACGAACCTGGTTTCGGCGATGGTTTGGACCTATTCCTCGAACCGGTTCGGGCAGGGCGCCTGGCCGCCCGCGTGGCTTTCCGCAACGGTCATCACCAACGGCGTGGCGACCAACGCCCTTCTGCAGGCCGGCCTGGATTATTGCATTCGCACGGCGACCAACACCGTGCGCGATGTGGGGACGAACTGGAACCAAGTGACCGAGCTCCAGGCCGCGTTCCGCACGTTTGAGGGTGCCGAAAAGAACTTCTTTGGCGCCGCCAGGGCAGGGGACCGCAACAGCGCGCACAAATCGATGCAGGCATTGAAGGATTCCAAAACCCGGCTGGATATGCAGTTGGCCGGCGCGGCGAAGAACGACTTGTTCAAAGGCGGCGTTCTCTTCGGCTTGGCGCGCCAGGCCTATACGAACCAAATCATGACCTACGCGTGGGGCGCGTTCGAAAAGATCGAACGGGCCAACACGAACGCCCTGCGGAAGCAGCCGGACTATGCGGTCTTTACGAGTATTGCGGCCCGGTTGGCGGCGACGAAAGGGATTTTGAGTTCGAGTGTTACCAGCCTCATTTCTGCTGGCGACGCTGACGAATTCAGCCGTTTCGACCAGGAGTTTTTGGCCGCTCAGTCGGGCAGCAAGGCCTTCGAACAGCGCTCGAGCCTGTATGAGCGGGCGGCGCGGCTGTCGGACGAGGCGACCTATGCGAACGTGGCCGGCCCCGAACTCGCCGCCAAACTGGACCAGTCCGCTGCCGAGCGGGGTGAACTGGCGAAACTCTACCGAGGCTATGGCGGCTACGCGAGCAACGACGTGGCGGCTGTGGGCCAATTCTACCTCGGACCTGAGTTCGCGGACGCCTTCCGCCAGCAAGCGGGCAAGGCCCTGGAACCCTATATCGGATTTCCGCTCGTGCAAAACTCGTCACGCACACTGGCTCCGGCCAACCTCGAGTCCGCTACCAAAGCCGTGCAAACAGTAGCGGCTGCTGTCGGTGTCGCCGGGCCGGAACTGCAAAGCATTGCCGCCTGGAAAACCTTCGCCGCCCGCCTGCAGGCGCTCAACCAGATCGCCTTGTTCCTCAAGGGCAAGGAGGGGAAACCCATGCTCTGCACGATTACCTTGCGGAGACTCGATGATAACTCCACTCCTGAGGAAAAACTCTGGCGCGCCAGGTTCCGCGCCATACGCCTCGGGCTCGACGGCTCGAGCGCTTCGCCGATGAAAATCCAGTCAGATGAAGACCTCGAACTGGGGAAGGTCTCGGTCAGCAAAGCCTGCAAGTTTCAGCTCTTTCAACTGGCCGACGACAAGGACCCGGCGCAATCGCTCGCCGACCCCGGCGACTGGAGTCCATTGCAGCTCATCTTCAAGTATGGCGCCAAGCCGGAGCGAGAAGGAGTTCTGACTTCGTGGATCGTTCAGCGAAAATTCAAGACCGCGGGCGAAAACCGGGACGCCGTGCTGGGATTGAAACTGGTTTTCGACGGCCCTCTGGCTGATCTGGACAGTTGGCCAAAAGACTAACTGCCCTGGTCTCCGGCAACCCATGAGCCAATTTTTCAAAAAGTTTCTGATCGAAGAAGGCGCGCGCCTCAACCCTGAGGCCGGCCAGTACCTGGCGCTCGGCGCGTTTGGCAAACATCCGGGGTGGGACGACCATATCGAGGACCTCGGCCTGGAGACCGAGACGCTTACGCTGGCCAAGCGAATCCTTTACATCCAGGGCGTCGGCGGCCAAATCGATACGGGCGCCTGGGAGAAACTCGAGCCGTCCCAGAGGCTCGAAGGCTTCAACCATATTTTCGTCTGGCAGCGCTCGGGTCAGTTCCTGCTGGGCCGGCTTTGGTCCTCGAGCGACGGCAAAGGCCGCACCCGTTACCCGATGGTGCTGTGTGTGCACTGCATTGGGGCTTCGCTCCGTTGGGGCCTGGAGTACATCCTGCCGCGTTTGCTGGAGCTCGAACAAGCCTGCAAAGACACGTCCAGCGCAGCTACCGTCCGTTCCCTCATGGACACCGCTCGATCTCGGCTGCGCGCCATAATGCTCCAGGCGGAGAAGGAGACGCAATTGACTCCCTCGGTGGCCCAGGCTCTTCAGCGGTTTGTCGCACACCCTGTGTTTGGTGCCGGCCAGGAAGGCTGGTTCCGCATCCTGTACCAGCTCCAGAACCAAATGGCCGCTTTCAGCCAAGGCGGTTTCAACCCCAAAAGCGATCTGACGGCACTCCGACCGCAGCACATCCGGCTGCCGCTCGGCGCTGATTCCACCGACGAAGCCTTGCTGCTCTGGCGCCGCTTTTTTGCCGCGCGCATCGAGCGGTCCGTACCCATATTCCTGGCGCTTTCGCCCGGCGAGTCCTGGCTTGATGCGGTGCTGGGGGAACCCTCCTCGTCAGAGTTTTTCTGCCTGCGCGCCCGGCCCTCTGTGCTTCCGTTCGCCACCGATGTGCCGTACGAACTGAGCGAAGACTTTAAGACCACGGCGAGGAGCATCCTCGGAAGTTTCCAGACGGGTAAAGCAGCTGCGACTCCGGCTGAAGCTAGCTCCGAAGCAGGCGCTTCAGGCGGATGGATCTCTGTCACTCAAAGATGGTTCAAGGGGAAGGGGAGCAAACTCTGGCTCGTTGGCGGAGTGCTTGTAGCGCTGCTGGGTGGTGCGGCCGTCCTGGTGTTGAAATCGCCGTCGGGCAAGACGCCCGAATCCGATTTGGCTAAGGGCGGTGTGCCAGCCGCGTTGCCTTCGCCTCCCGGGTCTGCCGGCCAAAAGGAAACGACGTTAGCGTCAAAACCTTTGGCCCCAACCGTTCCGGTCGCGCCGAAGGTTCCCATGACAGCCGCCAGCGCACAGGCCGATCCCGACGCGGTCGCTGCAAGGAAACCGGCGGCTCAAACGACCCAACCCAGCCAACCGCCACCGATGCAAATCGCGACCGCTGTTCCCGCCGCGCCGCCTGCTGAACCGCCCTCCAATCAAGCCCCGGCGACGATTGCTGCTGTCAAGCCGGGGGCTGAGACGGTCGCGACCAGCCAACCTCCGCCGATGCAGCTTGCCGCCGCCGCGCCCGCCCCGCCGCCTGCCGCACCCCTTTCAAACCAGACCGCGCCGGCGATGACCGCAGCCAGGTCGGCATCGGCTCTGCGCCAAGTGTTCACCAACACTGTCGGCATGGTGCTGGTTTGGATAGCGTCACTACCGGGGACGGCGGACGGGGGTTACGTGAGCAAATACGAGGTGACCCAGCAACAATTCGAGCGGGTAATGGGTTCCAACCCGAGCCAATCCAAGAATGAGCTTCAGCCGGTCGAAAGCGTCACCTGGCAGGAAGCGGTTGAATTCTGTCGGAAGCTCACGGCGCTGGATAAGAATCCTGACGCGGCGCCACGGAGTCTTGCGTACGGGCTGCCCACGGAGGCGCAGTGGGAATTCTTCCTGGGCGACGCCAAGTTCGACGATGCGGTGACCAGCCGAACCGTCCTCCAAAAGTCGCCGGCGGCGGTCGGCAGCTTACCTGCTAACCAATACGGCCTTTGCGACGTGCTGGGAAACGTGTGGGAATTCTGCGCCGATGAATCCACCGCCCCGGACCGCATTTTGAAGGGAACTGCATTCGACAACCGCAAACTGATCACGGAAAAGGCGGGTCAATGGCGGCCGTTGGAACGAACCACCCCACGGCGTTTAGCCGCTCAGGACCGCTCGGCCGACGCGGGATTCCGGTGCATAGCCTTATGGCAACCGTAAACACTGTCACCGCCAGAAACTTCACTGGGCAAGCCGCGGGCTTGCGGCACCCTCATCCGTCAACCCAACCATAACCGCTATGATTAGCGCCGAAGAACTTCTTAAACCCATTTCAGGCGAAAAGCCATGCGGGGAAGATCTATCCTACGACCAGGGTTTTCTTGAGCTAGAGACCCTGATGCGGGGCAAGCCTGAAACCCAGTTCTCGCCCGCCGAGGACCCGAATTGGAAGGAACTCAAGGACCGCTGCCTGGACCTGTGGAAGCGTTCCAAGGACCTGCGCGTCGTGACGGCGCTGGCCGTGGCCGAGCTGAAAACCGACGGCTTTGCGGGCTTCAGGGAATGCCTGGCCTTGCTCAATGGCCTGGTGGAAACCCACTGGGCAACTTGCTATCCATTGCTGGACCCCGCCGACAACAACGACCCGACCCAGCGCGTGAACATCATCGCCAGCCTGGCGGCTCCAGTCGGCACGTTCGGCGATCCGCTGAAAGTAATCGAGCGGCTCCGCGAAGCCCCTTTGACGAACTCGGTCAGGATGGGCCGCTTTAGCATGGCGGACATCCTCCAGAGCCAGGCCGGGACGCCGGGGCCGAATGGCCAGGCACCGCCTAGTGCGGCGCAAATCGAAGCGGCTTTCCAGGACACCAAACCGGAGGACATGCAGGCCCTCGCCCAAAACATCTCAGAATCGGTGGATTTAGTCGGACGATTGGACGATAACCTGACGAAGACGGTAGGCGCGGGCAAAGCGGCCGACCTTGGGCCCCTGAAAAATGAAATAAAAGAAGTTCAGAAGCGTTTGGCCCAACGTTTGCCTGGTGGGCAGGCTTCTTCGGAAGCGCCGGAAGATTCCGAAACCACCGCCGCTGGGACTGCCACCGGCGGCAAGCCGATTTCCGGCGAGATTCAATCCCGGCAGGACGTTATCCGGATGCTTGAGAAGATTTGCCAGTACTACGCCCGGCGGGAACCGTCCAGCCCAGTGCCTTACTTGCTGAGGCGGGCACAGCGTCTGGCGGAGAAGAATTTTATGGACATCATTAACGACCTTTCGCCGGATGCGCTTGAACAGATTGCGAAGATCACCGGCAAAGAACCTGAAGGAGGCCAGTCGCCGGCACCTGCGGAAGGAGCCCCCGCCGGTGGCTGAAAGGGCGGGATTTTGGCGAGTTCGGGAAAAAATGCAAGTTGAGGAGTAATTGAGTTGACATCCTTTGCAGGATGGACCAGTGTAAGGGTAATCAGCCCAAGAAATGCGCGAGTCGCAATTGTTGTAAATCAAGCGGTTAAACCGTCACGATGGATCATTGTATTAAATAGGAGTCATTATGGCAAAAGCCAGCAGCCAAAAGTTTATTAACCGTAACCGGGCCCCACGAGTGCACATCGAGTACGATGTCGAGCTCTACGGAGCCGAGAAGAAAGTTGAACTGCCGTTTATCATGGGGGTTATGGCCGATTTGTCGGGCAAACCTGCCGAGGCCCTGGCTCCGGTGGCGGACCGGAAGTTCCTGGAAATCGACGTGGACAACTTTGACGACCGGCTGAAGGCGTCCAAACCGCGCGTAGCTTTCACCGTTCCCAACACGCTAACCGGAGAAGGTAACCTGGCGGTGGAAATGACCTTCGAGAGCATGGATGACTTTTCGCCGGCGGCCGTCGCCCGTAAGGTCGATGCCCTTAACAAACTGCTGACGGCCAGGACGGAGCTCGCCAACCTGCTCACTTATATGGATGGTAAGAGCGGGGCGGAAAACCTGATCGCCAAGCTCCTGAGCGAGCCTGAATTGATGAAGTCCCTCGCCGCGACACCCCAGGCGGCGGCACCGGAAGCCCCACCCAAGTAAAGAACACGACTTAAAACGAGGAAAAAATTATGGCGAGCCCAGAAGCCCAACAACAAGCCGGAGCCCCGGCCGCAACCGCCGAGGCGTCCGAATTCGATTCACTGCTCCAAAAGGAGTTCAAAGTCCAGAAGGATTCCGCCAAACAATCCGCCGTAAAGGCAGCCGTTCAAACGCTGGCCCAGCAGGCTCTCTCCGCTTCGGCCCTCGTCTCCGACGACGCGATCAAGTCTATTGAAGCTATCATCGCGGAACTGGACAGGAAACTCTCCGAACAGATCAGCAAGATTATCCATCACGAGGATTTTAAGAGCCTGGAGGGCACCTGGCGCGGGCTGCATCATCTCGTCAGCAACACGGAAACGGATGAAACGCTCAAGATCCGGGTAATCAACGTTTCCAAAAAGGAAGTCGCCGCCACGATTAAGAAGTTCAAGGGCACGAGCTGGGACCAGAGCCCGCTTTTCAAGAAGGTCTATGAGGATGAGTTCGGCACCCCTGGCGGCCAGCCCTACGGCACCCTGATTGGCGACTATTACTTTGATCAATCGCCTCCAGATGTGGAAATCCTTGCCGGCATGGCCCAGATCTCGGCGGCGGCGCACGCTCCGTTCATCAGCGCGTCCTCGCCGAAAGTACTGGGCATGGAATCGTGGCAGGAGTTGAGCAACCCTCGCGACCTGACCAAGATTTTCCAAACGCCCGAATATGCTCCGTGGCGTTCGCTGCGCGATTCGGAAGATGCTCGCTACCTGGGCCTCACCATGCCGCGCTTCCTCGCGCGCCAGCCGTACGGCGCGAAGAGCAACCCGGTGGACGAGTTCGACTTCGAAGAGGATGTCGAGGGGGCGGATCACAGTAAATATGTGTGGGCCAACTCGGCCTATGCCATGGGCACCAACATCACGCGCTCCTTCAAACTTTATGGCTGGTGCGCCAACATCCGCGGCACCGAAAGCGGCGGCATGCTTGAAGGCCTGCCGTGCCATACCTTCCCCACTGACGATGGTGGTGTGGACATGAAGTGTCCCACTGAGATTGCCATTACCGATCGGCGGGAAGCCGAGCTCGCGAAGAACGGCTTCATGCCTCTGTCGCACTACAAGAACACGGATTATGCCGTGTTCATGGGGGCTCAGTCGCTGCAGAAGCCCACGGTTTATGACGACGCGGACGCCACTGCCAATGCCAACCTGGCGGCTCGGCTGCCCTACCTGTTCGCGACCTGCCGATTTGCCCACTACTTGAAGTGCATGGTGCGCGACAAGATCGGCTCGTTCAAGGAACGCGGTGACATGGAAGAGTGGCTCAATAAATGGATTCGGCAGTACGTGACCGAGGACCCGCACGCTCGCGAGGAACTCAAGGCGCGGTTTCCGCTTGCTGCGGCGGAAGTCAAGGTGGAAGAAGTCGCCGGGAATCCCGGCTACTACACCTCGAAGTTCTATCTACGCCCCCACTACCAATTGGAAGGGCTGACGGTTTCCTTGCGGTTGGTAAGCAAGCTCCCGTCGGTGAAGGGCGGGAAGTAAAAATAGCGACTACTCTCGGGGCGGGTAGCCTGGGATAGTTATCATAACAGTCCGGCCGGAGGGATTGCATCGCCACCGGCCGGTGCCAGGCAAACCAGAGTAAACCGACAGCGCGGGATGCACGCACTGTCTCAAAACGAAAATATCATCGAATGAAAGAGTATCCAGGACCACAAGGCCCGGTCGGTATTCTCGACATACCAGCAGGGATTGGGCTAACGCAGGAAGGCACCATCGACACGAACCGGGGAGCCGCGATGTATCTCGACATCACGGCCGAGAAGCAAGGTCACATCGACGGCGGAATAACCGAAAAGGGCCAGGAAAAGAAGATCAGAGTTTACGGCCTGCTTCACGGAATCATATCGCCTCGCGACGCTGCGAGCGGCCTGCCGACCGGTAAGCGCCGGCATGGGCAGATCCAAATTTCCATCGGGCTGGATAAGGCGATACCGAAGCTCTACAACGCCCTTGTGGCTAATGAGAATCTTAAGACCTGGGAACTCAAGTATTGGTCTGCTGTACACAAGGGTTCAGGGTCCACGGCGGCTGGCACTGGGCACGCCCACATTTACACCGTAAAGCTCACCAATGGCAACCTCTGCAACCTGGAGAGTATTACCACCGTCAACGGCGTTATCATGTTCTTGATCGGCTTTACCTACCAGAAGATCGAATGGACATGGGTTGACGGCGGAGTAACGGCTATGGATGATTGGGAGGCGCCGGTCGCCTAAAAGCCGCCCGCGGCACGGGCTTCGCAACAGTTATATTCTCTCCTTTGCCAAGCGAGGCGGAACGCCGCCTCGCTTGGCAGGGAGAGGAAGTCCGGATCGCTTCGGGTGAGATTTCATGGCAGGCGGCGAAAAAGCCCCTGCCAGACTAAGCTGAACCTAACCGGACCCAGCGAAGAAGCCGGGGGTTGCTGAAAATGGCGAATCCTACGGATGCGGTGATACAAGACGTTAAGCACGCCTCATGAGCGGATCCAACCTAGCACCGGCGGGTCATATGCAGGCTCCTCACTTCTTTCTAAAGATCCAGGAGATCAAAGGTGACGCCCGGCCAAAGAGCCACGAGAATGAGATCGAGATTGTATCCTGGTCCTGGGGGCAGACGCAAAGCGTTTTCCCTTCGGAGGCCCGCAAGAGCGGCGGCAGTGTCAGCATGCGGGACCTCCAGTTCACAGCCGTGACAGGGGCGGCCAGCTCGCAGTTGCTCCTCCACTGCGCCGCCGCAAAGCGCCTGAAATCGGCGATCCTCACTTGCGAACAGGACCGCGGCAACACCCGGCACAAGTACCTCACGGTCACCCTCAGCAACGTCGTGATCAGCTCGTTCGACATCGAAGGCAGCTCTGGTGCCGATCTGCCGCTGGACCGTGTGACGCTCAAATTCACCAAGCTGGAGTTCGCGTTTACCCCGCTCGCGGGGGGAAACTTCACCTGTTCGTGGGACCTGTCCCTGAACACCGCCTGAGGCGCCGCTATTGTGGGAGCCGAGCTGGGTTTTGCATGCTCTGAATGAACGCTGAACAACTTATCAAGAACGGCCAACTCAAAGAGGGCTTGACGGCGCTCCAGCAAGAGGTCCGCGCCAAGCCAGATGACCAGCGTCTGCGCATCTTCCTGTTCCAGGTCAACTGCGTGCTGGGCCAGTGGGAGAAAGCCCTCAACCAATTGCAGGTGTTGTCCAGCTTGAGCGCCGAAACCATGATGCTGGCACAGATCTTTCAACCGGTACTGGCTTGTGAGATGCTACGGCGCGAGGTCTTCGCCGGAAAACGCACTCCGCTAATGTTTGGCAAACCCATGGAATGGATGGGCATGCTTGTCCAGGCTAACGAGTTGTTGGCCGAGGGCCAGGTCCCCGCCGCGGCGGCTCTCCGTGAAAAGGCCTTTGAGGCCGCCCCGGCAACTGCCGGCTCCCGCAACGGCACCCCCTTCGAATGGATTGCCGACGCCGACTCCCGGCTGGGACCCATCCTCGAGGCCATTGTTGAGGGCAAGTACTACTGGATCCCCTTCTGCCGGATTAAGAAACTCTTTGTCCCAAAGCCTAGCGATTTGCGTGACCTGGTCTGGGCTCCTGTTCAGTTCATCTGGGCCAATGGCGGCGAGGCTTCCGGTCACATCCCCTGCCGCTACTCAGGCACGGAGGCCACTACCGATGATGCCTTGCGTCTGGCCCGCAAAACCGAATGGAATGCGCCGGGCGAGGGGCTCAATCTGGGGTTGGGTCAGCGCGTCCTGGCCACTGACGCGGAGGACATCCCGCTGCTGGAGTGCGGCAGCCTCGAACTGCAACCACTCCCGGCTGAAGAATGAACTGCCCAGGCCACGAGCCCTTTTGCCCCCATGGCTGAACTGAACCGCGACCAGAGATTCCTGCCCTGCCTGCTCGACCGGCTGCGCGACGATGACCCGAAGAACCCGGAGGAAAGCCGCAATCAGCGCGTTCTCTCGCTTCAGCGCTACAAGGACGGCGTCCTCCGTGACCTGCAGTGGTTGTTCAATGCCGGCGCTCACCTCCCGGTCGAAGGGAAAAAGGAGCTCCGGCTGTCAGATTACCCCGAGGCGAGACGTTCGGTCATCAATTTCGGCACCCGGCAGCTTTGTGGCTTGATCGCTCCGGATATGGATTCTCTGGAATCCGAATTGAGCGAGGCTTTGGCGACTTTTGAACCGCGGATAATGCGGCACACGACGGTCATCAAGGCCTCCCAGGACCGTCACCTGATTGCGTTCGAACTGCGTGCCGAACTGTGGGCTGAGCCGATCCCCGAGCAACTGGTCCTCAAGACCACGATCGATATTGAAACCGGCCAATGCATGCTGGGGGACAGTACTAATGGATGAACGTCTCCTCGAGCACTACAACACGGAGTTGCGCCACCTTCGCGAAATGGCGGGCGAGTTCGCCAACGAGTTCCCTAAAATTGCCGGCCGGCTTGCCCTGGACAAAGAGGCAAAAGAGGTTTGTCCGGACCCGTACGTGGAGCGCTTGCTCGAAGGGTTTGCCTGGCTGGCAGCGCGAATTCACCTGAAATTCGACGCAGAGTTTCCCCGCTTCACGCAGTCGTTGTTTGAGACGGTTTATCCTCATTACCTCTCTCCAGTCCCGTCAATGGCCGTCGTCCGGTTCGACCCGGAGCCGAATGAATCGGCCCTGGCGGCTGGCGTCCCGATCCCGCGAGGGACCTTGTTGCGAAGCAGCCTGGGCAAGGGCGAACGCACTACCTGCACCTTCCAAACCGCCCACCAGGTGCGGCTCCTTCCCGTCCGGATCGCCGAGGCTCGATATTTTACGCGCGATCTCGCCGAGCTGAACCTGCCGCGCGAGCTTGCGTGCAAGGCTGCGCTCCGGCTCCGCCTGGAAGCGACGATCCCCGTGCCGTTCGCAGGAATCGCGCTCGACCCGCTGGCATTTTTCCTGCGCGGCGCTGACGAGTTCCCGGCGATGGTCTATGAACAGATCTTTGCCCGGGGCATGGGGCTTGCCCTTCAAGCGCCAGCCGAACGCGGCAAGACGCTGGCCCTGCTGCCCCGCGAGTGCATTCGCCGCGTCGGCTTTGCTGAAAACGAGGCCATGCTGCCGCCCAGCCCGCGGAGTTTCGAAGGTTACCGTTTGCTTCGCGAGTACTTTGCCTTCCCCCAACGGTTTCTCTTCGTTGGCTTTTCGGGGTTCGGCGACGTCCTCAAACGATGCACGGGCCAGCAGTTGGATTTGATCATCCCGTTCGATGCGGTGGACACGCGGCTCGAAAATCGTCTCAACGCTTCATGTTTCGAGCTCTTTTGCACGCCCGCCATCAACCTCTTTTCCAAGTCCCTGGATCGCATCGCCCTCTCGGACCGCTTTTCCGAATTCCACGTCGTCCCTGACCACAACCGGCCGCTGGACTTCGAACTCTTTGAAATTCAATCCGTCACGGGCTACGGGGCGGAGCCCGGGCAGGAACAGGAGTTCCGACCCTTTTACCTGGCCAAAGACACCGATAGCGGCAGCGCCGCGTTCTATACGATCAACCGCGTGCCCCGCGTTTTGACCGCCAAAGAAAAGCAGTTCGGCAGGCGCTCTTCGTACGCCGGAACCGAAGTGTACCTATCCCTGGTGGACGCCGCGTCAGCGCCCTATCGGACGGATTTGCGGCAACTGGGAATCAAAGCCCTGTGCACGAACCGGCACTTGCCGATTCAAATGGCGACGGGCGTAGGGCGCACGGATTTTACCATGGATGAGAATGCGCCCATTACCTCAATCCGCTGCCTGAGCGGGCCGACTCTCCCCCGGCCCTCACAAGCGGAGGGGCGTTTTTCCTGGCGGCTCATCAGCCACCTCTCCCTCAACTACCTCTCCCTATTCGATTCCAACAACGAGGAGGGCGCAGCCGGCTTGCGCGAAATCCTGCGGCTCTACGCCGATGTCAGCGACCGCCAGACCGTCCGCCAAGTCGAGGGGTTGCTGAAAACGCAGTCCCGCCCCATTATCCGCCGGGTTCCCATCGCCGGTCCGATCACTTTTGCGCGGGGTCTCGAAATTACGTTGACGCTCGACGAAAATGCTTTTGAAGGAACCGGTGTTTTCATCCTCGGGGCGGTTCTGGAGCAGTTTTTCGCCAAATATGTTTCACTAAACTCGTTCACCGAAACGGTAATCAAAACCCAACAACGCGGGGAGATCATGCGATGGCCGGCACAGATGGGCAGGCGCCAAATCATTTGATCGAAGAACTCGCCCGCAACGCCTTCGGCTTCGACTTCTTCCGGGCCGTGCGGCTGCTCGAGAACAGCCGGCCCGACTTGCCGCGGATGGGCTGCTCACTATCTCCGGCGCAGGACCCTGTGCGCTTTTGCCAGAATCCGTCGCTGGCATTTTCTCCCTCCACCCTGGAAAGCCTGCAGCAACGGGCTGAAGATCCTTGCCCCAGGCTCTATGTCCGCTTCTTCGGGCTGCTAGGTCCGAATGCGCCGCTCCCGCCGCACCTGACAGAGTACGCCCACGAACGTATTCTACACCACGGCGATCGCACCTTCGCGGCGTTCCTCAACATCTTTAATCATCGCCTGGTTTCCTTTTTTTACAGGGCCTGGGCGGCCAACCAAAAGGCCGTGGACCTGGATCGCAGCGGGAGCGAGCGCTTTGGCTTTTTCCTCGGCAGTTTTCTGGGAATTGGGACCGAGGCCCTACGAAACCGTGATGCCGTCCAGGACTGGGCCAAGCTCTACTTTGCCGGCCGGTTGTCGTGCCAAACGCGCAACGCCGAGGGCCTCGAGGCGATCTTGAAGGAGTATTTTGAGATCCCGACGCAGATTCATACGTTCGTGGGCCGTTGGATGAGTTTGCCTGCCGACAGCGTTTGTAAGCTGGGAGATTCCCCCACCACCGGCTCGCTGGGTACGACGGCTATCATGGGCTCGCGCTTTCTTGAGTGCCACTTGAACTTCCGCATCCGTCTCGGGCCCATGAAGCTCTGCGATTATGAGCGCCTCCTGCCTCACGGAGTCGCGTTCCAACGCCTCAAGTATTGGGTGCTCAACTACTGCGGCGAGCACTTCTTTTGGGACGCCCAATTTGTTCTTAAGGCCGCCGAGGTGCCGGAAATCCGGTTGGGCATGGCGGGCCGGGTAGGGTGGACCACGTGGCTGAAATCCCAGCCGTTTGTCCGGGATGCGGAAGATCTGGTGCTGAATCCTCCGGAGAATTGATTGGAGTTTGTTGGACTATCAATTATAATTGCGTAAGAACCACACACCACCATGGCTGACATAAAGCGGACTACGCTCTTCGGCAAATTGAACTCGATTGGCTACAAATCGATTGAGGGAGCCACGATCTTTTGCAAAATGCGCGGCAACCCTTACGTGGAAACCGTCCATTGGCTGCATCAATTGCTGCAAAACCAGGATACCGACATCCATCGCATCCTGCGCCACTTTGAACTGGACGGCTCGCGTCTGGCCGCCGATCTGATCGCCGCGCTGGACAAGCTGCCACGCGGCGCTACGGCGATCTCGGATTTCTCGCCAGATATTCCGAGCGTCATCGAACGCGCGTGGGTTTTCGGCACGCTCTTGTTCGGCGAGTCCCAGGTGCGCACCGGCCATCTCGTCGTCGGCTTTCTCAATAGCGACCTGCGTCACAAGTTTCTCGCGCTCTCCAAAGAGCTTGCCAAAATCAAGCTGGAAGCCCTCACGGATAATTTCGCGAAGATCGTCGCCGGCTCACCCGAGGACGCCCTGCGCGCCAGCGACGGCTCCGGCCTCAGCGCAGGTGCGGCCCCGGGTGAAACCAGTGGCGCAATCGCCCCCGCCGAAATGGGCAAACAGGAAGCCCTCAAACGGTTCACCACTGACCTGACCGAGAAAGCACGTAAGGGTGAAATCGACCCCATAGTGGGCCGCGACGACGAAATCCGCCAATGCGTCGATATCCTCATGCGGCGGAGGCAAAACAATCCAATCCTTACCGGTGAAGCCGGGGTGGGTAAGACCGCTGTCGTCGAGGGTTTCGTTCATCGCATCCTGGCCGGCGATGTGCCTCCGGCCCTCCGGGACGTGAGCGTGCGCTCCCTGGATGTTGGTTTGCTTCAGGCGGGCGCCAGCATGAAAGGGGAATTCGAACAACGTTTGCGCGGCGTCATCGATGAGGTGCAGGCATCCCCGAAGCCGATTATCCTGTTCCTCGATGAGGCGCACACGCTAATGGGCGCCGGCGGCAGCGGTGCGAGCGACGCCGCCAACCTCCTGAAACCCGCCCTCGCCCGCGGAACACTGCGAACCATTGGCGCCACGACGTGGGACGAGTATAAGCGCCATATCGAGAAGGACCCCGCGCTTACCCGCCGGTTTCAGGTCGTCAAGGTTGAGGAGCCTGACGAGGCCAAATGCATCCGGATGCTGCGGGCGGTTATGGTCCCTTTCGAGAAGCATCACAAGGTGCAGGTCCTGGATGAAGCTATTGAACATGCCGTCAAGTTGTCGCATCGCTATATCGCCGGCCGCCAGTTGCCTGATAAAGCGGTCAGCCTGATTGACACGGCCGCCGCCCGGGTGGCGGTTAGCCAGCACGCGGTTCCCCCGGAGGTGGATGACTGCCGGCGCCGGATGCAGGCGCTCCAGACCGAATCCGAGATCCTCGGCCGGGAAAATGCCACCGGCCTCGACCACCAGGGCCGGCTGGCCGAAATTACCACCAGTCTTGCTGAGGAGAAGGAGGCTCTCGGCGGACTCGAGGCACATTGGAATGAAGAAAAGCAGTTAGTGGCCAAAATCCTGGATCTGCGCTCCAAGCTCCGCGCGGCCGGCATAGGCCCCGACGACGCCCTGAAGAATCCGACTGCCGCCGCTGCTACGACTCCCTCGCCCCAGCCTGGCGGCAACGGTCAGTTAACCGCCAAGGAGCGCGACAAGGTGCTCGGTGAATTGAAGAGCCTCCAGGAAAAGCTGAAGCAGTTCCAAGGGGAATCTCCGTTGATCTTTCCCAGTGTCGATGCCAACGCGATTGCCAGCGTGGTTGCGGATTGGACGGGAATCCCGGTCGGTCGGATGGTCAAGAACGAAATCCAACAGGTGCTGAGTTTGGCCGATATCCTCGAGCGCCGCGTCATCGGCCAGCGCTATGCCCTCGAAATGATTGCCCGCCGCGTCCAGACCAGCCGGGCGAGGCTCGACAACCCCAACCGCCCCATCGGAGTCTTCATGCTGGTGGGCCCCAGCGGCACCGGCAAGACCGAGACAGCCCTCACACTCGCTGAGGCCCTTTATGGCGGCGAGCAAAACCTTATCGCCATCAATATGAGCGAGTTCCAGGAGGCCCACACCGTCAGCACGCTCAAAGGCTCACCACCAGGGTACGTCGGTTACGGGGAGGGCGGAGTCCTGACCGAAGCGGTCCGCCGCCGGCCGTACAGCGTCGTGCTCCTGGACGAGGTGGAGAAAGCTCACACGGACGTGCACGAGATTTTCTTCCAGGTCTTCGACAAGGGCTGGATGGAAGATGCCGAGGGGCGCTACATCGACTTCAAGAATACGATCATCATTCTGACGAGCAACGCCGCCCAGGACGTCATCATTAGCATGTGCAAGGACCCGGAATTGATGCCTAGTGCCGAAGGGTTGGAAAAGGCGATGCGGGGTCCGCTTACCAAAGTCTTTCCCGACGCGCTTTTGAACCGGCTTCTGGTGGTTCCGTTCTATCCGATCAGCAAGGAAGTGCTCCAGCGGATAATCAAATTGAACCTCTCCCGCGTCGAAAAGCGAATTAAAGAAAACCACAAGGTGCCATTCAGCTTCGACGACAGCGTGCCTGAATTGATTGGCCAGCGCTGTACCGAGCTCGAACGTGGCGCGCGCATGGTGGATGCCCTGATCACCAACACCATGCTCCCGGAAATAGGCCGCGAGTTGCTTTCCCGCCTGGCCGCCGGCTCTGAGGTCAAACGGGTGCACGCGGGAGTGAAGGATGGGAATTTTGCGTTCGCATTTGATTAAGGCGTGACGAAAATCTATAATAATCTGACACCCCAAGCACCATGCCCGTAACACAAAAGAGCCGGCTGCTGGCCATCGGCACCGTCCTGGAAGACGACAAGCTGGTCCTGGAGCGATTCTCTCTGACGGAACAACTGGGCCGGCTGTTTCAGATCGAGGTCGAGTTGGGCAGCGAGGACCCCGCTATAAAGTTCGACGAGGTCGTCGGCACGAACGCTACCATCCGTCTTGAACTTCCCGAAAAGAAGACGCGGTATTTTAATGGCTTCATCAGCCGGTTTGTGCAGACAGAACAGCAGCGAAATTATGCTCACTATCGTGCCACACTCGTTCCCTGGCTTTGGTTTCTGACCCGCACCGCCGACTGCCGGATCTTCCAGAAGAAAAAGGTGCCGGATATCATCGAGGAGGTGTTCAAGGCGCAGGGGTTTAACGACTACAAACCCAGTCTCTCCGGCACGTACGATGAGTGGGAATACTGCGTGCAGTATCGTGAAACCGACTTCAACTTTGTCAGCCGGCTGATGGAGCAGGAAGGGATTTACTACTTTTTTCAGCATGAAAACGGCAAGCATACCCTCGTGCTGGCCGATTCCGATTCAGCCCATTCGCCTTTCCCGGACTACGAAGATATCAATTACCGCCCTCGCGTTCAGGGCGAACAGACCGAGGAGAGCATTTCTGACTGGGTCATTGAGCAGGAAGTCCAGCCCGGAGCCTACGTGGTGGGCGATTTTAATTTTACCACCCCCGGCTCTCCCATCCTCGGCAGTGCGAACATCTCGCGCCAACACGCCGCCTCCGGCTTTGAGATGTTTGATTACCCTGGCGAGTTCGAAAAGCGTCCTGAAGGTGACGCGTACGCCAAAATCCGCATCCAGGAACTGCAGTCGCAGCACGAGCTCCTGCGCGGGCGCGCGACCTCGCGCGGCATCGCTACGGGGTCTAAATTCACCCTCAAAAGCCATCCCCGTACCGACCAGAATCGGGATTACCTTGTGATCGCCGCGTCATATCAAGCCGGCACCAGCGAGTTCGAATCCGGCGCCGCTTCGCAAAGTAGGGAGTTTTACGATTGCAGCTTTACCTCCCGCCCTGCCAGCGAGCCGTTTCGGCCCGCGCGCCTCACACCCAAGCCGGTCATTCAGGGCCCGCAGACCGCGATAGTTGTGGGCAAAAAGGGTGAGGAGATTGATACCGACGAGTTCGGCCGGGTGAAGGTCCAGTTCCACTGGGATCGGTATGGCAAAGTGGACGAGAATTCTTCTTGTTTTGTGCGCGTTTCCCACGCCGCTGCCGGCAAGAGTTGGGGAGCGATCAACCTTCCTCGAATAGGCCAGGAGGTAATTGTTGAATTCCTCGAAGGTGACCCCGACCGCCCGATCATCACCGGCCGGGTCTATAACGCCACGGCCACGCCGCCTTACAAGCTGCCGGATTTCAAGACCGTATCGACCCATAAATCCAACTCCAGCAAAGGCGGTCAGGGTTTTAACGAACTCCGCTTCGAAGACAAGAAGGGCGAGGAGCAAATCTTCATGCACGGCGAGAAAAACCTCGATATCCGGATCAAAAATGATGCCTTTGAGACGATCGAAAATGACCGCCATTTAGTTGTGACCAAGGACCAAATCGAGCACGTCAAAAATAATCGCAGTGAAACCGTCGATGCTGACCACATGGAGAAGATTGGCAAAGATCGGCACCTCAATGTCGTGGGCAAGGAAGCCAAAGCCGTCGGAGGCAGCCTCTCCCTCACGGTCAGTGGCGACGTCATCGAGGTCTTCAAGGCTAATCATTCCGAGCAGACCACCAGCGACTACTACTTGAAAGGGGACAATGTCGTCATCGAAGGAATGACCAACGTCACCATCAAGGTCGGAGGCTCCTCGATCGCCATCGCCGCCGACGGCATTGCATTAAAGACGGATGGAACAGTTAAAGTGGAGTCCAGCGGCACGATGGACCTGAAGGCCGATGCGCCGCTAGCCATGCAATCCTCCGCCACCGCCGAACTCAAGAGCCCCATGACTACAGTAAAAGGGGATGGCCAGCTCACACTCAAAGGCGGTGTGGTAATGATCAACTGATGCGGACCTCTGGCAATCCAGTGTGCAGTGCCCTCTGCGCCTTTGGGGAAGCGCGACAATGTGCGGCGCTTCCGCTAACCGCCATCAACAATCCACTCTCAACTATCAACTAATCGATGCCCTCGCCAAAAGACGGAAAAGCCGGCACCGCCGTCACCCCCGCCGACCCGGCCGACGCCAATGAAGCCGACAAGGCCGACCCTGGCGAGGTCGAACAAATCAAGGCCGAGCAACGCCAGACACAATCCGGAAAATATGGTTCCGTCAAGGTCCAACCATACAAACCGCCCGGGACTGACGAGGATAAGACGAAGAAAAGCTGGATCGAAATCAAACTCGTGGATGAGGAAAACGAACCCGTGCCAGGCGAACCATATAGCATCACCCTTCCTGACGGCGAAACCGTCGCCTCGGGCACGCTCGACGAAAAAGGTTTTGCCCGGATCGACGGCATCGACCCGGGCACGTGCCAAATCACTTTTCCGCAACGGGATACGGAGGCTTGGAAGAAGGCCTGAGAGCACAGAACTTTACCGTTCATGGCCGAAGACTACTCAGTCGAACCAGGCGACTGCATCAGCAGCATCGCCTATGTGAAAGGTTTCTTTTGGCAAACCCTTTGGAACGATCCGTCCAACGCCGCGCTCAAAGCCAAGCGCAAGAACCCCAATGTACTGATGACCGGCGACGTCGTCCACATTCCCGACTTGACCGTCAGGAATGAACCCGGCGCCACGGAAACGACGCACAAGTTCATGCTCAAGGGCGTCCCGGAAAAGTTGCACATCAAACTGCTCGACTACGACCATAAACCACGCCCCAACCTCGACTACATCGTTGTCATTGATGGCAGCTCGCGCCAAGGGAAGACCGACGCCGACGGCGTGATAACAGAAAGCATACCGCCTCACGCCAAGACAGGTAAGCTCACCTTCGCAGCGCCTGAACTGGTGGACAAGACCGGCAAGCCGATTCCGGCCAACCCCAAAAGCCAGGTCATGATATTGCAGTTGGGCAATCTCAATCCCATTTCCGAGGTTAGCGGCCTCAAGGCGAGATTGGCCAATCTTGGGTTTTACAAAGGCCCGTTTGACGAGAGTCTCGATGCGGCCACCAAACAGGCCATTAGTAAGTTCCAGACGAAACAGGGCCTGCCGGTGACGGGCGATGCCGACGATGCCACGCGGCAGAAGTTGCAGGAGCTACACGGCCACTGAATCAAAAGACGGCATAATGATATATTACCTCCGCAGCTCAGGTACAAGTAGCGGCAGCGACAGCGGCTCTGGCACCGGTTCTGCCTGCGGCTCTGGCAGCGGCTCTGACAGCGGCTCGGGTAGTGGCTCCGGCAGCGGTTCTGACGGCAGCACCTTGTCAGCGCCTTGGTTAGTTCCCCCGCCTTCCTCAGGCAGCGGCTCTGGCAGTGGCAGCGGCTCTGGCAGTGGCAGCGGCTCTGGCAGCGGCAGCGGCTCTGGCAGCGGCAGTGGTTCTGGCAGTGGCAGTGGTTCTGGCAGTGGCAGCGGCTCCGGCAGCGGCAATGCCAGCGAGTGCCAAGTGGCTAGGGGGGGTGGGCAGTGAGCGGACCGACGACTAATGCACTGGGAGCCACCCCACCTCCTGTTACGATTGCCTTCTATACCACGGGCGATACCCGTCAAGCCACGGGTAATTCTATGAGCGTTAGTGATGCTTTTAAAAAGCGCGCCACCTTATTGGCCTCCTCTCCCAGTTACGTTTTCGGCGTAGCCACCGCAAGCGACGCTACCAACACAATCAGGGCCCTTCCCGCCAATCTGCCCATCGCCAAAGTTTACTTCGTCGGCCACGGTAACGCGGACGTCTTCTTTTTTGATGGTGCTCCCGATGGCACGGATAACTTCAAAACCGTCAATAGCGACGGTGTGTTGTTGAACCCGGGCGCCGTGCATAGCCCCATGAACCCTGACTCACCCGATGGCACGGCAAGCAAGGGTCTAATTGACCAACTCGCTGCTCATCTCAGCCTATCAACCAGCCCTGTTGAAATTGACTTTCTTTGCTGCAACAGCGGCTCTACGCTGGTCGGAACGGTCGCCCAGGCGCTGAGCGGTCACAAAATTAATGGCTCAGTCGGTGGTTACAATAACGACTACCGGACCAACTTCGTAGGCTCTAAACCAAAAGAACCACCACCCGCCACCTGGTGGACCGGCCCCGGCTGGTACGACATCATCCAGACAGATGATCAGCAGAAAAAGATGCTGAAACGGGCGACTAATAATGCAATCCCGTCGTTTGACACCTCTTCCAATATTCCGCCATGACCGTGAGGAGACCATTGACGAAAATAAAACCAAATACCGCCCTCGTAAAATGCGACGACTCGCCCTTGCTCTCAAATCCGACGACTGCGACCACTATTCGGTATGGGTAAAACAGGTCTGTGGGATAACGGTCACTCTTTTTCGTAGCGCGAGCGTTCGGGAAATCGCTCCATTAGGAATTTTCGGATGCTCTCTCCAAACGCCGGATCGTCAAAATTAAAGAACGTTTTGTCTTCGGCTTGCTGAACCACCTTTTCGTACGAAGGAGGTTTTCCCCAGAACCCACACCGGCTGTTTTCGTCGCTCAATTTGGTCAGGCTCATCTTTTCCAGTTTATAGGCATGGTTCAAGATGGCGGTCAGGCCGAGCAACCCATAAAAGCGATCTTCAGTCACAAAATCCTTAAAATCACAGTAGGCCGCCATGACCCGTTTTCGCGTCAGGTATGCGGGAGTATGGGTTTCAAAGTTATAAGCTGTGTATCCAAGACGAATAAGCAAATCATGGGTGCGCCAGAGCGCATCCCGCCAAAGCCCGCGTCCGCGGACCGTTGTCAGAGACAGGTCTTGGAGGTAACGGTCTTTCCGAGCTTCTTCGACGGGGTGGTTTTTGAGGAAATAGAAATCGTCGCAGAAGAAGAGATACTCGAAGGATAAATCAGGGATTAACGAGGATAGCAAAAGCAGCAAAAAGAAATTTGTCACCGGGGTTTTTACGCCCAACATCCGTGACGTCGCCTCATGCGGAACGTGCTCTATCAGGGACGTTTCGTCCGAAATGAAATTCGGTTTGTCGCCATAGATCCAGACTTTTTTGATGTACGGCGCATATTGCTCGACGCTCCTCAACGAATAACGAATCTCGAAATCGTCATTGGCGGAATGCTTGAAAATGTACAGGGCATCCATTTTTCCAGGCGCTCCCATGCTACGCGTTGACTCCACCGCCGGAGGAGGCGCTTCCCGAGGCGGATGCAGCAGCAGCCGCACCGCCTGATTTCCAGTGGCTCATGATGCTTTGCATATCATTCGCGGCGTCTAGCAGAATCAGTGGGTGATTTTGGTTTAATTCCGAGTTCCCGCAAGCTCTGTTCTTGTTCCTTCGAGCATTATGCTCAATTCTCGGGTGCTGCTTTCGCGGAAGCGCGTCGGCGTGTCCGGCATGTGACACGCAACCGTTCCGGCCTTGCCAAAACCTCCCGAATCTTTCAGCTTACAGTATGCCCAGCCCTAAGAGTGGTAAAGCAGGTTCACCGGTCACGCCGGCTGACCCCAATACCGCCAAGGAGGCCGACAAGGCCGACCCGGGTGAGGTCGATAAGGTCAAGGCCGAGCAAAGGCAAACGCAGACCGGCAAGTACGGCTCGGTCAAGGTCAAGCCTTACAAGCCTCCAGAAACTAAAGAGGAAAAAGCGAAAAAGAAAAGCTGGATCGCAATTCAAATGCTCGACGAAGAAAATAAGCCCGTACCAGGAGAGAATTACCGCATCACATTGACTGATGGAGAAACGGTCGCTGAAGGCACCCTGGATGAGAAAGGGTCCGCCCGGGTGGAAGGGATCGAACCTGGCACGTGCAAGGTCACCTTTCCAGACCTCGACAAGGATGCCTGGAAGGAGGCCTGATGCCCCTGAATTATAAAGCCAAACCAGGCGACTGCATCTCCAGCATCGCTTACGAGCAGGGCTTCTTCCCCGATACCATTTGGAACCATCCGGGCAACGCCGAGCTGAAGCAAAAGCGGAAAGACCCAAATGTGCTCCTGCCAGGGGATATTGTCGTGATACCAGATAAGCAACTCAAAGAGCTGTCCAAGCCGACCGAGCAGGAGCACCGGTTCAAGAAAAAAGGAGTGCCAGCCAAACTGAAACTGCGTCTCCTGAAGAATAATCAGCCGCGAAAGAACGAAAAATATCGACTCATCATCGATGGCATCTCGCTGGAAGGCACGACGGACGGAAACGGTTTTCTCGAAAAACCGCTCCCACCCGATGCGAAGGAGGGTAAGTTGATCATTGGTAAGAAGGACCCTAAGGAGGTTTTCGTCTTTCACTTTGGCACAGTGGATCCGTTGGATAGCGACGACGGTGTCGCCGAGCGCCTCCGAAATTTGGGTTATGCGCCTGAGGAAAACTCGGAGGGCGCGCTCAAGAGATTTCAAGCGGACCACGGCCTAAAGGTGACTGGCCAGGCGGACGACGCGACCCGAAATAAATTGAAAGAGGTATTCGGACAATGAACCTGGATGATCTTTTCAATTTTGTCTCCAGGCTCATGCGAGGGTCAAATGCGCACAATACTCTTAACTCTCAAACGGTTGAGATCGTCTTCCAAAAATCACCTGGGAAGCCCGGGACTGATAAGCGCGGTATCAAGGATTTGGACTTCCAGGTCGTGGCGGGCGGGGTGGTCGTTCAAATCGGGCGCACCGGAGAGGACGGGAAGATCCAGGTGCAAATCACCGGCGGGAAGGCGACGCTGCAACTGATGTCCGCAGGCGCTGCGGTGGCTGAATATACGATTACTCTTCGTGGAGATGCGGCGGAGGACGTTTCTACGCTTTTAGGTCAACAGCGGCGGCTTCGCCTGTTGGGCTATCAACTTGGGCCGACGGGAGCCGATCAGAACGGAGTGGATGGGGCTATGAACGTCCGCACCGACCGTTCAATCCTCAATTTTCAGGCCGACAATGCCATCAAATTCGAAGGCGTGGTTACCGCGCCGACCCAAACCGCACTCACCAATCAAGCCGGAGCTTAAGCCATGGCTGTTCGACTCCATGTTCAAAACACCACGCAGTTTGTGGTGCCCCTCCGCTTCGCTCGGGCAGTCAGCGGCGCTCCCGTCGCCAACAGCCCGGATTTGGATGACCGTGGCTTCGAAATGCCCCGGCCAACCGGTTTCAACCCGACCGACACTCGCGGTGCAATGGTCGGCATCACTGTAGGCGACGAGGTGACGATCAAGGTGGTGGCTGAGGACATTGACGGCTCCGCGCCTCTGCACGTGACGCTCGGCCAGAGTAGTGCCCCCCAACTGCAGCTTGTCTCCCCGGCCAAGGGCCCCTTGCTTCCGGACGGCCTGCTTCGCATCAAGGCGATTGCGGACACCACCACAGGTCAAAAGGTCGAAGTCCGCCTCGGCTCCCCTATAGGTCCTGTTCTTGCCGAGCTCGAACCGCACGTGTTTAGCCCTCTTACCCTGAACGTAACTCCACATCTCTGCCGAATTCACAGCGCTGCCGGACCGCCGGGAACCGGCCAGATTCCTAACGTCGATGTGGCCCGGCTCTTCCAGGTGGTTTCAGCCGTCTGGAAGCCTGCTGGCATCCGTTTCAATATCGGGGCCACTATAACCACCGAGTATTTTGGTTTTGCTCAGGACGACGGTGTCGTGCGTGTGCCATTGGGGGGCGTCAGTTCGGTCGCCAGTATTCTGGCCAAAGACCGCGTTAACAACACCTGCAACGTTTACTTCGTTCGCTTTATGGACAGCGCTCTGGGCATCGGACTTACACGGGACACCATGGCCACCGAGAATTCGACCAATCCCGGAGTGGTCGTCGCGGCGGACGGTCTTGCCGATGCCGCCGGTAATGTGACCTTCACCCGGCCGTCGACCGGAGCTGACCTCGTGCAGGAACTGGGGAACGATTTGGCCCACGAACTCGGTCATTTTATGTCGCTGCGCCACGCCGGTGGAGTTAACGCTCCCGGGCTGTCGGACACCTTCGCCCGCCGACAATTGATGCATCCACACAACCTCTTGCCTTCTGTCGCCCCCAGCAACCCGAACATTCGGTTCGATGACATCGGCTATGGCACCGTCAACGGCCAGGGCCATCGAGGCTGCTTCATTACTATCAAACAGTTCGGTACGCACCCAACCGACAGTGACACGCGGAAGGCACGGGACCGGGTGAAAGCGGCCAACAACGTAAAGTATTAATGATTTCGCACCGTTACCTGCCGATTCTTGCGTGTGCCCTCCTAGCGGCCAGGACTGCACTTCCGCAGCAGGCCGGCCACCCGCAAACGACGGCAACCAACCAGGAGCCCAAGAAAATGAATGCTGCAGAACTTCAAACCATGATTCTCAAACACGACTGGGCCGCCGTGGATTCGGCAGCTCAGGTGGGGGCCATCGCCCTGCCAGTTCTCAGTGAGGATTTGAAACACAGCGACGAACTCGTTCGTTCGCTGGCGGTGGACTGCATCGTGGCTGTAGGGGGGGCGGCCGCGCCTGATCTCTTGATCTCAGCCCTTGGTGATGCGAATGAGCAGGTTCGCGCTGGAGCCGTCAACGGCCTCCATGAGCGTCTGCCCGCGGGACGCGAGACCAAATTGCTGGAAATCTGGAACCACAGCCGCGACCTGTACGTTCGCAAGCAGATTCCATTAGTCCTTGGCCGCCTCAACACTACCAACACCATCGCCTCGCTGCGGCAACTCCAAAGTCGGACGCTCCCGGCAGAAGTCCAGGACGCGTTCACGTCTAGCCTCGCCAAACTGGGTGATGGAGATGCCCGCAAACAATTCGCCACCATGCTCCGGGATGCCCACGGGGAACGGATTAAGGAAGTCATCGACCTCGTCAAATATGTCGATCAGCATTGGATCATACCCGACCTGCGGCCGGTGCTTGACCGAAGAGAAATGGCGGTGGACTTGAGTACACATGCGACCACCTGCATCCGGCGCGGCTGTGACTTGGCGGTGGACGAGGTCTTGCGTCTGAGTAAGGCTAAGTTCAGCTTTCAGCCGACGCCAATCGGGCAATACACCGAAACACAGATCGCAGAAGTAATTCATTTTGTGCAAATCCAACCGCGGTGATCACCACCGGCACAAATCCATAGATTTCGGAGGGGTCAACCTCAATTAACCCCTTTGGCCGGGAAAATACGAATCGTTCCGGGCTAGCCTGTGCCCTCGTCGCCCCCGTTCCCTTGGGACGGCTGGGACGGTCTGGGACGGTTGCAAGAGTGAGAATCGCCCGTGTTTACCGGCCTTGGGACGGTGGGACGGCTGTACACCCCCAAACCACCCCCCATCCCCCTCCCAGTAAAATCATCCTCGTTCTCGTCCTCTTCCTCCCTTCGTCCACCTGCACTTATCGGCACCTATCGGCACCAAGAACATTTTTCCGAATCTTTTCCTGCGCAGGGAACCTATGCTGGGGTTGTAAGCGACGGTAGGCGATGTTAGGCCGCGTGCGTTTACTCGCGAACGCACTATCAATCTGAAGGTGTGTACTTTCATTTGCGAACGGCTCGGTATTGTGTGAAGAGTATTCATCCGGCTTTTATGGCGCTCTTCAAAAACCCTTTCAGCTCTCAGCCGCCTCCGCCCAAGCCGAGTTCATACCCGCCCGTGCCGGCGCAAATGCCCAAAATCCAGGCACCCACCGCGACCCAAATTGCGCCGCAATCGAGTCCGAGCCCAGCGGCCCAGCAAGTCCTGAATGCCAACCCGCAGCAAACCCCCTCTCAGTACTTGGGCAATTTGCAGAATAAGCAATTGGGCGACGACATGGTCAAAACCATGGCGCACGGCATGCCGGACCACGAAGGGGTGCATTGGGCGTCCCAGAGCGCGCAAAGCGTTTCCGACAAGATGGCTCCGGCGGATCAAAACGCTTTGAAGGCGGCGCAGGATTGGGTCAAGCAGCCAACGCCTGCTAACCAGGCTGCCGCCGGCGCGGCGGCAGCCAAGACCAATTACAGCGGGCCGGGAGCATGGGCGGCGCAAGGCGCTGCGTGGTCACAACCGACTCCCCCAGCGGGGGCGGCGCCGGCAGGTGCGGGAGCGGCTGCAGCGCCTCGTATGACGCCGCATGCAGTTACCAGCGCGGTTCTCATGTCGGCGGCCATGAAGGCCAATCCAGCGATGGCGGCCCCCGCGGCCGCAGCGCCCGCCGTGCAGGCGCCAACCCTCGCTGCTCCAGCGCTTAAGGCCCCGCAACTTGCCGCCGCTGCACCTCAGGCCCCACCACCTGTTGTGCCTCCGGCCGTGCAAGCTCAAACGTTTCAGCAGCAGCATCCGTTCATCGCCAACGGACTGGCCATTGCCAGTGGGAAAAACGTGCCGGGCTAAAGATTACGCGCCCGACTGCGGGCCTTTCGCAGACCGCCCTGGCGTCACGCGCTGCGTTCTGCGATGAGCAAGTGTGCTTCGTAACGCATCGTGCTGCGGTCGTGCAGACGCACATTCCAGGGCAGGCGATCACGTTCGGCAATTAGCTTGAGGCCCGGCACGTTCCATGAGTGAGCGCCGGGTGTGAGGATCGCGCGCAAAATGGCGTCCGGCGCTCCTGCCAACTGGGAACGCTGCGAGTGGCCGCCCAACCAGTTTTCCAAAGGGGTTGCGCCTGGAGACCAATCATAAGGGCACGTGAGCAAGACTTTGCCTGCTGGTTTCAGTGCTTGGCTGAGCGATACCAGTAACTCGCGCGGATTGCTAACGCAGTCCAGCACGTTTAAACCGACCGCCAGCGCAAATGCGCCCGATGGAAACGGCAAAGCCGTTGCATCGCACGCCCAAAAATCGACTTGTTCGGAACCCGGAAACCGCACCGGGAACTCGCGCCAATCGTACACCAGCCCAGTGCGCCGGCGCGGGTATCTAACGATTTCCTTTCTAAGCACCTCCCCAGCGAGGCGCAACATGGGGAAATGCAGATCGACGCCCAGGACCAGACGCTGCCCGCGGGCGGCGAGTTCGAACGAGCTGCGCCCGGCTGAGCAGCCAAAGTCCAGCGCGGGGCCGTCGGGGGCGGCACCGGACAATTGGAGGGCCTCGCTCAAGCTTTGAACCGCGGAGCTGGCGACTGGATCCTGGTGGGGTCGGGTTAGATCAAACTCCCCGTAATGGTCCCATACATACGAACTCAGGTGTTGCCGCGATTGATCCAAGGCCGAGTTTGGGCCGCAACAATCGCCTAGCATGCCTTCGGTGAAGTCGCTCAGGTCCCGTCGAGCATAAATCGGCAAGATATTATCTGTTATGTACTGCCGGATGTTCGCCACCAATAACGGGATGCCGTCGATGATGGGATATTCGCGCAGGCAGTTGGGGTTGGAGCAATGGAGGGCCCCTTCAATGATATGGCCGTTTTCCTCGCGGGCAACATGGGCCAGTTTCAACGCAGAACCCGTCTCTGCGCCTCCCGCGCGGCAAACCGGGCAGACAGGCTGCAGCTTCTCGAAGTGGCCGCGTCGCACTTGCCTTAGCCCCCGATCATCACGGTCGGGCAGCCAGGGGGCAGGATTTTGCCCGTCGGGGAAGGAATTGGAGCGACGCACGAGGCATGCATCGTCATGTCACCGACGCGAGCCGCAGGCATATTGCCGATCAGGACGGTCGCCGAGGCCTTCATGATCATGCCTGGACCGCCAGGAACGCATCCAGGTAACATGCAGGGCGCAGTCTGGTCAGTCATCCGGGCCGCGGGCATGCTCCCAATCAACACCGTCGGCTCGCCCTTGATGATAGTTAACGGCAAGGCCGGGTGCGGCACAGGGGTAGGTGACGGGGCAGGGGGATGTATCGGCGCATGACAATGGGGCGCGTCCTGGAGCACCATATCGCCCATGCGAGCAGCAGGTGGCATTAAACGACCCTCCTCTCCAGTTGAGCGGAATCGAGTGGTTTCACAAACGCATCATAGCCTTTTCCGCCTTGTAATCAAGTCTGTGATTTTATTGGCCAGGCCAAGGCACGTAACCGTTTAACCGAGTCGTTTAACCTTTCAGAGAAGCCTAACCAAAGTCCGAGGTATTTGCGTTGGGGCGCGACTTGCCTGAAGCCGCTCGTTCAAATTGTAGGAGACGACGTAGGGGCTCCCAAACTTCCAGTACAAATCACGGTTTGGGAGAGGATCAGAGACTCCTTACGTCGTCTCCTACAAAGAAAGGGAATTCTCGAACGGACTCTTAGCGAATCTGCAAGGCTTTTCCCGCAAGCGATTGAAGAGCCGGGAGTCGCACCGCATCTCGGCCCTTGATCGACAGCAGCGGCATTAATCCGTTTGCGAGGAGGCGTTTGTCTGCCCGGTCGCTCAGCCAGGCTTCGGCGCAGGGTTTTACTTTGGTTTCACCGTTTTCCTTGAACTGGTACACCGGCAAGTCACCGAGCTCGCCGTAGCCGCTCGTTTGCATGTCCCATCCATCTGCTTGGAACGCGGAGGCGAGCAGGTAAGTGCACGCCAGTGCTGGGTTGCCCCACAAGAACGATTCGTGGGAGGCGCCGGGGTCGAGTTCCTGAAACGGAAACGTGTCGATGGGATCGCTGGATTTGCCGTAGGGCTGCCGGAACAGAAATCGCGGCAGTGCAAGCCCAAGATAAGCAGCTTCGGGTAGCTCGCGGAGGGCCTCCCAGGCTTCGCTAACCTCGGGAGCAAGGGCGCGGTTCCAGTCATCCGGATCTGGATGCAGGGCAAAGGAATCACACCCAACCAGGTGGGGGCTCGCTTCAGTCAGCAAGGGAGCCCTAACACCAGCGGATAACTTTGCCAGACGGGCAAGGGTTTCGATGTCGGGAACGGAGTTTTCGAACGCGTACAGCCCAACCCACAGGGCCCAGGGCCGGTCTTCGCTCTGGCGCCTGAGCGCTTTCCAAAGGCCGCTTGCGTCCAACGTCGCCTGGGTTTGCAGGTCGGTCTGCAATTCCTCTTTCGAGATATCCAGGATGAAGAGTTTAAGATTTTCTTCCGCGCCAAAGTTGCGGACGAGCAGGTCAAGCCCGCGCCACGCGGCTTCGAGCGCCTGGAATCGTGGATGATGCACGACGGCTCGCAACTGCTTGCTGAGTTCAAGGTCGATCACTGAGAGCAAAGCGGTTTGGTGAGGCGTGGCATCGGGCACCACGCTCGGAGCAACCGCGCTTCGGAGGAGACTCTCGACTGCGCCCCGGGATCCGGCGCGCGGAGCCGATTTCGTGGGCGTGCCGCCGAGCAGACGCGCGAGCGTGTCTGTTTCGGACTCGGAGCTTGGAGAGCCTGTGTCGGCCGTTTCGGCGGCTGGCTGTGACGGCGTGGTGAAGAGTCTCTGCATCTCGGTAACCGCGGCCGGCGCTGTGGCGGGATCCAGCAGACGCCGGCGTTGTTCACACAATTTCGCCAACGGAGGGACCTGCGTTAGGAGCCTATCCGGATGGAAATCTTCCAGCCCGGAAAGCGTCAGGTCGATTCCCGGCGATTGCTCGAAAGTCAGCCGCAATTTGGCGCCGAGCTGGCTCAGCTCTTTTTCGAAATTGTCGGAATCAAGATGCCGGATGCGTCGTTGGGCGATTGCTTCCCGGCCTGGCTCGCCCGCCCGACCGCTAAAATCACCAACAATCCCCAAACAAAACGGCGCTTCAGGGTCAACTCGCTTCGCTGCGGCCGCGGGACTCAGGGAGACGTCGAGCTGCAGCTTTCCAAAGGAGAACTTGGTGGACATGAATCACTATACCTCACCACGGGCTTATTGCCAGAGTGCGGGACCGACTTTACTCTGTGCAGGTGATAGCTTTGCTTGATTACGGCTCCGGCAACCTGCGCAGCGTGCATAAGGCGCTGCTGAAGGTCGGTGCGGACGTGCGCATCGCGCGCGAGCCCGCGGAAATGGCGGACGCTGACGCCGCGGTATTGCCGGGCGTGGGAGCGTTCGATGATTGCATGCAAGCGCTCAAGGGCCAGGGATTGCTTGAGGCCGCCCGCGCGTTCATCGAATCGGGCCGGCCCTTCCTGGGCATTTGTGTCGGCTACCAGGCGCTGTTCGAAAAGAGCGAAGAGTTCAACAGTTGCGCCGCCGGCCTCGGCATTTTCCGGGGGAAGGTGGTTCGCTTTGCGCAGCAGAACGGACTTAAGGTGCCTCAGATCGGGTGGAACCAGCTTGAGATCGTGCGATCCGAATGCCCGCTCCTTCGAGGTGTGGCCACCGGAAGCTACGTATATTTTGTCCACAGCTTTTTTCCGAAGCCGACCGAACAGTCGATCGTTGCGACGCGCACGACTTACGGCGAAACCTTCGCGTCGGCAGTGTGGCGCGATAACGTCTACGCGACGCAGTTCCATCCCGAGAAGAGTCAAAAAGTCGGGCTGCAGTTGCTGACGAACTTTGTCGAGCTGGCGAACAGTGGCAAGTGAACAGGGATTAACTCGGTGCCGGACGTACCCGTTTTATTCGCAGGATTGATGGCGGTTTCAGCCGTCCCTTCGGGACGGAACTCGGACGGGCGAGCCCACCCAGTGCTAAAGCATTGGGCTAGTGCGCTTGAGAGCGAGCGCGCACAGAGGGTGAGAGTCCCTCCCCGGCGGAGCTTCCCGCCCGGAAGCTGAAAGTAACTGCTCCGTGGCGACACGGGGTGGAGAGCAACTGGAAACGAACGGATAGTCCGTAGAA